>CBFGLW010000015.1:0-62478 GCA_965649745.1 uncultured Mesorhizobium sp. | reverse complement strand
CGTCCGGCGCCTTGACGTTCATCACCTGCTTGCCCTTGCGGGTGTTGGCGACGACTTCAGACTCCGGCACCACGAAGCCGTTGCCCTCATGCGAGACCAGCAGCAGTTTCCGCTTCGGATCGTGGACGAAGGCAGTGACGATGTCCTGGTCGTTCTCCATATCGACGATGATGCGGATCGGTTCGCCGTGGCCGCGTCCGCCAGGCAGCCGGTCGGCGCCAATCGTGTAGAACTTGCCGCCGGTGGTGAAGACGAGAATCTTGTCCGTGGTCTGCGCGGGAAAAGCGAGTTTCAGCCCGTCGCCTTCCTTGAAGGTCAGCTGCGAATGGTCGGTCAGATGGCCCTTCATCGCCCGCAGCCAGCCCTTTTCCGACACCACGACGGTCACCGGCTCGCGCTCGATCATCGCGTGGGCGATGTCGGTCACGTCATGCTCCGGCGCGTCGGCGAAGTGCGTGCGCCGCGCGCCGTTCTCCGTGTCGGGGCCGAACTTCTTGCGAAGCGTGACGATTTCCCAACGGATCGTCTTCCACTGCCGCGCTTCCGACGCCAGCAGTTCCTCGATCTGCTTCTTTTCCTCGGACAGCGCCTCGAATTCCTTGCGGATTTCGAACTCCTCCAGCTTGCGCAGCTGCCGCAGCCGGAGATTGAGGATCGCCTCCGCCTGGACGTCGGTCAGCTCCCAGCGCGCCATCATGACGGCCTTGGGCTCGTCCTCCTCGCGGATGATGCGGATCACCTCGTCGATGTTCAGATAGGCGACCAGATAGCCGGCGAGGATTTCCAGCCGCCGCTCGATCTCGGCGAGCCTGTGGTTGGAACGGCGCAGCAGCACGTCGCGGCGGTGGTCGAGCCATTCGCGCAGCACGCCCTTCAGCGACAGCACGTTCGGCACCTTGCCGCGCGACAGCACGTTCATGTTGAGCGGAAAGCGGCTTTCCAGCTCCGTGAGCTTGAACAGCGATTCCATCAATATGCCGGGATCGACGGTCCGGCTCTTCGGCACCAGAACGATGCGGATGTCCTCGGCGCTCTCGTCGCGTATGTCTTCCAGCAGCGGCAATTTGCGCGCGATCAGGAGCTCGGCGATCTTCTCGATCAGCCGGGCCTTCTGCACCCCATAGGGAATCTCGGTGACGACGATGGTCCAGGTGCCCCTGCCCTGGTCTTCCTGTTCCCATCTGGCGCGGACACGGAACCCGCCCCGCCCGGCTTCATAGGATGAAACGATGGACGGCCAGTCGTCCACCACGGTGCCGCCGGTCGGGAAATCCGGCCCGCGCACCTTGCATTTCAGCAGCGCCTCGGGATTGTCGCGTCCTTCGGCCTCGATCGCAGCCCATTCGTCCGGCGGCGTCATCAGCTCGGCGACGGAAGCGGCCGGGTTGTCGATCAGGTGAAGCGCGGCCGTCAGAAGCTCCGCGGCGTTGTGCGGCGGAATGGACGTCGCCATGCCGACTGCGATGCCGGACGAACCGTTGGCGAGCAGGTTCGGGAAGGCGCCCGGCAGGACCGACGGTTCCTCGTCCTCCTCATTGTAGGTCGGGCGAAAATCGACGGCGTCCTCGGTGATGCCGAACAGAAGCTCGGTCGCCACCTCGGTCATGCGCGCTTCGGTGTAGCGCATGGCGGCGGCGTTATCGCCGTCGATATTGCCGAAATTGCCCTGCCCGTCGACCAGCGGGTAGCGCATGGAGAAATCCTGCGCCAACCGCACCAGCGCGTCGTAGATCGACTGGTCGCCATGCGGGTGGAACTTGCCCATAACTTCGCCGACGATGCGGGCGCATTTGGCGAAACCCTGGTCCGGGTTCAGCCGCAGCAGCCGCATGGCATGCATGATACGCCGGTGCACCGGCTTCAGACCGTCGCGAACGTCCGGCAGCGCCCGGTGCATGATCGTCGACAGCGCGTAGGCGAGGTAACGTTCTTCCAGCGCCTTCTTGAGGTCGACTGGCTCTATGTGGTCGTCGCCGCCATTTCCGGGCGGCAAAAGGCTTTTTCCCATGGTTTGGGACTATCCGAGCGGCTGATTCGCGGCAAGAGGCGAGGTTTTGCGGCCGTCGCGGCGTCGACGGCCTTGCGGAGCCGGAAAGCGGCCCGGATCGTTGTCGCTCGCGGACACGTCGCCGAACAGCGCCGAAATGTCCAGAATTGCCTTTTTGCGCGATTTTCGACCAATGTGGCGGCAACGCCTTTTTCCAGTCCAGTTCTTCACGGACAGGTGACGGCGTACAGCATTCGGCAAACGCCAAGGACCATTTTCAGGGAAAACGCGATGACGCTCCACCGCTCGACTTTTCAGAAACTTGCCTTTTCAACGTTCCTTCTCACCCTTCCGCTGAATGCCGCCTTTGCGCAGGACGCGACCGCCGTGGCCGACCGCATCAAGGCGCTGATGGCCAAGCAGGGCGTCGAGATCGCCTGGACGGGCGTCTCGGGCGATGCCTCCAGCATGGTGCTGGATGGCGTTTCCATCAAACCCGCCGCCGAAAAGGAAAACCTGCCCATCGGCAAGGTGACCCTTGAAGGCATCTCCGAGGACAACGGCACCTACACGGTCGACAGCGTTTCGACCGAAGCCATATCGCGCACCGTCGAAGGCATGTCGGTCGAAATGAGCCCGTTCGTCATGAGCGACCTGACACTGCCGCCGGAGAACGCCACCGATCCGATCGCCGGCCTGATGATGTACAAGTCGGCGGAGCTCGAAAATCTGACCGTGAGGACCGGCGACAAGCCCGCCTTTACCATGGAGAATTTCTCCGTCGAGATCACGCCGCCGGAAGACGGCAACGCGATGGAATTCACCGGCGCGGCCGAGAAATTCACCGGCGACCTTTCGCTGGTGCAGGACCCGAAGTCGAAGCAGCTCATCGACGGGCTCGGCTACCAGAATATTTCCGGCAACATCGAGGTCGGCGGCACGTGGCAACCTTCGGACGGCAAGATGGTCCTGTCGCAGTACGACATCACCGTCGACGACGCCGGCACCTTCGGCATGACCTTCGACCTGGGCGGCTACACGGTGGATTTCATCAAGTCGCTGCAGGAGCTGCAGAAGAAGATGGCCGCGCAGCCAGACGACGCCGACAAGTCGGCACAGAGCATGGCCATGCTCGGCCTCATGCAGCAGCTCAGCTTCAACGCCGCCTCGATCCGTTTCGACGACGATTCCCTCACCGGCAAGGTGCTGGACTATGTCGCCAAGCAGCAGGGCATGTCGGCCAAGGATATCGCCAACCAGGCCAAGGCGATCGTGCCCTTCGGCATGGCTCAGCTCAACGATCCGGAACTGACCGCGCAGGTCACCACCGCCGTCGGCAAATTCCTCGACGATCCGAAGAGCCTCGAAATCAAGGCAGCTCCGCCGGCGCCTGTGCCGTTCGCGCTGATCGCCGCGGGCGCAGCGTCCGATCCCAAGAGCCTGCCCAAGACGCTTGGCCTCACGGTCACCGCCAACGAGGACTGAGCGCGGCTGCACCGGTGTTTCCAAAAGGCCGCGGCGGTGTCGCTGCGGCCTTTTTCTCGGGCGTCTTAAAAGTGGACAAAAAAAATCATGTATGCGATCTCGCCTTGTCTGGAATTGTTCCAAGGTATAGGCCATATTCAACGAACGATTGCCATGTGAGGAACGATCATGCGTCTCACGCGCCAAACCAACTACGCCATGCGCATCCTGATGTATTGCGCGGCCAATGACGGCCAGCTGAGCCGTATTCCTGAAATCGCCACTGCCTACACGGTCTCCGAACTCTTCCTGTTCAAGATCCTGCAGCCTTTGGTGGAGCACGGTCTGGTTGAAACCGTGCGTGGCCGCAATGGCGGTGTCCGGCTCGGACGCCCGGCTGCACAGATCAGCCTTTTCGATGTGGTCCGCGTGACGGAAGAAAACTTCGCCATGGCCGAATGCTTCGAGAGCGACACCGAATGCCCGCTCGTCGACAGCTGCGCGCTGAACTCGGCTTTGCGCGAGGCGCTCAACGCCTTCTTCGAGGTGCTCGCCCGCTATTCGATCGCCGACCTCGTCGCCGCACGCCCGAACGTGCGCAACCTGCTCGGCATCGACATGATCGAACGTCGCGCGCCGGCGGCCTGACGGTAAGCGTCATACCTGCTTAGACCGAATTCCTGCCGTGGTTGTTCAACGTGCTGCCGACTGCGGCAGCACGAACGGCATGTTGCCGGCCGGCAATGCGCCGATCCTCAGCCGGCAGCCGAACACCGTATCCATCAGATTGTCGCTGAGCACGTCTTCCGGAACGCCGTCCGCCGCCAGCCGGCCGCGGTGCATGACGAAGATGCGGTCGGCGTACATGGCGGTCAGGTTGAGGTCGTGCAGGATGGCGACGACACCGCCGCCGCGCCGGGCGAAGTCGCGCGCCACATCCATGATAGTGAGCTGGTGCCTGATGTCGAGGCTGGAAACCGGCTCGTCGAGCAGCAGGTAGCGCGGCCTGCCGTCCAGCACCGGCGCCCAGACCTGGCAGAGCACGCGCGCCAGTTGCACGCGCTGCTGCTCGCCGCCTGAAAGCTCCTGGTAGAAGCGGCCGGCAAACCCTTCGAGGTCGACGCGCGCCAGCGCACGCTCCGGCAGGCGATCGTCCTCTCCGGCCAGCGCGCCGGAACGGCCGCCGACCAGCCCCAGCCTGACGATCTCGCGCACGGTGAAGGGAAACGCCAGCGTCGTCGCCTGCGGCAGCACGGCGCGCATCGATGCCGCTTCGACCGGCTTGAGGCCCGCAAGGTCGAAACCGTTGATCGCAACCCGGCCCCTATAGGGAAGATCGCCGGATAGCGCCCGCAGCAAGGTGGTCTTGCCGGACCCGTTCGGCCCGACGATCGCCGTCACCTCCCCGGCTCTGGCGGTGAAATCGACGGCGGCGACGATTGTCTTGTTGCCTATCGCCACCGAGACGTCGTGCGCGTCGATCATGTGTTTCTCGCTAAAGGTCGACGACGCCGCGCTTGCGCAGCAGGATCCACAGGAAGAACGGTCCGCCGACGCAGGCCGTGACGATGCCGATCGGCAGTTCGGCCGGCACGACGATGGTGCGCGCGACCGCATCCGCCAGCAGAAGCAGCACAGCGCCCAGCAGCGCCGAGGCCGGCAGCAGATAGCGGTTGTCCGGCCCGATCAGCAGCCTGAGCAGATGCGGCACGACGATGCCGACGAAACCGATGCCGCCGCTGACGGCGACCGATGCGCCGACCGCCGCCGCAACGGCGACGATGGCGGTGTATTTCAGCCGCTGGACGGGCACGCCGAGGTGGTGCGCGGTGGCCTCTCCGAGCGCCAGCGCGTTGAGCCCGCGCGCCAGGAATGGCGTCGCAGCCAGCGCCACCGCGATGATGGGACCGACGACGCCGATTTTCTGCCACGTCGCGCCGGCCAGCGAGCCGAGCTGCCAGAACGTCAGGTCGCGCAATTGCCGGTCGTCGGCCATGTAGATCAGCACGCCGGTCAGCGCCATCGCGAGCGCTGCCAGCGCAATACCCGCAAGCAACATCGTCGCCACCGACGTCTGCCCTTGCCGCGTAGCGATGCGGTAGAGGATCAGCGTCGTTATAAGCCCTCCGGCGAAGGCGGCGAACGGCAGCGCCATCAGGCCGAATATCGACGTAAAGGGGTGAAGTACGGTCGCGCCCAGCACGATCACGCCGACGGCGCCGAGGCTCGAGCCGGCCGAAATACCGATCAGGCCGGGGTCGGCCAGCGGATTGCGGAACAGCCCCTGCATCACCGCGCCCGATACCGCCAGTGCGGCGCCGATCAGTGCTCCCATCAACACGCGTGGCAGGCGTATGTCATTGACGATGATGCGGTCTCGCGCGCTGAGCACATCCGTTCCCGTCACCGGGCCGAACAGCCAGTCGCGTGCCACACCGACGGGCGAGGCGTCGGAAGCGCCCGCGGTCAGGCTGAACAGTGCGGTGACAAGAAGAACCGCCGCCAGCAGCACGATGATCGCCCGGGCGCGGACGGACCGGTCGCCTTCTGCCGCCGTGGTCATGCCGGACATACCGGTCAGGGTCTGGTCAACCATCCCGCCGGCCGTTCAATTGGCGACCTGCCCGCCATAGAGCGCGAGCGCGAGATCGTGAATGGCGCCGGCGGTGCGGGGTCCGAAGCCGAGCAGATAGTTGCCATCCATGCGGATGACATTCTTCGCCTTCCCCGCCGGTGTCTGGGCGATGGCGGGGTTGCCGAGAACCTCGGCGTTGGATGTCTCTGGACCGCCGCGCCGCATCATCAGGATGACGTCCGGCGCTGCGGTGACGATGGCCTCGTCGGAAAGCTGCTTGTAGCCGGAATAGCCTTCCACGGCATTGACCGCTCCGGCGAGCGAGATGATGCCGTTGGCCGCGGTGTCGCTTCCCGACGCCAGTATCTTGCCGCCCTGCGCGGAGAGGATGAACAGGATGCGCTTGCGCTCTTTCACCGCAGCGACCTGGCTTTCCACCGCCTTCAGTCTGGCGTCCGTCTCCGCCACCAGCGCGTCGGCCTTGGCGTCGGCGCCGAGCGCCTTCCCGACGATGCGGATTCTGTCGAGGATGCCCTGGTGGTCGTAGTTCTCTGGCACCTCGATGAAAGGCACGCTGGCCTTCTTCAGAACGTCGACGGCCTCCTTCGGACCGCTGCCCTGAAGCGCCAGAATACCGGTCGGATTGACCGACAGCACGCCTTCCGGCGAAAGCTGGCGCATATAGCCGACATCGGGAAGCTTGAACGCCGCTTCGGGATAGACGCTGGTCGAATCGCGCGCCACCAGATGGTCCTGTTCGCCAAGAGCGAAGACGATCTCGGTGATTGCACCGCCGATGCCGACGATCCTTGACGTGTCCGGAAATACCGAGACGCCTTCCGCGGCCGTCGCCGGCAGGCCTTGCGAAGCCAGGCCGACTGCAAGCGCCCCCAGCAGGCTGCGAAAATACCTCATCGAAACCCCTTTCAGGCGGCGTTGGGGCTGGGAATGCGTGGCAGGTTCTCCGTCAGGAAGCGCCAGTCCTCGCGCTCGCCCTGCCCCTCATGCCGCTTTCCGAAGAACTGGATGATCATCTTCCCGTCGCCGTCATAGGCCTCGAGCGATGTGACATGGCCGTCCTTGGTCGGCTTGCGCACGGCCCAGACCTCCTGAATGTGATCGAGCCTGAGATGCAGATGAAATTTCTCGTCCAGAACGTTGATCCAAGGCCCCATCGTCTTGATCGACTTGATCGGCCCGGAATGGATCTGGATGCAGCCGCGGTTGCCGACGAAGCACATGATCGGCATGTCGCCGTCGGCGGCATGATTCATCATCGCCGGCAATGCGTCATTGTCGAGCAGCCAGGCATAGTCCTGGCCGACCATCCGCACGGCCTGGCGGCGGCTGAGCTTCAGCGTGCGCAGCATACCGAAGAACTGGTGCACGTCGGTAAGCTGGCTCCAGCGGTTGCGCAGGTCGTCGACGCTTGCCGAGCCGTCCTCGGCCGCGGCATCGTCGTCGATGGCCGGGCCGCTCACTTCCATGCGCGGCTCCTGGTTGCTGGAGGTCAACTCCGCGACCAGCTTCTCGTAAGCCTGAAGATTGGAATCCGGCCGCAGGTGCACCTTGTGTACAGCCTCTCCAGCCTCGTCGAAGAATTGCAGGCTGCGGCGCACCGCGTCGCCGTCGCGTTTCTCGACAGCGAACCCATGCGCCCAGACCTTCGGGAAGATGCGCAGGTCGATATCGGCGCCCAGCACCATAGCGTTGTGGTTGCCGGTGACGATCTTGTCGTAGATGCCGATCTTCTCGTGCACGGCGCTTTCGTTACGGGTCAGCGCCATGACTTCGCCGACAGCCTCAAGTCCGTTCAGCAGCGCATCGACGCGCGGCTCGACCCGCACAACACCCTCTCCGCAATGCGCCGCCACCAATTCGGCTTCGGAAATGCCGAGATCGGCGGCGAGATCGCGCTCGCGCATTTTCGGATTGTCGATCCGCGCGCGCCTTATGTCTTGCGGAGTGGGTTTCATGCGCTGGTCCATGATTGCCTGCCGTCGGGTCTTACTTGTTTAGGATGAGCTTGCCCTGCCGGGTGATCTTGAGCCGGTAGAGCGCGCCGTGATGCTCGATGCCGATCTCATGATCGCCCTGGAACAGCGAGTTCGAGGAGAGTGTCCGGACAGACAATGGAACGCGGTCCACGCGCAGCGGCGCGCGCGTCTCCTGGCGGCGGAAGCGATAGCGGAAATCGTCGGGATTGTGCGAGTTCATCGAGTGCGACTCCTGTCTCTGCCGTTGCCCGCTTAACGGCCGGGCAAATGCCGATTCATTTCTTGACTTGAATAATCATGTTTACTAGTCAGTGCAATACCGGACCAAATGAGTCAACATTTAAGGCGCCGGTTTGAGAGAAATTTGCGAGCGAGCGCCGTGGCCAGCCAGCAGGCAAAGGATCTGGAGTTGGAAATGGGGCTGGGGCAGCGGGACGAAATCACCGATGAAAGCAGGCGACTGACGCGTCGGCGCACGCCAACAGGCGCGGCCTCGCTTCTGACCGGAGCCGCAATCGTCGCGCTATCGGCTTCCCTGTCTTATGCGCAGGACGCCAGCGAGCCGAATGCCGATCAGGCGCAGCAGGAAGAACAGGCAAAGACGCCGGCCGGCGCCACGCTTCTGGATAAAATATTGTTGCTCAGCCGCACCGGCGAAACTCCGATCGAATCGATGTCGTCATCGAGCCATGTCGACCGCGAACAGTTCGACCGCCGCATGGCTACGACGCCCGGCGACGTGTTTTTCGGCGTTCCGGGCATTACCATGCAGGCCGATGCCAGGCGTATCAATTCGAGCGTCAACATCCGCGGCCTGCAGGATTTCGGCCGTGTCCAGGTCATCCTCGATGGCGCACGTCAGAATTTCCAGCGTTCCGACCACGGCACGCAATCAACCTTCTGGGTCGATCCGGAATTGCTGAATTCGGCCGACGTGATCCGCGGTCCTGTTGCCAACACCTATGGCTCGGGCGCTATCGGCGGTGTCGTCATGCTCGCCACCAAGGATGCCGACGATTTCCTGCGTCCCGGCGAAACCTGGGGCGCCTCGCTGACCGGCCGGTATGAAAGCAATGGCGACGGCTGGACCACCAGCGCCACCGGCGCCTACAAGTTCAGCGACAATGTCGGCGTGCTCGGCAACATCGTCTACCGCGACTACGACGACTACAAGGATGGCGGCGGCGACACCGTCGGCGGCACCGGCTTCGACGTGCTGAGCGGCATGCTCAAGGCCGACATCAAGCCGACCGAGAACAGCGAGTTGAAGCTCGGCTGGATCGGCGCCAGCGACAGCTGGCAGGAAGTCAGCGGCGGTTCGCCGGCCTACGACCTCGACATGAAGCAGAACACCTGGACGGCCCGCTACAACATCACCGACGAGGACAAGAGCTGGCTCGACCTCCATGTCAACGTCGCCTACAACAGCACCGGCATCGACCAGACCAGCCTGAGACCTCTCGGCGGACGTTTTGACCCGGTTACCGGCCTGCCGGTCGTCCTGCCGGCCGGATCGCTGAACACCTTCGATATCGGCACCACCAGCGTCGACATCTGGAACACATCGCGCTTCGAGACCAGCGGCTTCGATCACGAACTGACTTATGGCGGCGACCTCGTCAGCGACGATGTCGACACCGAGGGCGCAGCCGGCGGCGATTCCTTTTACACGCCGTCAGGCAAGCGCCAGGTTGGTGGCGCCTACATCCAGGACAAGATCACCTGGGACTGGCTGCAGGTGATCGCCGGCCTGCGCTACGATACCTACAGCCTGAAAGGCGGCGACATCGACAATTCCGGCGACAGGCTCTCGCCGCGCGTCACCGTCGGCGTCTCGCCTTTCGACGGCCCGCGTCTGGAAGGCTTGCAGTTCTACGGCACCTATGCCGAGGGGTACCGCTCGCCTTCGCTCACCGAGACGCTGATCAGCGGCCTGCACCCGGCCGGCGTATCGTTCCCGTTCCTGCCGAATCCGAACCTGAAGCCCGAGATCGGCAAGACCTGGGAATTCGGCGTCAACTACAAGACTGACGGCGTCTTCCAGCCGGACGATGCGCTCCGCATCAAGGCCGCCTACTTCAACAACGACGTCAAGGACTACATCGACGGCGTCACCTTGTCGCCCTTCGATCCGACCAGCGGCTGCCCGTTCGGCGGCACCATTCCGATCTGCACCCAGTATCAGAACTTCGCCAAGGCCAGGATCGACGGCTTCGAACTGGAAAGCGTGTACGATGCCGGCTGGGGTTTTGCCGGGTTGTCGGCTTCCATCGTGGACGGCTACACGATCGACTACGACGGCGAACGCGCCGATCTCGTCACCACACCCTCCTCGCAGATCACCGCGCAGCTCGGCTTCCGCTTCTTCGAGGATCGTCTGACTGTTGGAGGCGAAGTCCAGTACAATGGCAAGCCGAAGGGCAACGCCACGGCGGACGATTACACGCTGGTCAATGCCTTTGCCAGCTACCAGGCGACCGACGATTTCAAGCTCGACTTCCGCGTCGACAACATTTTCGACGTCAAGTACGCCAATCCGCTGAACACCACCACGACAGCAGCGCTTTATGAACCCGGCGTATCGGTGAAGCTCGCCGCGACCATGCGATTTGGAGGCTGACAATGAACCGGAGGGCAATCTGTGCAACCTACGGGGCTATTCTGGCCGCAGCGTCCTGGATTGCCTTTCAGCCCGCCCAGGCACAGCAGCCGGCACCCCCCATGCTCTCGCTTGAGCTCAACGCCGCGCAGCCCTCCGACAAGGGCTGCCGGCTGACCTTCGTCGTCAACAACAGCCTCGGCGCCGACCTGTCCAAAGCGGCGTTCGAGATCGCCCTGTTCGACGATACGGGCGTCGTCGACCGGCTGACTGTGCTGGACTTCAAGGAACTGCCCGCCGGCAAGACCCGCGTGACGCGTTTCGACCTTTCCGGGACCGATTGCGGCAAGATCAGCCGGGTTCTGGTCAACAGCGCCACCGAATGCGTCGGCAGCGGCATCGAGCCGGCGGCCTGCATGCGCAGCCTCAAGACGGCGAGCAAGGCCGGCATCACCTTCGGAGTCTGATCGGAATATTGTAATGGGAATGGAGCCAGCATTTTCGCGAGCCACCGTTGCCTGGCCTCTCGCCGGTTCGGGCGCCATGCCGCCCGAACCCGACGATCCGCTCTTCGCCATTCCGCACGGCGCCCTGCAGCCGGGGCTGCGCGATGCGGGCGAGCATGTCTACATTACCGACACCAGAGCCGAGCTTTCCGCCAAGCCGCAGGAGCCCCTGAGCACGGCCAAGGGCCGGCCGCGCGAAAGCGGTGCCAAGTGGAAAATCGCCCTCGCCTGCTCGCTGCTGCTGCACGCCGCCGTGGCGTGGGCATTCCTGTCGGGATTTATCGACGACAATATGCTCATTGAGGGGTCCGACCAGGCCGGCGTCCTTCTGCTCGGCAATGCAGCGGAAGACCAGGCGTCCTCCGGCCCCCCAGCCAATGAGCCGGATACGTTGCAGGTCACGCTGGTGCCGATGGTGCAGCCCAAGCCGGTTGAAAGCATCGAGGCGTTGCCGGTCGAAGCGGACACCGTTCAGCCGGTTGAGGAAACCCCGACGGAGGCGCCTGTCGCCGAGACGGTCTCGCCGGTTGTCGAGACGCCGGCCGAAACAGCGCCTGCCGAAACGCAGACTGCCGCGCCGGTGGACCCAAGGCCGGAAATCCTGTCGGCGGAGACGGTCTCCCCGACCGAAGACAACATTGTCCAGCAGCCGGTGGAAACGCGGCCCGTCGAGCCCGAAGACGTCAACAAGGCGAAACCTGTCCTTCCGACTGAAAAAATCACCCCGGAGCCGGAACCGATCGAGACAGCGAAGCCTGTTGAAAAGCCGAAACCTGTAGAAAAGCCAAAGCCCGTCGAAAAGAAAGTCGAGCCGAAAGAACCGTCGAAGAAAGTAGAGAAGGCGAAGCCAACGAAGAAGGCCGAAAAGCCAGCGGAAAAAACGAACCCGTCCGACCGCAAAAGGACGGAAACTGGAAAGAGGCGCTCCGGCTCCAACGGACAGAATCAGACCGACTCCAGGCGCGGCGTTGCCAACGGCGAGGCGAGCGGCCGCAACACCCTGTCCGGCAGGAGCGGCAAATCCTCAGCCGCGGGGAACGCGGCCGTATCCAACTATCCCGGCAAGGTGGCGGCGAAACTGCGGCGCGCCATGCGAAGCCTGTCGCGATCGGCCATTTCAAAGGCGCGCCGCGATGTCCGCGTTTCCTTCACCGTCAGCGCCAGCGGCGGCTTGAACGGCGTTGGCATCGCCAGCAGTTCCGGATCGCCGGACCTCGACCAGGCAGCGCTCGCCATCGTGCACCGGGCCGCGCCCTTCCCGCCGATCCCGGCCGAGGCCGGCCGCTCGAGCTGGTCCTTCACCCTGCCCCTGGGGGTGAAGTGACTTATGAACAAACTTTGGAAAATTATTGATTTGAAGCCGACATCGAAATCGGCCATGCAACCCTGAAAGGATAGCCGATGTACATAGCCATGAACCGCTTCAAGGTGCAGAAGGGCGCGGAAGAAGCCTTCGAAACCGTCTGGAAGAACCGCGATTCATCGCTCTCCGAGATGGCTGGGTTCAAGGAGTTCCACCTGCTGCGCGGGCCGGTCAACGAGGAAGAAGGCTATACGCTTTTTGCCTCGCACACCGTTTGGGCAAGCCACGAGGATTTTGTCGCCTGGACGAAATCGGAAAATTTCCGCGCCGCCCACCGCAACGCCGGCAAAGTCTCCTATATCGGCCATCCGCAGTTCGAGGGCTTTTCGGTCGTGGAAGGTGCCTGAACGGCAGGCGGATGGACTCAGGCCGATGCCAGCAGGCTGGCATTGCCGCCCGCCGCCGTCGTGTCGACGCATACCGCGCGCTCATGAGCATAGGCTGCCGGATAAAGCACCTCGCTGACCAGCGGCACGATTGGCCCCTCGCGCGCGGCGAGCGCACGACGCAATGCGCGCATCTCTTCGCTAGCGCCGGAAAAGGCGGCGACATCGACCGGCGCGGTCTGGAGCCTTTCGGCATCGACTGCGCCGTCGACAGCCGCCAGCGGCAAGCCCTTGCCGATCAAGGCCGAAAGGATTGCCGGCGCCCCCGGCGCAGCCGCCAGAACGGCGTTGCCGGCGCCGAGCGCCTGGATAGTCTGCGCCAGCAGCGTGTCGGCATCCGGACCCAGGCACAGCACCCTGCCGCGCGGAACCAGCGACAGTGTGTTGGCCTCTCCGGTCGGCCCCGGCAGGTCGACCTGGCCGAAATCGAGGCTGGCGACGGCTGCCATCGCCGCCGCGCCCTTTCCGCGCAGATGCTTGCGCAGAATGGCGATCCGGTCGGGCCGCGTTGCCCAGTCGGGCGCCGGAAGCGGCATTTTGTTGGTCAGGGTTGTGGCTGAAACCGCGGAATCCGGTTGATTGGCACCCCCACCCCTAACCCCTCCCCCTTGAGGGGTGGGGGTATTGTCGAACGCACCCTGCCCGCTCTTGCGAAACCGCCGCAGATAATGCGGCCCGCCGGCCTTCGGTCCAGTTCCGGACAGTCCCTCGCCGCCGAAAGGTTGCGAGCCGACGACGGCGCCGATCTGGTTGCGGTTGACGTAGATGTTGCCGGCGTGGATGCCGTCGACGACATGCTGCACCCGGCCTTCGATGCGCGTGTGGAGCCCGAAGGTCAGGCCGTAGCCCCTGCGATTGATGGCGGCGATCACGGCATCGATCTCGTCCGCGTCGAAGCCGGCGACATGTAGCACCGGGCCGAAAACCTCGCGCTCCATGTCGCCGATGCCTTTGACCCGCAGCACCGTCGGCGCGACGAACCGGCCGTCCTGCGGAGCATCCAGCGTCGCAATCGCCCTGCCCTGTTCCGCCATCGCCTCGACATAGCCCCGGATCGAACTTTTCGCCTCGTCGTCGATCACCGGGCCGACATCGGTTGAGATATCCCACGGATCGCCGACTCTGAGCGCCGCAAGCGCACCTCGCAGCATCTCCAGCATCTTCTTCTCCACGTCCTTCTGGATATAGAGGATGCGCAGCGCCGAGCAGCGCTGGCCGGCGCTCTGGAAAGCGGACGCCAGGACGTCGCGCACGGTCTGCTCCGGCAGCGCGGTGGAATCGACGATCATGGCGTTCAGCCCGCCTGTCTCGGCGATCAGCATCGCGTCGGGTGCCGCGGTCTCGGCCAACTGCCTTTCGATCGTCTTCGCCACCTCGGTCGAGCCGGTGAAGCAGACGCCGGCGATGCGCGGGTCTGCGGTCAGCGGCGCGCCGACCGACGGCCCATCGCCCGGCAGCAGGTGAAGCACGTCCCCGGGCACGCCGGCTTCATGCAGCAATTCCACGGCCCGGAAGGCGATCAGCGGCGTCTGTTCCGCCGGCTTGGCCAGAACCGAATTGCCGGTTGCCAGCGCCGCCGCGACCTGGCCGGTGAAGATGGCGAGCGGAAAATTCCACGGCGAGATGCAGACGATTGCGCCCCGCGCCTGCGTTCCGACCTCTGCCTGCGCCGCCTCGGCAGCGTAGTAGCGCAGGAAGTCCACCGCTTCCCGCACCTCCGCAACGCCGTCCGCCAGCGTCTTGCCGGCCTCGCGCGTGGCCAGCGCAAAGAACTCGACGGCATTGGCCTCATAAAGATCGGCGGCGCGCCGCAGGATCGCGGCGCGGTCGGCAACCGGCACCGCCGCCCATGCAGGCTGTGCCTCGACCGCAATGCGCACGGCGGCAGTCACCTGTTCCCCGGTCGCCTCCGTGACGTTCCCTATAGTTTGCGACGGGTTCGCCGGGTTCAGCACCGCCCTCGTTTTTCCTTTGCCTGCCGTTGGCGTCAGCGGTTTCGCCATCCACTTATGCGAACCGGCGAAATTTTCCCGCTCCTTGTCGATGGCGGCGAGCGTCACCGGATCGGTGATGTCCCAGCCTTTCGAATTGCGGCGGCCCGCGCCGAATATCGCCGAAGGCTTCGCGATGGCCGGGTTCGCCGCAGGCCCTTGGCTTTCCAGCACCTCCAGCGGGTCGCGGGCGATCGTCTCAGGCGCGACCTCCTCGTCGGTCAGCTGATGCACGAAGGAGGAGTTAGCGCCGTTCTCCAGCAGGCGGCGCACCAGATAGGCCAGAAGGTCGGAATGCGCGCCCACCGGCGCATAGATGCGGCAGCGCGTGCCCTCGGCCTTGCGCACAGTCTCGTGCAGGGCCTCGCCCATGCCGTGCAAGCGCTGGAACTCGAAGCTGTCGCGATCCGGCGTCATCGACAGGATGGCGGCCACCGTATGCGCGTTGTGGGTGGCGAACTGCGGATAGATGCGGTCGGTCATCGACAGCAATTTTCGCGCGCAGGCCATGTAGGACACGTCGGTGTTGGCCTTGCGGGTGAATACCGGATAGCCGGCGAGCCCCATCGCCTGTGCCCGTTTGATCTCGGTGTCCCAATAAGCGCCCTTCACGAGGCGCACCATGATCCGGCGATCCAGCTTTTTCGCCAGCGCGTGCAGCCAGTCGATGACGAAGAAAGCCCGCGGCCCGTAAGCCTGGACGACGACGCCGAAACCGTCCCAGCCGGCAAGCCGCTCGTCGGCCAGCACGGTCTCGATGACGTCCAGCGACAGGTCGAGCCGGTCTGCCTCCTCGGCATCGATGTTGAGGCCCATGCGCGCCTCGCGGGCGGCGAGCGCCAGCGAGGTGAGCCGTTCGGTCATCACCGGCAACATGGTCTCCTTCTGGGAGACTTCGTAGCGCGGATGCAACGCCGACAGCTTGACCGAAATGCCGTGGTTGCAGCGGATATCGTCGCTTTTGGCGGCGGGCGTCAGCGCGGCGATCGCATCGGCATAGGCCTTGAGATAGCGCAGCGCGTCATGCTCGGTGCGCGCCCCCTCGCCCAGCATGTCGAAGGAATAGACATAGCCCTTCTGCGTCATCGAACGGCCGCGCTTGACCGCCTCGCCGATGGTGCGCCCCAGAACGAACTGCTCGCCCATCTCGCGCATCGCGGCGGCGACGGCGGTGCGGATGACCGGTTCGCCCAACCGCCGCACCATGGAGCGCAGCGTGCGCTCGATATTGCCCTCGCCCTCCTCCAGCACCCGGCCGGTCAGCATCAGCGCCCAGGTCGAGGCGTTGACGAAGATGGACGACGAGGAGCCGGAATGCGCCGACCAGTCGTGCGGCGCGATCTTGTCGGCAATCAGATCGTCCATGGTCTCGGTGTCGGGAACCCGCAGCAGCGCCTCGGCCAGGCACATCAGCGCCACGCCCTCGCGCGTCGACAGGCCGTAGGACGACAGGAAGACCTCCATCAGCCGCGGATCGGACGATCCGCGCACCGCGCGCACCAGCCCTGCGGCCCGCTTCGAGATCGATTGCCGATCCTCCGCCGACAGCTCCGTCGCAACAGCCAGCCGCGCCACGGCCCCGCCCTCGTCGGGAAGGTAGTTGGCGCGGATCTGGCGGCGGATCGTGTCGAGCGCGGGCATGGTATCCTCGAAGGCGGCTAGGCTCCTTGAAGCTATCACATGCCCTCAATTTTCACCGATCCAAAGAAATCGACAAAACGACCTATATGATCTATTTATGGTCAAATAAAATATCGATCGGGCTGTAATTTGTATGAATGAAGACCAATTGGACCGCATCGACCGCGCCATCCTGTCGGCCTTGTCCCGCCAGGGCCGCCTTTCCATGGCCGAACTGGCGGAAAAGGTCGGCCTGTCGAAGACGCCGGTGCAGGCGCGGGTGAAGCGTCTCGAAAAAGACGGCTATATCCGCGGCTATTCCGCGGTCGTCGACAGGGAGAAGATGGGGGAAGGCCACGTCGCCTTCGTGCAGGTCAAACTCTCGGATACGCGCTCGACCGCACTGGACGCCTTCAACCACGCCGTCGCCGGTGTCGCGGAGATCGAGCAATGCCATATGATGGCGGCCAGTTTCGACTATCTGCTGAAAGTGCGCACACGCGATATTGCCGCCTATCGGCGCGTTCTCGGCGAGCGGATTTCCGCCCTGCCCCATGTCGCGCAGACCTCCACCTTCGTGGCGATGGAAACGGTGAAGGACCGTTAGACGCTGCCTTACCTTCTCCCCTTTTGGGAGAAGGTGGCCGAGCCAAGCAAAGCGAAAGCGAGGTCGGATGAGGGGTGCTTAAAAATACGGCGCTGTTACCTCCAAAACCCCTCATCCGCCTTCGCTTCGGTCAGGCACCTTCTCCCACAAGGGGAGAAGGTGAAAGCATCGTCTCAATCCCCCAGCGTCTTCAGAAATGCCACCAGCGCCGCGCGCTCCCGCTCCGACAGTCGCAACGGGTGAAGCTCCGTTTCGCCCTCGACGCTGGCGGGCGCGGTGGCATAATGCGCCACGACCTCATCCAGGGAAGCGAACTGCCCGGCATGCATATAGGGCGGACGTCCGGCAACGCCGCGCAGCGATGGCGTCTTGTAGGCGCGGACGAGTTCCGGCGCGGCCTTGTTGATGAATTTCAGCTCGCCGCAGGCTGCTTCCGGCCCGTCCCGATAGGCGCCGAAGCAATTGAACGGATCGGCCTCCACCTGTGTAACCGCATCGACCCGGCCGCGATCCACCGGAAGGCCCGGCACAGGCGGCACGCCCGTATTGTGAAAGCTGTCGTCTGTGAAGCGCGGCCCGTTATGGCAGGTCGAACAGTTTGCGCGGCCAATAAAGAGCTTCAGCCCCTGGATTTCTTCCGCCGTCAAAATCGCATCGCCTTCGGCCGGGACGCCGGACGCCAGTGCTTTGGCGAACCGGTCGAAGCGCGTTTCCATAGGCATGATCGACCGTTCGAACGCCGCGATCGCCTTGCCGATATTGACAAAGACGCGATTCACGCCGTCGCGCTGCTCCTCCGTCATCGCGTTCCAGGCGGCTCTCTCCGCCTCGGTACCCAGCGGACCCGCATTGGCAGGAACGCCGGAAAGATCCGGCAGCGGCCCGAAAATCCTCTCGTAGCGCTCGCCGAAACGCGCCTCGATGTAGTGCGCATAGGCTGCGCGGTTTCCGGCGTGCTCGCGGGCGTCCTCGAGCGGCGTCAGCGCCTGCGCCCAAAGGCTGTCGCGACGGCCGTCCCAGAACAGGAACGGGCTGTAGGCAGCGCCGGCCAGCGGCATGGTGCGACGGTTGGTGCGCGCCACCCCTTGCGCCTGCGCAAGGTCGTCCTGGAACTGCCGGTCGATCTTGTGACAGGTCGAGCAGGACACCGTGCCGTCGCGGCTCATTGACTGGTCGAAGAAAAGCGTCGAGCCGAGCGCCGCCGCACCCGGCAGGTCGGCGAAGCGGTTGGTCGTGTCGGGCTTGAGCGCCGGTAGCGCCGAAAGGCCGAGCGAGGCGATCGTCTTCTTCTCTGCCTCGGAAAAATCCGGCTTGCCGCAGCCGGCCAGCGTCAGAAGACAGAACCCGAGAATCAGGCCAAGCCGGCGCATGGCCGCTCACAGCACCACGTTGAAGGTGACGGAGTCCGAGCCCGCCTTGGCGGAAATGTTGAAATGCAGGGTCCACCAGCCGGTCATCGAGAATTTGATGCCGTCGATCCGGTACTGGCCACCGCCGAGATAATCCGTCGCCTGCGGGCTGGTCGGCAGCCCGTGATTGTGCCGCGGCATACCGCCGGAGATGTCGATCGCGGCGTTTTCCACGGGCTCGCCCGCCGCGCTCTTGAGCGTCAGTATCCAGCTGTGCAGTTCACCCTGGGTGATCGGCTCCCGGTCCGGCGCGATGCTGGCGACGAACAGACCGTGCGCGCTTTTCTTCGTCCGCGCGAGATCAGGCCCAGCCTGGCGCGGCGCAGTCAGGTAGACGGCGGCCAGCACCCCGCCGATCACCGCTGCGAGGCCGATAGCCGCCAATATGTACCGCCCCAGGAATGCCAAGCCCTTGCCTCTTCCTCCGCAGACTTGCCAAGCGATGATTCAGTCTGCATGTACCGAAGCTTACGGACCGGAAAAAACGGCACCCGTCAAGGCGTGGCGCTGACGCCGCGACATGCTAGGACCAATCGGGAGAAAAACATGGCTCTGAAGGGCGTGGCGGCGGTCGGCGAATGCATGATCGAGTTGTCAGGCGGCACAGGCGGCAACTGGCGCATGGGTTTCGCCGGCGATACCTTCAACACGCTCTGGACGCTTGCCGCCTTGACGGGCACCACGGCCACTTACGTCTCGGCCTTCGGCGACGATCCGTTCTCGCACGACCAGATCGAGTTCTTCAACGCGCATGGTATCGGCATCGGCGCAAGCCCGGTTATCGCCGGCGCACGACCCGGCCTCTACGCCATCACGTTGACCGGAGCCGAACGATCTTTCACTTACTGGCGTAGTGACGCGGCGGCCCGGCAGCTTGCCTCGCAGCCGGAAGCGTTAGCGAAAAGCCTGCAAAACCAGGCGCTTGTCTACTTTTCCGGAATCACCTTGGCAATTCTCGACGGCCCGGCTCGCAAGGCGCTGCTGTCGGCTGTTGCGGCCGCGCGCGCAGCCGGCAGCCGCGTCGCCTTCGATCCGAACTACCGGCCCCGGCTATGGAAAAGCCGCGATGAGGCGCAGGCGGCGATCAACGAGGCTCTGACCGTGACGGACATTGCGCTGCCGACCTTCCCTGACGAGCAGATGCTGTTCGGTGACGGCGCGCCGCAGGAAACGGCGGCCCGCCTTGCCGCGCGCGTCGGCGAGGTGGTGGTGAAGAATGGCGAAGGCGCGGCGCTGGTGGTGAGCGAAGCCGGCACCGCCACGGTTCCCGCCGTCCCTGTCGCCGCGCCAGTCGATACGACCGGCGCCGGCGATTCCTTCAATGGCGGTTATCTCGCCGCCCGGCTTGCCGGCCATGCGCCCGCCGAGGCGGCGAGGCGCGCGCATCAGGTTGCGGCAGCCGTGGTGCAGGTGCGCGGCGCCCTCGCCCCTGCGGAGGTGCTGCGAACCGGATTCGGCGCTTAGTTCCGGCTGGGTCTAAGGAAGCCTGAACCTGTATTCCGAAATGTGGTGATAGGTCTCGCCCGGCATCAACGTCGCCTGCGGGAAGTACGGCCGGTTCGGTGCATCGGGCCATATCTGCGGCTCGAGGCATAGGCCGGCATACTTGCCGTATTTCAATCCGCCCAGCCCTGGCGACGCAGGCGCGACATGCTGGCCGACATAGAGCTGCACGCCAGGCTCGGTGGTCCACAACTCCATCTCGACGCCCGATCGGCCCCCCTGCAGCCATGCCGCCTGCTTGAGCGGGCCGCGCGCCGGAGTCAGGCAGAAATTCTCGTCATAGTCGACCTGCGTTTCACCCTTGCCGGCGCGGATGGGCCGCGCCTGCCGGAAGTCGTAAGCCGTGCCGTCGACCGGCTGGACCACGCCGGTGGGAATCAGTTCGTCGTCGACGGGCAGATATGCGCCGGCCGGCAGCATCAGCCTGTGATCGAGTATGTCGCCGGCGCCGCCATCGTCGAGATTGAAATAGGAATGCTGCGTCAGGTTGCAGACCGTCGGCTCGTCGCAGGTCGCGGTCAGTTCGATGCAGAGCGTACCGGGAATTTTCAGCCGATAGGTGCAGATCACCTCCAGCGCACCGGGAAAACCCATCGTGCCGGCTGAGTCGTGCAGCGTCAGGGTGACGAAATCCCGCCCATGCAGCGCCACCGTCCACGGCCGGCCGAAATAGCCCTGGCTGCCGCCATGCAGCATATGCTTGCCGAGGAAATTGCGGTCGGTGCGGTGATGCGCGCCGGCCAGCGAAAACCGTCCGTCCTTGATGCGGTTGGCGTAACGTCCCACGAGCGCACCGAAATAGGCCGTGTCGCGCTCATAGGCTTCCAGCGTGTCGAAACCCAGGACCAGCGGCGCGTCATGCCCGATGAGCCGCAGGTCCTGGATTATCGCACCGAAGCCGATGATGTTGGCGCTGAGACCGCCGCCACGAATGGTGAAGCGCTGCACCGGTTCCCCGGCCTGCGTCACGCCAAACTCTTCACCGTCCTTCATGGCGTCACTCTGCCCGCCTCCTGCCGATGGGCAGACCTATAGGGCTATAAGCCCAGTCCGCCAATACAGACATATTTGGTATCCAGATAATCCTCGATGCCCTGATGGCCGCCTTCCGCGCCGAGGCCGGATTCCTTGACGCCGCCGAACGGCGCTTCGGGCGTGGTGATCAGCCCTTCGTTGACACCGACCATACCGTATTTCAGCCCTTCCATGACGCGATAGGCGCAGCCGAGGTCGCTGGTATAGAAATAGCAGGCAAGGCCGAATTCGGTGTCGTTGGCCAGCGCAACCGCTTCTTCCTCGGTGTCGAACTTGAACACCGGCGCGACGGGTCCGAAAATCTCTTCCTTCATGAAGCGCATCTTCGGCGAGGCGTTGGAAATCACTGTCGGCTGGAAGAACGAGCCGCCGAGCTTGTGCCGCTTGCCTCCGGTCTCGACCTTGCCGCCCTTGGCCGTCGCATCGGCTATCAGCTCCTCGACTTTCTCCACCGCCTTTTCGTCGATCAGCGGCCCTTGCTGCACGCCCTCTTCATTGCCGGCGCCGACCTTTAGCTTGTCGCTGGCTTCCACCAGCTTTTGGACGAACTTGTCGTGGATGCCAGCCTGAACGAAGAACCGGTTGGTGCACACGCAGGTCTGGCCCGAATTGCGGTATTTCGCCATCATCGCACCGGCGACGGCGCGGTCGATGTCGGCGTCGTCGAACACGATGAAAGGCGCATTGCCGCCGAGCTCCATCGATACCTTCTTCACCGTCGAGGCAGACTTGGCGATCAGGATCTTGCCGACTTCGGTCGACCCCGTGAAAGTCAGCTTCTTGACCAGCGGGTTGGTGCATATCTCGTCGCCGATCTCGCCCGCGGCGCCGGTGACGATGTTGACGACGCCCTTCGGAAACCCGACCTCCTCGGCCAAGGCGCCCCAGGCCAGCCCCGAATAGGGCGTCTGGGTCGCCGGCTTCACCACCGCCGTGCAGCCGGCGGCAAGTGCGGGACCGAGCTTGCGGGCCAGCATGGACGACGGAAAATTCCACGGCGTGATCGCGGCGATGACGCCGACCGGCTCCTTGGTGACGAGGATGCGCCGGTCCGCCCATGGCGAAGGAACGACATCGCCGTAGGTCCGGCGGCCTTCCTCGGCGAACCACTGGATATAGGCTGCGGACGAACCGATCTCGCCCTTCGATTCGGTCAGCGATTTGCCCTGCTCCATCGTCAGCAGTTCGGCCAGCGAATCCTGATTGTCCATCAGCGCGTCATGCAGCTTGCGCAGCAGCTTGGAGCGCTCCAGCGCCGAGGTCTTGCGCCATGTCTGGAATGCCCTTTCGGCCGCCTCGATGGCGCGGCGCGTCTCGGCCGCTCCGGATTTCGGCACGGTGCCGATCTTCTGTCCGGTGGCGGGATTGGTGACGTCGATCGTCTTGCCGGAATCGGCCTGTACCCACTCGCCGTCGATGAGATTGGCCTGGCGCATGAAATGGCTGGTTTTCTGAAGCATGAACGACCTCCGTAATGCGCCCTCGCGGCGCGTCTATCCCGATTTCATAGTGGATGGGGCTAATATAGAGGCCATACGGGCCTGTGACAGTCCATCGACGCCAGAGATGTGTGCCAGTTCTTCAAGTGCTAGTTCTTCAAGCAAATGTGTGCTGCACGACGAACAGCCAGAAGCCGGTAGTGAAGACGGCGAGCGCCGTGGCGATCGTCATCTGGCTCGACGCCAGCGCCTCGCCGGTGCCGAACTGGGTCGAAATGAGGTAGGAATTGACACCGGAGGGCAGCGCTGCCGCCATGACCGCGACCTTGGCGGTCAGCGGCGGCAGGTCGAGCATCAAGACCAGTACGAACACCACGGCCGGCATGAACACCAGTTTCAGCCCCGACAGCACCAGCGCCGGCCTGACCGTGCCGGAAATGCCGTAGCGCCGCAGCCCGAGCCCCATGGCGAACAGCGCGACGGGCGCGGCGATTCCCGCCAGCGCGTCGACCAGCCGTCCGGCGAGCGACGGCAGCGGCAGTCCGGTGAGACGCCACAGCCATCCCAGCAGGATGCCAATGATCAGCGGGTTGGTGAAAATACGCCGGAAGAAGATGCGCAGGATGCGCGCAGGATGCAGATGGCCGTCGCCCTTCGGACCGAACAGCTCGAACAGGATGATCGACGCCATGATCATGACCGGCAGGTGAATGGAAATCAGCAGCGACAATTGCTGGAAACCCTCCTGCCCCAGAACGCCGAGCATGAAGGGAACGCCGAGCAGGACGAGGTTGGAGAAGGAGGACGAGACGCCGCCCACCACGCCGCCGCGGGCATCGCGGCCGAAGACGCGTGTCGCGACAAGATGGCCGGCGGTCCAGGTAATGGCCGCGGCCGCGAAATAGGCACCCCAGAACGGCCAGGGCGCCGAACCGTGGAAATCCGCGTCGATCATGGTGCGGAACAGGAGAAGCGGCATCGCCACGCTGACCGCGAATTCCGAGACCGCATCGCCGGTTTCGGCTTTCAGATAGCCGGTGAGCCCGGCCAGATAGCCGAGCGCCACCAGGCCGAAGACAAACAATATCGTTTCCGTGAGCGATCCCATTTCTGCCTGATAGGCGAGCCGTGGTTGCCGCGCAATTGTCCGCTCGTACCAGCCTTATGAGCCAGTATATGGCGTTCGCCTTTCCACACCTTGCCGGCTAAACGCCGCTGACGGTTGCCCTGCGGGTGTCGCCGTTCCTATATCCGCAGTGGCCGCCATCCTTTGCGGCATCCTGAAAGGATCTCGATGCTGCGATTTCTGGTTATGCTTTTCCTGCTGGTCTCGCCCGCCGCCGATGCGACGGAAGCCGGCTGGGCGCTGCTGCGGGAAGGCGGTCACGTAGTGTTCCTGCGCCATGCCGTGGCGCCTGGCACGACCGAACCCGCCAGTTTCGACATCGACAAATGTGCGACACAGCGCAATCTGTCGGCGCGCGGCAAGCAGCAGGCGAGCAAGATCGGCGCTCTGTTCGGAGCCCGCGCGGCGCCGGTGGAGCGGGTGCTGTCCAGCCGTTACTGTCGCTGCCTCGACACCGCCCGCATCGCCTTCGAAGCGGAACCGGAACCCTTTGCGCCCCTCGATCCGCTTTCTACCGACCAGGCCGCGCGCAAAAGCCAGGAAGCCGCCGTGCTGGCGCAGATTCGCGATTACTCGGGTTCCGACAATCTGGTCATGGTTACGCATCTAGAGAATATCCGGGACATGACCGGCATATCTCCGCGCGAAGGCGAGGCGGTCATCGTGGAGCCGGACGGGGAAGGTCTGCGCGTGCTGGGACGTATTGTGTTTTAACGGATTTGCGGCTTTGGATGACAGGCTGTAAACCGTCCTTTGCGGTGACATGCACCGGTTAAATGAAACTTGTGCCTTTTCCTGCTTATAAAAACCGACTAGACAGCGCCCAAATGCAAAACCTCCATCGCGCGTAAACGAAGGAAGAAACCGTGGCCACCACGTTCGAAAAAGTCGCCAAGATCATCGCCGATACCAGCGAGATCGATATCGACACGATCACCCCGGAGAGCCACACCATCGACGATCTCGGCATCGACAGCCTCGACTTCCTCGATATCGTCTTCGCCATCGACAAGGAGTTCGGCATCAAGGTGCCGCTCGAGAAGTGGACGCAGGAAGTCAACGACGGCAAGGCCTCGACCGACGAATATTTCGTCATGAAGAACCTCTGCGCCAAGATCGACGGTCTCGTCGCCGCCAAGAACGCGACCTGACGGTCGTCGTGGCGGGCGCTCTTGACGGGCGCCGCCGCCTGCCCCGATAACAGCCTCCCATGAATCCCCACGACGTCGTCATCACAGGCATCGGCCTTGTCTCCTCCCTGGGCGAAGGCCCGGAGGCGCATTGGCAGCGCCTGACCGCATCGTCCCCTGCGCCGGTGCTCGATACGGCGCGCTTCGCGCCCTACACCATCCATCCTTTGCCGGAGATCGACTGGAACCTGCAGATCGCCAAGCGCGGCGATCAGCGCCAGATGGAAACCTGGCAGCGGCTCGGCACCTATGCCGCCGGGCTGGCGCTCGACGACGCCGGCATCAAGGGCGACGAGGACCTTTGCGCCGCCATGGACATGGTGGTCGCCGCCGGTGGCGGCGAACGCGACATGATGGTCGACGCGGCGATCCTCGCGGCATCCGATACCCGCACCGACCGCGACGTGCTGCTGAACGAGAAGCTCACCACGGAACTGCGGCCGACGCTGTTCCTCGCCCAGCTTTCCAACCTCCTGGCCGGCAATATTTCCATCGTCCATAAGGTGACGGGCTCCTCCCGCACCTTCATGGGCGAGGAAGGCGCCGGCATTTCCGCCGTCGAGACGGCGGCGGCGCGCATCCGCTCCGGCCAGTCGACGCATGTGCTGGTCGGCGGCGCTTTCCAGACCGAGCATCCCGATATGCTGCTCGGCTATGAACTGGGCGGCTACCTGCATCGTGGTAGCTGGAAATCTGTATGGAAGCGCAATGGGTCCGAGGGCGGCGGCGTCGTCACCGGTTCGGGCGGCGCTTTCCTGGTGCTCGAACAGCGCGAGCATGCCGAGAAGCGCGGCCGCAGGATCTATGCCAGCCTCGGCCCGGTCGTATCGGCACGGGCGCGGCGCGCGCGCGGCGAACTCGCTGCCGGGATCGAATCGCTGCTGGACAAGGTCGATCTGCCCGGTGGACCGCTGCTGGCGATTTCTGCTGCTTCCGGCAGCCATGACGCCACAACCGCGGAGAAAGCAGCCCTCGCCGCACGCACCGGCATTGCCGTGCGCGGCTTTGCCTCGCTGACCGGCCACATGAAGGAGGCGCAGTTCCCCTTCGCCGTCGCGCTGGCGGCGCTTGCCGTCGACCGCAAGAGCGCCTATCCCGCCTTCGATGCCGAAAGCGAGCAGCCATTCGGCGAAGTTCCGTGCGAGGTGCTGGTAACGGCGATCGGCTATCACCATTTCGAGGGCATGGCGCTGGTCAGCGCCGCCGATTGAGAGGTCCAACATGACCAGCCTGAAGGATCATCTGGGCCGGCCCGTCGTCGCCGTCACCGGCATCGGCGTCGTCACCTCGCTGGGCGTCGGCAAGGAAGAGAACTGGGCGGCGCTCACCGCCGGCACGTCGGGCATCCATCCGATCACCCGGTTTCCGGTCGACCACCTGAACACGCGCATCGCCGGCACCGTCGATTTCCTGCCCTCGAGCTCCAAGGGCGCGAGCGCGCTGACCTACGAGCTGGCGCAGACGGCAGCCCTGGAGGCTGTTACGCAATCTGGCATCGATGCGACGGATTTCGGCGGCCCGCTGTTCCTGGCCTCGCCGCCGATGGAACTCGACTGGCACGACCGCTTCGCCCTGCACGAAGCCGCTACCGGCGAGGACGAAGGCGCACGGCTGCTGGCCGCCGCGCGACGGCTGAATTCGCTGGATATGTTCGGCACCTCGCAGTTCGGCTATATCGCCGACCGGCTGGCCGACCAGTTCGGCGCCACCGGCCTGCCGATCACGCTTTCCACCGCCTGCGCCTCTGGCGCAACAGCGATCCAGCTCGGCGTCGAGGCGATCCGCCGCGGCGAATGCGATCGCGCGCTGTCCATCGGCGCCGACGGCTCGGCCACCGCCGAGGCATTGATCCGCTTCTCGCTGCTTTCGGCGCTTTCCACCAACAACGACAACCCGCAAAAAGCCTCCAAGCCGTTTTCAAAGGACCGCGACGGCTTCGTGCTCGCCGAAGGCTCGGCGGCGCTAGTTCTGGAATCGCTGGAAAGCGCGCTTGCCCGCGGCGCGACGGTGCTCGGCATCCTGCGCGGCTGCGGCGAGAAGGCCGACGATTTCCACCGCACCCGCTCGAAGCCGGACGGCTCGCCGGCCATCGGCGCGGTCAAGGCAGCGCTTGCCGACGCCGGGCTGCGCGAAGACGAGATCGACTACATCAACGCCCACGGCACCTCGACGCCGGAAAACGACAAGATGGAGCACATGTCGCTTTCCACCGTATTCGGCGAAAGGATGGGCTCCATTCCGATCTCCTCCAACAAGTCGATGATCGGCCATACGCTTTCGGCGGCCGGCGCGATCGAAGCCGCGTTCTCGCTGATGACGATGCAGGAAGGCGTCATCCCTCCGACCATCAACTACGACAACCCCGATCCTGCCATCGTGCTGGATGTGGTGCCGAACACCAAGCGCGCCGCGAAAGTGGGCACCGTGCTCTCCAATTCCTTCGGCTTCGGCGGCCAGAACACCTGCCTTGTCATGGCGCGGGAACCGGCCTGAAGAGTGAATGGTGAATAGTAAATGGTGAATGGTCAAAACACGCAAACGCGCCGGTTGCTGCTCATATTCGGCCAGGGTATCTGGCTGCCATTCACCGTTCACCATTTACCATTCACTCGGTGACCACAATGCGCGCACTCCAACTCATCGAGGATCGTCGGCTGGAAACGGTCGACGTTCCTGCGCCTCCCGCCCCTGCGCTCGGCGAGGTGACGCTGCGCATCAAGGCGGTGGCGCTGAACCACATCGATGTGTGGGGCTGGCGCGGCATGGCCTTCGCCAAGCGCAAGCTGCCGCTCACCGTTGGCGCCGAGGCTTCCGGCGAGGTCGAAGCCGTCGGTCCCGGCGTGTCTGGGCTGGCGCCTGGCCAGATCGTATCGATCTACGGGGCGCGGACCTGCGGGCTTTGCCGCGCCTGCCGCGAGAAGCGCGACAATCTGTGCGAGAACGTCTCAGGCGTTCACGGCTTCCACCTCGACGGCTTCGCGCAGGAGAAGATCAACCTGCCGGCGCGGCTTCTGGTGCCGGCGCCGCCCGGCGTCGACGCCGTCGGCGCGGCGGTTGCGCCCGTCACCTTCGGCACAGTCGAGCATATGCTGTTCGACAACGCCCGGCTTGAACCTGGGGAAACCATCCTGGTCCATGCCGGCGGCTCCGGCATCGGTTCGGCTGCGATCCAATTGGCGAAGAAGATGGGTTGCACCGTCATCACCACGGTCGGCTCGAACGACAAGATCGACAAGGCCAAGGCTCTCGGCGCCGACCATGTCATCAATTATCGCGAGGACCGTTTCGAAGGCGTCGTGCGCAAGCTGACGAAAAAGAAGGGCGTCGATGTCGTGTTCGAGCATGTTGGGGCTGACACCTGGGCCGGCTCGATGCTGTCGCTGAAGCGCGGCGGCCGCCTCGTCACCTGCGGCTCGACCTCCGGCGTCTCCACGCAGATGAACCTGATGCAGCTCTTCCAGCAGCAGTTGAAGCTGCTCGGCTCCTTCGGCTGCCGCATGGAAAACATGGCCAACGCCATGCAGAAGATGGCCGCCGGCCTCGTCCACCCGGTCATCGATACCGAAGTCGACTTCGACGGTATCGACGCGGCGCTCAAGCGCATGGAAGGCCGCGACGTCTTCGGCAAGATCATCCTCCACGTCGAAAAATGAGCGGCTCGCGGGGTAAGCTGAAGCGGGATTTGAAGTTCGGCTTCGCCATGCGGCTGCAGAAGCTGAACTACTGGCTGCTGGCGCGCCTCGCCATGGCGGTGATCGCGGTTCTGAGGCTGTTGCCTCTCGATCGCGCGCTCAACTTCGCCGACCGCGCCGCCCGCCGCATCGGGCCTTGGATCGGCCGGCACCGCGTCGCGGTGTCGAATTTGCGCGCCGCCTATCCCGACAAGACCGACGAGGAAATCCAGGCGATCGCGCTGGACATGTGGGGCAACATGGCGCGGCTCGCCGCCGAATACGTTTTCCTCGACCAGTTGTTCGACTACGAGCCTCATGCCGCCGCCCCGGGCCGGGTGGAAGTGACGGGCATCGAGAATTTCGAGCGGATCGCCGGCGAGGAGAAGGCGCACATCGTCTTCACCGGCCACCTCGGCAATTTCGAGCTGCTGCCGGTCGCCGCCGCGACCTTCGGTATGAAGATCACCGCGCTCTTCCGCCCGCCCAACAACCCCTATCTGGCCGACTACATTCTCTCGACGCGCCGCTCCAACATGGGCGACCTTCTGCCGTCGGCCAACGGAGCCTCCTTCGCGCTGGCCGGCATCCTGTCGCGGGGCGGCAATATCGGCATTCTGGTCGACCAGAAATTCAATCGCGGCCTCGAGACCACCTTTTTCGGCCGCCGTTGCCTCAGCAATCCGGTTCTGGGGATGCTGGCGCGACACTACGATTGCGACGTCTATCCGGCCCGCTGCATCCGTCTTCCCGGCAATCGCTTCCGGCTCCAGATCGAGGACAAGCTTGCCCTGCCCCGCGACGAAGGAGGCCAGGTCGACGTGCAGGCGACAGCGCAATTGTTGTGCGACGTGGTCGAGCGCTGGGTTCGGGAGGACCCCGGCCAGTGGATGTGGTTCCACAAACGTTGGCACATCAGCCCGCGCGGCGGCCGCAGGCCGAAAACGAAGCCCGGCAACAGCGTGCCTGCGGGCGGCTGACGTTTTCTCGTCCCAAAATCGGGACTCTTAGCTCTTTTTGCTTGATCGTTAATATTTTCCGGCGAGAATGAATGCGCTTGGGGGGTAAGCGTATGATCAAGACCAGTACCAGTAGGGGAAGTGCCGCGCTATGGACGCCTTGGGGCCAGGAGCGCATTCTCAAGCCTGGCGAGAAGTTCGCCAAGCTCCGTAGTCTGGCCAAGCGCCTTCAGGCGGCGCGCGGGAAAAAGCTTCCGCGACCGAAGCTCCTGGACTGAGATCCCCACTGTTAAGCGCCCTGAAAACGCCGGGTACGCCTCGAGGCTAGTTTGTCACCACAATTCGTGTATTGCGCGGGCCGAATTCCTTCACCATCGCATAGAAGGTCGCGGCGTTTGCGGTGTGCAGGCGCACGCAGCCATGCGAGGCCGGGCGGCCAAGCTGTTTGACAGCCACGGTGCCGTGAATGGCATAACCGCCCCGGTAGAACACCGAATATGGCATCGGCGACATGTCGTATTTGCGCGAATACCACATTCTGTGCAGACGCTGCGGCCGGTAGCTGCCGCGCGGCGTGATGTATCCCTTGCGGGCCGTGGAAACCTTCCAGCGATAAACGACCTGCCCGTTGCGGCTTACCGTCATCGTCTGCGTCGAAACATTGATGTTGGCCACCAGCGCGGCCGCACTTGCGCTCATCGGAGTTCCAACAAGCATTCCCCCAAGCGCCATCGCCATGAGAAACATCTTCTTCATGTAAACCCCCTCTTGGATTGCCTTTGTCTGCCCTGACGCATGCTATTTCACGCAATTTTTCATTTTTTTAAAGATGCCACGCTCACTTTAGCTGCGGGTTGTTTCGGAAATGGCCAATCCGAACTGGAAAATTTGAACAACTTCCCGTGAAACCGGCACCGTCCGCTTCTGTGCCGGCAAATCCTTGCAGCTGCACCAAGACCACGACCCTTGCAAGAAGGGGCTGTTCCCTGCTCAACTCAGGCCCATGAACGACCGACTTTTCCGCGACATCGATTCCCGCCGGGACGACCTGATAGCCCTGACCGCGGAGCTGATCCGCTTCCCAACCGTCAATCCCCCCGGCGAAGCCTATCGCCCCTGCGCCGAATATATCGGCGAACGCTTGCGCAAACGCGGTTTCGGCGTCGAATTCATCCGCGGCGAAGGCGCTCCCGGCGACACCGACCGCTATCCGCGCATCAATGTCGTCGCCCGTTTCGACGGCCGCATGCCCGGTCCGACCGTGCATTTCAACTCGCACATCGACGTGGTCGAGGCTGGCGAGGGCTGGACCGTCGACCCCTTCGCCGGCGAGGTGAAGGACGGACGCGTCTATGGACGCGGCGCCTGCGACATGAAGGGCGGGCTGGCGGCGTCCATCGTCGCGGTCGAGGCGTTCATGGAGGCCTATCCGGATTTCCCCGGCGCCATCGAGATTTCCGGCACCGTCGACGAGGAATCCGGCGGTTTCGGCGGCGTCGCGCATCTGGCCAAGCTCGGCTATTTCTCGAAGCCCAAGGTCGATCACGTCATCATTCCCGAACCGCTCAACAAGGACCGCATCTGCCTTGGCCATCGCGGCGTCTGGTGGGCGGAGATCGAGACCCATGGCCAGATCGCCCATGGCTCGATGCCGTTTCTGGGTGACAGCGCCATACGCCATATGAGCGCCGTGCTGCAGGCTTTCGAGGAAGAGCTTTTCCCGGCGCTCGAGCGCAAGATGACGGCCATGCCGGTGGTGCCGAAAGGCGCGCGGCGCTCCACCATGAACATCAATTCCATCCATGGCGGCCAGACCGAGGATTTCCGCCCCGGCCTGCCCTCGCCCAACGTGCCGGACTCCTGCCGGCTCACCATCGACCGCCGCTTCCTGCTGGAAGAAAAGATCGAGGATGTGAAATCGGAGGTGACGTCCATCCTCGAACGGCTGAAGCGCGACCGGCCGAAGTTCGACTACGGCATCCGCGACCTGTTCGAGGTGCTGCCGCTGATGACGGAGCGCGACGCACCGGTGGTCAAGGCCGTGGCGCGAGGCATCATGGACGTGTTCGACCGCGAGCCAGACTATGTCATCTCGCCCGGCACCTACGACCAGAAGCACATCGCCCGCATCGGCCACATTTACGACTGCATCGCCTACGGGCCGGGCATTCTCGACCTCGCCCACAGGCCGGACGAATGGGTGGGCATCGACGACATGGTGCAGTCGGCCAAGGTGATGGCGATTGGCCTCAACGTGCTTCTGCGCGGCAAGGCCGGGGATTGAGAAGGCAGCCGATTTACTCGACACGCAAATCAGGCTTCTATCCGGCGAACGGGAAAACGGGAGTAAGCAGATGACATTGTGGAAGAGCGTTCTCGCGGCAGCGGCACTGGGCCTCGTTTCGGCAACATCGGCGCTGGCCGCGCGGACCGATATCGTCATCGGCATCCCGCTGGAGCCGCCTCACCTCGATCCCACCGCCAGCGCCGCCGCGGCCATCGACGAAGTGCTCTATGCCAACGTCTTCCAGGGGCTGACCCGCATCGGACCGAGCGGCGAAGTGCTGCCCGATCTCGCCGAGAGCTGGACCATTTCGGAAGACGGCAAGACCTATACCTTCAAGCTGCATAGCGGCGTGAAATTCCACGATGGCAGCGACTTCAACGCCGACGATGTAAAATTCTCGCTCGACCGGGCGCGCGGCGAGAAATCCGCCAATGCCCAGAAGGCCCTGTTCGCCGCCATCGAGGCGGTCGAGGCGGTCGACCCGACAACCGTCAAGATCACGCTGAAGAACCCGCAAGGGTCGTTCCTTTACAATCTCGGCTGGGGCGACGCGGTGATCGTGGCGCCGGAAACGGCCGAGACCAACAAGGAAAAGCCGATCGGTACCGGCCCCTTCAAATTCCAGAACTGGGCCAAGGGCTCTTCCATCACGCTGGTGAAATCGGACAGCTACTGGGGCGAGCCTGCCTTCCTCGACAAGGCCGAATTCCGCATCGTGCCGGACGCCGCCGCCGCCGTGCCGGCGCTGCTTTCGGGCGACGTGCAGGCGTTCCCCTTCTTCCAGCCGGACGGCGTCGCGCAGATCGAGGGCGATCCGCGCTTCAGCGTCGTCGTCGGCGCCACCGAAGGCGAGACGCTGCTGTCGATGAACAACAAGAAGCCGCCTTTCGACAATGTGAAGGTGCGTCAGGCGATTTCCTACGCGCTGGACCGCGCGGCAATCGTCGAGGGCGCATCCGCCGGCTTCGGCAAGCCGATCGGTTCGCACCAGTCGCCGGCCAGCAAGGACTATGTCGACCTGACCGGCATGTACCCGCACGACGTCGCCAAGGCCAGGGAACTGCTCAAGGAGGCCGGTCTGGAGAACGGCTTCAAGGCGACGCTGAAACTGCCGCCGCCCTCCTATGCCCGTCTCGGCGGCGAGATCATCGCCTCGCAATTGCGCGAAGTGGGCATCGACCTCGAAATCATCCCGGTGGAATGGGCGCAATGGCTGGAGCAGGTGTTCAAGGGCAAGGACTATGACCTCACCATCGTCTCGCATACCGAGCCGAACGACATCGATATCTATTCGCGTAAGGACTATTACTTCAACTACGACAATCCGGCTTTCGACAAGGTGATCGAGGAACTGAAGGTCACCTCAGACGAGGCTAAGCGCAAGGAGTTGCTCGGTCAGGCGCAGAAGATTCTCGCCGAGGACGCCGTCGTCGGCTTCCTGTACGAACTGCCCAAGGTCGGCGTCTGGGACGCCAAGCTGGAAGGATTCTGGACCGACGCGCCGATCCAGGCCAACGACATCACCAAGGTGAAGTGGAAAGAGTAGCGATGCCCGATCCCTCCCCCTTGAGGGGAGGGTGGACAGTCGCCGCAGGCGGCTGGACGGGTGGGGTCGTTGCGGCAGCGCTCGGCCTTTACCTACCCCACCCGCCTCGCTTCGCTCGGCACCCTCCCCTCAATGGGGAGGGAAAAGGCGCACAATGACCGCCTATCTCCTCAAGCGCACCGCCATCGCCATCGCCACCCTGGTGCTGGCGTCGCTCGTCGTCTTCGCCGTGCTGGAGATCGTGCCCGGCGACCCGGCCCGGCTGATGCTCGGCATGAACGCCAGCGCCGAGCAGGTCGAGCAGCTGCGCACGCAGATGGGCCTCAACGACCCGCTGCTGCTTCGCTACATTCACTGGGCCGGCGGCCTGCTCACATTGGATTTCGGCCGCTCCCTCACCTATTCCGTGCCGGTCATCGACCTGGTCCGCGAGCGGATCGCCGTGTCGTTGCCGCTGGCGCTCATCGCGCTGGCGCTCTCGGCCGCCATCGCCATTCCGGTCGGGCTCTATTCGGCCAGCCGCCGCGGCCATGCCGGCGATACGCTGGCCATGGGCGCCGCCCAGATCGGCGTGGCGATCCCGAATTTCTGGTTCGCGCTGATGCTGATCTATCTGTTCGCGGTGTGGCTGTGGCTGGTGCCCGCCGGCGGCTTTCCGGGATGGAGTAACGGCGCGTGGCCGGCGCTTCGCTCGCTGCTGCTCCCCGCCATCGCGCTGGCCCTGCCGCAGGCGGCGATCCTTGCCCGCGTCACCCGCTCGGCGCTGCTCGACGTGTTGAACGAGGACTATATCCGCACCGCGCGCGCCAAGGGCATACCCTACCGCGCCGTGCTGTGGCGGCACGCGCTGCGCAACGCCATGATCCCCGTGCTGACTATCCTCGGCCTGCAATTCGCCTTCCTTCTGGCCGGCACCATCATCATCGAGAACGTCTTCTACCTGCCCGGTCTCGGCCGTCTCGTCTTCCAGGCCATCACCCAGCGCGACCTGATCGTGGTGGAAAGCGTGGTCATGCTTCTCGTCGCCGCCGTCATCGCCGTCAATCTGATTGTCGACCTGTCCTATGCGGTCGTCGACCCGCGCCTCAGGGGCCGCGAATGACGCTGCCTGTCGATATTCCCGACGAAAGACCGGGGCGGCCACTGGCCAAGGCCTTCGCCAACCGCTCCTTCGTCGTCGGCTTCGTCATCGCAAGCGCCGTCGCCTTCGTCGCGCTGCTGTCCTTCGTCTGGACGCCGTTCGACGTGACGAAGCTTGTCATCGCCAACAAGACGCAGCCGCCGTCCTTCACCCATTGGTTCGGCACCGATCACTTCGGCCGCGATATCCTGTCGATGATCATGGTCGGCGCGCGCAACTCCATCGCCGTCGCGCTGGTGGCGGTCGGCATCGGCATGGGGCTAGGCGTGCCGCTGGGGTGCCTCGCCGCGGCGCGCGGTGGCTGGCTGGACGAGATCGTCATGCGGCTGAACGACCTCGTCTTCGCCTTCCCCGCCCTGCTCTCGGCCATCATGATCACCGCCATATTCGGCCCCGGCGCGGTCAACGCCATCATCGCCATCGGCATCTTCAACATTCCAGTGTTCGCGCGCGTCGCCCGCGCCGGCGCGCTCGCCATCTGGCCGCGCGAATACATCCTCGCGGCCCGCGCCGCCGGCAAGAACCGCGCGCTGATCACGCTCGAACATGTGCTGCCCAACATCGCCACGCTGCTTCTCGTGCAGGGCACCATCCAGTTCGCGCTCGGCATCCTCGCCGAGGCCAGCCTTTCCTATGTCGGGCTCGGCGCCCAGCCGCCTATGCCGAGTTGGGGCCGCATGCTGTTCGAGGCGCAGACGCGCATGGCGATAGCACCGTGGATGGCGATCTTCCCCGGCATGGCGATCGTCGTCACTGTGCTCGGCCTCAATCTGCTCGGCGACGGCATCGCCGATATTCTCGACCCGAAATCGCGGCGGCGCCGATGAGCCTGCCTAAAAGTCTGCTCCAGATCGAGAACCTGACGCTCGACATTGCCGGCATACCGGTCTTGAAGGATGTCGACCTCGCCATCGAACGCGGCGAGGTGATGGGCCTGGTCGGCGAATCCGGCTCCGGCAAATCGATGACGGCCTTGACCGTGATGCGGCTTCTGCCTCATGCCGCGCGCACCGGCGGACGCGTCACCTTCGACGACATCGACATCCTGTCGGCGACCGAGGACCAGATGTGCGCGCTGCGCGGCGACGACATCGGCATGGTCTTCCAGGAGCCGATGACGGCGCTCAATCCCGTCAAGACCATCGGCGAGCAGGTCGCCGAAGGCATACGCTGGCATATGCGCGTCTCGCGCGCCGAGGCGGAGGCCCGCGCTCGGCAAATCCTCGACCGGGTCGGGCTGCCGCAAGCGAAATTCCCGCTGTCGCGTTATCCGCACGAACTGTCCGGCGGCCAGCGCCAGCGCGTCGTCATCGCCATCGCCTGTGCGCTGAAGCCGAAGCTGCTGATCGCCGACGAACCGACCACGGCGCTCGACGTAGTGCTACAGGCGCAGATCCTTGAGCTGCTGCGCGACCTCGTCGACGAGAACCGCATGGGCCTGCTGCTGATCTCGCACGATCTCGCCGTCGTCACCGAAATGGCCGACCGCATCACTATCCTGCGCCATGGCGAGGTGATGGAGGCGGGCGAGACGGCACGCACGCTGTCGAACCAGTCGCATCCCTATACGCGGCAACTGGCGCAGGCTTCGATGCATGTGCCGAGGCGCAGGTCTTCACCCTCCCCCTTGTGGGGAGGGTCGGTGAGTGATCGAAGCGTAGCGGAGATCACGAAACGGGGTGGGGGAACGCTCGCGCCGGATGCTGCACCCCCACCCCGTCTTGATCGCTTTGCTTCGCAAAGTCCTCTCGCCGACCCTCCCCACAAGGGGGAGGGTAAAACTGCCGCTCACCTCCTTTCCGTCCAGTCTCTCTCCCGCCTCTACCCCGGCCGCCGTACTTCGCTGTTCCGTCGCGACGCGCCGGTCCATGCCGTAGACGATGTCTCTTTCACGATGGCGTCAGGCCAGTCAGTCGCACTGGTCGGCCGCTCGGGCTGCGGCAAGTCCACGCTGGCCCGGATGATCCTGGCGCTCGACAAACCATCGTCCGGCGAAATCCGCTTCCGCGGCGAGACGATCACCGGCAGATCGGAGGCCGACCTCAAGCCGGCGCGGCGCGACATGCAGGTCGTGTTCCAGGACCCCTACGGTTCCTTCGATCCGCGCCAGAAGGTCGAGAAACTCGTTGCCGAGCCGTTGCATCTGCTGGAAACGCAACCCTCGCGTGCCGAGCGGCGCGACAGGGTCGTCCACGCGCTGCGCGAGGTCGGCCTGTCGGAAACCGACCTCGGAAAGTATCCGCACGAGTTTTCCGGCGGCCAGCGCCAGCGCCTGTCCATCGCCCGCGCCCTGATCACCCGGCCCAAATTGATCGTCGCTGACGAGCCGGTCTCGGCGCTCGACGTCTCGATCCGCGCGCAGGTGCTGGATCTCTTCGCCGACCTCAACGACCGGCTGGGCGTGGCCTATCTGTTCATCACGCATGACCTGACGGTGGCGCGCGCCATAACCGATGAGGTGATGGTGATGCATGAAGGCCGGATCGTCGAAAGCGGGCCGACGGCGGCCGTTCTGGACAATCCCCGCTCGGAAGCCGCACAGGCATTGGTCGCCGCCGCCCCCGACCTGCACCGCGCGCTGGCCCGGAAGATGCGGGAATAGGGGTGAACGGCCGGTTCGCAGAACGCGAATTTATCGTGCCAGTGGCACGATAAAAGGCCCGCGAACGCCGGGACGCTGCGCAGCAGCGGGGACCCTGCCGAGCGTTGAACATGGCTCAGCCTCCCCTCTTCACCGCCTCCACCGGACTGATGTCGAGAAGCTCCAGCGTGCGCCGCAGCAGCTTCACCTCCATTTCCGCCAGACGATGGTCGGCCCTGGCGATTTCCGCCATGTGGCGCGCCAGTAACCGGCGCCGCTCGACATCCAGATCGCGAAACATGGCGAGCGCCTGCGAACCGTTCGTCTCATAGCCGAAATCGTTGAGGTACTCGACAACCGCATCCATGCTTTCCGCGCCGATGCCGAACGCGTCCGTGCAGATGCGCCGCAGCGTCTCCATTTCGCTTTCGCTGACCTCGCCGTCCGCCAGGATCATGCGGAACAGCATGAGCAGTTCGGACGAAAGCACCGGATCGTCTGCCACCTTGCGGACACCCGGATCGCCGTCCAGGGCAGCGCGAATCTGGTCGAGCAGCGCAATAACCATCGATTCCCCCCGCTGTGCTGGCCCGATAGTTAGCGCCGAATCGGTCTTGCGCAAACAGGGTTGCTGTGGTCGAACGCCTTATCCTGCAGGCATCGCAGCCTTTTTCACCGGCAAATGTTCGATCTCACCCTCCAGACCGTCGCCCTGCTCGCGTTCGCCGCCTTTTGCGCCGGCTTTATCGATTCCATCGCAGGCGGCGGCGGCCTGGTGACGGTGCCGGCGCTGCTGCTGGCCGGGCTTTCGCCGGTCGAAGCCCTCGGCACCAACAAGCTGCAGGGCCTGTTCGGCTCCGGTTCGGCAACGCTAGCCTATGCCTCGAAAGGTCAGGTCGATCCGCGCCGCCAACTGCCCTCGGCGCTTCTGTGCTTCGCCGGCAGCGCCGTCGGCGCTCTCGCCGCGACAGTAGTCCCGGGCGACATCCTCAGCGCGGCGCTGCCTGTCGTCCTGATCGCCATAGCGATCTATTTCGCCGTCAAGCCCAACATGAACGACGTCGACAAGGCCGAGCGGCTGTCGCCCTTCCTGTTCGGGCTCACGGTGGTGCCGGCCATCGGCTTCTATGACGGGCTGTTCGGGCCAGGCGCAGGGTCTTTCTACATGCTCGCTTTCGTCGCGCTCGCCGGTTACGGCGTGCTCAAGGCCACCGCCCACACCAAGCTGCTCAATTTCGCCTCCAATGTCGGCGGCTTCGCCGTATTCGCGGCTGTCGGCGTCATCCATTGGAAGATCGGCCTGATGATGGGCGTCTGCCAGTTCCTGGGTGCACGCGTCGGGGCACTGCTGGCCGTCCGCATCGGCGCCCGGCTGATCAAGCCGCTGCTGGTGCTGGTCTGCGTTGCGCTCGCGGTCAAGCTGCTCGCCGATCCGCAGAACCCGCTGCGCGCCGCCATTGGTGTGTAAGCCGGCTGGCTGGTATCATGGTGCCGCATCGAATCACGATGCGAAGGAGGCCATGATGAATCTCAGTGCACCCAAGCAGATCATCTTCATCATAACCGTCATCATCGCGGTCATCGCGTTGCTGATGGCATTCGGTATTTTCAGCCTCGGCGCGTTGTCGGCCTTTTGGGTCATGACCATTGCCTATGTCATTCTCGCGGTCGCCTGCCTCATCCGCGGGGCCTGACCAGTCATCCTGGACTGAAGCGCCGGCGCAGCTGTTTGCGGCCGGCGCTTCGATCCGAAACTTAGCGGGCCAGCGCGAAAATGGCCTCGCAGTCGAGATGCTCCTCAAGCTGGGCGGCGATCCGGTCCAGCGCATTTTCCACGCTCTGGCGATAATCGATACCGCCACCCTGGACACCAAGGCTTTCGAGGAAGCTGGCGCGAAACGCGTCGGCGCCGAACAACCCATGCAGGTAGGTTCCGAAGATTTTCCCGTCGGCAGAGACCGCGCCGTCCTCCACCCCATCGATGAGCGTCGCCGGGCGGGTACAATCCGGCCCGAAGGTACGGCCGAGGTGAATCTCGTAGCCCGACAGCGGCAGGTCGAACGGCACCGAACGCGCCGTCACGTCCCGCACCGTCTTTTCCGGCTCCATGATCGTTTCGACATCGAGCAGCCCGAGCCCCTGCGCTTCCGTGACGCCGCCTTCGATGCCATCGGGGTCGCGGACCATACGGCCCAACATCTGGAACCCGCCGCAAATGCCGACGACATGGCCGCCTCGCTTTACATGCGCGGCAAGGTCGGCGTCCCAACCGTTCTCCCGGAACTTCAGGAGATCGCCGATCGTCGACTTCGAGCCGGGAATGACCACCAGCCCCGCATCGTCCGGCAGCGACTGTCCCGGCGGTACGAACACGACCTCAACCTGCGGCTCGGCGCGCAGCGGATCGAGATCGTCGAAATTGGCGATGCGCGACAGCATCGGCACCGCCACCTTGAGCGCCCGCGTCTCGCTCTTGGCCAGGCGCTCCAGCACCACCGAATCCTCCGAGGGCAGGCGAGACGCCGCTTCGAGCCAAGGCACAACGCCGAAGCACCGCCACCCTGTGAACCTGTCGATTGCCTCGATGCCTTCATCGAACAGCGAGACGTCCCCGCGGAATTTGTTGATGATGTAGCCTTCAACCATCCGGCGGTCCTCTTCCGACAGGATAAGGTGTGTGCCGGCAAGCGACGCGATGACGCCGCCGCGGTCGATATCTCCCACGAGGATGACCGGCACGTCGGCGCGCGTGGCAAAACCCATATTGGCGATGTCGCGGCTGCGAAGGTTGATCTCGGCCGGCGAGCCGGCGCCCTCGACGATTACCAGGTCGACGCCCTGCCCCACGCGCGCCCAGGAATCGAGCACCGCCTCCATCAGCTTCGCCTTCAAGTGCTGATAATCGCGCGCCCGCGCCTCTCCTGCCATCCTGCCCTGCACGACGATCTGCGAGCCGGTGTCTGTCTGCGGCTTGAGCAGAACCGGGTTCATATGGACGGTGGGCTCGACCCCGCAGGCCAGCGCCTGCAGCCATTGCGCCCGGCCGATTTCCCCAGCCACGTCCTCCCCCGGAATGACGGCGACGGCAGCGTTGTTCGACATGTTCTGCGGCTTGAACGGCCGGACCGCCAGGCCGCGTTTCCGCGCCGCCCGGCACAGGCCGGCGACCAGCACGCTCTTGCCGACATCCGAACCCGTGCCCTGCAGCATGATCGCCCGCGTCATCGTTACACCCCTGCCCGGCTGGCGGCGAAGAACGGATCGATGTTGAAAATTGTCGTCACTGAAAGGCTCCGGGCTTCTATTTTTGCACAGCCGCTTCGCAGATGGTCGGATTGCGCGGTGGCATCATTGGTCTAGATTGGAACGCGCGCATAGCCCAAAACGGCATTTCGGGAGGACGTCATGGATAGCGCGGTTCAAGCGGCCGGAGGCCAGTTCGAGCTGAACGAGGACCAGCGCGCGATTCAGGCGATGGCGCAGGACTTCGCCGCCGAACGCGTGGCGCCCAATGCGTTGGAGTGGGACCGCAACAAGCATTTTCCGGCCGACGTCATCCGCGAAACCGGCCCGCTCGGGCTCGGCGGCATCTATGTGCGCGACGATGTCGGCGGTTCCGGCCTCGGACGCCTCGACGCGGTGCTGATCTTCGAAGCGCTGGCGCAGGCATGTCCGGCCTTCTCTTCCTTCATCTCCATCCACAACATGGCGGCCTCGATGATCGACCGTTTCGGCAATGAGGAGCAGCGCCAGCGCTTCCTGCCGAAGCTGACATCGATGGAATGGCTGGCCAGCTATTGCCTGACCGAGCCCGGCTCCGGCTCGGATGCGGCGGCGCTGAAGACCAAAGCAGTGCGTTCCGGCGGTAATGGTTCGGACTATGTGCTGAACGGCGCCAAGCAGTTCATTTCCGGCGCCGGCGACAGCGACGTCTATGTCGCCATGGTCCGCACCGGCGCAGAGGGCCCGAAAGGCATCTCGACCGTCGTCGTGCCGAAGGACGCGCCAGGCCTTTCCTTCGGCGCCAACGAGCACAAGATGGGCTGGCACATGCAATCGACCCGTCAGGTCATCTTCGAGGACTGCAAGGTGCCGGCGGAAAACCTTCTCTCCACCGAAGGCGCCGGTTTCAGCATCGCCATGGCAGGGCTCGACGGCGGCCGGCTCAACATCGCCGCCTGCTCGCTTGGCGGCGCGCAATCGGCGTTGGACAAGGCGCTCGCCTACACCTCCGAACGCAAGGCGTTCGGCTCGGCGCTCAACCAGTTCCAGGCGCTGCAGTTCCGGCTGGCCGACATGGAGACCGAGTTGCAGGCGGCGCGCATCTTCCTCTATGCAGCTGCCTCGAAGCTCGATGCCAAGGCGCATGACGCCTCGAAATGGTCGGCCATGGCCAAGCGTTTCGTCACCGACACCGGCTTCGAGGTCGCCAACCAGGCTTTGCAGCTTCTCGGCGGCTACGGCTACCTGCATGACTACGGCATCGAGAAACTGGTGCGGGATCTGCGCGTCCACCAGATCCTGGAGGGCACCAACGAGATCATGCGCGTCATCGTCGCGCGGCAATTGATAGGACGGCAATAGTCAGTCGGCAGTCGGCAATCGGAAATTCCGACTGCCATTGCCGATTGCCTCTACTGGAGGAACCAATGACCACCATCGCCTTCATCGGCCTCGGCAATATGGGTAACCCCATGGCCGCAAATCTGGTCAAGGCCGGCCATGCGGTGCAGGGCTTCGACCTAATGCCTGAGAACCTGACCGTCGCCCGCGAGCACGGCATCACCGTCATGGCCAACGCGACGGCCGCGGTGAAAGGCGCGGAGGTCGTCATCACCATGCTGCCGGCCGGCAAGCATGTGCTGTCGGTCTATGAGGACATCGCCTCCAAGGCGGAAAAAGGCGCACTGTTCATCGACTCCTCCACCATCGACGTCGAATCGGCCCGCAAGGCGCACGCCATCGCCAAAAAGCATGGCCTGCTCTCGATCGACGCGCCGGTTTCCGGGGGCACGGTGGGCGCCGCCGCCGCCACCCTCACCTTCATGGCCGGCGGATCGGCGGACGCCTTCGCAAAGGCCGAGCCGGTGCTGAAGCCGATGGCGCGGCGCATCGTCCATTGCGGCGACGACGGTGCCGGCCAGGCCGCCAAGATCTGCAACAACATGATCCTCGGCATTTCGATGATCGGCGTCGCCGAAGCTTTCGTGTTGGCCGAAAAGCTCGGCCTTTCGCATCAGGCGCTGTTCGATGTCGCCTCCACCTCCTCCGGCCAGTGCTGGGCTCTCACCACCAACTGCCCGGTCCCGGGACCGGTGCCGGCCTCGCCCGCCAACAGGGACTACAAGCCGGGCTTCGCCGCTGCGCTGATGCTGAAGGACTTGAAGCTCAGCCAGGAAGCGGCGCAGAGCGCCGGCGCGGTCACGCCGCTTGGCGCGGAAGCCACCCAGCTTTACGCCCTCTTCGCCGCGCAGGGTCTCGGCGGTGAGGATTTTTCCGGCATCATCAATTTCCTGCGCGGCGACCGCTAAGCCTGCGTACCGGAAATTTCGCTACCGCCGTGGCCACAGAAAAATCGTATATTTAGTTTTGCTTAAGTTCTCGATAACCGCACGGTAACGATGTGCCTGTAGAACGGAACGCGAGGCGGATATCCGCCCGGCGCTCCGGATCAGGTCTCGCGTCCCGGAGCCAGGTTTCTGAGTACTTGAGTAAAATGTGCCATGCGTATCGAGCCGCGTTCCGCAAGGAGCGCGGCTTTTGCATTTGCAAGCCTAGGCGGCTTCATGTTGGCCGGCTCCAAACGCTCTAACCGACCGGCTTGAACTGCGGATCGACGGGCGGACGCAGCCCGTTCGCCAGCCGGTTGGTTTCGTTGGCCATGCCGACCACCGCCATGATTTCCATGAGCTGCGCCTCGCTCATGCCTTTGGCGCGTCCGGCGGCCGTATGCGAATAGGTACAGTATTCGCAGCCGTTGGTGGCCGAAACGGCGATATAGATCATTTCCTTGGTGACGGCATCGAGGGCGCCGGGCGCCATGACGTCGCGCGCCGACTCCCAAGTGCGCTTCAGCAACGCCGGGTCGTGCGCCAGGACCTTCCAGAAATTGTTGATCCAGTCGGTCTTCCTCGTCGCCATGATGTCGTCATAGACGGCCCGGACAGCATCGCTGGCCATGTCATATTCGATCAGGGGCACGACCGGGTTCTCGCTCATGGCCGCCATTCCTTTCCGCTGCATTGTGTAGGTGCCAGCAGGCACGGGCTTGGAGCGTAGTCAGGAGCACAGGACCATTCAAGCAGAAGCCCGAGGAGCCTTCCGGCGTCATGTCGCTTTGCTCATCCTTCTGGTCGCCGCCTCAGCAATAAGCGCACCGCGCGCGGTTCATATTGCGCGGAAAGCGTCCGGTTTCCGAGGTGTTCATGAGCGCCGAATTGCATCCTATCGAACCGGCACATTCTGCCGACCGCAACCGGCGCGGCGGCCGGGCAGGCAAGCGGTCCGGCGGCTCCGGCGCTTTCGAGCAGCCGCCCTTCCGGCAGATCAGGAACCCGCTGACGCCGACGAAATTCGTTTCCGACGACGAGCTGGAATCGATCCACCTCGCATCGTTGCGCGTCCTGCGGGAGATTGGCGTCGACGTGCTGCACGAGGAAGCGCGCCGCATCATGAAGGCGCATGGCGCCGACGTGCGCGAGGGCACGGAGCGCGTGCGTTTCGACAGCGGCATGATCCTCGAACTGATCGCGCACTGCCCGGCGGAATTCACCCTGCATGCGCGCAATCCCGCCCACAACGTCCGCATGGGCGGCGACAACGTCATCTTCTCGCAGGTGGCTTCCGCGCCGAACTGTTCCGACAGGGACGGCGGCCGCCGCGCCGGCAACCAGCCGGACTTCCGCAATCTGGTGAAGCTCGGGCAGATGCACAATATCCTGCATGTAACCGGCGGCTATCCGGTGGAGCCGGTGGATATCCACCCGTCGATCCGCCATCTCGAATGCCTGCGCGACTTCGTGGTGCTGACCGACAAGGTTTTCCACGCCTATTCGCTCGGCCTGGAGCGCAATCTCGACGGCATCGAGATCGCCCGCATCGGCCGCGGCGTCTCCCGCGAGCAATTGCTCGAAGAGCCGTCGCTCATCACCATCATCAACACCAACTCGCCGCTCAAGCTCGACATTCCGATGATGGAAGGCATCATCCAGATGTCGTCGGCCGGTCAGGTCGTGGTGGTCACTCCGTTCACGCTGTCGGGCGCCATGGCGCCCGTCACCATCGCCGGCGCGCTGGTGCAGCAGAACGCCGAGGCGCTGGCCGGCATCGCCTTCACGCAGATGGTGCGCAAGGGCGCGCCGGTCGGCTATGGCGGCTTCACCTCCAATGTCGACATGAAGTCGGGGGCGCCGGCTTTCGGCACGCCCGAATACATGAAGGCGCAACTCGTCGGCGGCCAGCTTGCCCGCCGCTACCGGCTGCCCTACCGCACCTCGAACGTCTGCGCCGCCAACACCATCGACGCGCAGGCGGCCTATGAAAGCGTGTTTTCGCTGTGGGGCTGCATCCAGGGCGGCGGCAATTTCATCAAGCACGCCGCCGGCTGGCTCGAAGGCGGGCTGACCTGCTCCTACGAGAAGACCATCCTCGACATCGATTTGTTGCAGATGGTGGCGGAATTCCTCACCCCGCTCGACCTGTCGGAAGACGCACTTGCCATCGACGCGATCCGCGACGTCGGCCCCGGCGGCCATTTCTTCGGCACGCCGCACACCCAGTCCCGCTACAAGAACGCCTTCTATGCGCCCATCCTGTCCGATTGGCGCAACTTCGAGACCTGGAGCGAGCACGGCGCGCCTACGGCCTTCGAGAAAGCCAACCGCATCTGGAAGGAGCGGCTCGCGGCCTATGAGGAACCATATCTCGACCCGGCGATCCGCGAGGAGCTCGATGCCTTCGTGGAGAAGCGTAAGGCCGAAGGCGGCGCCCCGACGGATTTTTGAGAGATGACGATCTTGCCGATGCCCTGGACCGCCACTCGATGAGTTATGGTCGACCCCCACTCCGGTCCGCTACGCGGACCACCTCTCCCCCGCTCGACGGGGGAGAGGAAGCGGCGGCGGTACCTGGCGCTTTTCCTCTCCCTCCGGAGGGGGGAGAGGTGGCGTCGCGAAGCGACGACGGAGTGGGGGAAGGCGTCAATGAAACACGAAGCCGTCGCAAGTCGGGCACGACCAAGCGTGCGCGCAAACTCCGTCAAGGCGGAAATCAGGCCGAAGCGCTTCTCTGGCTCGAGCTAAAAATCAGCAAACTGGGTGGACACAAATTTACGCGGCAATTCCCCATCGGCCCCTACTTCGCTGACTTCTGCTGCCGGAAGTCGAAGCTCGTCATCGAAATCGATGGCTCGCAGCATGCCTATAGCCAGCATGATCGCAAACGCGACGCTTTCATGCGCTCATCCGGTTATTCCATTCTCCGCTTCTGGAACCACGATGTCCTGAAGCATCGCGCATCGGTCTGCGAAACAACACTCGCTGCCTTGGAGGGGCGGCTTGCAGAAGATGTGGCCGCGTTTGACCTTCGTTTTGTCTTTGCACGTGCTCATCCATGAACCCCCTCTCCGTCTCGGCTTCGCCTCGACACCTCTCCCCCGCAAAGCAGGGGAGAGGATATGCCGGTCGCAACGCTGACGCCCATCCTCTCCCCTCACGAAGTGGGGGAGAGATGTCGAGGCGAAGCCGAGACAGAGAGGGTATCTTTTCCAAAACCTGCGAGTGACTTATGAAATCCCACGCAAAAGCGGTTGTCATCGGTGGTGGCGTCGTCGGCTGTTCGGTTCTCTACCACCTCGCCAAGGCAGGCTGGACCGACATCGTGCTGATCGAGCGGTCGGAACTCACTTCCGGCTCGTCCTGGCACGCCGCCGGCGGCTTCCATACGCTGAACGGCGATCCCAACGTCGCCAAGCTGCAGGCTTATACCGTCCAGCTCTACAAGGAGATCGAGGAGCTTTCCGGCCAGTCCTGCTCGCTGCATCTGACCGGCGGCGTGATGATGGCCGATACGCCCGAACGCATGGACTTTTTGCGCCTCGCCCACGCCAAGGGCCGCTATCTCGGCATGGACACCGAACTGATAACGCCATCCGAAGCCAAGGCGATGTTCCCGCTGATGGATGAGACCAATTTCGTCGGCGCCATGTGGGACCCGGTCGAGGGCCATCTCGACCCATCAGGCACCACGCACGCCTATGCCAAGGCAGCGAAGAAGCTCGGCGCAGAGATCGTGCTGCGCAACCGCGTCCTAGAATTGACCCAGGAAACGAACGGCATCTGGAACGTCGTCACCGAACAGGGAACGATCAAGGCCGAGCATGTCGTCAATTGCGGCGGGCTGTGGGCGCGCGAAGTCGGCCGCATGGTCGGTCTCGAACTGCCGCTGCTCGCCATGGAGCACATGTACCTCCTGACCGAGCCGATGCCGGAGGTCGAGGCGTTCAACAGGGAAACCGGCCGCGAGCTGGTCGGCGTGCTCGACTTCAAGGGCGAGATCTACACGCGCCAGGAACGCAACGGCGTGTTGCTCGGCACCTATGAGAAGGCCTGCAAACCGTGGTCGCCCGTCGACACGTCATGGGATTTCGGCCACGAGCTGCTGCAGCCCGACATCGACCGCATCGCGCCGTCGCTGGAGATCGGCTTCAGGCATTTCCCCGGCATCGAGAAGGCCGGCATCAAGCAGATCATCAACGGGCCATTCACCTTCGCGCCTGACGGCAACCCGCTGGTCGGGCCGGTGCAGGGCCTGACAAATTTCTGGTGCGCCTGCGCCGTCATGGCCGGCTTCAGCCAAGGCGGCGGCGTCGGGCTGGCGCTGTCGAACTGGATGGTCAACGGCGACCCCGGTTTCGATGTCTGGGGCATGGATGTGGCGCGCTTCGGCGAATGGGCGACGCTTCGCTACACCAACGCCAAGGTGCGCGAGAACTATTCGCGCCGTTTCTCGATCCGCTTCCCGAACGAGGAACTGCCGGCAGCCCGCCCGGCGCAGACCACCCCGCTCTATGACACGATGGTGGCCAACAATGCCGTCATGGGCGACTCATGGGGTCTCGAGACACCGCTGTGGTTTGCGCCGAAAGGCACCGAACCGAAAGACATCGTCTCCTTCCACCGCTCCAACGATTTCGAGCATGTCGGCAACGAGGTGCGCGCCACCCGCGAGCGCGTCGGCGTCACCGAGATCGCCAACTTCGCGAAATATGAAGTCAACGGAACGGGTTCCGAGGATTTCCTGAATCGCTTGATGACCAACCGCATGCCCAAAGCCGGCCGTATCGTGCTGACGCCGATGCTGAACGAATTCGGCAGGCTGATCGGCGATTTCACCATAGCCAAGGCCGGCGAGGATCGCTTCATGATCTGGGGCTCGTCGGCCGCCGCCAAATACCACATGCGCTGGTTCGAGAAGCATCTGCCGAAAGACGGCAGCGTCAGGATACACCGCTTCGACCAGACGCTGGTCGGCCTTTCCATCGCCGGGCCGAAATCCCGTGAACTGCTGCAGAAGCTTGTCGATGTCGACGTCTCGACCGAGGCTTTCCGCTTCATGGATTTCCGCGAGATGGCGGTGGGCGGCGCCCCTTGCATGGTCAACCGCATCACCTATACGGGCGATCTCGGCTATGAGATATGGATGCAGCCAGCCTACCAGCGGCTCGTCTACGAATCGATCAAGGGGGCCGGCGAGGAATTCGGCATTGTCGATTTCGGCATGCGGGCGCTTCTGTCCATGCGGCTGGAGAAGAATTTCCCCACCTGGTTCCGCGAGTTGCGGCCGATCTACGGGCCGTTCGAAGGCGCCATGGACCGCTTCATCAAGCTGGACAAGAACGACTTCATCGGCCGCGAGGCGGCGGCGAAGGAGCAGACCAGTGGACCCAAACTACGCCGCGTCTCCTTCGTGGTCGATGCGGCCGACGCGGATGTCATGGGCGACGAGCCGATCTGGGCCAGAGTCTCGACCGACTACGGCACGGTCGAGAAACCGCACGGCTTCGGCGCGCCGCGTTTCGACGCGTCCGGCAAGGAGGTCCGCACCTCGAAGGCGGCCGAAGGCGCTTCCGCCATACGCGGCATCGTCGATGGCGAATGGCGCGTCGTCGGCTGGGTGACGTCCGGCGGCTATGCTCATCACGTCCGCAAGTCGATGGCGCAGGGCTACGTTCCGGCAGCATTGGCCGAGGACGAAAGCGCTGGCCTGTTCGAGATCGAAATCCTCGGCCATCGCCGCCCTGCCCGCATCAACGTCGAACCGCTTTTCGATCCCGCAGGCGACAAGATGCGAAGCTGACGGAAAGATGCCAGACGCAAAGGCGATTGTGCCGCCCGTCCGGCCATGCTTATAGGTCGGACATGCAGGTGGCTTGGGCGCAAAAACATCTCTCGGGACACATCGCGCGGGCGAACTGGCTGGCCGAGGGCCGGGTCGGTTCCGTCAGCGCGGTTTTCGTCGCCCTTGCCGCCTATTTCCTCATCCAGATCATTGTCATGACCGTACTGTCGCATGTCGTCGGCACCGGCGTCGGCGTCGACGACGCCGAACAGCTGATGTATCTGGGCGAATTGCGCGCCGGCTATGGCGGCTCGCAGCCACCGCTCTACAGCTGGTTCGGCTGGGGGGTCGCGCAGGTCTTCGGCCCCACGGTGCTGACGCTGAAGATCGTCAAATATGCGATGGTCTTCGTCGGCTTGGCGTCTATCGTGATTGCAGTCCGCCGCATGGGATATTCCCGGCACACCGCCCTGACGGCCATGTTCGGCGTCGCGCTTTTTCCGCAGATACTGTGGGAGATGCAGCACACGCTGTCGCATTCGGTCGCCGTCTTCTGCTTCTGCTCGGTGCTTCTGCTGGCCTTCGTCGAACTGGTGCAGCGGCGCACCCCGCCGGCCTATGCTGCTTTCGGACTGGCTGTCGCCGCGGCCATCCTGGCCAAGTACAACGATCTCTTCCTGATCGGTGCCCTGCTCGCCGCTGCGGTTTCGCTGCCGGCGATCCGGCCCGTCGTCGCGGACCGGAGAATCCTGATAAGCGCGGCGGTCGCTCTGCTGGCCTGCGCGCCCACCCTTTACTGGAATCTCAGCCATCCCGAGGAATTCCTGTCGCGCGGCTACAAATTCGGCATTGGCGCCAGCGGCGGCCCCTTGTCGGTCGCACTGAAAGGCATCGGCGAATACGCGGAAGCCATCGTCAACTTCTCGTTGCTGCCCGTCGCCGTCTTCGGCCTGCTCAGCCTTGCCTGCGGCATTTCCGGGTTCAGGGTCACCGGTCCGGCGCGGGACATGGAAAAACTTCTGTGGCGCACGCTGGCAATCGGCGTCGTCGTCGTCCTGATACTCGTACTGGCCAGCGGCGCAACCGCGTTTCGCGACCGCTGGATGCTGCCCGTCCTGCTTTTTCTTCCGCTCGCCATGGCCATGCGGATGGAGCGGCTCGGCGAGAAAGGCCGGACCGCGCAGATCGCCGTGATCTGCCTGGCGGCGGGCACGGCCATATTGGTCATGCCCTTCACCTGGTACATTCATCTCTACGGCGGCTCGGACCGCAGCAGCATCGCCCGCATGGATTATTCCACGCTCTACCGCGACCTGACCGCCGACGGCCCGGTCAGCACTGTCGTGGCGGACTGGCACTGGATCGGCAATCTGAGGCTGGCCGACCCGAACCTTGTCATCATGTCGGGTGAAGTTCCGGGCTTTGCCGAACGGCTGCGGGAGCCGGCGCGGCTGCTATCGCTCGACAGGCAGGAATCGCGCGGCTTTGTCCTAGACCGCATCCGCAAGGCTGGTTACGAGCCGTCCGGCCCGGCTCGTGAGATCGCAGTCCCCATGCTGTTCACTCGGAATGAACAGAAGCGCCGCGTTTTCGTCACCGATCTCCAAAGAGCGGACCCGGCGCCTGTCGGGCAAGCGCCTGCGGCTGCCGCGCCGGCTTCGCCAGCTTCCTGAAACAGCACAGGCGGCTAAGCTGTAGAAGCGGCTTCCTTCGCGTGCTGCGCCAGCAAGTCCCGCAGGATGGTGGCGACCACATCGGGAATTCCGGCTGCGGCTATGTAGGGTAGCCCTAGCCGCCGCGCCGTCCAGCCGACAACCGAAAGCGTCCCCGCCGCGGGCTCGAAGCGCCGCGCCATCGCCCAGCTGCGGCAATCGATGGTGGCGACATCGGCCTCGCCGGACGCCACGGCGCGGATGGACGCGCGATGGCCGCCGCTTTCCGTGCGGCTTGCGAATATGTCGAGGTTTTCGCCCAGAGCATCCAGATCGCGCGTCAGCGCCAGGATGCCGGACATGGAGTCGGCGCTGTTGTAGACGAAGCGTTGGTTGCGGATGAGATCCAGCGGGATGAGAGGCTGACCGTCATCGGGCGCGGCAATATCCTCTCCCTTGTGAGACAGCTCGGCACGCATCACGATCGCGCTCGAATAAAACGCGCCCTGCCCGCCTTCAAAGGCGGAATAGTCCGGCTCTCCGACCACCTGCACATGCGGGGCGAGCCCAAGCTCCATCGGCCCCCAACAGGTCTGTGCGAACAGAAGCGCGGGGTGCCGCCAGAGCGTTGGATGGTCGAGCTCGTCAGGCGGCAGCATCGCAGGGTCCGGCGCGATGACGTTTCCGGATACTCCGCGGATGCCGCCAGACACAGGCTGCATGTCGGCATTGCGGCGGACGAGCCGCTCCGGCGCATCGACGCCAGCCTTGCGCAAACCCTCGCGCAGCCGCCCCCATTCGGCATCGGTTTGCGACCGCACCTCGGGCCAGTCGTACATGGGCAACGCGGCGATGAATTCGCTCATACCGCGATCTGACAATTTTGGAGCCTGTCGTGCAAGATTGCGCCTCGGCAGAAGGCCGCGCCTATTCTTTCGGCGGCTCGGCCGGAACCGGAGCCGTGCCGAGACCATGCACGTTGCGGGCGCGCACGCGCGGCTTGAACGCCCTGCCCCGCTCGGCAACCCGCCGCAATACCGGGTGCACCACAGGCTCCTTCGTCTTGAAGGCATAAGCCCTGAGCAACGCCAGATAGTTCGGATAGACATAGCCATTGTTCGCCCTCAGCCAGCCTTCGCGGTCGGCACGGAAAAGCTCTGGCAGCCTGTACCAGGCGACGGTCGGCTTCTTGTGATGGACGAAGTGGAGATTGTTGTTGAGGAACAGCAACGACAGCGCCGACCTCTCGACGATCACCGTCCGGCCTTCCGGGTTCTCCGACCACTGGTGCTCGGCAAAGGTGCGGATGGCAATCAGCGACTGGCCGAACCACACCGGCACCAGCAGATAAAGCCAGAGCGGAATGCCGAAGCCGAACTGCACTACCGCCAGCACCAAGGCGAGGCCCGCGAGATGCAGCAGCCAGGCGCGGCGGATCGCAGAATCGCCTGCTGCGACATGCTTCGCGTCGTCCATGTAGAAACCGATGGCCGACAGCCATGGCCCGAGGAAGAAACGTCCGACCATCGTGTTGTTGGCGCGCAGCAGCGCCTTCATCCACCGCGGCATCTCGTTGTGGCGCCACAGCGCCTGATAGTAGCTCTCCGGATCGTCCAGCGGGTCGGTCAGCCGTTCGTCGGCGTGATGGCGCAGATGCAGCGTCTTGAAGCGGCGGAACGGCCAGACGACGCCGAGCGGCAGGAAGACGAACGCCTCGTTGACCAGCACGTTGCGCGTCGGATGGCCATGCAGCACCTCATGCACGAGAGAGGATTGCAACGCCACCGTCAGCGTCATGACCACGAGCGCCGCCAGAGGATAGGAAGGCCACAGATAGAAGCCGGCGGCAAACCAGATGCCGTAGCAGGCAACGGCCAGCATCACCGTCGGCCATTCGACCCCGTTCTGCCGTCCCTGCCTGCTCTGTAACACTGCCATTTGTCGACTGCTCTGCCCGCGGAACCGATTCGAATTCCTGACAGCATTGTGTCAGCAGGGCAGCCGCCGCAGCAACGCGACAATGCGCATGAAATGTTGATATTGCGCATATTTATCCTCAGATGTTATGTTTAGTAAACATATTAAGAGATTCATTTGCGGCGAAGGCTATCCGGATTGGCTTCCGGCGCAAATTTGTCCTCTTGAGATGGTGATTCTGAAATGGACAAGCGCGACCTTTCCTCCGTCTTCCGGGAGCGCCTCAAGCTGCTCCTGACACGGTCGGATCTCAATCAATCGACCTTCGCCGCCGCCGTCGGCATCGACCGCTCCGCCCTGTCGCAACTGCTTTCGGGCGCCTCGACGCGGCTGCCGCGCGCCGAAACGCTGTTGAACATCGCCGCGCAGTTCAAAGTGTCGCTGGATTGGCTGCTCGGCCTCAGCCAGGACGAAGGCGTCACCGGCGAAATCCGCGAAAGCTTGGAAATCGAGGAGGCCGCCGGTGGCTTCGACCGCACGCTGCTGGCCAAATGGCACGCCGAAGCGCTCGGCACCAAGATACGCTACGTGCCGGCGGGCATCCCTGACCTCCTGCGCACCGAAGCGCTGGTCGACTACGAGGCCGGCATCTCGAACAAGAATGCGCAGGCGCAGGCGGTCGAGACGCAGTACCGCATCGACTACAACCGGCGGCCGGAGACCGACATGGAAGTCTGCATGCCGCGCCACACGCTGGAGATTTTCGCCCGTGGGCTTGGCGTCTGGAGCGACTTTCCGGCGGAGGATCGCCGCAGACAGCTCCTGCACATGGCCGAACTGCTGGACGATCTCTATCCCACGTTCCGCCTGTTTCTTTACAACGGACGCCTGCGCTACTCGATCCCCTACACGATCTTCGGCCCGTTCCGCGCCGCCATCTATGTCGGCGACATGTACCTGGTGCTGAACGCGACGGCACCGATCCGCACGTTGACCGGCCATTTCGACAATCTGATCCGCGCCGCCGACGTCAACGCCCATGAAGCGGCCGCCTTCGCGCTCAGGCTAGCCGAGACGAGATTCGAAGGCTGACGCCATTCCACGACATTGACGTCATATAAAGGAATCTTTATATCTTCATCTCAACCATCCCAACCAAGGCGCTTTGCCATGACCAATCCGATCGATGCTCTGATCGCCGAAAAAGGCGTGCTCCTGGCCGACGGCGCCACCGGCACCAATTTGTTCGCCATGGGTCTTCCGGCCGGCGAAGCGCCGGAAATCCTGAACGAGACGGCGCCGGACACGATCACCGCGCTGCACCGGAATTTCGTCGATGCGGGCGCCGACATCATTCTCACCAATTCCTTCGGCGGCACCCGCCACAGGCTGAAGCTCCACAATGCGCAGGATCGCGTCCACGCGATCAACAAGCGCGCCGCCGAGATCGCCCGCGCGGTGGCCGACAAGGCCGGCCGCAAGGTCATCGTCGCAGGCTCGGTCGGCCCGACCGGCGAACTGCTGGTGCCGCTCGGCGCGCTGACCTATGAGGACGCTGTCGCCGCCTTCGCCGAACAGATCGAAGGCCTGAAGGCCGGCGGCGCCGAAGTGGCCTGGATCGAGACCATGTCGGCTCCGGACGAAATCCGCGCCGCCGCCGAGGCTGCGATCAAGGTCGGCCTGCCCTATACCTATACCGGCTCATTCGATACGGCCGGGCGCACCATGATGGGCCTGCTGCCGAAGGATATCCATGCGGTGGCCGACGGGCTGCCGGAAGCGCCGCTCGGCGTCGGCGCCAATTGCGGCGTCGGCGCATCCGATATCCTGGCCTCGCTGCTTGATATGACCGAAGCGAAGCCCGACGCCACCGTCATCGTCAAAGGCAATTGCGGCATTCCGGAATTCCGCGGTTCCGAAATTCATTATTCGGGAACGCCGGAACTGATGGCCGACTATGTGCGGCTTGCGGTCGATGCCGGCGCCAGCATCATCGGCGGCTGCTGCGGCACCTCGTTCGCGCATCTGGCCGCTATGCGCAAGGCGCTTGACGGCCACCACAAGGCGTCCCGCCCGACGATCGAGACCATTGTCGAGCGCATCGGTCCGCTGCGCAACAAGGTGGCGACTGCCACGCCCTCGGAAAGCGGCGAAGGCCGCCGCGAGCGCCGGCGCTCGCGCGCCTGACGGCCGGATGCCGGCCTTTCGGCCTCAGCCAAGCTCGCTCAGGACGCGGTAGTACCGTTCATCCTGCTGTTCCAGCCAGGCATAGGCCTGCGGCCAGCTGTTCGGATCGGTCACCGGCAGCGGGTGGTTCGTCAGGTAACAACAGCCCTCGTAGCCGCTCAGGCTGGCATCGAGTGCTTTGCCGAGCTGCGGTTCGTAAGCGGACAGGCGGTTGACGGTGGTGCGGTAGCGCTCTCCGCGCTGCCCTCTGACGAACAGGCCGACGCTGCGGTTCGTCAGGTAGAGCGAGATCACCAGATTGTCCGACACGTGCCGCCAGCGCGAGTAGAGGCTGCCGTGCTCGATCGGGACGGGACGGCGGCGAGCGATATAGCCGTCCCAGAACGCCTTGATCTCTGGCGAGGAGATCGAGCGCAGCCCGCGGTGCGCTATGTCCCATTCGTCGAGCCCGCCGTTCGCCATTGTCCTGCCTTTGCCATCCTGCCGGTCCGCAGGAAAGCTGACGCAAAGCCTGTTGGACACGAACCCGGGGCACGGTCGTACAGGCGCAACCGGTCCCGATCAACCTGCCCAGCGCTTGCCTGATCACCTCGGCGGGATCAGTCCGCGTTTTCGCCGTAAGCGGAAATCACCGATTTGTGGCCGGCACTGGCGCCGCCGTCGGAACGCAATTGCAGGACCGTATCCGAAACCGCCGGATTGTTGGCGAGCAGTTCCATTGCCGCATGGAACCGCTCGTTGTTCAGCGCCGAAAGCGCTGCGTTCTTGGCTGTCCGGACATCGTTCCGGAGGCTGCCGGTCACTGATTGCGAAGCTGCGGGCGCTGCCCGCGACCCTTCCTCCGTCCGGACGGGCGCCCAGATCATGCTGCTGCCGATATGCAATTTCGATCCCTCAAAAGTCCCTTCGCATCTCTTTAACAGCGGCAGGTTGCAAAGCCGTGCTTTCAACCATGAAAATTTTAAGCAAAGCGGCCGGCGGGATTGCTCCCGCCGGCCGCTTTGTCGCCCATCCGCGGACTCCCCGCCGCTATCGCTTGCCATCGAGCGCCGAGGCGAGCCGCACCAGCGACAGGAACTCCGACCGGTAGCCGAACGGATCGGAGCCGCGCGCCGCCGTTGCGATCTCGGCGATCCTGTCCCAGTCGAAGCTGGCGGTGGCGTCCTCATTGCGCAGTTTCTGCCCGAAGGCCGCCACGGCGACGGAAAAGCGCTGGTCGATGCCGGCGGCGTCGAAGGACGCCACCTCGTTCGCCGCCGTCACCGGTGTGGTGATCAGTTTCGAACTGTCCTCTCCGGGTAGCTTGTAGCGGATCTTGACGAACGCATATTCGTCCGCGCCCGCCGGTTCGCCATTGCCGGCCGATGGCTGGCCATAGCGCAGGTCGTCGATCTGCTGCGCCGCGCCTTTCGGCGTGATCTCGTAGATCGCGGTGACGGAATGGCCCGAACCGATCTCGCCGGCATCGACGCGGTCGTTGTTGAAGTCCTCGCGGTTCAGCGCCCGGGTCTCGTAGCCGATGAGGCGATATTCCGAGACCTCTTCAGGATTGAACTCGACCTGGATCTTCACGTCGGCGGCGATGGTGAACAGGGTCGAGGACGCGTCATCGACTAAAACCTTCTCGGCCTCCGCCAGCGTGTCGATATAGGCTGCGGTGCCGTTGCCGTTCTGGGCGATGGTCTGCATCATCTGGTCGTTGAGGTTGCCGCGCCCGAAGCCGAACACCGACAGAAACACGCCGGTCTTGCGCTCTTGTTCGATCAGCCGCTTCAAATCGTCGTCGTCGCTCTGGCCGACGTTGAAATCGCCATCGGTGGCCAGCATCACCCGGTTGACGCCGCCCTTGACGAAAGATTGTTCCGCCAGCCGGTAGGCTTCACGGATGCCCGCCTCGCCCGCCGTCGAGCCGCCGGGCTTCAGCGTGTCGATGGCGCGCAGGATTTTATCCTTTTCCGACGCCTTGGTCGGCTCGAGCACGGTGCCGGCATCGCCGGCATAGGTGACGATGGAGACAGTGTCGTCGGGTCCGAGCTTGTTGACCAGCAGCCGGAACGCCGATTGCAGCAGCGGCAGCTTGTCCTGCTCGTTCATCGAGCCGGAAACGTCGATCAGGAAGACCAGATTGGCTTTCGGCTGCTCGGCGGGCTTCACGTCGTAGCCCTTGATGGCGACATGCATCAGCTTGTGCGCGGCGTTCCACGGCGCCGGCATGACGGTGACGGTGGAGTTGAACGGCGTCGTCGCCGAATCCGGACCCTTCCAGTCATAGGGGAAGTAGTTGACCATCTCCTCGACGCGGACCGTATCGGCCTGCGGCATCACCCCTTCCTTCAGCGAGCGGCGCACGAAGGAATAGGATGCCGTGTCGACATCGATCGAGAAGGTCGACACCGGGTCCTCAACCGCCGAACGCACAGGATTGGTCTTGAAACCCTGGATACGGTCGCGGTTTTCCGGCTGCGGCGGCATGATCGCATCGGCCGGCGCCGGCATCGGCCGCACGGCCAGCTTCGTCGCGAACATCTCGCGGCCGCGCACGCCGGCGGGCGCGCGCTCCATCATCGGCTCCGCCGCGCTACGGCCAAGCGTATCCTGCTGCTGAACCTGCCCGCCGGCCAGCGCCTCCGGCTTGGGAGCAGCCGGGGCGATGGCGGGGCTTTCCGCGTCCGCCTCGGCCTTCTGCTCCTCGGCAGGTTCGGTAACCGGCACCTTCGCCGGCTTGTCGGCCAGCGTTTCGGAGACGGTGCGGTCGCCGCGAAGATTGAACGTCTGCCCGTCCATCAGATAGAGCGCCGTAACGCCGGCGATCGGCAGGACAATGAGACCGGCGATGGCCGGCGTCGCGATGAGCTTCTTCTGCATGATTTCCCTCCAGAGTTGGGTGGCTCGTGAGGTGAGACGAAGCTTGCCTGCCGATCCTTGGGCGGCCTGTGGATTTTTTTCCGGTTCATCGTAAGCGGCCATCGCCGCCTGCAGCGCGCGCGCCTTCGCATCGGCGCCGGGCGCCGGCATATCGAGGCGGCGCAGGCCGTTCAGGTCCCGATCGTTCGGTTCCCGGCCATTCAGATTGTTGTCGTCGACCATGGTCACTCTTCCCCGGCCAAAGGTTCGCGCATCAGCACCTTCAGCCGTTTCTTCGCTTTATGGATGTGCCAGGACACCGTCGTCTCCGAGATCGCCATCGCCTCGGCCGCCGCGGCATGGGCTAGGCCCTCGCCATAAACGAGCAGCACCGCGTCGCGCTGCTTGTCGGGCAATCGCCGCACCGCAGACCAGAGATCGTCCAGACGATCCTGCGGTTCTTCGCTCGCCTCGCCGCCTGTCAGCACATGCACTCCATAGGCTTCGGTCTTGGCGCTCTCGCGCGCGCCCTTGCGCATCGTGTCGCGCGCCGCGTTCAGGGTGATGCTGTAGAGCCAGGTCGTGAACGCACCGCCGCCGCGATAGTCGCGGATGGCGCGGCCGAGCCGCACGCAGACTTCCTGGGCGATGTCCTCGGCATCGGCCTTGCGGCCGCACCAGCGATAGGCGACGCGATAGACGAAGTCGTAGTGCCGCTCGAGCAGGATGCCGAAGGATTGCCTGTCGCCCCCCGTCGCCCTCTCGATCAGCTCGCTGTCGGAAACGCCGTCCTTATCCAGCATCATCGCCATCATTTGCCTGTGGGACGAAGGCTATTGGCGATTCCTTGGGCTGATGGAAAGATTTTTTCCTGCCCCGGCGAAACATTTCGGGACCTTGAGAGCCTCGTGCGCCTCAACGGTAACATTTTAAAACCTTTCGGATGGCCGCGCGTTGTCCCTGTTCAACAAGCAGGAGGCCTCCATGCAGATGCAATCCGAAATCGCCAAGGAAACCGCGAAACAGCGGGACATCCAGAGCAGCATAGACGCCAGGGACAAGGCGAAACCCGAAACCGAGCCCAGCCCCATGCAGGCGGGAGCGCGCGAATACCCCGTCCCGCCCTTCCCGAAGCAGCATCACCCCAAGCCGGGCGAGGAGTGGAAGATCGATCCCGCACCGCTCTATGATGCGCCGTTCTACATCGGCTCCAGAAAGCTCGAAGGCAAGGCAGCCCTCATCACCGGCGGCGATTCCGGCATCGGCCGCGCCGTCGCTGTGCTTTTCGCGCGGGAAGGCGCGGACGTCGCCATCCTTTATCTTTCCGAGGACAAGGATGCCGAGACGACCAAGGCGGCGGTGGAAGCCGAAGGCCGGCGTTGCGCGCTGATCAAGGGCGATGTGAGCGAACGCGACACTTGTCGCAGGGCGGTCGAAGAAACCGTGGATCAGCTCGGAAAGCTCGACGTGCTGGTCAACAACGCGGCTTTCCAGATCCACGCCAAGGAGTTCGAGGACCTGACCGCGGAGCATTTCGACACGACGCTGAAGACCAATCTTTATGGATACTTCCATATGGCGCAGGCGGCGGTGCCGCACATGAAGCCCGGCTCGGCGATCGTCAACACCGGCTCCATTACCGGCATCGACGGCTCGAAGGCATTGGTCGACTACTCCATGACCAAGGGCGGCATCCATGCCTTCACGCGCGCGCTCGCGGGCAACCTTGTGCCCAAGGGAATTCGGGTCAATGCCGTGGCGCCCGGCCCGGTATGGACGCCGCTGAACCCCTCCGACAAGGAGGCTGCCGATGTCACCAAATTCGGCAGCGATACGCCGATGAAGCGGCCGGCACAGCCGGAGGAGATTGCCCCGGCCTACGTGTTCCTCGCCTCGCCGCATTGTTCCAGCTACATCACCGGCGAAATCCTGCCGATCATAGGCGGCTATTGAGCAGTCTCCGGTTCGCTCTACTGTAGCGTCTCGGCAAAAAACGCCAGCAGGCGTTTCCAGTGGCGTTCTGCTCCCACTGCGTCAAACACGGCATGGTCCGGCACGGCCCAGCCATGGCCCATGCCGACATAGCTTTCCATGATGTAGTCGACTTCCGCCGCCGTCAGCGCTTCAGCCAGCCGTCCGGCCTGGTCCGGCGGAAAGCTGTGATCGACCGCGGCGCTGCCGACATAGACCTTCGCCTTGATTTCCCTAGCGCGCAGATGCGGGCTGTCCGGCTTGTCGGAGGCCAGATTGCCGGCGTGAAAACTCGCTGCCGCTTTGATCCGGTCGGGATAGGTCGCGGCGGCGGTCAGCGCCCGTGCTCCGCCGATGCAGTAGCCGACCGCCCCGATCGGTCCGGTGACGCCGTGGCTGGCCAACGTGTCGAGAAAGGCTTTGCCGTCCTGGTCGGCCTGATCCGACGATGTGGCGCGCATGATCGCCAGCAACGCTTTCTTGCGCTCGGGAATCGAGAATGTCGTGCCGGCATCGAAGGGTCCGTAGGGCCAGTTGCGGTAGAACAGGTCCGGCACCAGAACGACATAGCCTTCCCGCTCAAGGCGTTCGGCCATCCGGTCCATCGCCGGCCGCAGCCCGAAGGCGTCCATGTAGAGGATGACGCCTGCCTTGCCGGAGCCCTCGCCTGCCCCGAAGATCGCCGCATTCGCAGTGCCGTCCGGCGTCCTGATCTCGATATCCTGCTTCATGGTTCTCCTGCATCCTCTGACCTGCCGCAGTGATAGGAAATAGCGCCGGCAACCACAACGAAGCATATCAAAACGGCGTGACGGGCCTGTTGACAACCCCGGCCGCGGTTGCCCCGTCCGGAAGGCCCGTGTCATAAGCCGGCCTCCCGAAATCGGTTAAGAGAGTGTCGATGGCGTATCGGATGGTCCTTGTTGCGTGCGGGCTGATGCTGGCGGGCTGTGTTTCGCAAGACGAGCAGAAAGCGGACGCGGCGCAGCCATCCGGACTTTCGCAGACCGAAATCGCGCCAAGCCTGACCGGCGGAGCGGCGACACCTCACGCCGTAACCACCGTCCCGATAGCGTCCAACGCGGCGGCGCCGGGGACAGCGGCCCCACCTCCAGTCACCGCGTATCCTTTCCCTTCGCAGCCGGCGCAGCCCACCGCGAGCGCCGTTGCCCCAGGCATGCCGATGCCGGCAGCGCCCACGAGCTGCAAGACCACCGGCGACACGACGGTCTGCACCTCTGACGCCCCGCCCGATCCTGAAGGCGACCGTTACAACACCAATTGACGGTCAGGCCGAGAAGGCCGCCATGTAGAACGCCTGGACTGATGCCGGGTAGCGATATTCGACGCCATAGGGGCAGGCGTTGCGGTCGAGGCAGCCTTGGCTCCGGCATGTCCCGCCCTGCGCGCCGCGCACATGCGCGAGGCACCGTTCATAAGCGAAACCCGCGCCGGAATAGGCATCGACCGGACAGGATTTCATGCAAGGTTTTCCGACACATGCATCGCAAAGATGAATCGGTTTCGGAGCCGCTTCGAATGCCATCTCATGCTCGAAAAGCAGCGCTCCGCGATAGGCATGCCAAAGCCCGAATTCAGGATGCATGAGGATGCCGAGCGGCGACGGCCTCAATCCCTCCGCCCGCATCGCCCATTGCTGGAACGGCAGATAGGGCCGGTCGGACGGCGAGACGGCGCGTGCGCCGAAGTCTTCAGCTATGGCGCCGATCACCAGCCGGGACCATGTATTGAGCGGATCGGCCATGTCCGGCGGCTGGGTCTTTCGCCAGTCGAGAAAATGCGGCCATGACGCCGCGCCCGCCTGCCCCACCAGCAGCACCGACCGCGCCGGACCGCCGCCACGACCGGCGGGGGCCGCTTCGTCCTTGTCGAAATTGAAGCCGCCGCGCAGGATAAGACCGTGGGCCGAAAGGGCCATGGTGATGGCGGGGATTTTCCCTTCTCCCACAAGGGGAGAAGGCAGAAATGCGCAGATCATCACCGCTCGCCCTCGCCGCCAAACGCGCTGCGCCAGACTTCCCGGTGGATCAGCTTGGCGACTTTAGCCCCGCCTGACTCGGGCTCCTTTCAAGTGAAGGCGTCGGGCATCGACTCCTTCTTCCTGGCGATGAAATCCTTCAGCCCGTCGTCGATGCCGGCGTCCAGCGCCGGCGCCTCATAGCTTTCCAGCCAGCGGCGGGCCAGTTCGTTGGCCCGCTGCGGCGCGGTCTTCTCGCCCTCCGCCAGCCACTGCTCGTAGGAATTGTTGTCGGCGATGTTCGAACGGTAAAAGGCCGTCTGGAAATTCGCCTGCGTGTGGTCGCAGCCGAGATAATGGCTGCCGGGCCCGACCTGGCGGATCGCGTCCATCGCCTGTCCGTTCTCGGAGAGGTCGACGCCCTCGGCGAACTTTTGGCTCATGCCGAGCTGGTCGATGTCCATCATGAACTTCTCGTAGCAGGAGGCTAGCCCGCCCTCGAGCCAGCCGGCCGCATGCAGCACGAAGTTGGTGCCGGCCAGGATGGTCGAATTCAGCGTATTGGCGCTTTCGTAAGCCGCCTGCGCATCGGGGATTTTCGACGCGCAGAGCGAGCCGCCGGTGCGGAACGGCAGGCCGAGCCGGCGCGCCAGCTGCGCCGCGCCATAGGAAACCAGCGACGGTTCCGGCGTGCCGAAGGTCGGCGCGCCCGATTGCATCGAAATGGAGGAAGCGAAGGTGCCGAACAGCACCGGCGCGCCCGGCCGTATCAGCTGCGTGAACGACGCGCCCGCCAGCACCTCGGCCAGCACCTGCGTCAGCGTGCCGGCCACCGTCACCGGGCTCATCGCGCCGGCGAGTATGAACGGCGTGACGATGCAGGCCTGGTTGTGACGCGCATAGACTTTGAGAGCGCCAAGCATGGTCTCGTCGAACACCATGGGCGAATTGGCGTTGATCAGCGAGGTCAGCACCGTGTTGTTCTCGACGAAATCGTCGCCGAACACGATCTTGGCCATCGCCACCGTGTCCTCCGCCCGTTCCGGCGCGGTGACCGAGCCCATGAACGGCTTGTCCGAATACCGGATGTGCGCATACACCATGTCGAGATGGCGCTTGTTCACCGGCACGTCGACCGGCTCGCAGACCGTGCCGCCAGAATGGTGGATCGAAGGCGCCATGTAGGCGAGCTTCACGAAGTTCCGGAAATCCTCGATCGTGGCGTAGCGCCGGTTGCCGTCGAGGTCGCGCACGAAGGGCGGGCCGTAGACCGGCGCGAAGACGGTAGCGTCGCCGCCGACCTGCACCGAGCGCTCGCCGTTGCGCGCATGCTGGATATATTGCGACGGCGCGGACTTGAGCAACGAACGGCAAAGCCCCTTGGGAAAATGCACGCGCTGACCCTTCACGTCCGCGCCGGCCTGCTTCCAGAGCTCCAGCGCCTCCGCATCGTCGCGGAACTCGATGCCGATCTCCTCCAGCACGGTGTCGGTATTCTTCTCGATGATCGACAGGCCTTCCTCGTCGAGGACCTCATAGGCCTTGATCCTGCGCCTGATATAGGTGAGCTGCGTGCCCGGCCCGCCGCCTGAGCGGGCCGCGCGTCTGGC
>CBFGLW010000014.1:0-68143 GCA_965649745.1 uncultured Mesorhizobium sp. | reverse complement strand
GCGCGGCGCACCCGGGCCGTCACCCGCTCCGCCTCGCGGATGAACGAGCGGTAGCCCACATAGGCTGCGATGCCGACGGCGGCGAAGAAAATGATCTGCGGCATGTCAAAACTCCTCCCTCAAGGCATCGTCAGCGGCCGGTCGGGTCGGTAAGCGGCCATGCTAGACGTTTCCGCCGCTTTTTCAAAGTCCGTATCGGCCCCACAGGGCGCGCTCTTCCGCCACATCGGCCAGCCCGCCGGCGGCGGCCGCGGCGATATCGGCCGGACTGCCCGCTTTCGACCCGAACAGCCCGAAGCGGCTGAGGAAACCTTTCTGCGCCGCTATCAGCTTGAGCTGGGTCTTGGCGCCGTAGCGGCTCTTGATCACGCTGCGCATGTCGCCGAGTCCGTCGACAAGGCCGAGTTCCAACCCCTTCCTGCCGGTCCAGAACAGGCCGGTGAACAGGTCGGGATCGTCCTTCAGCTTGAAGCCGCGCCGTTCCTTGACCAGATCGATGAAAGTCTCGTGCACTTCGAGCTGCAGCGCCTTCAGCCGCTCGATGTCTTCTTTCTTTTCCGGCTTGAACGGGTCGAGCACCGACTTGTTGTTGCCGGCGGTGTGCACGCGCCGCTCGACGCCGATCTTCTTCATCAGTTCGGGGAAGCCGAACGAGGCCGAGACCACACCGATCGAGCCGACAATGGAGGACGGATCGGCGATGATCTCGTCGCCGGCCACCGCGATCATGTAGCCGCCGGAAGCGGCGACATCCTCGACGAACACCAGCACGCGCTTGTTCTTCTCTGCGGCCAGGTCGCGGATGCGCTTGTAGATCAGCCGTGACTGCACCGGCGAACCGCCTGGCGAGTTGATGGATATGGCGACCGCCGGAGCGTCGAAGGCGAACGCCTTCTCGATCAGTCCGGCGGTGCTGGCGAGCGACAGGGCCGGCCGCAGCTGGCTGCCGCCGCTCATGATCGCGCCCTGCAGCCGGATGACCGGGATGGTGACGACGCTGGAACGCCAGGATTTCGGGAGCAGGCGGTTGAGGAAGCGGCGCAAGCGATTTTTTCCTGTGGAGCGAAAAGGCATGTAGGCATTCGCCGCGAAACGGCAATGCCGCTCCGCCGTCAATCGCCGAAAAGCGAGGCGAAGCCGTTGTTGATCGCGTCCGCGTTGATGCAGAACCGGTCGCTGCCGGTCTCGTGCAGCACCAGCGGCGGCCGCAGCGACAGCTTGCCGCGCGCGCCGCGCACGGCGCGCATCACGATGCGGATCGCTGCGGCGTCCTCCCTCGGATGGACCGCGAGCAGTTCCGTGTTACCGAAGCGGCCGGCCACTGCGTCGAGAATGGGGCGCAGCGATTCCGGCCGGGCGATGACGGCCAGGCCGCCGCGTGGTCGCACAATGGCAGCCGCACTACGGATCCAGGCCTCGAACAGCCCCGTTTCCATGACATGCGCCTGTCGCTTGAGCTCGTCGGGCGTTGCCCGATCCTCCCAGGCGTTGAAAGGCGGGTTCATGATGACGAAGTCGACGGAATTGTTCTGCAATCCTGAAGCCTCGCGCGCCCGCCCGGCAAGCGTGACATCGGACCCGAGGATAGAAGCCCGGTCGGCCAGATGCTGGTTGGCCGGATGCGCCAGCGTCGCCTCGCAGAACGCTTTCATCTCCGGCGAACGCTCGACGAGGATTGCTGTCGCATTCTTGCAGCGCGACAGCACCGCGAGGCCGGCGGCGCCCGCGCCGGCGCCGAAATCGGCCAGTGTCCCGGCAAAGGATGCTGGCACCGCCGCAGCCAGCATCATCGCGTCCATGCCGGCGCGATGGCCGGATTTCTGCGGCTGCACCAGCCAGAAGCGGCCGCGATGGAAGGCGTCGACCGTATGCGCCGGCGTATCCGGCAGGGATTGCGCGCCGACGCTCATGTCTTGCGCAACTCGTGGGCGATGCCGGCGTCGCTGACGATGCGGCGCGCCTCGTCGGCGCGGTCCGATTCGACCAGTATGCGCCGCGGCAGGATGCCAAGCGAGCCGTCCATTACGCTCATGTTCTGGTCGGCGGTGACGAAGCCGATGCCGGCGTCGCGCATTAGCGATTCCACGAACGAGATGATGACGGCGTCATTGGTGCGGATCAGTTCGATCATCGTGCCGGTGGTCCTTTGCCTGACATGTAGCCGCTCGCGGGCAAGCCCGCCAGTGGGGTATCCGGTTTGCCGCGCCAATTCGCCTCTTGCCGCTCCGGAGCCCCCCGCCTAGAGTCTGGGACGGGCCATGGACGGGCAGGGGTGCCGTCACGCATCAGGACGGGAGTAGTTTTGTGGGTGTCGTTCTCAATATCGAAGGCGGAAAGCGCGAAGCGGCGACCATAAAGGCGCTGGTCGATCTGACCGCGCAGGACATGGCGCGCGTCAACGAGCTGATCCTGTCGAAGGCGGGCTCCGATGTGGAGATGATCCCGGAGATTGCCAACCATCTGATCTCGTCGGGCGGCAAGCGGCTGCGCCCCATGGTGACGCTCGCGGCGGCGCAGATGTTCGGCTATGCCGGCGAGGGCCACGTCAAGCTCGCCACCAGCGTCGAGTTCATGCACACCGCCACCCTGCTTCACGACGATGTCGTGGATGAGAGCGGCATGCGCCGCGGCAAGAAGACGGCGCGCATGATCTGGGGCAACCAGGCGAGCGTGCTGGTCGGCGACTTCCTGCTCGGCCAAGCCTTCCGCATGATGGTCGATGTCGGATCGCTCGACGCGCTGGACATATTGTCCACGGCTGCGTCAATCATCGCCGAGGGCGAGGTGATGCAGCTCGCCGCCGCCAAGAACCTTGAAACCACCGAGGACGAGCATTTCGCTGTCATCAAGGCGAAGACCGCCGCGCTGTTCTCGGCCGCCGCCGAGGTCGGTCCGGTGATCGCCGGGGCTTCGCGCACCGACCGCGCGGCGCTCCGCTCCTACGGCATGAATCTCGGCCTCGCCTTCCAGCTCATCGACGATGCGCTGGACTATGGCGGCTCCAGCACCGACCTCGGCAAGAATGTCGGCGACGATTTTCGCGAGGGCAAGGTGACGCTGCCCGTCATCCTCGCCTATCGGCGCGGCACGTCGGCGGAACGCGGCTTCTGGAAGAAGGCCATCGAGGAAAACGCCGCCGACGATGCCGGTCTGGAAAAGGCCATCGGCCTGATGACGCGGCACGGCGCCATCGCCGACACGATCGGCCGCGCCCGGCATTTCGGCGAGATCGCGCGCGATGCTCTGGCGCCGCTGGAAAGCACGCTGCAGAAGGCCGCCCTGATCGACGTGATCGATTTCTGCATCAGCCGCGTTTCCTGAACCGGGGCTGCCCCTGCCGGGGCACCTTGGCCAGCCTTGCCGGCAGGATGCCCCGATTGTGAACCGGGCCGCGGTTGAAGCCCGACCCCAAAAAGGCCATGCTTCGGCCCGATAAGAGGATTCGAAGGCGGGTTCCGGCCCACGGGGCCCCGCCGGGCAGAAAGGGATACGATGCGGCTAAGACGCGCGCGCTGGCTTTCGGGGCTGGCTCTGGTGACGGGTATTGCGATTTCCAACCAGCCCGTTCTGGCGAAGCAAGGCGAAGCACCTATCGAGATCACCTCGTTTTCCGGCGCCTATCTGGCGGCGCGCACGGCCGAGCGTGACAACGACCTCGACAACGCCATCGTCTATTACAAGCAGGCGCTCGCTTTCGCACCCGACGATGTCAGCCTGCAGCAGAGCCTGATGCTGACGCTGGTCGCGCAGGGCCGCTTCGAGGAATCGCTTCCCTATGCCGACAAGCTCAAGGAAGTGCCGGACGTCGAACGCTTCTCGCGTCTCGCCCTTGCCGTCGATGCGCTGAAGAAGAAGGACTATCCCAAGGCCGAATACTGGCTGAAGTTTTCCCTCGAATCCGACCTGGACAAGCTGATCTCCGGCATCATGACCGGCTGGGCGCGGCAGGGCGCCGGGCAGGGCGCCGACGCGATGGCCTTTGTCGACAAGCTGCAGGGCCCGGACTGGTTCGAACTGTTCAAGAATTATCACCGCGCCCTGATCGCCGATGCTTCCGGCCTGCCCGAAAAGGCCGACAAGATCTATTCCGAGACCGTCGCCAACACCACGCTGGGCGGCGCCGCTCCGGAAACCTGGGTCCGCTGCGCCGAGGCCTATGCGAGCTTCCTTGCCCGCAAGGGCGAGAAGGACAAGGCTCTGGCCGTCGTCAGCGAGGCCGAGAAATTCGTCACCGGCAAGCCCGAGATTATCGCCCTGCGCGAAAAGATCACCAAGGGCGAGAAGGTCGAGCCGCTGGTGGCGACGCCGACACAAGGTTCGTCGGAAATCCTGCTCGATCTTGCCGCGGCGCTGAACCGCGGCGGCGGCGAACCCTTCGTGCGTCTCTATCTCGAATATGCGCTGGCGCTGCGGCCCGACAGCGACGCCGCCCTCGTGCAGCTCGCTGGCGTCGCCGAGGAGATGAAGGACAGCGACAAGGCCATTTCGCTCTATCGCCGCATCCCGGATTCCTCGCCGCTGAAAGCCGTCTCCGATCTGCAGCTCGGTCTGAATCTGGCCGATCTGAACCGCAACGAGGAGGCGATCAGCCATCTCAAGGCGCTGGTGAATGCGCATCCCGACGATATGCGCGGCTATCTGGCGCTGGGCGGCGTCTATTCCGCCAAGGAGGACTACCGCTCCGCCGCCGATCTTTACGACAAGGCCGTGTCCTATCTGAAAGAGCCTGCCAAGGCGGACTGGAACGTCTTCTACCAGCGCGGCATCGCCTATGAGCGCCTGAAGGAATGGCCGAAGGCGGAACCCAATTTCCGCAAGGCGCTGGAGCTCTATCCCGACCAGCCGCAGGTGCTGAACTATCTGGGCTATTCCTGGGTGGACATGAACAGCAACCTCAAGGAAGCGCTGGAGATGATCCAGAAGGCGGTCGATCTCCGTCCGAGCGACGGCTACATCGTCGACTCGCTGGGCTGGGCCTACTACCGCCTCGGCCGCTTCCCGGACGCGGTGCGAGAACTGGAGCGCGCCGTCTCGCTGAAGCCGGAAGACCCTGTGCTGAACGATCATCTCGGCGATGCCTACTGGCGCGTCGGCCGCAAGCTGGAAGCCACCTTCCAGTGGAGCCATGCGCGCGACCTCAAGCCGGACCCGACGGTGCTCGCCTCGGTGCAGCAGAAGCTGCTCAAGGGCCTGCCGCCGATCGAGTCCAACACGGCACAGGACATCCAGAAGCCGAAGCCGCCGGCGGTTGCCCCCAAGGGGTGAGCGGCCAGTTTGCGCAGCGAATCCATCGTGCCGGTGGCACGATGGAAGGCCGCGAACGCCCGGGAGCTGCCGTAGGCAGCGGGACCCGGGCAGGGAACGCTCGCCCTCCCCTTGTGGGGAGGGTCGGCGAGCGAGCGGAACGAAGTGGAGATCGTGAGACGGGGTGGGGTGCTGGACGTCCGCCCTTTCACCCCCACCCCGCTTCAATTCAATTTGCTGACGCAAATCTCTTTCAGCGACCCTCCCCACAAGGGGGAGGGTAAAGCGCTGCGACCTCCGCCCGCATCTCCTTGACGCTGCCACCGCCCGCCTCTAGGACGTGCGCAACCGCACGAGAGACCGCCGTGAACGCCACCCACGACCCCATGAACCCCAAGCGCTCGTTCCAGGGCCTGATCCTGACGCTGCACAACTACTGGGCCGCCTATGGCTGCGTTGTCCTGCAGCCCTACGACATGGAGGTCGGCGCCGGCACCTTCCACCCCGCCACGACATTGCGGGCACTAGGCCCGCGGCCGTGGAACGCCGCCTATGTGCAGCCGTCGCGCCGGCCCAAGGACGGACGTTATGGCGAAAACCCCAACCGGCTGCAGCACTATTATCAGTATCAGGTCATCCTGAAGCCCAATCCGCCGAACCTGCAGGAGCTGTATCTCGGCTCGCTCGAGGCGATCGGCATCGACCCGCTGCTGCATGACATCCGCTTCGTCGAGGACGATTGGGAAAGCCCGACGCTCGGCGCCTGGGGGCTTGGCTGGGAGTGCTGGTGCGACGGCATGGAAGTGTCGCAATTCACCTATTTCCAGCAGATCTGCGGCATCGAATGCGCGCCGGTGGCGGGTGAGCTGACCTACGGGCTGGAACGCCTTGCCATGTATGTGCAGGGCGTCGACAATGTCTACGACCTCAATTTCAACGGCCGCGAGGGCGACGAGAAGGTCACCTATGGCGAGGTGTTCCTGCAGGCCGAGCAGGAATATTCGCGCCACAATTTCGAACATGCCAACACGGCGATGCTGCTGCGGCATTTCGAGGACGCCGAAGCCGAGTGCAAGGCGCTGCTGGATGCGGGCGCGCCAGCCTCCATCACCAACAGCCCGATGCACCGTATGGTGTTTCCCGCCTACGACCAGTGCATCAAGGCCAGCCACGTCTTCAATCTTCTGGACGCGCGGGGCGTCATTTCCGTCACCGAGCGCCAGAGCTACATCCTGCGTGTGCGCAACCTGGCCAAGGCCTGCGGCGAAGCGTTCCTGCTGACGCAGGCGGGCGGTCTGGAAGCGGCCTAGGCTTCTTCGGAGATTTCCGTAAATTCGACGCTGCTTGCCAAAGGCTGGGCAGACCGCTCGATTGTCTGCAGCGCACGGCGCACGCCCGGCATCGAGAACGCGCCGTGCACTTGCGCCGCGAAACAGGCGCCGAGGGCGAGGATTTGAAGAAATCGCGATGCCGTTTTCATTGCCGTTCAGCCAATAGTTCTCTGCCTGAGCGTTGGTCGCTTCAGCGCAGCGTTCGGTTCATTGGAATCTGTGCCCCTAGGACGCGCGGGGCGGCCCGGTCCCGACAGGCAGGGCGAAATTTTGCGATAAAGGCGAAAGACGTGACAGCGGCGAGCCGAGTTGCTATGCCGCGCCCGGTAAATGACTGCGTGAGCTTCCCATGCCAGACCTGCTTCTAGAACTTCGATCCGAGGAAATCCCGGCGCGCATGCAGCGCAAGGCCGCCGGCGACCTGAAGAAGCTCGTCACCGACGGTCTGGTCGAGGCCGGCCTGACCTACGAAGCGGCCCGCGAATACTGGACGCCGCGCCGGCTGACGCTCGACATTCGCGGTCTTACCGCGCGTTCCAGCGATGTGCGCGAGGAAATCAAGGGCCCGTCGACCAAGGCGCCGGAGCAGGCGATCCAGGGCTTTCTGCGCAAGGCCGGGCTATCCTCGGTCGCCGAGGCGCATGTCCATTCCGATCCGAAGAAAGGCGACTTCTATGTCGCCCATATTTCCAGGCCGGGCAGGGCGGCGGAAGAGGTCATCGCCGAACTGATGCCGGCGGTGATCCGCACCTTTCCGTGGCCGAAGTCGATGCGTTGGGGCAAGGCTTCGGCGAAGCCCGGCTCGCTGCGCTGGGTGCGCCCGCTGCAATCCATCGTCTGCACCTTCGGTCCGGAAACCGAGGAGCCGGCGGTGGTCGATTTCGAGATCGACGGCATCCGCGCCGGCAACGTCACCTACGGCCACCGCTTTCACGCGCCGGGACCGATCACGGTCAAGCGTTTCGACGACTACGATGCCAAACTGCAGGCAGCGAAGGTTGTGCTCGACGCCGACCGCCGCAAGGAGATCATCCTCGCCGACGCCAGGACCATCGCCTTCGCCAACGGTCTCGACCTCGTCGAGGACGATGCCCTGTTGGAGGAAGTCTCGGGGCTGGTCGAATGGCCGGTCGTGCTGATGGGCGAGTTCGAGCAGGATTTCCTCGAAATCCCCGCCGAGGTGATCCGGCTGACGATCCGGGCGAACCAGAAGTGTTTTGTGACGCGGCCGCTTTCCTCCCCCTATCAGGGGGAGATGTCTGCGCAGCGGACGGAGGGGGCATCAGCCCCACCCGGCCCTTCGGGCCACCCTCCCCTTGAAGGGGAGGGAAAGAGTTCGGCCCTCTCCAACCGCTTCCTGCTCACCGCCAACATCGAGGCCAAGGACCATGGCGCGGAGATCGCCCATGGCAACGGCAAGGTGGTGCGGGCACGGCTTTCCGATGCGCTGTACTTCTGGAAGACCGACCAGTCGGACCTGCCGGACCTCGACGCGCTGAAGGCATCGGCGGCGAAGTTCGATCTGGATTTGAAGAAGCCGCTCGACCAGCGCATGGCGCGGCTCGACCATCTCGGCGTCACATTCCATGCCAGGCTTGGCACGCAGGGCGAGCGGGTGGAGCGCATCCGCCGGCTGGCGCGGGAGATCGCAACGGCGATTGGGAGTTCCCTCCCCCTTGAGGGGAGGGTGGCGGCGAAGCCGCCGGGTGGGGCAACTTCCACCGGCACGCCGTCTTCGACCGAGGCTGCACGCGACGCCAGCGACCCCACCCGCCTCGCTTCGCTCGGCACCCTCCCCTCAAGGGGGAGGGAACTTACCGCGCTCGCCGACCGCGCCGCCGTGCTCGCCAAGGCCGATCTCCAGACCGAAGTGGTCGGCGAGTTTCCGGAGCTGCAGGGCGCGATGGGCCGCAAATACGCGCTGCTGCAGGGCGAGCATCCCTCGGTCGCCGCGGCGATCGAGGAACACTACAAGCCGCAGGGCCCGTCCGACCGCGTGCCGACCGATCCGGTTTCGGTGGCCGTGGCGCTGGCCGACAAGCTCGACACGCTGGTTGGCTTCTGGGCCATCGACGAGAAGCCGACGGGATCCAAAGACCCCTATGCGTTGCGACGGGCGGCACTGGGGGTGATCAGGATTTTGGTTGAGAACGGGGTGAGGTTGTCGATTCGCACTGTTGTTTTCGAGGCACTTCTCGCGTTGTACGAGACGCTTTGCAGGGATCCATTCTATCTCGTTAGCGAAGACGGTATCCATACGTCCGAATTTTGGGAGGTGTTTGACTGGGAGTCGGGGAGATTTGTTGTTTCCACCCGGTTCACGGCGCGCACCTCGATCTGGCAACTTGAACAGAGAAAAGAGGGAGGCCAGGAGCTTGTCAAACTCTATCCTGCTTTCGATGAAATTGTTCCCGACCTCCTCTCCTTCTTCCACGACCGCCTGAAAGTCTATCTCCGCGATCAGGGCGCGCGGCACGACCTGATCGACGCGGTGCTTGCGAGTGGCAGCGCCCCCACCTCCCCCTTGTGGGGAGGTCGCGCCGAAGGCGCGGGTGGGGGTGGATCAACCGAGCCGTCCAGCACCCCCACCCCGTCGCTCCGCGACGACCCTCCCCACAAGGGGGAGGGTGAGAGCCGCAACGACGACCTCATCACCATCGTCCGCCGCGTCGAAGCGCTGGGCGCATTCCTCGACACCGACGCCGGCAAAAACCTGCTCGCCGGGACGAAGCGCGCCGCCAACATCCTCGCCGCCGAGGAGAAGAAAGGCACCGCCGTCGCCGACGCGGTCGACCCCGCGCTGTTCCGCGAAGAGGCCGAGAAGATCCTGTTCGCCGCGGTGAATCGGGCTGAGAGCGAAGCGGCGCAAGCGATTCGGAAGGAAGACTTTTCCGCCGCCATGCTCGCGCTTAGCGCATTGCGTGAACCGGTTGATTCATTCTTTGAAGGCGTGCTCGTAAACGACGAGGATGCGGCGGTGCGGGCGAACCGGCTGGCGCTGCTGGCGCGCATCCGCGCCGTCACCGGTCAGGTCGCGGATTTCTCCAGGATCGCCGGCTGACCGCAGCGTCAACGCGCGGCGTCGACCGCCTCGCGCAGGGTCTTCGGTTCCTGTTCGCCATTGGGAGGCAGTGGGGCTTGCGCTGCTTGCGGCGCGGCCGCGGCTGCTGGCGCTGCGACGGCCGCCGGGTTCGCCGCGGAAGCGCCGCCGACAATACCGCCCCGGATGACCATGGGGCCGACGCCGCGCGGTCCGTTGCGCTTGTCCGGAATGGCCGAGACCTTCTCGTCGGTGACGGCGGGCGCACCCAGCACGAGAACGGAAGGACTGGACAAGCCGGGTTCTATTTTGCGATCCGCCGCCAAGACATCAGGCACGGACAGGGTGGGGGACTGCGGGTTCGCCGGGCCGGCCTTTGCGCTGCCGGCGACGACGATGGAAGACGTTCCACCGGACGCCTGTTCCGGCGCGACGAAAGAAGACGCCTGCGCGCCTGCGACCGGGGCTGCCAGTGCAGCGGCGAACGACAGCGGGAAAATTGCGGCGCGGCGCATGATGTCGGCTTCCTTGTTAGGCGCTTCACTTTAAGCCATGCGCATTGATGCCGGCTTGCGCCGAAGCATAGGCTTTTAACGATTGATAATTTGCAACCGCGCCCTTGCCGCCGGGCCGCGGCCGTTATAGCCACCCGGCTGAAAGGACCGCACCATGGCCGAGATCGTTTCCGCCGCCGAGTTTCACGAGCGCGCGCTGCAGCAGGCGGCCACGCTCCTCGAAGCCGGCGAGGTCGTGGCGATCCCCACCGAGACGGTCTATGGCCTCGCCGGCGATGCCACCAATGGCGACGCCGTGGCGCGCATCTTCGAGGCGAAGGGGCGGCCGCGCTTCAATCCGCTCATCGCCCATGTCGCGGACATGGAGATGGCGCACAGCATCGGCGTTTTCGACCCGCTGTCGCAAAGGCTGGCGGAAAAATTCTGGCCGGGACCGCTGACCCTGGTGGTGCCGCTGCGGGCAGGGTCGGGCATTCATCCGCTGACCACCGCCGGCCTCGACACCATCGCGCTGCGCATGCCGAAAGGGTTCGGCGGCGAGCTGATTGCTCATCTTGGCCGACCTTTGGCCGCGCCCAGCGCCAATTCCTCCGGCAGGATCAGTGCCACCACGGCAATGGCGGTCGCCGCCGATCTCGGACCGAGAATTCCGTTGATCGTCGATGGCGGCCAGACGCCCGTCGGCCTGGAATCGACCATCGTCAAGGTCGAGGACAGCCGCCTGCGGCTGCTGCGGCCGGGCGGCGTCTCCGCCAGGGAATTGGAGGAAGCCGCCGGCGCGAAGCTCCGGCGCGGCGCGGACGGCATCGAAGCGCCGGGCATGATGGCCTCCCACTATGCGCCGGGCGCAGCCGTCCGGCTGAATGTCGAGGATGTGCGTGCGGGCGAGGCGCTGCTGGCCTTCGGGACGCATCGCGCAGAAGGATGGCGGCAGGCCGTCGCGATGAAAAACCTGTCGGAGCGGGCTGACCTGCGCGAGGCCGCAACCAATCTCTTTGCCTTCCTGCAGGAGCTGGACCGCAGCGGCGCGGCCACTATTGCCGTCGAGCCGGTTCCCTTCGAGGGGTTGGGCGAGGCGATCAACGACCGGCTGGCGCGGGCAGCGGCCCCGCGTGACAATACGGCCGCGGAAGCATAGCCTCTCGACATGGATGAAAAGACCTCGCCTTTGCCGCCGGAACTCGCCCGCCGTTTCGCCGCCATCGTCGGCGAAAAATATGCGCTCCGCGATCAGGGCGACATCGCTCCCTACATCACGGAACGGCGCGGCCTGTGGCACGGCCGCACCGCGCTGGTTCTGCGTCCGGGCAGTGTCGATGAGGTAAGCCGTATCATGCGGTTGGCCACTGAAACCGGCACGCCGGTCGTCCCGCAGAGCGGCAATACGGGGCTCGTGGGCGGCCAAGTGCCGGACGGTTCCGGCCGCGAGATCGTGCTGTCGCTGTCGCGGCTGAACCGCATTCGTGAGATCGACGTGCTGTCGAACACCGTCACGGCGGAGGCGGGCGTCATCCTGCAATCGCTGCACGACGCCGTCGATGCCGTCGACCGGCTGTTCCCGCTGTCGCTGGCCTCGCAGGGTTCCTGCCAGATCGGCGGCAACCTGTCGTCCAATGCCGGCGGCACCGCCGTGCTGTCCTATGGCAATGCACGCGAACTCTGCCTCGGCGTCGAAGTTGTCCTGCCGACCGGCGAGGTGTTCGACGACTTGCGCAAGCTGAAGAAGGACAATACCGGCTACGATCTGAAGAACCTGTTCGTCGGCGCGGAGGGCACGCTCGGCGTCATCACGGCGGCGGTGCTGAAGCTTTTTCCCAAGCCGAAGGGGCATGAGGTGGCGTTCGTCGGGTTGAACTCGCCCGACGACGCGCTCGCCTTGTTCGGCCTCGCCACGGACCGCGCCGGCGCGGCGCTCACCGCCTTCGAGCTGATCGGCAAGCGCCCCTACGATTTCACCATGGCGCATGCCCAGGGCATTGCGCGGCCTCTGTCGGGTGACTGGCCGTGGTACGCGCTGGTGCAGATTTCCTCCGGCCGTTCCGCCGAGGATGCGCAGGCGCTGATCGAGGACATCCTGTCGGCGGGGCTGGAAAAGGGATTTGCCGGAGACGCCGTTATCGCCGCCAGCCTGGCTCAGGGCGCGGCCTTCTGGAACTTCCGCGAAATGCTGTCGGATTCTCAGAAGCCGGAGGGCGCTTCCATCAAGCACGACATCTCGCTGCCGGTCGCTTCCATTCCGGCCTTCATCGCGGAGGCGGAAAAAGCTGTGCAGTCGGTCAGCGCCGGGGCGCGCGTCGTCTGCTTCGGCCATATGGGCGACGGCAATCTCCATTATAATGTCTCGCGCCCGGCCGACGGCGACGACAAGGCGTTCCTCGATCTCTACAGGCCGATGAACAAGGCCGTGCACGACGTGGTGCGGGCGATGCACGGCTCGATCTCGGCCGAGCATGGCATCGGCCAGTTGAAACGCGACGAACTTCTGGCCACCGCCCCGCCGGTCGGCATCGAGCTCATGCGCCGCGTCAAGGCGGCCTTCGACCCTGCCGGCATCATGAATCCCGGTAAGGTTATCTGAACCTTCGCCGGTGGCATTCCGATAACCATTCGTCCGGATCAGCAAAATTTAACTGACTTTCTTAAGCCCGGCGGTAAGGAGCCGGCGCTACCTTCCTGATCAAGAGGCCGGAAAAACCGGTCCAGGGAGACCGGAAAACCGGCTCTCAGGAGAAACAGGAAGGCAATAGATGAGCACCGGACTGAAGCCAGTCTGGGCGGGACGCAACATGCGCCTCGACCCATTCCGCCTGCCGCAAGTGGTAAGCTATGCGACCCGCGACGACTTCGGCGATGTGACCTTCACCATAGACCATCGCGGCGCGACGGTGCGCCGTCTGCTGGAGATGAGCGGCCTGCCTGCCGTCATCGCCCTACCGGCCTGCGCCTTTCGCGGCGTCGCCGCGCGGGCCATGGAGGACGAGTACGGTAATGTCACGGTGACGCTGGAGCTTCTCCACAACGACCCGATGCTGTCGGTGCCGCTGCTGGTGGCCGACGATCTGAACGACGTCGCCGCCGACTGGCGCGCCTGGGCCGATGCCTATCGCCTGCCGATGCTGCTGATCGAGGCCGACGGCGTCGCCCGCACGCTGGAGGAATCGCTGGGCGCCGCCATCAAGGCCCTCCCGCCGCAGGAGCGCCGCAAGGGGCGTGTCTCGACCATGCGCCGTCCCCGTTTTCTCGCCCGCCGCCGCACCGGCGACCTCGGCCTGCGTCTGGTCGTGGACGGCGAGGAGATCATCTCGCGGGAAGTGGACTAACCTTCACCCTCCCCTGGTGGGGAGGGTCGCGGAGAAAGCCGAGCTTGCGAGGTTTTTGACGCGGGGTGGGGGTGATCCGACGGCACTCTGTTGAGCACCCTCACCCCGTCTCTCAATCTTCGCTTCGCTTCGATTGCTCGCCGACCCTCCCCACAAGGGGGGAGGGTAAAAGGTGCCACTCACAACAGCGGCTTCACGGCCACCCATACCGCGCCGCCGATCAGCCCGGCGAAGATCAGCCAGCCGACCTGGTTGTTCGACTTGAACAGTTTCAGGCACTGGTCGGGATTGTCGATGTCGAGCGTTACGATCTGCCGCGCCATATGCGCGCCGGCCGCGATGAGGCCGGCGAGCGCCACGACCGGCACCTGCGCGGCGGCGAAGGCGACGGCGAAGCACATCAGCGCTCCTCCATAGAGCGTGGCGAGCCACGGCTTGGTGTTTTCGCCGAACAGCCGCGCCGTCGAGCGCACGCCGACGATGGCGTCGTCTTCCTTGTCCTGATGCGCGTAGATCGTGTCGTAGCCGATGACCCACAGGATCGAGCCGACGTAAAGCAGCGTCGCCGGGCCGTCCAGGTCGCCGAACTCGCCGGCCCATCCCATCAGCGCGCCCCAGGAAAAGGCAAAGCCCAGAACGAGTTGTGGCCAATTGGTGATTCGCTTCATGAATGGGTAGGCGGCGACAACCAGCAGCGAGCATATGCCGAGCCCAACCGTGAAGCTGTTGAACTGCAGCAGCACGGCCAGGCCGACGAATGCCTGCAACAGCAGGAACATCCAGGCCTGACGCCGGCTGACCTGCCCGGATGGCAGCGGGCGCGAGCGGGTGCGCTCGACCTTGGCGTCGATGTCCTCGTCGACCAGATCGTTGTAGGTGCAGCCGGCTCCGCGCATGGCGACCGCCCCGAGCAGAAAAAGCGCCAGCGTCGAAAGCTGCGGCAGCAGCGAAAGCAGTGGGTCGTCGGGGCGGGCATAGGCGCTGGCGGCCATCGCCGCCGACCACCAGCAGGGCCACAGGAGCAACTGCCAGCCGATGGGACGGTCCCAGCGGGCGAGCTGCGCATAGGGCCACAGCCCGCGCGGCAGCGCCCGGTAGACCCAATGGCCGCTTGGCGCATCCGACACCCGGCCCTGCGCGGCCTTCGACTGGATTGTTTCCATGCAAGGGAAGTGGCAGGCGCTCCGCGCCGCGTCAAGCCGGTACGTTGGTGCGGCATGTCCGATAAAGCTTGTCGCGTTTTATCGGAATCATCTGTTTGGATTTCAAATTGTACCCCCACCCTAACCCCTCCCCTCAAGGGGGAGGGGAGCTGCCGCCCGCCAAGTTCCCCTCCCCCTTGAGGGGAGGGGTTAGGGGTGGGGGTACAGGAGTGGGAAACGAGGGAAAGGTGTGAATCCTACGAGACGCGACGTGGTAGGTCCTTCTGTCGTCATCCCGCCTTGACCTGCCGTCCCATCGCCAATAGCGGAGAGGCTGCGAAATGGGTTTGGACGAGGATTCGCGAATGAAGGTTCTTCTGCTCGGTTCCGGCGGCCGCGAGCACGCCCTTGCCTGGAAGCTGTCGGCCTCGCCGTTGTTGACCGCGCTTTATGCCGCGCCGGGCAATCCGGGCATCGCCCAATGCGCCGAACTGGTCACGCTCAATGTCGACGATCATGCGGCGGTGACTGCGTTCTGCACCGAACGCAGGATCGATCTGGTCGTGGTCGGGCCGGAAGGCCCGCTGGTCGCCGGACTGGCCGATGTGCTGCGCGGAGCCGGTATCCGCGTCTTCGGCCCTTCGAAGGCCGCCGCCCAACTCGAAGGCTCCAAGGGCTTCACCAAGGATTTCTGCGCCCAGTACAATATACCGACCGGCGCTTACGGGCGTTTCGGCAATCTGGAAGAAGCCAAGGCATATCTGGCTAAAACCGGCGCGCCGATCGTCGTCAAGGCGGACGGTCTCGCCGCCGGCAAGGGCGTCACCGTCGCCATGACGGTGGCCGAGGCGACCGCCGCGCTCGAAGCCTGCTTCGACGGTTCGTTCGGCACGGCCGGTGCGGAAGTGGTCATCGAGGAATTCCTGACCGGCGAGGAGGCGAGCTTCTTCTGCCTGTGCGACGGGAGCACCGCGCTTCCCTTCGGCACGGCGCAGGATCACAAGCGCGTCGGCGACGGCGACACCGGTCCCAACACCGGCGGCATGGGCGCCTATTCGCCGGCTCCGGTGATGACGCGGCAGATGATCGACCGCACCATGCGCGAGATCGTCGAGCCGACCATGCGCGGCATGGCGGAGCGCGGCATGCCGTTTTCCGGCGTGCTGTTCGTCGGCCTGATGATAACCGACGCCGGCCCGAAGCTCATCGAATACAATGTCCGCTTCGGCGACCCCGAATGCCAGGTGCTGATGATGCGCCTGAAGGACGACCTGCTGGTGCTGCTCAATGCGGCGGCCGACGGCCAGCTCGCCCATGTCTCCACCCGCTGGTCCGACGAGGCAGCGCTGACGGTGGTGATGGCCGCCCGCGGCTATCCGGGAACGCCCGAGAAAGGGTCCGTCATCCGCGATCTGGACGAAGCGGCCGCCGACGGAGCGCAAATCTTCCAGGCCGGAACCGCGATCAATGGCGGCGCGCTTGTCGCCAATGGCGGGCGGGTGCTGAATGTGACCGCCACCGGCGCGACGGTCGGCGAAGCGCAGGCAAAGGCCTATGCCGCCGTCGACCGTATCGTTTGGCCCGACGGCTTCTGCCGCCGCGATATCGGCTGGCGTGCGGTCGAGCGGGAAACCGGCGCAGGCCAATCAGGTCAGGACTGACCGCCGGCAATTGCATATGGAAACTTTGCCGAGTTTGTTTGGCCATCACCCTCACCCCTAACCCCTCCCCTAAAGGGGGAGGGGACTTTACGGCCGCTAGGCAGCGGGAAATCCTCGACGTTTTGGATCGGGCCGCACTGCCAAGCAATCCCCCCTCCCCCTTTGAGGGGAGGGGTTAGGGGTGGGGGTATATTCCAAACGCGATTGTCCTGCGGGCCAACAGGATCAGCTTTATTTCCGTCGATGTGATGGGCACCGTCGCCCATGGTAAAAAGACACGGAAAGATTTGACCGCCGCAAAATCCGCGTGACAAACTTTGACGTTTACGTAAAAAGAATACGCAGTTGGCTGAATGGACGAAACAGGGCCGCCCATCGAGGGGCCTCTGCCGGCCGGTAGGAGGAGAACAGCATGTATCGGGCACCTGTCGGTGAAATCGCTTTCGCGCTCAAGCACGTCGCCGGGCTGAAGCCGGCGCTCGACGCGGGCGCTTTCGGCGAGCTGGGCGAGGACGTCGTCGATGCCGTTCTGGAGGAAGCCGGGCGCTTCTCCACTGACGAGATCGCACCGCTCTACCAGGTCGGCGACGAGGTCGGCGCGCAACTCAAGGACGGCGTCGTCACCACGCCGCCCGGCTGGAAAGAGCTTTACCGGCGCTGGATGGAGGGCGGCTGGAATTCGCTTTCCGCGCCGGAGGAATTCGGCGGGCAGGCGCTGCCGACCATGGTTGCGGTCGCGGCGCTCGAAATGTGGAACTCCGCGGCGATGGCGTTCGGTATCGGCCCGACGCTGACCATGGGCGCGGTCGAGGCGCTGGACAAGCACGCGTCGGCCGAACTCAAGGAAAAATATCTGGCGCGGCTCGTTTCCGGCGAATGGATGGGGACGATGAACCTGACCGAACCGCAGGCGGGTTCGGATTTGGCCGCCCTGCGCACGCGCGCCGAACCCGTGGGCGACGGAACCTACCGCATCTTCGGCCAGAAGATATTCATCACCTATGGCGAGCACGATTTTACCGACAACATCGTCCATCTGGTGCTGGCGCGGTTGCCGGATGCGCCGGCCGGAACGCGCGGCATTTCGCTGTTCCTGGTGCCGAAATTCCTCGTCGGCGACGACGGCGGCCTCGGGAAGCGCAACGATGTGTTCTGTTCCGGGCTGGAGCACAAGCTCGGCATCCACGGTTCGCCCACCTGCACGATGATCTATGGTGACGGCTTTCAAGGGCGGACGCCGGGCGCCGTCGGCTGGCTGATCGGCGAGGAAAACAAGGGCCTCGCCTGCATGTTCACCATGATGAACAATGCCCGTCTCGCCGTGGGCATGCAGGGCGTCGCCATTGCCGAGGCCGCCTACCAGAAGGCGCTCGCCTATGCGAACGAGCGCCGCCAGGGCAAGGCGGCGAGCTATTCGGGTGAAGGCATGGCGCCGATCGTCCATCACCCTGACGTGCAGCGCAATCTCCTGACCATGAAGACACTGACGCAGGCGGCCCGCGCCATCGCCTATTCCTGCGCCCACGCCATGGACATGGCGCGTGTGAAAAAGGGCGACGAGGGTCGTCACTGGCAGGAGCGCGCCAACCTGCTTACGCCTCTGGCCAAGGCATTCCCCACCGATGTCGGCGTCGAGGTTTCGTCGCTCGGCGTCCAGGTCCATGGCGGCATGGGCTTCATCGAGGAGACAGGAGCGGCGGCGCTTTACCGCGATGCGCGCATTGCGCCGATCTACGAAGGCACCAACGGCATCCAGGCCATCGACCTGGTGACCCGCAAGCTTCCGCTTTCCGGTGGCGAGCACGTCCATGGCTATATCGCCGAGCTGGCGGAGATCGCCGCGGGGATACGGGAATCGAATCTTGCCGGCTTCGGCGCGACCGCCGACCGTCTCGACCGTGCCCTGGCCGACCTCACGGAGGTCACGCGCTTCCTGCAAAGCCTCCTGGTTGACGGGCGAACCGAAGAGGCGCTGGCCGGCGCGACGCCCTACCTGCGGATTTTCTCGCTCGCGGCAGGCGGCGCTTACCTTGCGCGCGGCGCGCTGGCCGAGGGGTCGGCGGAACGCATCGCGCTCTGCCGGTTCTTCGTCGAGAACCTGCTGGGCGAAACGACTGCGCTGAAAGAGCGCGTTTTGGAAGGGGCGGAAAGCCTTGCCGCCGCCGCCAAGGCGCTCGTTTCTGTTTAAGAAAACCTCTCACCAAGGAAACGCCCTGTGACGGATCATGTAGTCGTCGAGCGCCACGGCGCGGTTCAGATCATCCGCATGAACCGGCCCGACAAGAAGAATGCGCTCACCGGCGCCATGTATGCGGCGATGTCCGCCGCACTGAAGCGGGGCGATGCGGATGGCGCCATCCGCGCCCATGTCTTCCTCGGCGTGCCGGGCGCCTTCTCGGCCGGCAACGACATTGCCGATTTCATTGCCATGGCGACGAGCGGGCAGGGTGGCAGCGATGTCTGGGACTTCCTCATCTGCCTTGCCACGGCGCAGAAGCCGATGGTTTCCGGCGTCGACGGTATCGCGGTCGGCATCGGCACGACGCTCAACCTGCACTGCGACTTGACCTTTGCCACGCCGCGCACCGTGTTCCGCACGCCTTTCGTCGATCTCGGACTGGTTCCCGAGGCCGGTTCCAGCCTGATCGCGCCGCAGATTCTGGGGCGGCAGGCCGCCTTCGCTCTGCTGGCTCTCGGCGAAGGGTTTTCCGCCGAACGGGCCAGGGCGGCAGGGCTGATCTATCAGGTCGTGGAGGAATCCGAGCTTGAAGCGGCGACCCTCGCAGCCGCCGAAGCCATCGCGGCAAAGCCGCCGCAGGCAATGAAGATCGCCCGCGACCTGATGCACGGACCGAAAGATGCGCTCGTCGCCCGCATCAGAGAGGAGGCCGAGCATTTCCGCGAACGCCTGACTTCCGATGAAGCACGCGCCGCGCTGATGGCTTTCATGAGCCGTAAGAAGGCCTGACGGGTGGAAAGAGCGAAGCGCAATGAATCCAGGTGGACGCGGCTTGCTTTATCCCGCTCACTGCTTTGGACAGCGGAAATTCCCGGCCATGCGAAACCGATCACATCTTGTGAAACCCGTTCATGAATCCATTTCAGGTCACTTCTTGTTAACTTCGGTTTGTTCATAGTTTTCTAAACTTTAGCGGGTCTTGGAGATTGCCGGTTGTCGCGCATCGCGCAAACTTTTCGCCGATTGCGTGGCGGCGCCGGGCGAACCCTGCAGAGGTCGCTCGCTCTGCTGGCAGCGGCGCAACTCGCCGCTTGCGGCGTCGGCGGCTTCAGCCTCGAAAAGGCGGAGGTGGATCATTCCATCCTGACCAGCGCCACGCCCGCCGCTGAGACGGCTGACCCCAATTTTACCGCCGATCAGGCGACCATCCGCAATGCGGTCTCCTCGGCCGATCTGGAAAGTCTCGGCGGCAAGGCCATTCCCTGGGCCAACCCCGGCACCGGCTCGCGCGGATCGATCAACGAACTGGCCGAAACCAGGGACACCGGCATCCTCTGCCGCCGCTTCAGCGCGTCGCGCGAAAGCTTCGATGGCGTTGCGATGTTCTACGGCCGCGCCTGCCTGATTTCGGAAGGGGCCTGGCGTCTGGACGAGTTCAAGGCCCTTTGACCCCGGCTTCGCGATTTTCCAGGGGTCTGGCCCTGTCCAACACTGGAATTTCTTCCTATGCAGGCGCATATAGGGGGCAACTGACCCCGTTCCCATTTGCAGGCAGGATGCATGCGCGACCCCTATGAGGTGCTGGGCGTTGCCAAGAACGCCTCGGCCAAGGACATCAAATCGGCCTATCGCAAGCTGGCCAAGAAGTATCATCCGGACCAGAATCCGGACGACCCGAAGGCGAAGGACCGCTTCGCCGCGGCCAACCAGGCTTACGAGATACTGGGCGACGACAAGAATCGCGCCGCCTTCGACCGCGGCGAGATCGACGCCGACGGCAAGCAGCGATTCCACGGTTTCGAAGGTGCGGGCGGCGATCCGTTTGCGGGCTTCAGGCAATCGCAGGCCGGTCCCGGCGGCACCCGCTTCGAATTCCGCAGCGCAGGACCCGGTGCCGATTTCGGCGGCGCCGATATTTTCAGCCAGATTTTCGGCGACGCGTTCGCCCAGCAGCATTCCGGCGGTATGGGCGGCGGGCCGCGGCCCGGCGAGCGTCGGCGTCAGCCCCCCACGGGCAATGACATCAACGTGACGCTTCCGATCACGGTCGAGGAAGCCGCCACCGCGCCGAAGGTGACGGCGGTCTTCCCGGACGGCCGCAAGATCGCCGTCAAGCTGCCCGCCTATGTCGAGGATGGTCAGACGATCCGCCTGAAAGGGCAGGGCGAGCAGGGTTACGGACAGCCCGGCGACGCGCTCGTGAAAATCCACCTGCGCAGCCATCCGCGTTATCGCGTCGAAGGCCGCGATCTGCACGCGGATTTGCCGGTGCCTCTCAAGGATGCCGTACTCGGCGCCAAGGTCGCGGTCGAGACGCCGACCGGCAGGATAGCCGTCAACGTGCCGGCCAATTCGAGTTCCGACAAGGTCCTGCGCATCCGTGGCCGAGGCCTGCCGCAGAAGGCCGGCGGCCATGGCGACCTCTACGCGCATGTCCGCCTGATGCTGCCCGAAGGCGGCAATGCCGAGCTCGAGAATCTGGTTCGAAACTGGAAAGATTGAGTTTTTCGGTCTCCCGGGCCGGTCTGTCGCGCTTGAAGGCTCGATGAGCCTGTGCGATAGGCTGTCCCAATCGGAAAATTCGTGCGGAGAGGCTCACATGGCGGGTGGACAGGGGCTTATGGCCGGCAAACGCGGCCTGATACTGGGCGTTGCCAACAATCGCTCCATTGCCTACGGCATCGCGAAGTCCTGCGCCGACCAGGGCGCCGAAATCGCGCTGACCTACCAGGGCGAGGCGTTCAAGAAGCGCGTCGAGCCATTGGCCGCGGAGCTTGGCGCCCACATTGCCGGGCACTGCGACGTGACGGACCCGGATAGCCTGGATGCCGTTTTCGACGGTGTCGCCAAGCGCTGGGGCAAGCTCGATTTTCTCGTTCACGCCATCGCTTTCTCTGACAAGGAGGAACTGACGGGCCGCTATGTCGAGACGACGCGCGACAACTTCCTGCGCACCATGGACATTTCGGTGTTTTCCTTCACCACCGTCGCCAAGCGGGCCGAGCCGCTGATGAACGAGGGCGGCTCGCTGCTGACGCTGACCTATTACGGCGCCGAAAAGGTGATGCCGCACTATAACGTCATGGGCGTCGCCAAGGCGGCGCTGGAAGCGAGCGTCCGCTATCTCGCAGTCGACCTCGGCGGCAAGGGCATCCGCGTCAACGCCATCTCCGCCGGCCCGATCAAGACGCTGGCCGCCTCCGGCATCGGCGACTTCCGCTATATCCTCAAGTGGAACGAGTACAATTCGCCGCTGAAGCGCACCGTGACGCCGGAAGAGGTGGGCGATTCGGGCATGTATTTCCTGTCCGACCTGTCGCGCGGAGTCACCGGCGAGGTCCACCATGTCGATTCCGGCTATCATGTCGTCGGCATGAAGGCCGTGGACGCGCCGGATATTTCCGTCATCAAGGACTAAGTCCCGACCGCAGGTCCGCTCCCTTCCAGCCGGCTGGTGCAATGCCTCCCATCGTCTACATCGTTCGCCACGGCCAGACCGCATGGAATGCCGAGTTTCGGCTACAGGGTCAGGCCGATACCGAATTGAATGCGCTGGGGCGTGAACAGGCGAGCGCGAACGGGCGCAAGCTGTTCGCACTGATCGGCCAGGGGCAGGGGTTCGATTTCGTCGCCAGCCCGATGCTGCGCACGCGCCAGACGATGGAACTGGCGCGGACCGCCATGGGCCTCGATCCGAAGGCGTATCGCACCGATCCGCAGCTGGTGGAGATCAATTTCGGCGACTGGCAGGGCTTCACCATGGCCGAACTCGAAGCGCGCCAGCCGGGCTCGACGAAGGACCGGTTCCACTACAAGTGGGATTTCCTGCCGCCGGGCAAGGGCGCGGAAAGCTACGAGATGCTGCTCCGGCGGATACGCCCGTGGTACGAGGCGCTCAACGCGCCAACCGTGTGTGTGACCCATGGCGGCATCGTGCGCGCGCTGTTCAGACTTGTCGGCAATATGTCCAAAAACGACGCGGCCGCGCTGGAAGTGCCGCAGGATCGCATCCTCAGGCTCGGCGGCGGCAGGCTCGAATGGCTGTAGCCGCGAGGCCTACTCCGGCAGTTCCATGTCCGTGATGACATTCTCGCCATCGGTCACGTCGTAGGCGATGACGACGTCCATGCCTTCTTTCAGGGCCTCGACGTCCATCTCCGGATTCATCTTGTAGGTCTTGCCGTCGTCGAGCGTGAGCGTCAGCGATTCCTTGTCGATCTTCTGGATATGGCCTTCCGTCTGGTCGGCAAAGGCGGCGGTCGAAAACAGCAACGTGGCGGCAACCGCGCCAATCAGCATACGCATGAAAGCCTCTTCTTTTTGTTCCCTTCACCGGCGGTGCAAGGGCGATTTGGCGACAGATGAGCGACCCAGAAACCAACAGATTGTGTCAAAACTTAATCCGTTGGATCACAACCGGCTATCATGTGTATGACAAATTGACCCTTGTGGAAAACGCAAATAGAAGGCGTCGGTAAACCGGCCGGCTGCCGGCGGGGCGCACGATCCAATGTCTCACAATACCTTCGGCCACCTGTTCCGCGTGACCACCTGGGGCGAAAGCCACGGCCCGGCCCTCGGCTGCGTCGTTGACGGCTGCCCGCCCGGCATCCGCTTCACATGCGCCGACATCCAGGCCGAGCTGGACAGGCGGCGGCCCGGCCAGTCGCGTTTCGTCACGCAGCGGCGCGAACCGGACGAGGTCAAGGTGCTTTCCGGCTTCGTCATGGACGAGGACGGCGAGACGATGATCACCACGGGCACGCCGGTGTCGATGCTGATCGAGAACGTCGACCAGCGTTCCAAGGACTATGGCGAGATCGCCCGCCAATTCAGGCCGGGCCACGCCGATTACACCTATGAGACCAAATACGGCATCCGCGACCATCGCGGCGGCGGCCGCTCCTCGGCGCGCGAGACGGCTGCGCGCGTGGCGGCGGGCGCGCTGGCGCGCAAGGTCGTGCCGGGCCTGGTCGTGCGCGGAGCCCTGATCTCGATGGGCGAAAAATCCATCGACCGCGCCAACTGGAACTGGAATTTCGTCGAGGACGCGGAAAACCCGTTCTTCACGCCGGACGCGGCATCTGTGCAGGTATTCGCAGACTATCTCGACGGCATCCGCAAGGCCGGCTCGTCGGTCGGCGCGTTGATCGAGATTGTCGCGGAAGGCGTCCCGGCGGGGCTGGGCGCGCCGATCTACGCCAAGCTCGACCAGGACATCGCGTCCGGCCTGATGTCGATCAACGCGGTCAAGGGCGTCGAGATCGGCAACGGCTTCGAGGCGGCCCGCATCACCGGCGAACAGAACGCCGACGAGATGCGCATGGGCAATGACGGCAAGCCTGTCTTCCTGTCCAACCATGCCGGCGGCATCCTCGGCGGTATCTCCACCGGGCAGCCGGTCGTCGCGCGCTTCGCGGTCAAGCCGACCTCTTCGATCCTGACGCCGCGCCGGTCGATCGACAAGGACGGCAGGGACGTCGAGGTCATGACCAAGGGCCGCCACGATCCGTGTGTCGGCATTCGCGCGGTGCCGATCGGTGAGGCCATGGTCGCCTGCGCCATCGCCGACCACTACCTGCGGCATCGGGGGCAGGTGGGAACTGAGGCATTCGGCAGTCGGCAGTCGGCAGTGGGAGAACCTTGATGGATTGTATCGAAATGAATCTAAGGCATCTGCTAGTCCGACTGCCGATTGCCGATTGCCGACTGCCGCTCTGATGCCCTACGACCAGAAGAAGATCGTCGAAGCCCTGCGCGCCTTCGAGCGCGGCGAGATCGTCGTGGTGATGGACGACGACGGGCGCGAAAACGAAGGCGACCTGATCGTCGCCGCCGTTCACTGCACGCCGGAGAAGATGGCTTTCATCGTGCGTCACACCTCCGGCATCGTCTGCACGCCGATGCTGAAGGAGGACGCAAAGCGGCTCAACCTCGCGCCGATGGTGGCTGACAACGATTCCGCCCACACCACCGCCTTCACCGTTTCCGTCGACTTCAAGCACGGCACCACCACCGGTATCTCCGCCGACGACCGCACGCTGACCGTTCGCAACCTCGCCAACGGCAATGTCGGCGCCGCGGATTTCGTCCGCCCCGGCCACATATTTCCGCTGATCGCGCGCGAGGGCGGGGTGCTGATGCGCTCCGGCCATACGGAAGCCGCGGTCGATCTCTGCAAGCTGGCCGGCCTGCCGCCGGTCGGCGTCATTTCGGAACTGGTCAATGACGACGGCACCGTCAAGCGGGGACCGGAGGTCGCGGCGTTCGCCGAGGAGCACGGGCTGAAGCAGGTCTCCGTGGCCGACCTCATCGCCTATCGCCAGCGCCAGGAAACGCTTGTCGAGCGCGTCGCCTGCTCCGACATCGAGACGCTGGGCGGCCCGGCCAAGGTCTTCACCTATACATTGCCGTGGGATGTGATGCACCACGTCGCCATCGTCTTCGGCGACATTCGCGACGGCGAGGACGTGCCCGTCAGGCTGCATTCGGAAAACGTCGTCGCCGATGTATTCGGCACCACCCACAAGCTGGACGAGATCGTGCGCTCGATGGGGGAGCGCAAGCGCGGCGTCATCGTCTATCTGCGCGAGGGATCGGTGGGCGTCGCCCACCAGGACCGTAACCGGCCCGTCACCGGCGATCGCGAGGATCATGAGGAAGCGCGCCGGCGTGAAAGCGAGTGGCGCGAGATCGGCCTCGGCGCGCAGATACTCAAGGACCTCGGCATCTCCTCGATCAATCTTCTCGCCTCGCGCGAGCGGCATTTCGTCGGGCTGGAAGGCTTCGGCCTGCGCATCGCCAGCACCGAAATCATCTGACCGGCTGGCCGCCTGCGGTCTGTCAGCCTTTACCGAGCCAGGCCGCCGATGGCCGCCTTGAGCTGATCGTCACCTTCGCCGCCGTAGCGCTCGCTCATGACAAGACCGGACAGCGGCAGCCGCCGGCGCCAGCCTTTCGTTTCCAGCTCCGGTCGCGATGCGAATTCCGCGACACGGCCGACGCACAGATACGCCACAGGAACGACGTGCTCCGGGATCGACAGCAGCGATTTCAGCGCCGCCATGTCGAGAATGCTCACCCAGCCGACGCCGATGCCCTCTGCGCGCGCCGCCAGCCAAAGGTTCTGCACGGCGCAGACCGTGCTGAACAGGTCCATCTGAGGATTGTGCCACCGCCCCAGCGGCGAATCTCCGGCGCGGCCGCGGTCGCAGGTGACGCACAGGTTCAGCGCGCTCTCGCAGATGCCTTCCAGCCGCAGCCGGCGGTAAAGCTCCTGCCTGTCCGCGGCGATGTGCGCGGCCTCTTCGCCGCGCGCCTCGACAAACAGGTCGCGGACCCGTTCGCGCATGGTCCGGTTGCGGATGACGATGAAATTCCACGGCTGCATGAAGCCGACGGACGGCGCGTGGTGCGCGGCATTGAGAAGGCGCGCCAGCACCGAATCCTCGACTGCCTCGTCGCTGAAATCGGACCGCACGTCGCGGCGTGTGAAAATCGCCCGATAGACCGCATCGCGCGCCGTTTCGTCGAAGGCATGGCTGGAGGCGGTATGGTCCGGTAGAGGCCGGCTGGCGTGCGCAAACATCGCTTGTCCCTTCGCGATCATCGAAGGCCGCTCCGCCCGGCCATGCGGAGGACCATGTCTGCCGGGCCGGTCTTCTGGCTTGGGATCGTTCCGCTCCGGCGCCTTCCCGCCATTCAGGCAGTGGCATTTGCCGGCTCAGTCCCCCTCACAGCGCTGGGCACGCCACGGATTTGAACCGTGTTCCCGATTCTCCCGCCTCGCGGCGGGCACCTGACAGCGAAGTGAGGATAGCCGCTGCCGCTATATCTGAACAGGGCGCGCCGAACGTTTTGCCTGCCACTTTCCCCAGCCGAATCGCGTGTCCGCATGGCGGGGCCCGTTCCGGCGCTCTATGTAAGGACAATGGTTACCCGCCTCTACACCCACCCGATCTATCTGGAGCATCTGACGCCGCCCGGGCATCCCGAACGTCCGGACCGCCTGCGCGCCATCGGCCGCGCACTGGATGAGGAAGCGTTTTCTGGCCTTGACCGGGTCGAGGCGCCGATGGGCGACGAACAGTCGATCCTGCTCGTCCACCCGGAACCCTTTGTCGAAAGCGTGCGCGCCGCGATCCCGCAAAGCGGACTGACGAGCATCGATGCCGATACCTCGGCCAGCCCGAAAAGTTGGGAAGCGGCGCTGACGGCCATCGGCGCGGCCAATGCCGCGGTCGACGACGTGTTCGAGGGTAGGGCCGCCAACGTGTTCGTGGCCTCGCGTCCGCCGGGACATCATGCCGAGAAAACCACGGCCATGGGCTTCTGCCTGTTCAACAATGCCGCCATCGCCGCGCGCCATGCGCAGGCGAAACATGGCGCCGAACGGGTGGCCATCGTCGACTGGGACGTGCATCACGGCAACGGCACGCAGGACATCTTCTGGGACGACCCGACGGTTCTGTACTGCTCGACCCACCAGATGCCGCTTTATCCTGGCACCGGCGCGAAGAGCGAGACCGGCGCGGGCAACATCGTCAACGCACCGCTGGCGCCACAGACCGGCAGCGATCTTTTCCGCGACGCCATGCTGTCGCGTGTGCTGCCGGCGCTCGATGCATTCGCGCCTGATCTCATCATTATCTCGGCCGGCTTCGACGCGCATCACCGCGATCCGCTGGCCGAGATCAATCTCACCGAGGGCGATTTCGACTGGGCGACCGGCCAGTTGATGGAGCGCTCCGCCCGCCATTGTTCCAACCGCCTCGTCAGCCTGCTGGAAGGCGGTTATGATCTGCAGGGGCTGGCGTTCTCCGTGGCGGCCCATGTCGGGCGTCTCATGAAAGGATAGGAAATGGCCGACGAGCCGAACGAGGATGTCAAGGCGATGAGCTTCGAGCAGGCGCTCGACGCGCTGGAGAAGATCGTCGACGATCTGGAGCGCGGCGACGTGCCGCTCGATCAGTCGATTCGCATCTATGAGCGCGGCGAGGCGCTGAAGGCGCATTGCGACCGCTTGCTGAAGGCTGCCGAGGACAAGGTGGAAAAGATCCGCCTGTCGCGCGAGGGCCGGCCTGTCGGTACGGAGCCGCTGGACGCGGAGTAGGCGAGATGTGCAGGGCTTCGCCTTGTTTTCGACCAATGAGGCGGCTATCTTAGCTAGGCTTAGCTAAGGAGGCCGAGATGCCTATCGTCAACATGCTGGATGCCAAGACATCGCTTTCCAAGCTTGTGGAGGCGGTGGAGAGTGGTGCCGAAAAGGAAATCATCATCGCCCGCAACGGCAAGCCGGCCGCGCGGCTGGTGCCGATGGAAACTGTCCCGAAAGGCAAGCGCAAGCTCGGAATGTTCGAAGGCGAGTTTCCCGATTTTACGCTTGAGGAGTTCAACGCAACCGACGCCGAGATAGCGGAGCTATTTGGTGTCAAGAAGTGAGATTGCTGCTCGATACGCACGTGGCCATATGGGCATTGTCACGCCCGAAGCGCATCCCGCCGGTATTGGCGGCAATGCTGGCTGATGAAGAAAATTCTATTTTTGTTTCGGCTGCGGGCATATGGGAACTTGCCATCAAAGCTTCTTTGAATCGTGCTGGCAATCCAGACATTGATCCTGCGCGCGTGGTGACGTTTTGCGAAAAGGCCGGTTACCAAATCTTGCCTGTGACAACGCCGCACGCACTTGCGGTGACATCGCTTCCGCATATCCATGCCGATCCATTCGACAGGATCATGATCGCACAGGCCAAGGTGGAGCCGATGCATCTTGTGACGCACGACAGAACCGTGGCCGCCTACGACGAGAGCTTCATATCCTGGTGAGGTTTGATCGATGAGCTTCTTCCCCGGAAACGACCCCCATGTCGGCGATGCGTTCGCCAGCGACCAGATCGAGTTGATGGTCATCCCGAATGCCCGCGACATTGACGGCTTTCAGGTCCGCCGCGCGCTGCCGACGGCGCGGCGCAGGCTGGTGGGGCCGTTCATATTCTTCGACCGCATGGGTCCTGCCATCCTGCGCGCCGGACAGGCGCTGGATGTGCGCCCGCATCCGCATATCGGTCTTGCGACCGTAACCTATCTTTTCGACGGCAAGATCAGGCACCGCGATTCGCTGGGAACCGAAATGGTCATCGAACCCGGCGACGTGAATCTGATGACGGCCGGGCGCGGCATCGTGCATTCCGAACGCACGCCGGAGGAACTGCGCGGCGCGCCGATGTCGGTGTCCGGGCTGCAGACCTGGCTTGCCCTGCCGGATGGCAAGGAGGAGGTTGCACCCGTCTTCGAAAACACTGCCGGTGCGACGCTGCCGGAATTCGACGCTGAGGGTGTCCGGGGCCGCGTCGTCATCGGCGAGTTCGACGGGCTGAAATCGCCGGTGCGCGCGGCCTCGGAAACGCTTTATGCCGACATCAGGCTGGCACCCGGCGCCCGCGTCCGGATTCCGGCCGACGCCGAGGAACGCGCCATCTATACGCTGGAAGGCGAGGTCTCGATTTCCGGCGATATTTTCCCCGCCGAGCGGCTGCTTGTCTTCCGCCCTGGCGACGAGATCGTCGTTTCGTCGCAATCGGGTGCGCATTTCATGTTGTTCGGCGGCGCGTCGCTCGGTTCGAAGCGCTACATCTGGTGGAATTTCGTGTCCTCTTCGAAAGAACGCATCGAGCAGGCCAAGAATGAGTGGAAAACCGGCCGTTTCGACATCGTTCCAGGCGACGAGGAAGAGTTCATTCCGCTGCCGGAGAGCTGAACCGCGTCACCGCCGCGCATTTACTTTGCCGGCCAGCCGTCCTATTTCGCATGGGTAGCATAGGCATATCGAATTGAGCCCGAAACCCGAAACGCCGCTTCTCGACAAGGTCCGCGTTCCTGCCGACCTGCGGTCGCTTGACGAAAGCGATCTGCCGCAGCTCACAGCGGAACTTCGCGCCGAACTGATCGATGCGGTTTCCCACACCGGTGGTCATCTCGGCGCTGGCTTGGGCGTTGTCGAACTGACAGTCGCGCTGCACTACGTCTTTAACACGCCCGACGACCGGCTGATCTGGGATGTCGGCCACCAGGCCTATCCGCACAAGATCCTGACCGGCCGCCGCGACCGCATCCGCACGTTGCGGCAGGAGGGCGGCCTTTCCGGCTTCACCAAGCGCGCGGAGAGCGAATACGATCCCTTTGGCGCGGCGCACTCCTCAACCTCGATTTCGGCCGGCCTCGGTATGGCCGTCGCGCGTGACCTTGCCGGTGGCGCCAACAACGTCATCGCCGTGATCGGCGACGGCGCCATGTCGGCCGGCATGGCCTACGAGGCGATGAACAATGCCGGCGCGCTCGATGCCCGTCTCATCGTCATCCTCAACGACAACGACATGTCGATCGCGCCGCCCACCGGCGCGATGAGCGCCTATCTGGCGCGCCTTGCCTCCGGCCGCGCCTATCTGGGACTGCGCGATTTCGGCAAGAAGCTGACCTCCTATCTAGGCAGGCGCGCTGACCGCGCCATCAAGCGCGCCGTCGAACATGCGCGCGGCTATGTCACCGGCGGCACTCTGTTCGAGGAGATGGGCTTCTACCATATCGGTCCCATCGACGGTCACAATCTCGAGCACCTCGTCCCGGTGCTCAGGAACGTCCGGGACAACAGCGACGGCCCGGTGCTGATCCATGTCGTGACGCAGAAGGGCAAGGGCTACGCGCCCGCCGAGGCCGCCGCCGACAAATATCACGGCGTCAACAAGTTCGATGTCATCACCGGCGCGCAGGCCAAGGCGCCGGCCAATGCGCCGAGCTACACCAAGGTGTTCGCCGAAAGCCTGATTCAGGAAGCGCGGGAGGATGACAGGATCGTCGCCATCACCGCCGCCATGCCCTCCGGCACCGGCCTCGACCTGTTCGGCGAGGCCTTCCCGGCGCGGACCTTCGATGTCGGCATCGCCGAGCAGCACGCGGTGACCTTCGCGGCCGGCCTTGCGACGGAGGGCTACAAGCCGTTCGCCGCCATCTACTCGACCTTCCTGCAGCGCGCCTACGACCAGGTCGTACACGATGTGGCGATCCAGAAGCTGCCGGTGCGGTTCCCGATCGACCGGGCTGGCTTCGTCGGCGCCGACGGGCCGACCCACTGCGGCGCCTTCGACACCGCCTATCTCGCGCCGCTTCCCGGTTTCGTGGTCATGGCCGCTGCCGACGAAGCCGAACTGAGGCACATGGTTCGCACCGCCGCGGCCTACGATGAAGGCCCGATCTCGTTCCGCTATCCGCGCGGCAATGGCGTCGGCGTCGACATGCCGGAACGCGGTTCGGTTCTGGAAATCGGCAAGGGCAGGGTGCTGAGGGAAGGCACCAAGGTCGCGCTTCTGTCGTTCGGCACGCGGCTCCAGGATTGCCTTCTCGCGGCCGAGGAACTCGGCGCCGCAGGTCTGTCGACCACGGTCGCCGACGCCCGTTTCGCCAAGCCGCTCGACGAGGATCTGATCCGCCGGCTGGCGCGCTCGCACGAGATACTGGTGACGGTGGAGGAAGGTTCGGTCGGCGGCTTTGCCAGCCACGTCCTGCAGTTCCTGGCGCATGAGGGCTTGCTGGAAAGCGGCCTCAAGGTTCGCCCGCTCGTTCTTCCGGACGAATTCACCGACCATGCCAAGCCCGAGAAAATGTATGTCGATGCCGGCCTGGACTCTACGGGCATCGTTCACACGGTCTTTTCAGCCCTGGGCCGCCCGGCAAGCGCCCAGCGTGCCTGAATCGGAACCTGCAACAAGCTGAATCAGTTTGGCAAGACGATGAATCGGATTGTCGGCAATCCAGTCTAACGGATTGTTTACGCTTCTCTTTAGTCCCCTGCTTACCGCGTCTCTTGGCCGTTTTTCAACGCGCTCCTGCTAGGAAATTGTCCGGGCAGGGAGACAAGACAAATGAAACGGCTTCTCGCGGGCGTGGCTCTCGCGCTGCTTGCCACGGGGCTCGCAGCGGCTGAACCGGTCTATGACCGCAAGCTGGAACAGGCCGTCATGCGCATCGTCGCCGCGAAGATGGGCGACATACGCGGCGGTTTTTCCTACGGCCAGCAGCCGCAGTTGATCCCGGCGCCTGCCGTCCCGCCAGCGGCGGTGCGCGAAGGGGCGTCGTCCGTGACCGGGGACGCAGGCTGACTTTTCCTGCCGCCCGACATCTCGTTGTGGCTACTCAGGACGGTTGCGTTCGCGCTCCGCTTTCGCCAATGAAGGCGAATGAACAACCAGCCAGCCAGCCAGCGCCAGCGGCTCGATGAACTGCTCGTCGGGCGCGGGCTGTTCGCCAGCCGCTCGCGCGCCCGCGACGCGGTGCAGCGCGGAACCGTCGTCGTCGATGGCGTCGCGCAGGCGAAAGCCGGTGTCCTCGTTCGCGCCGATGCCGAGATCGCCGTCAGGGACCCGGCCCGGAACTATGTCTCGCGCGCGGCGTTGAAACTGATCGCCGGGATTGACCAGTTCGGCTTCGATCCGAAGGGCGCAGAGGCGCTCGATATCGGCGCCTCGACCGGCGGCTTCACGCAGGTTCTGCTTGAGCGTGGCGCGGCGCATGTCACCGCCATCGATGTCGGACACGGCCAGATGCACGCTTCGATTTCCGGCGACAGCCGCGTCACCTCCGTCGAGGGCCTGAACGCCCGCAGCCTCGCCGCCGCCGATCTGGCGGGACGTATCCCCGATTTCATCGTCTCCGACGTGTCCTTCATTTCGCTGAAGCTGGCGCTGCCGCCGGCGCTCGCTCTGGCAGGCAGGAACGCAAGGGCAATCCTGCTGGTCAAGCCGCAGTTCGAGGCGGGCCGCGACCGCATCGGCAAGGGCGGGTTGCTGAAGGACCCCATGGAGGCGGACGGCATCGCCGAAGGTCTGCGCACCTGGCTCGACGCCGTTCCAGGCTGGCGGGCCGTCGGCCTGCATCCCTCGCCGATCGAGGGTGGCGACGGCAACCGTGAATTCCTGCTCGGCGGGGTCAAGGATCGATGAACGCACGCTTCACCATCGACAGGCTTGGCGCGCAGGGCGACGGCGTCGCCAGGACAGACGGCGGCGATGTCTTCATCCCCTTCACACTGCCGGGCGAGACGGTCACTGCGGCTCGTACCAAGGATCGCGCCGCCTTGATGGCGGTGCTCGAGCCGTCGCCGCTGCGCGTCGAGCCGCCCTGCCGGCATTTCACCGAATGCGGCGGCTGCGCGCTGCAGCACTTCGAGGCCGAAGCCTATCGTGCCTGGAAAAGGGACCGGGTCGTCCAGGCGCTGCGGGGAATCGATTGCGAGGTCGGCCCGATCGTCGCTTGCAACCCGCACACGCGCCGCCGCGCTACCTTTACCGCTCGCCGTACCGAGGCCGGCATGCTGCTCGGCTTCAACCGGCATCTCTCGTCGGAAATCATCGCCATCGAGGAATGCCCGATCCTGCTTCCGGAAATCGTCGGCGCATTCGACAGGCTGAGGGCCGTGGCAGCCTCCGTCTGCGCCACGACGAAGCCCTTTCATCTGACGGTAACGGCAACCGCCTCCGGCCTCGATATCGCTGCGCAAGGCTCCGGTCGGATGGATGACCGCCAGCGCCGCGCCGCCACCGATCTCGCGATCCGCGAGGGGCTGGCGCGGCTTTCGGTCGATAGCGAGATTGTCGTCGAGCCGAAGAAACCGGTGGTGCTGTTCGGCGCTGTCGCCGTCAACCCCCCGCCGGGCGTCTTCCTGCAGGCGACGCACGATGCCGAGGAAGCGATGGCCGGGCTGGTGGGCGAACATCTCGGTCGGGCCAAGCGGATCGCCGACCTGTTTTCCGGCTGCGGCAGCTTCGCGCTGCGGCTGGCGGCGAGGGCCGAGGTCCATGCTGTCGAAGGCGACGCGGCGGCATTGGCCGCGCTCGACCGCGGTTTCCGCTTCGCGTCCGGCCTCAAGCGGGTGACGACCGAAAAGCGCGACCTTTTCCGCCGTCCGCTCACCTTCAAGGAACTGGCCGCCTTCGACGGGCTGGTGTTCGACCCGCCACGCGCCGGCGCGGAGGACCAGGCAAAGCAGATCTCCCGGTCGGATGTGCCCCATGTGGCGGCGGTGTCCTGCAACCCGGTGACGCTGGCGCGGGACCTGCGCATCCTGCAGGATGGCGGCTACAGGCTGAAAAGCGTCACCCCGCTAGACCAGTTCCTGTGGTCGCCGCATATCGAGGCGGTTGCGCTGCTGGAGAAGCCGAGGAAGAGGCGATAGGGGCAGGTCTTGAAGGGAATAGGCCTTGAATTGAGCAGGAATTGCGCCTATTTTGACACAAGGAGATCAATTCAGGAATAAGATCATGAGTGTGGCGGCATTCGAGGTCTCGGCGTTGCGCTTCGAGGAAGGGCGTACCCCTTTCCTCTCCGCGCGGCGCGTCGCGGAACTGCTCGGCGTCAATCTGGGCGAGCTTGCCGGATTGATCGGCGTCGCCCGCAACACGCTGACGGCCAAGACGGGCGCGCGCAAGGTCGACGCGGCCTTGAGCCCGGTCGTGCGCATTCTTTCCATGGCCGGCGAAATGGCCGGTGACGAGCAGCGCGCCGCCATCTGGTTCAAGCATCAGCCGATCCCGGGCTGGGCCGGCAAGACGGCCTACGATCTCGTCCGCGACGGCAAGGCCGATAAGGTGCTTTCCTATCTGGAGGCAGTGCGTTCCGGCGTCTATGCCTGAACCGATGCCGCCGCAGACGCTTTGGCGGGCTTTCGTGCCGCGCTGGGCGCATCAGCCGCTTTCAGGCGAGGGCGCCGCGCGTTTCGGCGGTCGATGGAATCCTGTCGGCGCCCGGACGATCTACGCCGCGCGCGAATTGTCGACCGCCTGGGCCGAATATAATCAGGGCTTCGTCCAGCATCCGGCGCTGATCGCCCAACTGAAGCTGCTGCGGGCACGGCTGGCGGACCTGACCGACGACGAGACCCTGACCGCTCTCGGGGTCGAACCCGCCATCCACCGCTGCCAGTGGCGCGACGATTTGGACCAGGGACAGACCCCGCAGACGCATGTTTTGCGCAAACGGCTGCTGGCCGATGGATTGGACGGCGTGATCTATCCGTCGGTCATGTCGCCGGGCGGCACCTGCGTGGCGCTGTGGCGCTGGAACGAGGAGGGCGCGCCGCGGCTTGACGTCGTCGATCCAGACCATCGTTTGCCGAAAACGGCGGCGTCGTGGCTCTGACTCATTCCGGCAGTAGCGCTGGCTGGATGAGCCTGGAGATGACGTTAGTTTCAGTTTCCGGCCCTTAATATCTCTCTAGCAGCAAAGTATTCTGGCATCGTAGGGCCCTCAACCTTTTCCAGGACGCCGATTTGTTCAAGGTTGGCAATTGTCATGCGCGCAGCACGATGAGTTACGCCTAAAATGTCCCTGACCATGGGGGTTGTTACCACGGGCGTAGAGAAAAGTTGATCGATCAGAATTAAAACATTATTCGATCTGAACAAAGTCATAGCATTTTCGCGATAGCTATTTTGAAGCTGTATTATACGATCTATGACCTCTATGGATGTGATGCAGGTGTCTCTGCAAATCTCCAAAAAAAATGATAACCAGGAAGTCCATTCTCCTTTTGACGACACTAAAAACATTTTGTCGATATATTCATCCTTTCTTTCTTCCATGCTCGCACTCGGATAAAATATCGGCGTCTTTATCAATCCGCGGGACAGCAAAAGAATTGGGATGAGAATTCGGCCGACGCGACCGTTGCCGTCTGCAAAGGGATGTATAGTCTCGAACTGGTAGTGAACCAGCGCAGCTTCCAAAAGGGCCGGTAGATCGTTCGAGTTTGGTCGGTTGATGAAGGTTTCCAGTTCATCCATTCCGACCCGTGTTTCTGCCGGAGGCGGGGGCACAAACCTTGCGGAATTCGGTGTGGATCCGCCTATCCAGTTTTGCTCAGTTTTGTACTCTCCCGGACGTTTATTTCCACCCCGACCTTGAGGAAGCCCTCCCAGAAGTTTTGCATGGGTTTCTGTGATAAGGCGGTGGCAGATTGGCAGCTTCTGCATCAGGTCGATCGCATGGTTTAGGGCGATTGTGTAATTAAGAACCTCTCTTGTGTCCGTTCTCGCACTTTGTTCGGCACCTGCCTCCAGAAGGGCCAACTCGTCGCTGGTCGTGTAAGTGCCCTCCATTGCCGAGGACAGGAGCGCTTCGCGTCGCTGGAGCGGTCTTAAAATCAGTTGAGGATTGCGAAGCTGAGAGATTTTCGCATTAAGTGTTCCCATGCCAGCCATGGCTTCTCCATACAGGCCGAAAAGAGAACTTAAATCGACAAATGGCGGAAGCGGTTTTGGAACGAAGGCTTTTGCACTTTGGATCGTCGGTACGAACCAGCCCGGCGAGCGGTCATCAAAGAGCCTATAATCCATAGATGATACTCTAGTAGCTATTATGTATCACCATTAGCCATATTGGCTACATAGGTATCATGTCAATCAAACTATGATACCTATGGAATGAGTTTGTATCACACCCGCGTGCCGCCCACCGTCATCTGGTCCATCCTCAGATGCGGCTGGCCGACGCCGACCGGCACGCCCTGGCCGGCTTTGCCGCACATGCCAATGCCGGTGTCGAGCTTCATGTCGTTGCCGATCATCGACACGCGGTGCATGGCGTCCGGTCCGTTGCCGATCAGCATCGCGCCCTTGATCGGCTGCGTCACCTTGCCGTTCTCGATCATGTAGGCTTCGGTGCAGCCGAACACGAACTTGCCCGAGGTGATATCCACCTGCCCGCCGCCGAAGGACACGGCATAGATACCGTTTTTGACCGAGGCGATGATTTCCGCCGGCTCCTTGTCGCCGGCCGTCATGTAGGTGTTGGTCATGCGCGGCATCGGCTGGTGTGCGTAGGATTCGCGCCGGCCGTTGCCAGTAGCCTTCATGCCCATCAGCCGGGCGTTCTGCCGGTCCTGCATGTAGCCGACCAGCTTGCCGTCCTCGATCAGCACGTTGCGCGCCGAAGGCGTGCCCTCGTCGTCAACGGTCAGCGAACCGCGCCGCTCGGCGATCGTGCCGTCGTCGACCACGGTGACGCCCCTGGCGGCGACCTGCTGGCCCATCAGCCCGGCGAAGGCCGAGGTCTTCTTGCGGTTGAAGTCGCCTTCCAGTCCGTGCCCGACCGCCTCGTGCAGCATGACGCCCGGCCATCCGCTCGACAGCACGATATCGAAAGTGCCGGCAGGGGCCGGGATGGCCTCAAGGTTCACCAGCGCCTGTCGCAGCGCCTCCTGCGCCGTCTGTTTCCAGCTGTCCTCGGTGACGAACTGGTCGAAGCCGGTGCGTCCGCCGATGCCGAACGAGCCGCTTTCCTGCCGGTCGCCTTCGCCGACGACGACGGCGACGTTGACCCGGACCAACGGGCGGATGTCGCGCACCGTCTGGCCGTCGGCCCGAACGATCTCCACATGCTGCCAGGATGCGGTGAGCGAGGCGGTGACCTGCCGCACGCGCGGATCGGCATTGCGCAGGTAGGCGTCGACCTCCTGCAGCAATTTTGCCTTGGCCTCGAACGACGGCGAAGGGATCGGGTTTTCGTCGCTGTAGAGATGCCGGTTGGTGCGTGGCGGCGCTTCCGCCAGCGTCCCGGAATAGCCGCCCTTGACCGTCGCCACCGCGTCGGAGGCGCGCAGGAGCGACGCCTCCGACAAGTCGCTGGAATGGGCGTAGCCGCTGGCTTCTCCGGCGACGGCGCGCAGACCGAATCCCTGATCGGTGTTGAAATTGGCCGTCTTCAGCCGCCCGTTGTCGAACATCAGCGCTTCGCTCTCGCTGTATTCGAGGAACAGCTCGCCATCGTCGGCGCCGTTGAGCGTGTCGGCGACGATCCGCTTGATGCGGTCTTCGGAAATGTCGAACTTGCCGATGAGGCTGGTCATGAAGCGTTGTCCTGAACGGGGAATGGTTTTCCCCGATGTAGGCGCGCCGGCTCCGTTCGGCAATGCGTGATAATCAGGGCAACGCGGCGAAGCCCTCGCCAAAACCCTTCAGGTCGACCGGAATGCCGATGCCTTCCTCCGGCGTCTGGAACACGATGAAGGTCGCCGCCTTGCCGGTCTTGAGCGTGTCGAGCAGCGGCTTTTCGAGAATGACCTCGGCATAGCAGCCATCCTGGAAGCAGCGCACGAAATAGGCACGACCGATATCCTTGCCGTCCACGTTGAGGCCGAGCCCATTCGGTAGAAGCACGCCGAGCGGGGCGAGCACGCGCAGGATTTCGGCCTTGTTGTCGGCGGTGCGCAGGATCACGACCGACAGACCCATCTCGGGCCGGTCCTCGGCGACGACGTTCTGCATCATCACGCATTGCTCGGAGGTCGCGCCGGCCGGGGTGTCGCAGATAATGGACCATGCGCCATGAGTCGATTTCACCGTACCGCTCGGCGCAGAGGCCTGCGCGCTTGCCCCCCCTGATAGGGCGGCCAGCAGGACAACCGTCGCCGAAATTTTCGAAACCCAGGAATTCATAACGGCTCCATCACGAATCACGGCACTTTAAGCCGGGCAAAAGCCGAGGAAAAGCGCGGCATAGGGTTCAGTCCGCTCCGAATGCGGCTCCAATGCGGTTTTTCAGGTCAAAATCGTCATTCAGCTGTGTTTCCTGTCCACTACACCGCGCAAGGGCTGAAAAACAGGCCCGGCCTGCGGCCTTCCGCGCGATATCCGGCCAGGCACGCGACCGTCGCTGGCCTCGCGCGCAAAAATGCCGCACGGTTTGGGCCGCTCCTTTCTTGCGGCGGGAAAAAGAGTATGGTTTGAACCACGCTTGACTGTCCGGGATTCCCGTTCGGACATTGTTATGCATTCTTGCGGCCGGGTCGCGAGGCACTGGGAGATGATGAGGGCGATGAGGAAATTTATTGCAGGCGCCAGCGCCATGACGGCTTTTCTCGCGGGTGCCTCCGCCCATGCGGCGCAGCCTGTCGAGTGGCAGATGACATTCCAGCCTGCCGCGACCGGCATGATGAGTCAGATTGCCTGGTTCGAACACTATACGCTGTGGTTCATCGTCCCGATCACGCTCTTCGTCCTGTTTCTGCTGGCCTGGTGCGTCTTCAAGTTCCGCGAAAGCGTCAATCCGACGCCCTCGCGCACCAGCCACAACACACTGATCGAAGTGATCTGGACGGTCGGCCCCGTCGTCGTCTTGCTTTTCCTCGCCATTCCGTCCTTCCAGCTGCTGACCGCGCAGTACACGCCGCCGGAAGAGCCGAAGCTCACCATCAAGGCGACCGGCAATCAGTGGAACTGGGATTACGAATATCAGGTCGACCAGCCGCTTTCCTTCAACTCAGCCCTGCTTCAGGACGGCGACCGCGCCGGCCTCGGCAAGGAGGACAAGGCGGTCTATCCGCGTCTGCTGGCGGTGGACAACGAGATGGTCGTCCCGGTCGACACCACGACACGCGTTCTCGTTACCGCGGCGGACGTGATCCACGCTTTCGCCATGCCGGCTTTCGGCGTGAAGACCGACGCGGTGCCGGGCCGCATCAACGAGATCTGGTTCAAGCCGGAGAAGGAAGGCCTCTATTACGGCCAGTGCTCGGAACTTTGCGGCAAGGACCACGCCTTCATGCCGATCGCGATCCGCGTCGTTTCAGACGCGCAGTACAACACCTGGCTGGCAGCGGCCAAGTCGGACCTGCCCGGCGCCAACAAGGCGCTGATGGCCGAGGTCGAGGGTACCAACAAGGTAGCGGCCGCCGGCAACTGACGCACGGCCAAGCAAGAATAGGGAACGGAGCGGAAAATGGCGCACGCTGCAGCTCACGACGATCATGACCACAAGCCGTATCATGGCTGGGTCCGGTGGGTTTATTCCACCAACCACAAGGATATCGGCACGCTTTACCTGATCTTCGCGATCTGCGCCGGCGTGATCGGCGGTTTCCTCTCCGTCATGATGCGCTGGGAGCTTGCCGAGCCGGGCATCCAGATATTCAACGGCCTCGCCCAGATGGTCTATGGCGTCGGCGCCGATGAATCGATCGATGCCGGCAAGTCGATGTACAACGCCTTCACCACCGCCCACGGACTGGTCATGATCTTCTTCATGGTCATGCCGGCGCTGATCGGCGGCTTCGCCAACTGGATGGTGCCGATCATGATCGGCGCGCCGGACATGGCGTTCCCGCGCATGAACAACATCTCCTTCTGGCTTCTGCCGCCGGCTTTCATCCTGCTCATCCTGTCGGCCTTCATGCCAAGCGCGCCCGGCGCCTGGGGCGTCGGCGGCGGCTGGACGATCTATCCGCCGCTCTCGACGTCGGGCCAGCCGGGCCCTGCCATGGACCTGGCGATCCTGTCGCTGCACATCGCCGGCGCCTCTTCGATCCTCGGCGCGATCAACTTCATCACCACCATCTTCAACATGCGCGCGCCGGGCATGACTCTGCACAAGATGCCGCTCTTCGCATGGTCGGTGCTGATCACCGCTTTCCTGCTGCTGCTGTCTCTGCCCGTACTGGCCGGCGGCATCACCATGCTTCTGACCGACCGCAACTTCGGCACCTCCTTCTTCGTGCCCGAAAATGGCGGCGACCCGATCCTGTTCCAGCACCTGTTCTGGTTCTTCGGCCATCCGGAAGTGTACATCCTGATCCTGCCGGGCTTCGGCATCGTCAGCCACATCGTGTCGACCTTCTCCCGCAAACCTGTCTTCGGCTATCTCGGCATGGCCTACGCCATGGTCGCCATCGGCGCGGTCGGTTTCGTCGTGTGGGCGCACCACATGTACACCACCGGCCTGTCGCTCGACACGCAGCGCTACTTCGTCTTCGCCACCATGGTCATCGCGGTGCCGACCGGCGTGAAGATCTTCTCGTGGATCGCCACGATGTGGGGCGGCTCGATCTCGTTCCGCACCCCGATGCTGTGGGCGGTGGGCTTCATCTTCCTGTTCACCGTCGGCGGCGTCACCGGCGTGCAGCTCGCCAATGCCGGCCTCGACCGTTCGATGCACGACACCTACTACGTTGTCGCGCACTTCCATTACGTGCTGTCGCTCGGCGCCGTGTTCGCCATCTTCGCGGCCTGGTACTACTGGTTCCCGAAGATGACCGGCTACATGTACTCGCCGGTGATCGCGAACACCCACTTCTGGGTCATGTTCGTCGGCGTGAACCTGGTCTTCTTCCCGCAGCACTTCCTCGGCCTCGCCGGCATGCCGCGCCGCTACATCGATTATCCGGACGCCTTCGCCGGCTGGAACCATGTGTCGTCGATCGGCTCCTACATCTCGGCGGTCGGCGTGCTGATCTTCCTCTACGGCGTCTTCGACGCCTTCCAGAAGAAACGCGTCGCCGGCGCCAACCCGTGGGGAGAGGGCGCAACGACGCTGGAATGGCAGCTGCCTTCGCCGCCGCCCTTCCACCAGTGGGAGCAGCTGCCCAGGATCAAGTAAGCGGCAGCAAAGCGTTCAAAACCGCCGGCCCGCGTCGGCGGTTTTGGCCAAGCGGCCAAGGAATTTTTTGCCAAACGGAATGACCTGGAATTTGAGTACGCATGGCCCTTGTTGACGATACCCGGATCGAAGAGACGGGCTTCCGCGTGTCGGAAGCGACCGCCGGGGACTTCTTCGCCCTGCTGAAGCCGCGGGTCATGTCGCTTGTGGTGTTCACCGCCTTCGTCGGGCTGGTCGCCGCCCCGGTGGCGATCAACCCGCTGCTCGCCATCATCGCCATTCTCGCCATCGCCATCGGCGCTGGCGCGTCGGGCGCGCTGAACATGTGGTACGACGCCGACATCGATGCGGTCATGACCCGCACCGCCAGCCGGCCGGTGCCGTCGGGCCGCGTGCTGCCCGGCGAGGCGCTGGTCTTCGGGCTGGTGCTGTCGGCGCTCTCGGTTATGACGCTCGGCGTGCTGGTCAACTGGCTTTCCGCGTCGCTGCTCGCCTTTACCATCTTCTTCTACGCTGTCGTTTACACCATGTGGCTGAAGCGCTGGACGCCGCAGAACATCGTCATCGGCGGCGCCGCCGGCGCCATCCCGCCGGTGATCGGCTGGGCTGCCGCCACCGGCGCGGTCAGCCTCGAAAGCGTCATCCTTTTCCTCATCATCTTCCTGTGGACGCCGCCGCACTTCTGGGCGCTGGCGCTGTTCAAGTCCGGCGACTATCAGCGCGCCGGTATCCCGATGATGCCCAACGTCGCCGGCGAAGCCTCGACGCGCCGCCAGATACTCGCCTATGCGCTGGTCCTGGCGCCCATCGGCGTGTTGCCATGGCTGATGGGCTATACGAGCGCCGCCTATGGCGTTATCGCCGCGCTGCTCGGTCTCGGCTTCGTCGTCTATTCCTGGCAGGTTTTCACCATGCCGGACTCCGACCGCGTGATGAAGCCGGCCAAGGCGCTGTTTGGCTATTCGCTGCTCTATCTCTTCGCCATCTTCGCAACATACCTCGCCGACAGCATCGTCGAGCGCTTTCTTGTCATGGGTGGCCTGTGACCATGCCCGAGGAAAAGCTCGATCTCGTTACTCTGACCGACCGGCAGAAGAAGGCCCGCCGCAACCGTTCGGTCGCCATCGGCCTGGCGCTCGGCGCGCTCGTCATCATTTTCTATGTCGCGACGATCGCCAAGTTCGGCCCTTCGATCCTCAACCGGCCGCTGTGAGGGTGAATGAGCCAGCCTGCTGAGAAAGCCAAGAATAGAGGCGCCGGACACAAGGGCAACGGCGTCGTCGCCGGCATCTGCGTGGCGTTTTTCGTCGGCATGATCGGCATGGCCTACGCTGCCGTGCCGCTCTACCAGATGTTCTGCCAGGCGACCGGCTATGGCGGTACCACGCGGCGTACGACGCAGTATGCCGACCGCGTACTCGACCGCGAGATCACCATCCGCTTCGACGCCAACACATCGGGCGTGCCCTGGGATTTCGGGCCAGTGCAGCGTTCGATCAAGATCAAGATCGGCGAGACCGCGCAGGCGCACTACACCGCGACCAACAAGTTCGACCGTCCCTCGTCCGGCCGCGCCACCTTCAATGTCGTGCCGGAGATGGCCGGCGCCTACTTCAACAAGGTGGAATGCTTCTGTTTCACAGATACGACCTTGCAGGCCGGCCAGACGCTGGATATGCCGGTGGTCTTCTACGTGGACCCCGACATCGTCAACGTGCCGGAACTGAAGGACATCAGGACGATCACGCTTTCCTATACGATGTTCCCGATCCAGGCGAACAAGCCAGTCGCCGCGGCGCCGGCCGAAGACAAGAGCAAGACTATTTTGAACACCGCAGAGACTCTCGGGGGTTGATATGGCAGACGCACACGCAAAACCGCAACACGACTACCATATCATCGACCCCAGCCCGTGGCCGTTCCTCGGCTCGGTCGGCGCTCTCATCATGGCCATCGGCGGCGTCGCCTGGATGCAGTACATCAAGGGCAACGAATTCCATCTCGTTGGCCTCAATATCGCCGGCCCGTGGATATTCCTCGTCGGCCTGCTGGTCGTCCTCTACGTGATGTTCTCGTGGTGGTCGGACACCGTGAAGGAGGCGCATGAGGGCCACCATACGCGTGTCGTTTCACTGCATCTGCGCTACGGCATGATCATGTTCATCGCCTCGGAGGTGATGTTCTTCGTCGCCTGGTTCTGGGCCTTCTTCGACGCAAGCCTGTTCCCGAACGAGGTGCATCAGGTGGCGCGCGCCGAATTCACCGGCGGCGTCTGGCCGCCGAAGGGCATGGAGGTGCTCGATCCCTTCCACCTGCCGCTCTACAACACGGTGATCCTGCTGCTGTCCGGCACCACGGTCACCTGGGCGCACCACTCGCTGATCCATGGTGACCGCAAGGGCCTCATCAACGGCCTGGTGCTCACCGTCGGCCTCGGCATCCTGTTCTCCATGGTCCAGGCCTACGAGTACATGCACGCGCCGTTCGCCTTCAAGGACTCGATCTATGGCGCCACTTTCTTCATGGCGACCGGCTTCCACGGCTTCCATGTCCTAATCGGCACCATCTTCCTGCTGGTCTGCCTGATCCGCGCCATGCGTGGCGATTTCACGCCGAAGCAGCATTTCGGCTTCGAGGCCGCCGCCTGGTACTGGCACTTCGTCGACGTGGTCTGGCTGTTCCTGTTCGCCTGCATCTATGTGTGGGCCTCGCACGGCGCGGTCATCGAACACGCCGGCTGAGCGAAATCCCGGATGGTTTTGGAAGGGGCGGCTGTCATGGCCGCCCTTTTTCGTTGGAAGGACGGGGGAGACCGTGATGCGGTGTGCGCCGCTGTCGCGGTGCCAATCGTCCGTCGACGGTGCTAAGAAGACATCATGAACGAAGACAAGGCCCACTACCCACCCGTCGATCCCATATCCGCCGGCCTGCGCGGCTGCTGCCCGCGCTGCGGCGAGGGCAGGTTGTTTTCCGGCTTCCTGTCGGTCGGCAAACGCTGCGTCAATTGCGGACTGGACTATTCCTTCGCCGACGCCGGCGACGGTCCCGCCGTCTTCGTCATTCTGATCATCGGTTTCGTCGTGGTCGGGCTGGCATTGTGGATGGAGGTGACGCTCAATCCGCCGCTATGGCTGCATTTCATCCTCTGGATACCGCTGACGCTGGTGCTCTGTCTTGGCGCGCTGCGTCTCATCAAGGGCGTGCTGCTGACGCTGCAATATAGCAACAAGGCCGCCGAGGGCCGGCTGGACGGCAAATGAGCACCGCTGTGCCTGAACCCGCAGGTGCGGGCCGCGGCCGGCCGCGCAGGGCCCTGGCGCTGGTCCTTGGCGCCGTCGCGTTCCTGATCCTGATCGGACTGGGCACATGGCAGGTGCAGCGCCTGCAATGGAAGGAAGGCCTGCTCCACACGATCGACACGCGCATGCACGCGACGCCGCTGCCGCTGGCGGACGTCGAAAAGCAGTTCGCCGCGTCCGGCGACGTGGACTACGTGCCGGTCACGGCGGCGGGGACATTCCTGCACGCCGGCGAGCGGCATTTCTTCACCACCTGGCAGGGCGATTCCGGCTTCAACGTCTATACGCCCCTGCTGCTTGACGATGGACGCTATCTGCTCGTCAACCGGGGTTTTGTGCCCTACGACCTCAAGGAGCCGGCCAAGCGCCCGCAGAGCCAGCTGCCTGGCAGGGTTACGGTCACCGGCCTTGCCCGCAATCCGCTGCCGGAAAAGCCGTCCTCGATGCTGCCCGACAACGACCCGGGCAAGAACATTTTCTACTGGAAGGATCGCGACCTGATGGCCGCGACAGCCGGCCTTCCGGCAGCCGCCGCTATCGTGCCGATCTTCATCGACGCCGATGCGACGCCCAATCCCGGCGGCCTGCCGGTCGGCGGCGTCACCATCGTCGACCTGCCCAACAATCACCTGCAATATGCCGTTACGTGGTATGGGCTGGCGCTGGCGCTTTTAGGCGTGCTGCTGGTGTGGTTGAGACGACAGTCAAGGGATCGATAAATCGCTTTGTGATGATTTGGACCCCCACCCCTAACCCCCCTTGAGGGGTGGGGGTAGGGGCATCTGACCTGCAATTGCCCTCGGCTGCAGGGGGCCCGCTCTTGACAGCACGGTACGCAAACCGCATGTCCGGCTTGAACGGAACTGTTAGAATGCTTCACACCAAACCGCCGCTGATCATCCGCCTGTGCCAGCCGCGCGGCTTCTGCGCCGGCGTCGACCGCGCCATCCAGATCGTCGTGCTGGCGCTGAAAAAGTACGGCGCGCCGGTCTATGTCCGCCACGAGATTGTGCATAACCGCTACGTCGTGGAAGGGCTGCAGAACCTCGGCGCGGTGTTTATCGAGGAACTGTCCGAAATTCCGGCCGAGCACCGGCAGTCGCCCGTCGTGTTTTCCGCCCACGGTGTGCCGAAATCTGTGCCGGCGGATGCGCAGGCCCGCAATCTATTCTATCTCGACGCCACGTGCCCGCTGGTCTCGAAAGTGCACAAGCAGGCGATGCGCCACCAGCGGCAAGGCCGGCATGTGCTGCTGATCGGCCATGCCGGCCATCCCGAAGTCATCGGCACGATGGGCCAGCTGGAGGAAGGCGCGGTGACGCTGATCGAGACCGAGGAGGACGCGCGCCGCTTCAACCCCGCCGACCCGTCCGCACTGGGTTTCGTCACCCAGACGACGTTGTCGGTCGAGGACACGGCCGGCATCGTCCGCGTCCTCGAGGAACGCTTCCCGCAGTTGCAGGCGCCGGCGGCGGAATCGATCTGCTACGCCACGACGAACCGCCAGGATGCGGTCAAGGAGGCGGCTCCGGGCACCGATCTCTTCCTCACGGTCGGGGCGCCGAATTCCTCCAATTCGCGCCGGCTCGTGGAGGTGGCGGAGAGGGCTGGCGCCAGGCGTTCGCTGCTCGTGCAACGCGCCAATGAGATCGACTGGGAAACCGTCGGCGATATTTCGACGCTCGGTCTGTCCGCCGGCGCTTCGGCGCCCGAGATCATCGTGGACGAAATCATCGACGCTTTTCGCTCACGCTACGATGTAACGGTCGAACTTGCCGTTACCGCCGAGGAAACAGAAAATTTCCCGGTCATGCGGGTGCTGCGCGATGTCGAGCTGACCCCCGCCGACATGGCATTCGTCAACGGGACGGCCTAGGCGCATGGCGGTCTATACGGACATCGGCGAGGTCGAGCTTTCGGCTTTTCTGGAAGATTACGACATCGGCGAACTGCTCTCCTACAAGGGCATCGCCGAAGGCGTCGAGAATTCGAACTTCCTGTTGCACGCCTCCAGTGGCGCCTACATCCTTACACTTTATGAAAAACGCGTGAACCCGGACGACCTGCCGTTCTTTCTCGGACTGATGCAGCATCTGGCCGGCAAGGGGCTGAACTGCCCGCTACCGGTGACGCGCAGGGACGGCGGGACGATCGGCGAACTGGCCGGCAGGCCCGCCGCGATCATCACCTTCCTCGAAGGCATGTGGATGCGGCGGCCGACGGCAGAGCACTGCCGCGAGGTTGGCCGGGCGATGGCGCAAATGCATCTTGCCGGCCGGGATTTTTCCCTGCGGCGGCGGAACGCGCTCTCCGTCTCCGGCTGGCGGCCGCTGTGGGACAAGGCCCGCGACCGTGCCGGCGAGGTGGAAGAGGAGCTTGCCGCGGAAGTGGAAAGCGACCTGGCCTTTCTGGAAGCCAACTGGCCGATCGAACTCCCGTCCGGCGTCATCCATGCCGATCTTTTTCCTGACAACGTCTTTTTTCTCGGCAAGCGCCTGTCGGGCATCATCGACTTCTATTTCGCCTGCACCGATCTCCTCGCATACGATGTCGCCATCTGCCTCAACGCCTGGTGCTTCGAAAAAGACAACGCCTTCAACCTGACCAAGGGCATGGCGCTGCTGGACGGCTACACCTCGCTGCGGCCGCTCTCGGCCGAAGAAGCGGAGGCGCTTCCCGTCCTGGCGCGCGGCTCGGCGCTGCGCTTCCTGCTGACCCGGCTCTACGATTGGCTGAACACGCCGGCCGGCAGTCTGGTGGTGAAGAAGGACCCGCTCGAATATCTGCGGCGCATGCGCTTCCACCGCCAGATCGGCTCGGCGGCGGAATACGGCCTGAAGGCCGGGAAGGTGACGGCATGAGGCGCGTCGAGGCCTATACGGACGGCGCGTGTTCCGGCAATCCCGGTCCCGGCGGCTGGGGCGCGGTGCTGCGCCTGCGCAGCGACGGCGCCAACGATGGCGCGATGCGCGAGCTGAATGGCGGCGAACAGCTGACCACCAACAACCGCATGGAACTGATGGCTGCGATCAGTGCGCTGAACGCCATCAAGGAAGGCACGGTGGTCGACCTCTACACCGACAGCAACTACGTCAAGGACGGCATTTCCGGCTGGATCGAGGGCTGGAAGCGCAATGGCTGGAAGACGGCCGACAAAAAGCCGGTCAAGAACGCTGAGCTGTGGCAGGCGCTGGACGAGGCGCGCAGACGCCACACCGTGACCTGGCACTGGGTGAAGGGTCATGCCGGCCACCCGGAAAACGAACGCGCCGACGAATTGGCCCGTGCGGGCATGGCGCCGTTCAAGCCGGCGAAAGTCGCCGTGCAGGCAAAGCCGTCCGGGAAATCCGGGCCAGCGAAGAAGCCGGTGCGCCGGTCGAACCAGAGCTACTGAACCGCCGACGGACTAGCCGATCAGCAGGGCCGTGCCGTAAAGGCCGAGCGCGAAAACCGTGTGCGAGACGATGTTGAGGGCGCGGACCTTCGCCGGATTGGGCGCTCTGGAAGAGGCCCAGCCGGCTCCCATGCCGGGCGCCAGCAGAAACCAGCCGGCGCCGATCGTCACCATGCCGAGGATGAAGGCCGGCAGGAATGTCGGCTCTTCGAACCACCCTCTGCCGGTCAGCAGGGCCAGGATGACGCCGTAGAGAAGGCCGACGGCGTAGTGAAAGACCCAGCCGAGCGCCAGCTCGCCCGAATAGGGCGCGGCGTCGCGAATATTGTCGTGGAACACCTTGCCGCCGCGCAGGTGCCAGACCCAGCGGCCGACAAGCCCCCAGTTCGGTCTTGGCAGGCCAAATCCGCGCTCGAGGACGACCGCCCACAGATCGATCAGCGCCGTCGCCGCGAGGCCGATCACGGCCCCTCGCAAGATCAGGTCGAACATGCGCCGTTATCCCCCACGAAGTTGCATTGCGACCGGCCGCCGCGGATAGTCGGGCGAAAGTCGAGGGCTCAGAGCTGTTCGAGAATCCGGATCGCGCCCGATTCGACCGCCTGTCCCGGCGCGCCCTCAATGTTGAGCATGGCGACCTTGCCGTCGTCGACGATCATGGAAAACCGCTTTGAGCGCAGACCCATGCCACCGGCGCTTGCATCCATGTCCAGGCCTAGCGCCTTGACGAAATCGCCATTGCCGTCGGCAAGGTACAGGATCTTGCCCTCACCGCCCGTGAAGTGCGCCCATGCGCCCATGACATGATGATCGTTGACGGCAACCACGGCAACCGTGTCGACGCCGCGCGCCAGGATGGCGTCGTAATTGTCGAGGTAGCCGGGCAGGTGGTTATTGCTGCAGGTGGGCGTGAAGGCGCCTGGCACGGCGAACAACACGACCTTCTTGCCTGAGAATATGTCGGCCGTGGTCAGGGTCTTGGCGCCGTCGGCGGTCATCGTCTTGAAGGTCGCTTCGGGCAGCTTGTCGCCAACGGAAATGGTCATGGAAACCTCGCAGGTGGAAAAATTCAGGTGCAGCGATAGCGGAGCAAGACTGCCGCCGCAACCGCCAGAACAGGTTCATGGATAGGGCAACAGCCCTTCGACAGCGCCGGAGGACCCGGTTGCCGTATAGTGCAGCCCGGGCCCTGCGGGAACGTCGTCCGGCCGGTCGAGGATCGGCACCGAGAACAGCACCTTACCGTTCTGTTGCTTTCGCTCCGGTGGCCCGAACATGTAGTCCTGACCGCCGGCGATGAAGAAGTCGACCGCGTGGGGAGCGCCGGGGGAAAGCACTTCGACATTCAGCGTCTCGTGGTCCCCCGCCAGCGGAACAGCGCGAAAATCGCTCCGCTCCGCCTTTGGCAGTGCAGCGAAAGCAGCCTTTACGAATTCGGCGTCGTCGGCATTGCCAGGATCGGACGCGGGGTCGAGCGACAGCGTTGTCTGCACAGGAATGCAAATGGTCTCGCAGATGCCGAGAAAGACGTGCGCTTCGATGGCCGCGCTGTCGCCTGGCGATTTCAGCGTGAAGGTTGCAGGCAGGGCGACGGAGCGGTCGTAACCCGCCCACTGGCCGTAACCGTCGTCATGGCGCTGCGGCGGAGGGAAGGACAATTCGACGCCCGCGACGTTCCGGCTGGCGTCGACGTCGATCTGCGGCGGCACACCGCTGTCGCCCGGATCGCGCCAATAAGTCTTCCAGCCTGGCTTGAGGGCGATCTCCAGGGCGCCCTGTATCCGGCCGGATGGGTCGGGCGTTCCGGACGTAACAAGGCGTATGCGGCCGCCCTGGGCCTCGTACCATGCCGACGACGAGGCCGAGACCGAGCCGCAGGCCGTGGCCACGAAGAACAGGCTGAGCGGCAGGACTTTCAGCTTTTTCATGAAAGGGATTTGACGTTGTCTTTGTGGCGGCGCAACCGCGGTCGCCGACACGCGGCCATCATTTTTGCGTGACTTGGGCGGCGATGCCGCTCGACCGGTTTCATACCGCACCTTTCAAGCCCAACCAAAACGCGTTACCTTGAGGCATGGACCTTCTGCGTCACAAGCGACCGGCCGCGCGGCGAAGCGGCTTCCTGGACGACCAGTTCCTGATTGCCATGCCCGGCATGAAGGACGACCGTTTTGCGCGTTCGGTGATCTACATCTGCGCCCACAGCGACGAGGGCGCGATCGGCCTCATCATCAACCAGACCCAGCAGATGCTTTTCCCCGATCTTTTAGTCCAGCTTGGCATCATGAACGAGCAGGAGGCGATCCGCCTGCCGCCGCAGACGCGCGATTTCGTCGTCCGCAACGGCGGCCCGGTGGACCGTAGCAGGGGCTTCGTGCTGCATACGGGCGATTACAAGGTCGATTCGTCCCTTCCGGTATCGGAAGACATCTGCCTCACCGCGACGGTCGATATATTGCGGGCGATTTCCGCCGGCAGGGGGCCGCGCCACGCGCTGATGGCGCTTGGCTATTCCGGCTGGGGAGCCGGGCAGCTGGAAGCCGAGATCGCCGAGAACGGCTGGCTGACCTGTCCCGCCACGCCCGCGCTGCTTTTCGACACCGATATCGAAAGCAAATATGACCGCGTTCTGGCCTCCATCGGCATCGACCTGGCGCATCTCAGCCTGGCTGCCGGCCACGCTTGACGGAATGGCAGCCGCGGTGATTTCCCTCCCCTCGTGGGGAGGGTGGCCAGCAGGGCCGGGTGGGGCCGGCCATGCAGCACCCGGCGTTGCCGCACGTTGATATATTCGGATAACGCCCCACCCGCCTCGCTTCACTCGGCACCCTGAGGGGAGGGAAAGCGCCATGCTTACGCCTGGCCGACGGGATACTGTTCCTTCAGAAGCTTGACCACGGCGTCGCCTGCCATCGGCGCGCCGAACATGAAGCTCTGCACATATTCGCATCCCATCTGCCGCAGCTCCAGCGCATCGCGCTGGTCGGAGATGCCTTCTGCGACCACCGATAGGCCGAGCTCGTGCGCCATATTGACCATGGAGCGCAGCAGCACGGCGCGCTTCGGCGTCGAATCGTCGACGAAGCTCTTGTCGATCTTGATCGTGTCGAAGGGGAAGCGCGTCAGGTAGGACAGCGACGAATAGCCGGTGCCGAAATCGTCGAGCGACAGGCCGATCCCCAGCTGCTTGAGCTTGCCCAGCACATGGGCCGCCTGTTCGGGATTGTCCATCACCAGCGATTCGGTGAGCTCCAGCCGCAGGCAGCGCGGCTTGATGTTGGCGCGCGCGATCACCGAGCGCACGTCGCTGACAAGGTCACGGCGGATGAGCTGGCGGCTCGACAGGTTGACCGACACCGAAAGCGGGGTCTCGCCGATCTGCTTTTGCCAGCCGGCAAGGTCCTCCGCCGCTTTCTGCATGGCGAAAAGCCCGAGCTGGACGATGACGCCGCAGCTTTCGGCGACAGGTATGAAATCGCCCGGCGGGATCATGCCGCGGCGTGGATGGTCCCAGCGCAGCAGCGCCTCGAAACCGGCGACGCTGTTGTCCTCGAGACGCACGATGGGCTGGTAGGCGAGGGTGAATTCGCGCCGCTCGATGGCGCGGCGCAGGTCTGACTCGAATTGCAGCCGGTCGGTGCCGACGGTGCGGAACGCCGGACGGAACGGTTCGATGCGGTCGCCGCCGAAACGCTTCGCCTGGTGCATGGCAAGCTCGGCGTCCTTGACGATGTCCTCGGCCGACGCCTCGGCAGACGTCCAGGTGATGAGGCCGATGGAGGCGGTCAGCACGATTTCCCGCTTGGCGAAGGTGATCGGCGCGCTGATCGCGTGCTTGATCGCATCCGCCACGGAAGCGATGCGCGCCGGATCCTGTTCGGAGAGCAGCATCAGCGCGAACTGGTCGCCGGCGAAGCGCGACAGCGAATCCTTCGGCTTGAGCAGCCGGTGCAGCCGCCGCGCGACGGTCAGCAGGATGGTGTCGCCGGCCGAGATGCCGAGGCCGTCATTGACCTGCTTGAAGCGGTCGATGTCGATGACGAATACGGTCGGCCGCACCTTGTCCTCGGTGCGGGCGATCGAGATGACCGCCTCCAGCCGGTTCATGAACAATTCGCGATTGGGCAGGCCGGTGAGATTGTCGTGGACGGCGTCGTGCAGCAGCCGCTCCTCGGACTTCTTCTGCTCGGTGACGTCGACCATGGTGCCGACGCAGCGGATGACCTCGCCGTCCGAACCGATCACCGGCCGGGCGCGCAGCGCGAACCAGTGGTAGTGGCCATCGGCGCCGCGCAGGCGGAAGTTCTGCGCCACGCGGCCGCGGCGGTGCTCCAGCACGACGTCCAGCGTGGTGCGGAAGGTGTCACGGTCGTCGGCGTGCAGGACCGGCAGCCAGTTGCGTGCGGCTCCGCCAAGGCTGTTCGGCGCCAGCCCGAGCTGCAGGCTGACGTCCGGACGGGTTACCACGCGGTCGCGCAGCACATCCCAGTCCCACACCGTGTCGCCGGAGCCGGACACCGCCAGCGCCTGGCGTTCGAGATCGGAGAACAGGCCTTGATGCAGTGCGCCGCCGGCAAAAGCGTGCTGGATGACGGTGAAGCCGATCAGGAGGATGATCAGGATGAGGCCGCCGCCGAGAGCCGGCTGGGCGATATCGTTGTCGAGCAGGCCGGTGACGGCCATCCACGAGCCGGCGAGCCATAAAAGTACCATGACCCAGCTGGGCACCAGCATGATGGCGCGGTCGTAGCCGCGCACGCCGAGGAAAACGATGAGGCCGAGGCCGGTGACAGCCGTCGCCGCGAACGAAAGCCGGGCGATGCCTGCCGCGATGGCCGGATCGATGATGGCGACGCCGGCAATCAGGATCAGCCCGAGCAGCCAGACGATAGCGCCGTAGCTGAAATGGCCGTGCCAGCGGTTGAGGTTGAGGTAGGCGAAGAGGAAGACAACGAAGGTGGTCGCCAGCGCCACCTCGGTGCCCGCTCGCCATATCTGCTCGTTGCCGGGCGAAATCTCGATGACCTTGCTGAGGAAGCCGAAATCGACGCAGATGTAGGCCAGCACAGCCCAGGCAAGCGCGGCGGTAGCGGGGAACATCGACGTTCCCTTGACCACGAACAGGATGGTCAGGAACAGCGCCAGAAGCCCGGCGATGCCGATGACGATGCCGCGGAACAGCGTGTAGGAATTGACCGAATCCTTGTAGGATTCAGGCTCCCACAGATAGACCTGCGGCAGCTTCGGCGAAGCGAGTTCTGCGATGAAGGTGACGACGGTGCCGGGGTTCAGCGTGACGAGGAAAACGTCCGCGTCGTTGCTGCTCTGGCGGTCGAGGGCGAAGCCTTCGCTGGGCGTGATCGCCGCGATGCGGGTGGCGCCGAGATCCGGCCAGAAGATGCCCGAATTCACCAGCCGGAAATGCGGGGCGACGATCAGCCGGTCGAGCTGCTGGTCGGTGGTGTTGGCCAGCGCGAACACTGCCCAGTCTCCTGTGGAGCGCGCATCGTTGGCCTCGACCTCGATTCGCCGGACGATCCCGTCGGGACCTGGCGCTGTCGAAACCTGGAAGTTCTCACCCTGGTTCCGGTAGATTTCGACGGCGCCGGAAAGGTCCAGGGCCACGTCGTCGCGGGAAATCTTGATGGGTTCGACGGCCAGGGCGGCCGAAGCAGCGCAAAACGTCATAATCGCCGCGATGACGAAAGCGAGCAGCGACCCGTTTTGCAGATAGTACTTCAAGAAATCAGTCCTTGCCTACGCCTTCTGGTTCTTCGATATGCCTTGCGGGAAGTCGTCCGCCAGGCGAGCGTATAGATAGTGGTCCTGCCACATGCCATTGATCTTGAGATAGGACCGGAGAAGTCCTTCGCGCCGGAATCCGGCTTTTTCAAGCACCCGGATCGAGCGGGCATTGTCGGGAATACAGGCGGCTTCGATGCGGTGCAACCGCAACGTATCGAAGGCGAAACGCGCCAGCACGTTGACCGCGTCCGTCATCAGGCCGCGTCCGGCATAGGGCTCGCCGATCCAGTAGCCGATGTGCCCGCTCTGGGCGACGCCATGGCGGATATTGCCGAGCGTGATGCCGCCGACCAGTTTGCCGGTGTTCTTATCGAGGATGAAGAAGGCGATGGCGATGCCTTGCGCGTGGTCCTCCCGGTAACGGCCGATGCGGTGGCGCCACGCCGTGCGTTCCAGCTCGTCAGGGGTCCAGCGCGGTTCCCAGCGCTCGAGGAAGTTCCTGCTCTTGCCGCGCAGCGCCGCCCATTCCTGATAGTCGCTCGCCAGGGGCAGCCGTAGCACTACCTTTTCGCCCTTCAGCGCCGGCAGGTCGCGGCGGAAGAAAGGAAGCGCGAACATTTTGCCCTCGGATGGCTCAGCCGGCGAGCTTGCGCACAGCCGGGTGGACGCCAGGCAGCGCATCCAGGATCGCTTCGTAGGATGCCAGGGTTCCGACCGGACCGACAGCCGTCAGCGTCGGCTTGGTCGAGAAGATGCGGGACGATAGATCGGTGAGCCGGCCGACGGTCAGCGCCGAAAGCCGCTCCATCAGCTCTTCCTTTGGAATCGGCCGCCCGAAAAGCAGAAGCTGGCGCGCGATCTGCGAGGCGCGGCTGGCAGGGCTTTCAGCCGACATGATCAGTCCCGCGCGGTACTGGGCGCGGGCCCGCTCCAGCTCTTCCTGCAGGATATTCTCGCCGGCCCGCTCCAGCTCGTCGATGATGACGGGCACCAGCTTGGCGATGTCGCTTTGTCCGGTGGCGGCATGGACGCCGAATATGCCAGTGTCCGAAAAGCCCCAGTGGAACGCATAGACGGAATAACACAGGCCGCGCTTCTCGCGCACCTCCTGGAACAGACGCGAGGACATGCCGCCGCCGAGGATCATCGACAGCACCTGTGAAGCGTAGAAGTCGCGCACATGATAGGCGCGGCCCTCGAAGCCGAGCACGATCTGCGCGTCCATCAGGTCGCGGTTCTCGCGGAAATCGCCGCCGACATATTGGGCGTATTGGGGCAGGGCGCTCTCGGCCTTCTGGCGGAAGCCGCCCAGCCGCTTTTCGACTTCCCTCACGAATTCGTCATGCTTCACGTCGCCAGCGGCAACCACCACCATGCGCTCCGCCCCGTACTGGCGGTCCATGAAGTCGTGCAGTTGCTTCGAGTTGAAGGATTTGACAGTTTCCGGCGTGCCGAGGATCGAGCGGCCGATCGTCTGGTGGCGGAACGCCGTCTCGGTGAAGCGGTCGAAGACGATGTCGTCCGGCGTATCGTGGGCGGCGCCGATCTCCTGCAGGATCACATGCTGCTCGCGCCGCAGTTCCTCCGGGTCGAATTCCGATTCCTGCAGAATGTCGGCCAGTATATCGACCGCCAGCGGCATGTCGTCCGCCAGGACACGCGCATAAAAGGATGTGGTCTCGACGCTGGTCGCTGCATTGATCTCGCCGCCGACATCCTCGATCTCGGATGCGATCTGGAACGCGCTTCGGCTTTTCGTGCCCTTGAACGCCATATGTTCAAGGAGATGCGCCATTCCGTGCTCTTCGTCGCGTTCGTTGCGGGCGCCGGACTTGACCCAGACCCCGAGGGCGACGGATTCGATGCTTGGAAGGGTTTCGGTGGCGACTGTCAGGCCGTTCGACAGACGGCTTACCTCAACACCCATATAGCTGAAACTCCCTAACGCGCCGCTCGTGCTCGGCGGCTGATGTAATCTTCCACCATTTTTACCTCCGATGGAAGTACCGCGTATTTTTCATCAAAATCCATCATTCCGGCGAGCCACGAAGGCAGCGCCGGGGAGACCCCGCATGCGGCCTGAACAGCGTCGGGGAATTTCGCCGGATGCGCGGTGCCCAGCACCACCATCGGCGCGCCGCCAGGCGCCTGTTCCTTTGCCACATGCACCGCCGCTGCCGTGTGCGGATCGAGAAGATAGCCGCTGCCGGCGAGCGTTGCCTTGATGGTCGCGGCGACCTGCCGGACATCGCCGCTGCCGGCGTCGAATTCGGCGCGAATCCTGGCGATCTCGCCGGCTTCGATGGTGAATGCGCTCGATTGCCTGAGCGAATTCATGTAGCGGCGCACGGTTTCCGGGTTGCGGTTCGAGGCTTCGAACAGAAGCCGCTCGAAATTCGACGACACCTGGATGTCCATCGACGGCGAGGTGGTCGGCACGACGCCCTTCGTGCGGTATTCGCCGCTCTCGATCGTGCGCGCCAGAATGTCGTTGTCGTTGGTGGCGATGACCAGCCGTTCGATTGGCAAGCCCATGCGCTTGGCGGCATAGCCGGCAAAGATGTCGCCGAAATTGCCTGTCGGTACGGTGAACGAAACCGGCCTGTCGGGCGCGCCGAGCGACAGCGCCGATGAGAAATAATAGACGATCTGGGCCATGATTCGCGCCCAGTTGATGGAGTTGACGCCCGACAGCGCCACCCGGTCGCGGAAAGCATGGTCGTTGAACATGTCCTTCAACAGGCCCTGGCAGTCGTCGAAATGGCCCTCGATGGCGAGCGCGTGGACGTTGGATGCCTGCGAGGTCGTCATCTGCCGCTGCTGCACCGGCGACACGCGTCCGTGCGGGAACATGATGAAGATGTCGGTGCGGTCGCGGCCGGCAAACGCGTCTATCGCCGCGCCGCCGGTGTCGCCGGAGGTGGCCCCGACGATGGTGGCGCGCTGGTCGCGTTCGGCCAGCACGTGGTCCATCAGCCGCGCCAGCAACTGCATGGCCACGTCCTTGAACGCCAGCGTCGGGCCGTGGAAAAGCTCCAGCACGAATGTGTTCGGCGCGATCTGCACCAGCGGGCAGACGGCCTCGTGCCGGAAGGTGGCGTAGGCTTCGCGCACCAGCCGTTCGAACACCGGCGCGGCGATCTCGCCGCCGACGAAGGGCGACAGCACACGGATCGCCAGGTCGGCATAGGGCAGGCCGCGCATCGCCCTGATGTCGTCCGCGGAGAAATGCGGCCATTCCTGCGGGACATAAAGGCCGCCGTCACGCGCCAGACCTGCCAGTATGGCATCCGAGAAGCCAAGCGCCGGTGCTTCGCCGCGCGTGCTCAAATAACGCATTTCCAACCGTCCATTGCCGCCCGGCCGCTCTGCTGGCCGGATCAAAGTAAATTTTCTGGGCGCACTCAGTCGCATTTTTGCCGCCGCGTTGCTATAGGACAGCAGCTTTGCGAGAGGGAAGAGCAGTACATGGTGTTTCGTTCGTTCAGCATCCGCTTTTTCGCCGGTGTGGCGCTATCCGGCCTCGTTCTGGCCGTCAGCGGTTGCCAATCCAGCGACAGTGCAAGCGTTCTGAATGTCGACGGCAAGTCAGGCGCGGCCCCTGCGCAGGCTGCCGCCGTCGCGGATGGCAAGACCCGCTCGAGCGAGCTGGAGGGCTTCTGCCCCAAGGTGACGCTGCGCGAGGGCACCGCCTATTTCAGCACCTATGCCAAGGGCGGGCAGGACGATCCCGCCAAGCTCGCCTTCCAGGCCTCCATTTCCGATGTGACCCGCAGCTGTAGCCGTGCCACCGGCGCCCTGACCATGACGGTCGCGGTGGCGGGCCGCATCGTGCCGGGTCCGCAGGCTGCCGCCGGAACCGTCACCCTGCCGATCCGCGTCGCCGTGGTGCGCGGCGGCGAAGTCCTCTACAGCCAGTTGCAGCAGTACAAGGTGCAGGTTTCCGACACGTCCGCAGCCACGCAGTTCGTCTTTACCGATGCCAATGTCAGCGTGCCGGTCCCGTCCGGACGGGAATATCAGGCCTATGCCGGCTTCGACGAAGGCCCGCCCAAGGCCAAGAAGAGCGAAGAGCCGAAGCGCGTGGTTCGCCGCGCCAGAAGGCCCGCGCAGCCAGCCCAACCGGCGCAGACGCAAGGCTCGATGTCGGATATTCCGCGCGAATAGTCGAAGCAGGTACAAAAAAAGGCGGCTTTTGCCGCCTTTTTTATTTCTCGAACGGTTTCGGGCCTCAGGCGTCGGACCAGGCCGACAGCGCGTCGAGCACGCTTTTCAGGTCCGCCCAGCGCCGGATGACGGTCTCGGCGCCCGCTTCGGTCAATACATCGGCATGGCCGGGATAGCTGTGCGACGCGCCGGTGAAGCCGATAACGCGCATGCCGGCGCTGCGCGCTCCGGTGACGCCGTGCACCGAATCTTCAATGACGAAGGTATTGGCAGGGTTTGCCCCAAGCGTTTCGGCGGCGTGCAGGAAAACGTCCGGCGCAGGTTTCGCCTTGCCGGTCGGCGTTTCCAGCGACGAGAAGATGCGGCCGGCGAAAAGCGGCAGGAGGCGCGTCCGCTCCAGCACGAATTCGATGCGTTCGGTGCGTGAGTTGGAGCAGATGCAGTGCGGCGCGGTGACCGCGGCCACTGCCTGATGCACGCCGTCGATGGCGCGGACCTCGTTCTTGAGCCGCTTGTCTATCAGCGCCTCGGCGCGGTCGATCATCGAGATCTGGAACGGGATGCACGCCTTTTCCTCCACCGCCACCATGATGTCCTTGAAGGTGAGGCCGGCATAGGTCTCCGCGATCTCCTCGGCGGAAATCTCGTAACCGGCTTCGGTCAAAAGGTCCGCCTCGACGCGCGCGGCAATGATTTCGGAATCGACGAGCACGCCGTCGCAATCGAAAATGACAAGGTCTGGCTGGGGCATTGCGGTCCGGTCTGGTTGGAAATGGGGCTTGGGAGGCAAGGCGCGGGCATTACACCAACACGAGACCGCCGGCAAATTCCGCCAGCCGCTTCATTAAATATTTACGCAGAACGGTAACCATAACGAGGTGTAAACAGTAACGCGTGTTCCGGGTATCCGAATGTCTGCCGTACGCCTTCTCGACGAGCTTTCCCACGCCCCCAACCAGGCCGAATGGCTGGATACGATCCTCAAGGGCGATTGCGTCGCGGCGCTGGAGCGCCTGCCGGAAAAGTCGGTGGACGTCATTTTCGCCGACCCGCCCTACAACCTCCAGCTGGAAGGCGACCTGCACCGCCCGGACCAGTCCAAGGTCGACGCGGTGGACGACGACTGGGACCAGTTCGAGAGTTTCGAGGCCTATGACGCCTTCACCCGCGCCTGGCTGCTGGCGGCGCGCCGCGTGCTGAAGCCGAACGGCACAATCTGGGTCATCGGCTCCTACCACAACATCTTCCGCGTCGGCGCCAAGCTGCAGGACCTCGGTTTCTGGATTCTCAACGACATCGTCTGGCGCAAGACCAACCCGATGCCGAACTTCCGCGGCCGCCGCTTCCAGAACGCGCACGAGACGATGATCTGGGCGTCGCGCGACCAGAAGGGCAAGGGCTACACCTTCAACTACGAGGCGCTGAAGGCGTCGAACGACGATGTCCAGATGCGCTCGGACTGGCTGTTCCCGATCTGCACCGGCGGCGAGCGACTGAAGAAGGACAATGGCGACAAACTGCACCCGACGCAGAAGCCGGAGGCGCTGCTCGCCCGCATCATGATGGCCTCGACCAAGCCGGGCGATGTCGTCCTCGATCCTTTCTTCGGCTCGGGCACTACGGGCGCTGTGGCCAAGCGGCTCGGCCGCCACTTTGTCGGCATCGAGCGCGAGCAGGACTATATCGACGCCGCCTATGAACGCATCGCCGCGGTCAAGCCGCTGAGCGGTTCGGAGCTGACCGTGATGACCGGCAAACGCGCCGAACCGCGCGTCGCCTTCGTCAGCCTGCTCGACACCGGCCTGATCGCGCCCGGCGCCACGCTCTACGACACCTGCAAGCGCTGGGCCGCCAAGGTGCGCGCCGATGGCACGCTGGCGATCGGCGAGAACGCCGGTTCGATCCACAAGATGGGCGCCGAAGTGCAGGGGCTGGACGCCTGCAACGGCTGGACCTTCTGGCACTACGAGCGCGCCGGCGGGCTGACGCCGATCGACGAACTGCGCCGCATCGCGCGGTTGGGCATGGAGCGGGCGGGCGCTTAGTTTCCCTCTCCCTTGAGGGGGCAAGGCGGCCTGACGGTTCCGCAGAGGCCGCGGCAGGCGAGCGGAAACGCTCGTCATCCCGGCCAAGCGAGCGAAGCGAGTGCGGAGCCGGGACCCATTGGTCAGAGCAACGCAGAGCACGGCCCGGTCCTTGCCTTGGTTCGCTACAGAATCGTTCGCGCGAGCTTCGAGCCCGGCCGCGCTTCTCAATGGGTCCCGGATAGCCTGCGCTACGCTCCGGCTTCCGGGATGACGACCGAGGCCGTTCGGTTAGCTTAACCGTCACGCAAGCGGAACTACGGCAACTTGAATCATTTTCTGCGTCTCCCGACCGAAGCGATTCAAATCAAACCGGAATTCCAAGCCCGTTAAGGTCCCGCGCGAGCTTTTCCGGATCGGTGAACAGCACCGCCTGCCAGCCTGCGGCCTTCGCCCCGTCGACATTCTTCTGGCTGTCGTCGATGAACAGCGTCGCCGCGGGTTCCAGCCCGAAAGACTGGACATGGCGGTCGTAGATTTCGCGATCCGGCTTGATCGCCTTGACCTCGCCCGACACCGTCACGCCGCGCGGCCGCTTCAGGAAAGGAAAACGCTCCTGCGCTTCCCGGAATGTGTCGGCCGCGAAATTCGTCAGCATCGTCACGTCGCGTCCGGCATCGATCAGGCCTTCCATGATGGCGACGCTGTCGTCATAAGCGTGCGGCACCATCTCGTGCCAGTGGCGGCGGAAGGCGCGGATGTTGTCCTCATGCACCGGATGCTCGGCGATCAGCAGCGCCTCCGCGTCTTCCCACGAGCGGCCCCGATCCTGCTCGATGTTCCAGTCATGCGTGCAGACATTGTCGAAGAACCATCTGCGCTTTTCCGCATCAGGGATCAGCCGGCTGAAAGGAATGTCGGGGTCGTAATGGATCAGAACCTTGCCGATGTCGAAGACGATGTGGCGGATTTCGGTCATGCTTCCTCAATGGTTTCGGGTTCGCCTGGTCGCGCCCGGTATCGCGGCCTCGATGGCTTTTTTCATGACCGTGGGCAAGGCTTCGCCCAGCAGTTCGCCGGGCGTCGACCAGAAGTGGCCGACCGGCGCCGCCATGTCTCCCACCTCGGCCGCATACACAGTCAGGTCGAGCGAGAAATGCGTGAACACATGCGAGATGCTGCCCCGGCGCTGCCAGGAGGCGGGGAAGGGCGCAGCCTCGACGCCGGTCCCGCCGTCGATGCGGGCTGTCCAGGCGGTGCCCGGCACCTCGGTCATGCCGCCGAGCAACCCTTTGTCGGGCCGCTTGCGCAGCAGGATCGCCCCGTCGCTGCGGACAGCCACAAACGCCGCGCCGCGACGCAGCGGCTTCTCCGCCTTCGCCGGCCGCACCGGGTAAAGTTCTGGGTCGCCGTTTGCCAGTGCATCGCAATCCTCACGGATCGGACAAAGCATGCATTTCGGCCGCTTCGGGGTGCAGATCGTCGCGCCGAGGTCCATCATCGCCTGGGCGAAGTCGCCCGGCCGGTCTCGCGGCACCATCTCTTCGACATGCAGCCGTATTTCGCGCTTGGCCTCCGGTAGCGGCGTGGCGATGGCGCGCAGCCGCGCCACCACCCGCTCGACATTGCCGTCGACCACCGCCGCCGGACGGTCGAAGGCGATTGCCGCGATCGCCGCCGCCGTATAGGCGCCGATGCCGGGCAGGGCGCGCAAGCCATCTTCGGTGTCCGGGAACGCTCCGCCTTGCGCCGCCACCTGATCGGCACAGGCCTTGAGGTTGCGGGCGCGCGAATAATAGCCAAGCCCGGCCCACGCCTTCATCACGTCGTCATTGCTCGCCGCCGCGAGCGCCTCAACTGTCGGCCATCTGGCGGTGAACGCGGTGAAATAGGCCTTCACCGCTTCTACCGTGGTCTGCTGCAGCATGACCTCGGATAGCCAGACGCGGTAAGGGTCCGGGCGTATGCCAGCGGCGAGATCGCGCGGCGGAACGCGCCAGGGCAGCTCGCGGTGATGGGCGCCGTACCAGGCGAGCAGCCGGCCGGCGATGTCTTCGCTTTCGGCCCGTTCAGGCTTGCGGATGGAGCGTTGCGGTGTCATTGATCGCGGCAACCGGCCTTCGCCGTTTGACCGGCATCAGGAGAACGCATGGCAGGGAAAAAGCCTTTCGGCAACCCCGTTCCCGTCAGCGATCTGGCGACCGAAATCCTCGATCCGATGCTGCGCAAGCGCGCTGGAATATCGATCGCGCTAGTCCAGTCATGGGAGGAGATCGTCGGCCCGAAGCTGGCCGCGAGTTCGCGCCCGGAGAAGATCAACTGGCCGCGCCGTTTGCACGAGGACGATCCGTTCGAGCCGGCGACGCTGGTCGTGGCCAGCGAAGGCATGGCGGCGCTGCATCTGCAGCACCAGACCGGCGAGGTCATCGGGCGCGTCAATTCCTTCCTAGGCTTCAACGCCGTCGGCCGCCTCAAGATCGTGCAGAAGCCGCTGAGCGGGCCAGCCGTGAAGCCGAGGCTGCGCCCGAGGCCGCTTTCGGAGGGCGAGAAATCGAAACTCTCGCGCACGGTGGGCAAGATCGAGGATGACGATCTGCGCGCCTCGCTGGAGCGTCTTGGCGCCAGCATCCTCGGCGAAAAGAAGTAGTTCTCGCATATTCGTGATCGGGGAGCCGAAATTTGCCGATTGGATTGGGGACGGCAATGCCTTAATTCCCGCCAACTCTCGCCTTTTCGTGCATCAGCATTGCAAAATCCATTTCCTGTCAGGTGATTCGCATGATCCGACCCTTGTCCCGCAGAACCGTCCTGTCCACGCTGGCAGCCGTGCCGGCAGCGCTCGCGCTCGCCGCTTGCAGCGATTCCGGCGAGGAAGCGGATGCAGCGCCGGCGACGCCCGCGCAGCCGGCTGCCCCGTCGATGAAGGCTGAAGCACCCGCGGCGCCTGCCACCGCCGCGCCGGAATCCGCCGGCAATGTCGACATGGCCGAGCTTTTGAAGCCCGGCGCCCTGCCGGAAAAATCGCTCGGCAAGGACGACGCCAAGGTCACCATCGTCGAATACGCCTCGATGACCTGTCCGCACTGCGCGCACTTCGCCGAGACGACCTATCCGGAACTCAAGTCGAAATACATCGACACCGGCAAGGTCCGCTACATCCTGCGCGAATTCCCCTTCGATCCGCGCGCCGAGGCCGGCTTCATGCTGGCGCGCTGCTCGGGCGACAACTATTTCGCCATGGTCGACGTGTTGTTCAAGCAGCAGGACAGCTGGGTCGCGGTCGAAAACGTCAAGGACGCGTTGCTGCAGATTTCCAAGCTGGCCGGTTTTACACAGGAGACCTTCAACGCCTGCTTGACGGACCAAAAGCTTCTGGACGATGTCAGAGCGGTGCAAAAGCGCGGCGCGGACGAATTCAAGGTGGATTCCACGCCCACCTTCTTCATCAACGGGAAAACCTACAAGGGTGCGTTGTCGATTGCGGAAATGTCGGCCATCATCGACCCGATGCTCTAGCTCCCTCCCTTCTCCCCTTGTGGGAGAAGGTGCCCCGAAGGGGCGGATGAGGGGTGCTGGACGGGTTGCGGCTGCGCGCGCATCAACCCCTCATCCGTCTCGGCGCTCCGCGCCAATCCACCTTCTCCCACAAGGGGAGAAGGGAAGAAGGTGGGGCGCATGAAATTTTCCCGCCTTCGCCTTCTCGGCTTCAAATCCTTCGTCGAGCCCGGCGAGTTCGTCATCGAGCGCGGCCTGACAGGCATTGTCGGGCCGAACGGCTGCGGCAAGTCGAACCTGGTCGAGGCGCTGCGCTGGGTGATGGGCGAAAGCTCGTACAAGAACATGCGCGCGTCCGGCATGGACGACGTCATCTTCTCCGGTTCCGGCACACGGCCGGCGCGCAACACCGCCGAAGTCACGCTTTTCCTCGACAATGCTGATCGCACCGCGCCGTCGGCCTTCAACGATGCCGACGAGTTGCAGGTTTCCCGCCGCATTGAGCGCGAGGCAGGCTCCGTCTACCGCATCAACGGCAAGGAGGCGCGCGCCAAGGACGTGCAGCTCCTGTTCGCCGACCAGTCGACCGGCGCGCGCTCGCCCTCCATGGTGGGGCAGGGCCGTATCGGCGAACTCATCCAGGCCAAGCCGCAGGCGCGCCGCGCGCTGCTGGAAGAAGCCGCCGGCATTTCGGGCCTGCACACCCGCCGCCATGAAGCTGAACTGCGGCTCAAGGGCGCCGAGCAGAACCTCGAGCGGCTGGACGATGTCGTCGGCGAGCTGGAAAGCCAGATCGAGAGCCTGAAGCGTCAGGCCCGCCAGGCGTCCCGGTTCAAGAACCTGTCCGCCGATATCCGCAAGGCCGAGGCGATCCTGCTGCATCTGCGCTGGACGGCGGCCAAGGCGCAGGAGGGCGAGGCGCGCTCGGCGCTCGCCGTGGCGACCTCGCTCGTCGGCGAGCGGGCTGCTTCGCAGATGAACGCCGCCAAGGAGCAGGCCGTCGGGGCGCACCGCCTGCCCGAACTGCGTGATGCAGCCGCAGCCGCAGCCGCGGCCTTCCAGCGCCTGTCGATCGCCAAGGCGCAGATCGAGGAAGAAGCTGAGCGCATCCGCGCCCGCCAGTCGGAGCTGGATCGGCGGCTGCAGCAGCTCGACGCCGACATCGCCCGCGAAGAGGGCATGGTGCGCGACAATGCGGACGTACTGGAACGGCTGACGACCGAGGAGACCGCCCTCAACGCCGACAATGCCGGCTCGGCCGAGCGCGAGGCCAATACGCGCTCCGCCTTCGAGCAGGCCACGGCGACGCTGGCGGCGGCCGAAGAGGTTCTGGCGAAGCTCACGGCGGAGCGCGCCGAGGCCGCCGCCGGGCGTAACCAGATCGAACGGACGTTGCGCGAGACCGGCGAGCGGCGCGACCGCTTCGCCCGCCAGCTTGCCGATGTCGACCGGGAAATTGGCGAACTGGCCGCCCGCATAGGCGGCTTGCCCGATCCCGCGGAGAAACGGGTTCTGGTCGACCAGGCAGCCACGGTGCTGGAGAAGGCCGAAACCGCCGCCATTCGTGCCGAGCAGTCGGTGTTCGAGGCGCGTGCCGCCGAAACGGCTGCCCGCACGCCGCTCCAGGAAGCGAAGGCCGAACTCGCCCGCATCGAAACCGAGGCGCGCACGCTGGCGAAGATGCTCAACGCCGCCAGCGGCGACCTCTTTCCGGCGGTGCTGGAGAAGATCGGCGTTGATCGCGGCTTCGAAACCGCACTCGGAGCGGCGCTTGGCGAGGACCTCGACATGCCGCTCGACCCCGCCGCGCCGGCGCATTGGGGCGAGAGCGATGTCCAGTCCGGCGATCCGGCGCTGCCGGAAGGCATAAGGACACTCGCCAGCGTGGTCCGCGCGCCGCGCCAGCTCGCAAGGCGTCTCGCGCAGATCGGCATCGTCGATGCCGCGGACGGCCGGCGTCTGCAACCGCTTCTGGCTCCCGGTCAGCGCCTGGTCAGCCGCGAGGGCGCGTTGTGGCGCTGGGACGGTTTCACCGCCAGCGCCGACGCGCCGACGCCGGCGGCCATGAGGCTGGCGCAGAAGAACCGTCTGGCCGAGCTCGACGCCGAAGCCGTGGCTGCCACGCTTGTCGTCCGGTCGGCCGAGGAGACGCTGGCGCAGGCGGAAACGGCGCTGAGGCTGAAGGTCGAGGAGGAGCGGACCGCCCGCCAGGCGGCTCGTGATGCCCAGCACGCGCTGGACGCCGCCCGCAACGCGCTACTCCAGGCGGAAAAGGCGTCGGGCGAACTGTCCAGCCGCCGCGCCGCCTCGGACGAAGCCCGCAAACGCATCGCCGAAGGGCTGGAGGAGGCGACCGCCGCGTTCGCGCAGGCCGAGGCGCTTCTGGCCAAGGCGCCCGATCTTGCCGATCTCCAGTCGCGGCTCGACCAGGCAGCCGGCCACGTTTCCCGCGACCGGGCAGCCCTCGCCGATGCGCGTGCGGTCTATGAGGGTTTGAAGCGGGAAGCCGAAGCGCGCACCCGCCGGCTTCAGGCCATCGGGGCGGAGCGCGGCAACTGGCTGTCGCGCGCCGAGAACGCCTCGGCGCAGATTGCAGCGCTGGGCGAGCGCAAGAACGAAGCCGTCGCGGAACGCGCCACGCTCGAAGATGCGCCGGACGAACTCGACGCGCGTCGGCGGGCGCTGCTGTCGCAGCTTTCGGAAGCCGAAACGCTGCGCCAGGCCGCCAGCGATCGACTGCAGGAGGCGGAAAACCGCCAGGCTGAACTCGACAAGGCGGCGACGGGAGCCATCCAGGCCCTGTCCGAGGCACGCGAAGGCCGCGTTCGCGCCGAGGAGCGGCTGACCGCGGCCGACGAGCGCCGGCAGGAGGTCGAGGCCCGCATCCAGGAAGCGCTCAACACGCCGCCGCATCTGGTCATCCGCCATACCGGGCTGGAAGCGGACAGTCCGATGCCGGACGTGGCCGAGGTGGAACGCCAGCTGGACCGGCTGAAGATCGAACGCGAGCGGCTGGGCGCCGTCAACCTGCGCGCCGAGGAGGAGCAGAAGGAGCTGTCCGAGCGGCTGGAGACGATCGTTTCCGAGCGTGAGGACATCATCGAAGCCATCCGCAAGCTGCGGCAGGCGATCCAGAGCCTGAACCGCGAAGGCCGCGACCGGCTGCTGGCAGCTTTCGAAGTGGTCAACGGACACTTTCAGCGGCTGTTCTCGCATCTGTTCGGCGGCGGCACGGCCGAGCTGCAGTTGATCGAGTCCGACGATCCGCTGGAAGCCGGGCTGGAAATCCTCGCCCGTCCGCCCGGCAAGAAGCCGCAGACGATGACGCTGCTTTCCGGCGGCGAGCAGGCGCTGACGGCGATGTCGCTGATTTTTGCTGTGTTCCTGACCAATCCGGCGCCGATCTGCGTTCTCGACGAGGTGGATGCGCCGCTCGACGACCACAATGTCGAGCGCTTCTGCAATCTGATGGACGAGATGGCGGCCTCGACCGAAACCCGCTTCGTCGTCATCACCCACAACCCGATCACCATGGCGCGCATGGATCGGCTGTTCGGCGTGACGATGGCAGAACAGGGCGTCAGCCAACTGGTTTCGGTCGACCTGCAGGCCGCCGAAGCGATGCGCGAGGCAAGCTAGGTATTTCCTGGCTAGATTGAATCGTTCTGCCAGCGGCAAGTTGACCTTGGCCTGAAGGGTTTGCGGCTGGCGGGCGCCCATTTTGCCGAGAGGCTTGCCCGATGCGCCAGATGGAAACTGCGCCGCCCTCCGCCTTGATCGTCCCGCCATCCGGCAAACAGAGCTGCTTCAATCTGGCCACGAACGCTCTGAGGCTGGCGCTGGAAAATTATCATGCAGGCAGCGGCGATACCGCGAGCGTGCCTGAGACCTTCTAGGTTTTAACTTCTTCAAATCGTAGGTAGCTGATCTGGGAGATCGCGTCTGGGTTCTCATAGTTAATCAGAGCGACCGGCTTAACGAACCTTGTCCCGGGTCGGAATTGATTGAAGCTTGTATTTCCTTCACCCGTTATCAATCCGTCGGCTTCCACCCACCCGTCGGAAGATTTCAAGACCCGAGCCAGCATCGCTGCATAGCGATTCAGGCCAGGAGGAGTCTTCTGCAATTTCTGATCGGCATCGAATGTCGCAACGCCGACATACATCGTTGCACCCTGCGCCTTTGGATCGTCCTTCAGGGTTCTGATTTTGACCGTCACCTTGTATGTCTTCGTTGTATCGACGGGTATGAAGTCACTCCTGTAGAGCGGGGCGCTTCCTACAAGTTCGAGAACGGAATCGTCGCCGTTCATTTTGGCGACGTAACGCGGGTTGGTTTCCGCTATTTCCGAACCATTTTCTGCCGAATTCGAATAGCCAGCTATACCGTTGTCGAATTCAGAATTGATCTTACCCGGTCCCCAGAACCACCACGCCGCGCCTGCGAGGATCACCGCGGCCGCGATACCCGCCACAGGACCGGATAAACGTCTGGATTGAGGAGGAGGTTCGGAATTTGCGACCGGTTCGGGAGAGTGTATAGATACCAGTTGCTCGACCTGGTTGATTGTTTCTTCTAGGATCTCCGTCAGGTGGAAGAATTTCGGGTTGCCGGCGATCACCGATCTGAATTTGTCGTAAATCGCCTGGCGCTGGGATTCAGTGTTTTCCGATAATTTGGAGATTTCAGCTTCGATCCGCTCTCGAAGCTTTGTGGCCGGTAATTTGTCGGTCATCATAGTCTCTCTTTCTGCACGGGTCGTAGCCCATGAGAACTGAAAGCTCAACATCTCCCTCGACCCGAGAGCAAAGTCGACATCGATGTGAGGACGCTGTTGAAGTCCGCTCCTCAGGCTTACGACGATGGCCTGAGTCCTCGCTAGGAGCTTACAGGCGATGGCTGGGGCGCCAGGATTCGAACCTGGGAATGTCGGTACCAAAAACCGATGCCTTACCGCTTGGCGACGCCCCAGCAGGCGGGCCATGCCCGCTGCGCGCGGCCTTATAGGACGAGCCGGTGGAAAGCTCAATGCTTGTACCACCGGCATCCAAGGTAATCTTGCCGCATGTGTGCGTCAGCGGATTGCCGGTGCATTTCGGCAGGATTCCAAGGCAGGATCAAACCGGCGCCAGAATTGCCGGCTAATGTCCCCAAACGGCCAGTTCGTTG
>CBFGLW010000013.1:0-70890 GCA_965649745.1 uncultured Mesorhizobium sp. | reverse complement strand
CGCGCGAGCGGGTGTAGCTCAGGGGTAGAGCACAACCTTGCCAAGGTTGGGGTCGGGCGTTCGAATCGCCTCACCCGCTCCAAAAGTCTTTAGATCTAAGATTGCTTAGAGGCTCGGGTATCCGGGCCTTTTTGCTGTCTGCGATTCAAGATGCGAAATCCGGCACAGGGCCGGCAAAACGCATTCGCGCGCCGCAGCACCCATGCTACGAAAGAGCGATGGCGCAGAAGAAAGCATTCGAGGTCGATTCCTGGCTGGCGAAGCCGGACCCGCGGTTTTCGATCGTATTGGTGTATGGTCCCGATCGCGGCCTTGTGGCCGAACGCGGCAGCGCTTTTGCAGCAAAAACCGGCCTTGCGCTCGACGACCCCTTTTCGGTGGTGAGGCTCGACGCCGCCGATGTCGACAGGGAGGGTAGCCGACTGCTTGAAGAGGCGCGCACGGTCGCGATGTTTTCCGACCGGCGTCTGCTGTGGGTCCGCAATGCCGGCGCCCAGAAGAATCTGGCCGATGACGTCAGGACGCTGATTGCCGAGCCGGCCGCCGATGCAACCGTCCTGATCGAGGCGGGCGATTTGAAGAAAGGCGCTGCGCTTCGCACGCTGGTGGAAGGCGCGGCGAATGCCATCGCCCTGCCGTGCTATTCCGACAGCGGCCGTGACTTGGATCAACTTATCGACGAGGAATTGTCGAAGACTGGCATGACCATCGGCCTCGAAGCCCGACACGCGTTGCGCCGCAATCTCGGTGGCGACCGGCTAGCGTCCAGAGGCGAGATCGCCAAGGTCGTTCTCTTCGCGCATGGTAGCAGCGAAATCACCCTTGACGATGTGAAAACCTTGACCGGGGATGTGTCGGGTCCATCTTTCGACGATGCCCTGGATGCATTGCTGGAAGGACGTGTCGAGGATTTCGATGCCGCGTTCACTCGCCAGTGCCAGGCCGGAGGCCATCCCTTCCAGGCCCTTCTGGCGGTTCTGCGGCAATTTCAAGCGCTTCACGCCATGCGCGCAGCCATCGATTCGGAGGGAAGGAACGCGGCCGCAATCGTAGCGTCCGCGCGGCCTCCCGTATTCTTTAGCCGGCGTAAGTACATCGAAAGGGCGCTTGATCGCTGGAATTCCGAAGCTCTATCCCGAGCTCTGGGCCGCTTGCAGGCTGCCATTCTGCAAACGCGTCGCCGCGCCGACATCTCGACGGCGATCGCTAGGCAGGCATTGCTCGGAATCGCAGTCGAAAGCGCCCGCCTGCTGAGGCGGCAGGCGTAAATAAAGCCGGCTAAACTCTATCGTTCCTGTTTGAGCCGGCGGCAGAGCTCATCCAGCTGATCGAGCGTACGATAAGCGATCCGCAGCTGGCCGCCATTGTCTTTGTGAGCGATCGACACCTTCATGCCGGTCACATCGGTCAACAGCTTCTCAAGCGCCAGTGTGTCGGTATCCTTCTCGTGCGGAGCGTCCGATCTGCCGCCAGGCTGACGGACCGCAGGCATCTGCGCCAGCGCCTCGGCCTGACGGACGGAGAGACCCTCCTCAACGATCCGCTTCGCCAACCCTGCCGGATCCTCTACGGTGACCAGCGTGCGGGCGTGACCGGCGGAAAGCACGCCGTCTACGAGCATGTCGCGAATCACATCCGGAAGCTTGAGCAGCCGCAGCGTATTCGCGACATGACTGCGGCTCTTGCCGATCACCTGGCCGAGATCGGCCTGACTGTAACCGTGGTCGTCGATCAACTGCTGATATCCCAGCGCTTCCTCGACCGGATTCAGATCAGCGCGCTGCACGTTCTCGATAATGGCAAGTTCAAGCGCCGTGCGGTCGTTGACTTCGCGGACGATGACGGGAATTTCGGTAAGGCCGGCGCGTTGCGCCGCTCGCCAGCGCCGCTCGCCGGCAATGATCTCGAAGCGGTCGCGCTGCTGGGGCGAGGGTCGAACCACCACCGGCTGCACGACACCATGCTCACGAATCGATTGCGCGAGGTCGGCGAGATCGGCCTCGCCGAAATTCCGCCTCGGGTTTTTGGGATTGGGCGATACGAATTCTATCGGGACCCGCCCGTCGGCAGCGGTGCGCTGGCGTTCGACGATCTCCGTTGGGCGGTCCATTTCGCCGATCAGCGCTGCCAAGCCACGGCCCAGGCGTTTTCTTGCTGGATCTTCACTCATGCTTTTTCCAGATCGTTTCGATATCGAATCAATTTATGCGGCTCGCAATCGCCGCTCGCGGCGGATCACTTCCGAAGCAAGCTGCAGGTAGGCCTGACTGCCCGAGCACTTCAGATCGTACAGAATTGCCGGCTTGCCATAGGATGGCGCTTCGGAAACCCGCACATTCCGGGGAATGACGGTTTCGTAGACTTTTTCGCCCATATGCGCCCGCACATCCTGCACCACCTGATTGGCGAGATTGTTGCGGCCGTCGAACATGGTCAGCACGATACCTTGGATCGTAAGATCGGGATTGATCGACGCGCGCACCTGCTCGACCGTCTCCAGCAATTGGCTCAATCCTTCCAGCGCGAAGAATTCGCACTGGAGCGGCACCAAGACCGAATCCGCGGCCGCCATGGAATTCAGAGTCAGCAGATTCAGGGATGGCGGGCAGTCGATCAGGATATAGCTGAAATCGGGAGCCCGCTGTGTCGCTTCCCGGATCGCATTGCGCAGCCGCACCACGCGATCAGGCGCAGCAGCGATTTCCATCTCGATGCCAAGCAGGTCCAAGGTCGACGGAACGACGAAAAGCCCCGGCACGGCCGTCGCCATGGCGGCGCCGTCGAGCTGTAGCTCCCCCATCAGCACATCGTAGGACGAAACGGTGCGATCGCGTCGTTCGATGCCCAGTCCGGTGCTGGCATTGCCTTGCGGATCCAGGTCGATGATCAGCACACGTTCGCCGATCGCCGCCAACGCCGTGGCAAGATTGATCGCCGTCGTCGTCTTGCCCACTCCGCCCTTCTGGTTGGCGACGGTGATGATTCGTGGGGCGCTGTAAGTCATGATATATGCCGAATATATGCCTAGAATTCAGGTCATTGATCCGATTTCTTCGCTACAGATCGTACGTTTTTCAACTCGAGGACGACGCTCTGCGGATCAACCCGACTAGGGTGTTCTACCAGATCGAATGCCCAGTGATGAGCGGTTTCTGCAATCTCGTGCCGGTAATCCCGTCCTTTATGGAAGAGGCCGGTGGCACCCTTTGTCAGCCAGGGACCGGCCAGGTCCAATAACGCGGCCAGTGAAGCCAGTGCTCGGGCGGTGACGATCTCCGGCTGGGGAACAAGGGCCCCGCAGTCATCGATCCGCAGCGCGAAAACCTGTCCCGGAAGGTCGAATTGACCGATAGCGGTCTGCAGGAACGATGCTTTTTTCCGATTGCTCTCGACCAGGCTGATAAATCCGCCGCGTTCGCGCAACAGAAAAGCTATGACCAGCCCAGGGAAACCGCCGCCGGAGCCTAAGTCTAGCCAGCTTGTCGCTTTCGGGGCAATCGACCCCAACTGAGCGCTGTCCAGAATATGCCGGCGCCAAACATCGCTCTCGGTCGATGAAGCGACAAGGTTTATTCGCCGGTTCCATTTCAGGAACAACTGCTCGAAGACGAGAAGCTGCTCGAATGTTTCACGTGAAACGGGTCCTGCGACGGCAGCGAGACTCTCGATGGTTGCAGTAGTCAAGCCGCACCTTTCCGTTCGATCTCCGCATTCCGAATATGCGCCACCACCAGCGCAAGCGCCGCGGGCGTCATGCCATCCATGCGTTGCGCCTCTGCTACCGAGCGGGGTTTGCGGTCTCGCATTTTCTGCCGCAATTCATTTGAAAGCCCCGGAACCAGGGAAAAATCGAGGTCTTCAGGAATAAGACGCGCCTCCTCGCGGCGAAGTTGTTCGACATCCGCCTTCTGCCGATCGAGGTAAACGGCATATTTCGCTTCCGTCTCCAGGGCATCTGCCGTCCGGGAATCGATGGCGGCGAACTCCGGATCGACCCGGCCAAGCCATTGCACCGTTACGTCAGGGTGCGACAACAGCTCATATGCCGTACGCCGGACCCCGTCCTGATTGACAGCCAAACCATGACGTGCGGCTTCACTCGGTGTAAGAATCGTCCTTTTCGCCAATTCGCGAGCTTCTTCAAAACGAGCCCGATGAAAATCAAAACGCTGCTGGCGTTCCGAGCCGACAATCCCCAGAGCAATGGCCTTCGGTGTCAATCTTTCATCGGCATTGTCCGCCCGTAGCGAAAGACGGAACTCTGCCCTCGAGGTGAACATGCGGTATGGTTCGCTGATACCGCGGTTCGTCAGATCGTCGACCATGACGCCCAGATATGCTTCGGAACGACTGAGGACAAAACCGTCAATGCCGAAAGCCCGGCGGGCCGCATTGATCCCGGCAAGTAACCCTTGAGCCGCTGCTTCCTCATAACCGGTCGTTCCGTTGATCTGGCCCGCAAGAAAGAGACCTTTTACACGCCTCGTTTCAAGGGAGGCGACCAGTTCGCGCGGATCGATATGATCATATTCGATCGCATAACCCGGCTGCAGCATTCTTGCCCGTTCCAGGCCCGGAATTGTCTTCAGAATGTCGAGCTGGACTTCCTCCGGAAGCGAAGTGGAAATACCGTTGGGATAAACGGTGCGATCGTCCAGCCCTTCCGGCTCCAGAAATATCTGATGGCCTTCGCGATCCCCAAACTTGACGATCTTGTCCTCAATGGAGGGACAATATCGCGGACCCACGCCCTCAATCGAGCCGGAATACATTGCCGACCGGTCAAGATTTTGGCGGATCACCTCATGTGTGGCCGGCGTGGTTCGGGTGATTCCGCATTCGATCTGCGGATTTGCAATCTCATCCGTCATGAGCGAGAAGGGAACCGGCTCCGGGTCGGCAGCCTGCATGTCGAGAGTGGCCCAGTCGATAGACCTTCCGTCAAGCCGGGGCGGCGTTCCCGTCTTGAGCCGGCCGAGGCGGAAACCAATCCGGGACATGGCCGCGGAAAGACTCATCGACGCCGGCTCATTCATCCGGCCAGCGGCAATCTTGCGATCGCCGATATGGATTAAGCCGCGCAAAAAGGTGCCGGTGGTAAGAACCATAGCGGCGCAGTCAATACGGCGTCCGTCGGCCAGGACGACACCGGCCACCTGTCCGCCTTTGATGACAATATCCGCGACCTCGCCTTCGATCACTGTCAGATCGGATTGCTCAAGAATCGCTGCCTGCATGGCCTGGCGATAAAGCTTCCTGTCGGCCTGCGTTCGGGGTCCCCGCACCGCCGGTCCCTTGCGCCGGTTGAGCAACCTGAACTGAATCCCCGCGGCGTCGGCTACCCGGCCCATAAGGCCATCCATGGCGTCGATCTCGCGAACCAGGTGGCCCTTGCCGAGCCCACCGATCGCCGGATTGCAGGACATTGCTCCGATCGTGGCAAAAGAAAGCGTCACCAATGCCGTACACACGCCGGAACGCGCGGCGGCCGAGGCCGCCTCGCAGCCTGCATGGCCACCGCCCACTACAACGACGTCGAATTTCAAGTCCATGATCTATCCGCTCTTCAACGGTCGCGTTTCACGTGAAACCACCAATGAGACGTCTCGATGTTTCACGTGAATCACTTACCTATACAAAATTCCGCGAAAATGACATCGAGCAATTCCTCGACATCGACGCTGCCAACGATACGCCCCAAGCTGTTAGCCGCCAGGCGCAAATCCTCGGCTTGAAGTTCGACGCCCCGCTGACGATTCGACAGACACGACAATATGAGGGCGCGGCATTCCGTCAGCAGTTCGACATGGCGAAGCCTCGTCGGCAGGATGTCGCCCAGGGATCCGGCCGCAGACTCCGCCCGACACCTGAGCTCGTCCAGCAGTTCGAGGATGCCTGCCCCGGTCTTCACCGAGATCACAGCATCATAGCCGCCTAGGCTCTCACCTTCAGCCGCGAGATCGAGCTTGGTGCCAATTCGCAAGATGGGCGCGGAAATCACCGGTAGATTCGGATCGACTGGCTCGGCCAGGTCGATAAGAGAAAGAACGAGATCGGCGCTCCTCAATCGTGCCATCGCCCGTTCTATTCCAATGGATTCGACTTTCCCGGCACTGTCACGCAATCCTGCCGTATCCGTAATCCGGATCGGCAACCCATCCAGATCGAGCTTTATCTCAAGAAGATCGCGGGTCGTTCCCGGCTCGTCGGATACGATGGCGGCTTCCCGCCGCGCCAGCCTATTGAAGAGACTCGACTTGCCGGCGTTGGGAACCCCCGCGATCACGACGTTGAAACCGTCGCGAATAATCTCCGCCGCATGAAATCCCTCAATGTGAGCCAGTATACTGGCGGCGAGAACCTCAAGGTCGGCCCAAGCCTTTTCCGCCGCCGAACCAGGCACATCGTCTTCGTCCGCGAAATCGATCTCGGCCTCGAGCATGGCACGGGCGTAGACCAGCTGTTGCCGCCAGCCGAGATAGAGCTCGCTTTGCGCACCCCCGGCATTCACTATGGCAAACCGGCGCTGCGCTTCCGTTTCGGCGTTGATCAGATCCGAGAGCGCTTCCGTTTCCACCAGATCCAGCTTGCCGTTGAGAAACGCCCGTCGGGTAAATTCACCGGCTTCGGCATGGCGCACGCCATCGATATCCGTGAGTGCATCGATCATTGCCGCGACAACGGCCCGGCCACCATGAACATGAAACTCGACGACGTCTTCGCCGGTAAAGCTGGCCGGACCTGGGAAATACAGAACCAGACCTCGATCGACGATATCCCCCTTGGCATTGGAGAGGTCGGTCAGAATTGCCTTGCGGGGCGGTACCGCCCGGTCCCTAACGATCGTTTCGAGCACGAATCGACAATGGGGGCCCGACAAGCGGATAACCGCAATGCCTGCAGGCAGCCTTCCGCTCGCCAGCGCAACGATCGACTGAGTAAAATTCATTGCCGCAGAACCGGATAGTTATAGTTTACGACTGAGCCCTTGGAATACCGAGATGACACTGCCCCAACGCAACCTGCTTGAAAAAGAAATCAGTCCGTACCTGCAACAGCATGCTGGCAACCCCGTTCATTGGCGCGCCTGGTCGGCGGCTTCGCTCGCGGAGGCGCAAGCGCTGAATCGCCCGATCCTGCTGTCGATCGGCTACGCGGCCTGCCATTGGTGCCATGTCATGGCACACGAAAGCTTCGAAAGCCCTCAGACTGCGGCTCTAATGAACCGTCTCTTCGTCAATATCAAGGTCGACAGGGAAGAACGGCCCGACATCGACCAAATCTACATGGCGGCCCTTTCGGCCATGGGTGAGCAGGGTGGCTGGCCGCTTACCATGTTCCTGACGCCTGAAGGCAAGCCGTTCTGGGGTGGAACCTATTTTCCGCCCGAACCGCGATATGGCCGCCCTTCGTTCACGCAGGTGCTGAAGGCGATCTCCGGAAGCTGGGCAGAGAAGAAGGACAATTTGACCGACAGCGCCGACGCCCTGTCCGCCCATATCGAGGCCCAGTTGTCGAACGACGCCCCCAAATCGGGGCTGGATCCTGACCGGCTTCCAGCTCTCGCCGGCAAAATAGAACAAATGATGGACAGCGAACGCGGCGGGATACGTGGTGCGCCGAAATTTCCCAATGCTCCTTTCATGCATTCTCTTTGGTTTTCATGGCTCGGGCAGGGCAACATGGCTCACCGCGATCTCTTCCTTCTCAGCCTCGAACACATGCTCGCCGGCGGAATCTATGACCACGTTGGTGGTGGGCTTAGCCGCTACTCAACCGACGAACGCTGGCTGGTGCCGCATTTCGAGAAGATGCTGTACGACAATGCCCAGCTGCTTCGCCTGTGCAACTGGGCGTTCGACAATACGGGAAACGATTTGTTCCGGATACGAATCGAAGAAACCGTTGCCTGGCTTCTGAAGGATATGCTTTCCCCGGGCAAAGCCTTCACTGCGAGCTATGACGCCGACAGCGAGGGTGAGGAAGGCCTGTTCTACACCTGGACCGAAGACGACGTCGCAGCTGCGACCGGAACCGATACGTCGTTGTTTCACAAATATTTCACTCTCGAAAAGCCCGCCGGATGGGAGGGGAAGCCGATCCTCTTCCACACGCCGGAACAGCAGACAGAAAGCATCGCGAACGCTTCGCAAGTCGCCAGGCTGAAGGACAGACTTCTTGCCGCTCGCTCGGAGCGTCCCATGCCGGGACGGGATGGCAAGGTCCTAACAGACTGGAATGCGCTGGCCATCGTCGCCTTGACCGAATGTGGGCGCTCCCTCGGCCGACCGGAGTGGATAGATTGCGCCAGGACGGCGTTCCACTCGATACTGGAAGTCGCGCGGGAAGGCAGGCTTCCGCATTCGCAATTGGACGGCCGGGCATTGTTTCCCGCACTGTCCAGCGACTATGCTGGAATGGCGTCCGCTGCCGTCGCTCTTTTCGAAGCTACATCCGAGCCCTGCTTTCTCGATCACGCCAGGCACTTCATCCACATGCTAGACCGTTGGCATTCCGACGCCAACGGGACAGGCTACTATTTGACGGCTTCCGACAGCACCGATGTCCTGCTTCGCGTCCGCGGCGACGTCGACGAGGCCGTTCCTTCCGCGACCGCCCAAATTATTGAAGCCTTGCAGAAGCTCGCGACCGCGACGGGCGACATTGCCTTGCAGGAGAAGGCTATTGCGGTAGCCGAGCATGCCTTCGGTCGCGCCGCGCGTCAGGCCTATGGCCAGATCGGCATTATCAATGCCTGTACCCTGGTCCTGGAACCGATGAAACTTGTTCTTGTCGAGGATTCCCGCAAACCGACGCTCGTCACGGTAGCGAATCGAACCCTGGATCCAAGGCGCGTCGATATCGTTTTGACGTTGAACGCAAATGCCGGGAGCACGGCTCTTCCCGACGGGACCCGCCCTGTCACTGACAAGCCGGCAGCCTACCTCTGCGCAGGCCAACTCTGCTATCCGCCGATAAGCAATCCGGCAGAATTGCAGACGAGATTGAGGAAGCGCGCTGGGTAGGTCACCCGGCGCCGCGAAACTGGCTCAGGTATTCATCGAATCGAAGAAGTCGGCGTTCGTCTTCGTCTGCTTCAGCTTGTCGATGAGAAATTCGATAGCGTCGGTCGTTCCCATTGGAGCCAGGATACGCCGCAGAACGAAGATTTTCTGCAGGTCTGCGCGAGGCACCAACAGGTCTTCCTTGCGTGTGCCGGACTTAAGGATGTCCATCGCCGGATAGATCCGCTTGTCGGCAACCTTGCGGTCCAGCACGATTTCCGAATTGCCGGTGCCCTTGAATTCTTCGAAGATCACTTCGTCCATACGGCTGCCCGTGTCGATGAGACCTGTCGCGATGATCGTCAACGACCCGCCTTCCTCAATGTTGCGGGCGGCGCCGAAGAAACGTTTCGGCCGTTGCAATGCGTTGGCGTCGACGCCGCCTGTCAGCACCTTACCCGATGATGGCACTACAGTGTTGTAGGCGCGGCCAAGGCGGGTGATCGAGTCAAGCAGGATGACGACGTCGCGGCCGTGTTCGACCAGGCGCTTCGCCTTCTCGATAACCATTTCTGCGACCTGGACATGCCGTGCAGCCGGTTCATCGAAGGTCGAAGAAACGACTTCGCCTTTCACCGACCGCTGCATGTCCGTCACTTCTTCCGGCCGTTCATCGATCAGAAGGACGATCAGATAGCATTCGGGATGGTTTGCGGTGATCGAGTGCGCGATGTTCTGCATCAGCACCGTCTTGCCGGTGCGTGGCGGCGCGATAATCAATGCGCGCTGGCCCTTGCCGATCGGCGCAACCAGATCGATGACACGCGGCGAGATGTCCTTCGACGTCGGATTGTCGATTTCCATCCGAAGCCGTGAGGTCGGGTAAAGCGGAGTCAGATTATCGAAGTGAATCTTGTGACGGATTTTCTCAGGATCGTCGAAATTAATCGTATTGACCTTGAGCAGTGCAAAATAGCGTTCGCCTTCCTTGGGACTGCGAATCGGTCCTTCGACGGTATCGCCCGTTTTCAGCGAGAACCGGCGAATCTGCGACGGCGAGATATAAATATCGTCGGGACCCGGGAGATAGTTCGCATTGGCCGAGCGCAAAAACCCGAACCCGTCCTGCAGGACCTCCACAACCCCTTCGCCGATGATTTCGACATCCTGACCAGCCAGCTTCTTCAGGATTGCGAACATCAGTTCCTGCTTGCGCATGACACTGGCATTCTCGACTTCGAGCGATTCGGCATAGGCGATCAGCTCTGGCGGCTTCTTGTTCTTGAATTCGGAAAGTTTCATTTCCTGCATGGATGGACTCTGGGATATGCGTCAGGGAGAATTTTCGGCTGTGATGCGAAATGCCGGGCGCGGCCGAAGCAAGGAAAAACAGCGGCGCATGACGGGAAGGAAGACCCGTCTTTTATCGTTGGTGCCGACAAAGAGCAAGCGGCCTTTTGGCGTCGCGACAGCTCTCAGAAAGGCTTTACGACCACCAGGATCACAATTGCGATCATCAGCAATGTGGGGATTTCGTTGACGATACGCCAGTGTCTGGCAGACTTTTCATTACGGTCTTCGGCAAATTTCCGCACCGCGCTGGAAAGATAGCCGTGAACGCCGGACAAAAGCACGACCGCTGCGATCTTGGCATGCAGCCAGCCACCCTGAAAACCGAAGCCCTTCCAAGCAAGCCATAGTCCGAAGGCCCATGCCACGACCATGGCCGGATTGATGATCCCGCGCAGCAGCCGGCGTTCCATCACCTTGAAGGTCTCGGACTGCGCTGAACCCTTTTCCGCCTCCGAATGATAGACGAGCAGGCGCGGTAGGTAGAGCATCCCCGCCATCCAGGAAATCACCGCAAGCACGTGGATGGCCTTGCCCCAGAGATAAAAACCGTCCGGCGCAAAAAGAAACAACAGGCCCACAAGCGCCAGGAACGCCGCGATTGCCGCCACCGCGCGGCGCACTGCCGCTTTTCCGCTTCCCGACTCCGCCGTTCCGGGCATCGTCATCGCCTTGCCTCCCGCACCATCCGCACCATCTCCTCGACGTGAGAGACCGGCGTCTCCGGCGTTATGCCATGGCCGAGATTGAAGATCAGTGGTCCCCCGCCGAGATTATGGAGAATCGCCTCGACACCGTCGGCCAGCGCCCTGCCGCCAGCCACCAGACGGAGCGGATCGAGATTGCCTTGCACAGCCCCGCTTTCCTGTAGCGATCTGGCCTGATCGGTCGGAACCGTCCAATCCAGCCCCAGCCCATTCACACCGGTTCCTGTGCGGTACCCAGCATAGTTGGCACCGGCGCCCTTGGGAAAACCGATAATCGGAATATCTGGATATACCGCGCGTACCCGCTTCACGATCTTTGCCACCGGCATAACGCAAAATGCCTGAAACGATGCGTCGTCGAGCACGCCTGACCAGGAATCGAATATCTGAAGGGCGTCCGCTCCGGCCTCGACTTGACGGATCAAGTAAGATGCCGACTGCTCGGCAAGTACATCCAGCAATGCCAGGAATGCTTCCGGTTCCCGATAGGCAAAGAGCCGCGCCGGCGCCTGGTCTGGCGTTCCATGCCCGGCGATCATGTAGGTAGCTACCGTCCATGGCGCACCGCAAAAACCGATCAGCGTCGTTTCCGATGGCAGCAAAGCGCGAAGACGGCGAACGGTTTCATAGACCGGCTCCAGATTCACGTGAAACGCTCCGGTGTCGAGCGAACCTATTTCCGCCGCGGTGATCGGCGTGAGCATCGGCCCGCGCCCTTCCTCGAAACGCAAGTCTCGCCCGAGCGCATGCGGCACCACAAGAATATCCGAGAACAGGATTGAAGCGTCGAAGCCGAAGCGCCTAATTGGCTGCAAGGTGACTTCGACAGCGAAATCGGGGTCATAGCAAAGGTCCAGAAAGGAACCGGCCCGCTTCCGCGTTTCCCGATACTCGGGAAGATAGCGCCCGGCCTGACGCATCAGCCACAGTGGCGGCGGAAACACCTGTTCCCCCCGCAACACTTTCAGGACGGTCCGGTTCTCGCTCATGGCTTCGTTCCCAGGAACCCTTCTAAAATCAAAGAAAAGAGAAAAGAAGGTTTTCTGATTCTAAGAGTCTGTTTGTATCGGGAATGCTCGCCTATCCATCACCGGGACCAAAAAGGCCATCGGCCATGGTGTCGCGGACAATATTCGAGGGAGAAGCGTATATCGTGGATAAGCTCGATTCCTCTTTAGGATTCAAAAGGCTGACGGAAATGAAGACCGCGTTCGCCTGTGGATAGAGAAAGTGCCATTATCTTCATTCACACTTTTGTCCCCAAGCCCTTGGCCGAGCCGACAGCGCATCGAATTGTGGACAACCAGACATTTGATACAGTCTGCTCTCAGGGCCTATATCCACTCTCACGGCTTATTCACACCAACCCACAAGCCCCCAAGGATACCGTGAACAAACCGCAAAGCTTCTTCCATTTGCACCTGATCTCGGATGCGACCGGCGAAACCCTGCTGGCGGCCGGCCGCGCTGCCGCGGCGCAATACAAGGATGCCCGCGCCATCGAGCATATCTATCCGCTGATCCGCAACGAGAAGCAGCTGATGAAAGTGTTTGACGATATCGAGGAGGAACCCGGTATCGTCCTTTACACAATGGTCGATCAGAGCCTCTCGCGCACGATCGACGAACGCTGCGCGGCAATGGGCCTGCCCTATGTTTCGGTCCTCGAGCCCGTGTTGACAGTCTTCCAGTCCTATCTCGGCACACCGGCTGGCCGGCGGGTCGGCGCGCAGCATGTCCTCGATGCCGACTATTTCCGCCGCATCGACGCGCTCAACTTCACCATGGAACATGACGACGGACAGCTGTCGGACGACCTCGACGAAGCCGACATCGTCCTGATTGGCATTTCCCGCACCTCGAAGACTCCCACCAGCATCTATCTCGCCAACCGCGGGATAAAGACGGCCAACATTCCGATCGTGCTCGGTGTGCCGATGCCCGAAAGCCTTGCCAGGGCGACGAAGCCGCTGATCGTCGGCCTTGTGGCCACTGCCGAACGCATCTCCCAGGTCAGACAGAACAGGATTCTTGGCGGCCATGGTTACGATGCCGCCGGCTACACGGATCGCTCTGGAATCAACGAAGAACTGGTTTATGCGCGCCAGATCTGCAGCCGCCACGGCTGGCCTATGATCGATGTCAGCCGCAGGTCGATCGAGGAAACGGCGGCGGCTATCGTTGCCCTTCGCGGCAAGGCGCGTTAGGTCGCCGCAAGAATGGAGTGAGGCCGATGGCCGAAAAGATCATCCTTGCTTCAAGCAGCCAGTTTCGCAAGGCGATCCTGATGAATGCCGGGCTCGATATTGAGATCGTCCCGGCCGGGATCGACGAGCGGGCCGTCGAAGCTCCCCTGCAGGACAGTGGCGCTTCAGCCGAAGACGTGGCGCTGATCCTGGCCGAAGCGAAAGCGCTGGAAGTGAGCGAACGCAAGCCTGGCGCCTTGGTTCTTGGCTGCGATCAGACCATGTCGCTGGGCGATGAGGTTTTTCACAAACCGGCCGATATGGAAGCGGCTCGTCGTCATCTGCTCAAATTGTCCGGCAAGACCCATCATCTCAACAGCGCCGCGGTCCTTGCCCGGAACGGCGAGGTTCTCTGGCGCCATGTCGGCACTGCCAGCCTCACCATGCGCCCTCTCGACCCAGCCTTTATCGGCAGGCATCTGGCGCGGGTCGGACCGAAAGCGCTGCTGAGCGTCGGCGCCTATCAGATCGAGGGCGAAGGTATCCAGCTTTTCGACAGGATCGAGGGCGACTATTTCACCATAGTCGGCGTTCCGCTTCTCGCCACGCTTGCAGAACTTCGCCGCCTTGGAGCCATCGATGGCTGAGATGGCAGGGAGATTGCGGACGCCGATCGTCGCCGGTCCGGACCGCGCGACATGATCGTGCTTGGCCTTACCGGCTCCATCGGCATGGGAAAATCAACGACGGCGAAAATGTTCGCTGAGGCTGGCGTGCCGGTCCATGATTCCGACGAGACGGTGCATCGGCTCTATGCTGGCAAAGCCGCGCCGCTGATTGAGGAGGCATTTCCCGGTGTTTCCACAGGGGGCGCAATCGACCGGGCGGAATTGGCGCGCCGGGTTCTCGGCGACGCGGCAGCGCTGAAAAGGCTTGAAGACATCATCCATCCGCTGGTGCGTGCCGATGCCGATACATTTGTCGCAAACCACCGTGCGGCCGGTGCCCCTCTCGTCGTTCTCGATATTCCGTTGCTCTTCGAGACGAACGGCCAGTCCCGGGTCGACCGGGTCGCTGTGGTCTCTGCTTCGGCCGAAGTACAGCGGCAACGTGTCATGGCGCGGCCGGGAATGACGGAACAGAAATTCGAGGCCATTCTGGCTCGTCAGGTCCCCGACACGGAAAAGCGAGCAAAGGCGGATTTTGTGATCGACACCGGCCAAGGGATTGGCGCAGCCCGCGCGCAAGTCGAAGAAATTGTTGAAAGCCTGACGGGGAAAAGGCCTTGATGTCACAAGCGGAACTTGCGCCCGGGTATCCCAGCCGCCATCTTCGGCGTGGAGCGATTCTATGCGTGAGATAATCTTCGATACAGAAACCACAGGCCTCGATGCACGCGAAGACCGCGTCATCGAACTGGGCTGCATCGAAATGGTCAACCGTTTTCCAACCGGGCGGACCTTCCATCACTACATCAATCCGCAGGGGCGCTCGATCAATGTCGAAGCGCAGGCCGTGCATGGCATCAGCGCGGCGGATCTCGTCGGCAAGCCGTCCTTTGCCGATATCGCCGACGAATTTCTGGCTTTCATCGACGGCGCCAAACTGATCGCGCACAATGCCGGCTTCGACATGGCCTTTATCAATGCCGAGTTCGGGCGGCTTGGCCATCCGGCGGTCGGGCCGGAGCGCGTCATCGACACGCTGGCGCTGGCCCGCCGCAGACATCCGATGGGACCCAATTCGCTCGATGCGCTGTGCCGCCGCTACGGCATCGACAACGGCCACCGTACCAAGCACGGAGCGCTGCTCGATTCCGAATTGCTGGCCGAGGTTTACATCGAGCTGATTGGCGGCAAGCAGGCCGCGCTTGTCCTCGACGCGGTCGTGGTGGCGAAACAGGGCGATGCGGCGGAGGAGGTGATCGACATCGCCATCGGCACGCGGCCGGCGCCGCTTCCATCGCGCCTAACCGAGGCAGAGCGGGCGGCGCATGCGGCGCTGGTGGCCGAACTCGGCGACAAAGCCGTCTGGCTGAAAGTCGCCGCCAATTGAAAAATCCGGCGCGAGGCCGGACTTTCCTGGGATAGACGCTTCGAGGAGTCTTTGGTCAGCTGACCTTGACCTTGGCGGCAGCCTGGTCCTCGGCGATCTTCTGCTGGAACATCTGCGCGAAATCGATCGGGTCGAGCATCAACGGCGGGAAGCCCCCGTTGCGCGTGGCTTCCGCGACGATCTGGCGGGCGAACGGGAAAAGCAGCCGTGGGCATTCGATGAACAGGATCGGCAGCATATGCTCCTGCGGGAAACCGCTGATCGCGAAAACGCCGCCATAGACCAGTTCGACGTTAAACAGCACTTCCTTGTCATAGGCAGCTTTCGCAGTAAGCGTCAGATTGACGTCGAACTGCTTGTCGGAAAGCGGATTGGCGTTGACGTTCACGTTGATGGCAATTCCTGGCGCCTTGTCGCGGCCGATCAGCGACTTCGGGGCTCCGGGGCTCTCGAAGGACAGATCCTTGACGTACTGGGTCAGTACGTTGAGCGTCGGCTGCGCGCCGTTGCCGTTGGTGGCGGCGCCTGCCGGCGCTTCGTTTTTATCGGCCATGAGCCTGTTCCTCGTGAAGCTTGCGAATGAAATGCAGCCGATCGACTAAGGTCGGCGGAAGCGGGCGTTCGCTATCATGCTCGGCGCCGCAAGACAAGGTTTGGGGTCTTGTCTAGTCGTCGCGCGGGTCATTGTCCTTGAGCCGCCGCCAGGGTGAGTTTGGATTGGGTCGGCGCGAATAATCGTCGCTGTCGAGATCGATGACTTTCTCTTGGCGCCGTCGGGCAAAGCCGCCGTCGCCAAAATTCGTCACAATGGAGATGCGACTTTTCAGAAATCGCCAAGCGAGATCACGGACGGCGGGAATGAACAGCAGAATACCGAGAATGTCGCTGATGAAACCCGGCGCGATCAGCAGCATTGCGGCAATGAGCACCATCAGGCCATGAGCGAGCTGTCTCCCGGGATTGCGCCCGGCGTCTATCTCGGCGCGCACGCGCGCCATGACGCCGAATCCCTGCTGCCGCAAGAGGAAAGTTCCGGCCAATGCCGAAAGCAGCACCAGACCGATCGTAGCGAGGACGCCGATCTGGCGTCCGACCACGACGAAGCCGGCGATTTCCAGGATTGGCAGGGCGAGGACGAAGAGGGGAAGGAACGAAATGCGCAAACCGTGTCGAATCCGCTTCTTGGCCGTTCTGGACTCGGCGCTTATCGCCGGACCACCTAGCAGATGGGTCTTGATACTTTAAATAGGAACGCGTCCCATTCATTTGAATGATTGCACTGCACGTTCTATATGCTTTGATAGTTGGATGCTATGCGAGGCATGGCCGTAACCAGCCTGACAGGATCGATTGGCAAACCATATGGCGTTCTTCGACTTCGGTACGATTTTCTTCCTGGTCGCGGCGGTTGTCATCTTCCTGCAGCTGCGCAACGTTCTCGGCCGCCGCACCGGAAACGAACGCCCGCCTTTCGATCCCTATACGGCAAGTCGGACAAAGGAAGTCGCGCAAGGCCCCGACAATGTCGTTTCGCTGCCGCGCAAGCGAGCGCCAGGAGAATCGCAGGCCGATACCTATGCAGGCATTGACGCCCTCGCCAAGCCGGGTGGCGATCTTAACAAGGGCCTGCGCGCCATCAAGGACGCCGATCCGTCCTTTGATCCCAAAACCTTCATCGATGGCGCCAAGATGGCCTATGAGATGATTGTCATGGCCTATGCCGATGGCGACCGCAAGACGCTGAAGAATCTGCTGTCCCGTGAAGTGTATGACGGCTTCGTCGCGGCCATCACCGAGCGCGAATCGAAGTCCGAGAAGGTCCAATCGTCCTTCGTCGGCATCGACAAGGCCGACCTCGTTTCCGCCGAGATGAAGGGCAGCGAGGCGCATCTGACATTGCGCATCGTCAGCGAACTTATCTCGGCCACACGTGACAAGGCTGGCGTGGTCATCGACGGCGATCCCGAAACTGTCGCCGAGGTCAAGGACGTGTGGACCTTCGCGCGCGACACGCGCTCGCGTGACCCGAACTGGAAGCTGGTCGCAACCGAAGAAGAATGAATGGGGCGACGCCGCCGTGTCGCTTTCGTCGCTCCTTGTTCCGAAAACTTTCGCAGACTTGCCCGGTTGGAGTGAGGACGATCATCTGGCCGCCTTTTCCGCTTTTCGGCGTTCTGCCTTTCAGGTGCTGGAAAAGCCGTACAAGACTGGCTCGCTGGGCATCGATTTCGCGGCTTTCGAACCAGCCTTTACCGAAGCGCGCGGTTTCGCTCCGACAGACGCCGTTGCGGCCCGCGGCTTCTTCGAAAGGCATTTCACACCCTTTTATATCTCGCCAGAAGCCAGGGATTCAGGGCTGGTCACCGGTTTCTATGAGCCTGAAGTCGTGGCTTCACCGGTACGGACCGAAAGCTTCACCGTGCCGCTTTTGTCGCGCCCGGCCGACCTGGTCGATCTGGACGATGGCAACCGGCCGGCAGGGATGGACCCCTATTTCGCGTTCGGACGCCGGACGCCGGAAGGCCTGACGGAATATTTCGACCGCGGGGAAATCGAACGCGGTGCGCTGGATGGCGGAAATCTGGAACTGGCCTGGCTCGCCGACAGGGTGGATGCCTTCTTCATCCATGTGCAGGGTTCGGCACGACTTCGGATGACCGATGGGGCCCTGCGCCGCATCACATACGCGGCCAAATCCGGACACCCTTTCACCGGGGCCGGAAAAGTTCTCGCCGAACGGGGTGAAATCCCATTGGCCGAAGTGACGATGCAGTCCATCCGGGCCTGGTTCAAACGAAACCCCGACCATGTCGACGAGATCCTCTGGCAGAACCGTTCTTACATATTCTTTCGCGAAGCGCCGGTCGCCGATCTCGCCCTGGGGCCGGTCGCCGCCGCGAAGGTGCCGCTGACGCCTGGGCGTTCGGTGGCGGTGGACCGGCTCCTTCATACGTTCGGCACGCCTTTTCATATTCACGCGCCGCGGCTGACGGCTTTCGGTGGCGACGGCTTTCACCGGCTGATGATCGCGCAAGACACCGGTTCGGCGATCGTTGGAGCCGCCCGGGGCGATCTGTTCGCCGGTTCGGGGGATGCGGCCGGCGAAATCGCCGGCGTCGTCCGCCATGCCGCCGATTTCTACGCCTTGGTCCCGACATCCCTCGTTTCGGGACCGAATCGATGAAGCGTCCGGTCGCAAATCCGTTGAGCGACGAGGATCGGGTGCTGTGGAACCTCGTCGCTCGTACGGCGAAGCCGCTGAAGGGCCGTCTTGCAGTGGAAATCCCCGACAGGTCGGTTCCGGACCACAAGATGGAAGAATCCGGTGCGATGCGGCAAACGCCCTCCGCAACGGCGGCGGCCAAATCGAAGCCGCAGACGGTTGCGCATCGTCTCGACGAGCCCACGCTGGACAAGCTTGCGAAAGGCAGGCTGCCCATCGAAGGCCGGGTCGACCTGCATGGGCTGCGGCAGGACGAAGCATACAGCCTGCTTCATTCCTTCCTGCTCCGGGCGCAGGCCGGCGGCGTCCGCTATGTGCTGGTGATCACCGGCAAGGGGTCGTCTTCTGGCGGCGATGGAGTGCTGCGGCGCTCGGTGCCGGCCTGGCTGTCGACGCCGGCCTTCCGGACCATCGTCTCCAGCCACGATCACGCCGCCCGTCATCACGGCGGGGGCGGCGCACTCTACGTGCGTTTGCGCAGGACAAGGGCATGACCCCGCTCGGCGCAAAAATCCGGACGCTCCGGCGTCAGCGCGGCGTGAGCCAGAAGGACATGGCTGCGGCCATCGGCGTCAGCGCCGCCTATCTTTCGGCGTTGGAACATGGACGGCGCGGCGCGCCGAACTGGCCTATGGTCCAGAAGATTATCGGCTACTTCAACATCATCTGGGACGAGGCCGAGGAATTCGAACGGCTGGCCGAAAGCTCGCACCCGCGTGTCCGCATCGATACATCAGGGCTTTCTCCTGCCGCGACGGAGCTCGCCAATCTCCTGGCGGAAAATATCGCCAACATGGATGAGATCGATATCGGCCGGATCACAGCCGCCATCCGCGAGGCGCTGCGCCGTTAGACGCCGGTCTAGGCCGCCGTTTCCAGATGTGCCTTCAGCATCCGGCGCAATTCATCGAGCACCCCATCCCTCAACCGTTTTTCGCCGGTGAGCGCCAGCGGTATTCGCATCAGCTGCGGCACGATGACGGCGATCCGCTCCGCCTGCTCAGGCGACAGTGCGGGTTTGGCCTTGGCGAACAGGGCCGAAATCTGGTTTCGCCGGCGGATACGGATGGCCCGGCGCCAACTGGCGTCGCCCGGCAGGTCGAGCATGGCGGAATAGGCCGGATGGGTCTTGAGGAAGTCGCTGAGCAAGGCGAATAGCGCGTCCGCAATCTCGGCCGGCGTGTGACCGGCCATACGCTCGCTCAGGCGGTCGAGTTGCGACGATATTTCTTCCGCCTGCTCGCGAAGGATGGCCTCAGCGAGCGCTTCCTTGGTCGGAAAGAATAGATACAGCGTCCCGATGGCCGCACACGCTTTCGCGGCGACCTCGGTCATCGTCGTAGCCTCGAAACCTTTTTCCGCAAAGAGGTTTGCGGCACTCGCCATCAGCGCGGCAACACGTGCCTTGCCGCGCTGCTGTTGAGGCTTGCGGGGCTTGAAAGTTTTCGCGCTTGCTTTTTCCGAGGCCATCCTCACACGCCAAATCTGAGACTATCCTCATATAAGAGGCCGGCGTCCGCTGTGCCAGAAGAATTCGAAAGCCTTTTCCATGAATACCGCACATTTCGAGCGACTGCGGAACCATAAATAGATGATCCTGGGCAACACCACCCAGGGCATCTCTCGGTCGGCGGTATGGTGGCGGGTCTCTATCTGCTGGCCGCCTTCGCTTCGTGGCGAGGTGCGAAAAAAGCGGAAGCTCCGGCCATGGCGGAAGCAATGGCCGGAGAATGATCGGCGGATACGACAGACAATGTTGCCGGGCGGCTAAGCCGCCTCGCGCACCTGATAATCCTTCACTGCCGTGAAGCGGATGGCTTTCCAGCGCTCGGCCTCATAGTTGAGTGAGAACTCGTGCTGCGCGAGGAACACCGGATCGTTGTCGAGGTCACGGGCGATGTCGCCGCGATGCGCCTCTACGAAGCGGTGAAGTTCGGCCCGGTCGTCGGCGCCGATCCAGCGGCATACCGAAAAGCGCGACATCTCGAAATCCACCGGCAGTGTATACTCGACGTTGAGCCGTTCCTTCAGCACGTCGAGCTGTAGCGCGCCGACGACGCCGACGATCGCCGGCGAGCCGTCCTCCGGCGAAAACAGCTGCACCACGCCTTCCTCCGCCATCTGCTGCAAGGCTTCCTTCAGCTTCTTGGCCTTCATCGCGTCGCCCAGCCGCACGCGCCGCAGAATCTCCGGCGCGAAATTCGGCACGCCGCGGAACAGGATTTCCTCGCCTTCGGTCAGTGTGTCGCCGATGCGCAGCGTGCCGTGGTTGGGAATGCCGACAACATCGCCGGCAAAGGCCTCGTCGGCGGTGATGCGCGACCGGGCGAAGAAGAATTGCGGCGCCGAGAGCGACATCGGCTTGCCAGTGCGCACCAGCTTCGCTTTCATGCCGCGCTCCAGCTTGCCGGAGCAGACGCGTACGAAGGCGATGCGATCGCGATGGTTGGGATCCATGTTGGCCTGGATCTTGAAGACGAAGGACGTCATCTTATCCTCCGTCGCATGGATGACGCGCGTATCCGCCTCCTGGTCGCGCGGCGGCGGACCGAAGGCGCCGAGCGCCTCGATCAGGTCGCGCACGCCGTAATTGCGCAGCGCCGAGCCGAAATAGACAGGGGTAAGATGCCCCTCGCGAAAAGCTTTCTCGTCGAAGGGGCGGCAGGCCTCCCGCGCAAGTTCGAGTTCCTCGATGAAGGCCTCGCGCTCGTTTTCCGGCAATAGCCCGGCGACGCGGTTGGAATCCGGCCCGTTGACAGGTGTCCGCTCTCTCTCGTCGTCGCCCCGGCGCACGGCGTTCTGCTTCAGATGATAGGTCCCGGAGAAGGTCTTGCCTCGCCCGATCGGCCAGGTCACCGGCGCGGTATCAAGCGCCAGTTTCTCCTCGATTTCGTCGAGGATTTCGAACGGATCGCGGCTCTCGCGGTCCATCTTGTTGACGAAGGTGATGATCGGGATGTCGCGCAGCCGGCACACTTCGAACAGTTTCAGCGTGCGCGGTTCGATGCCCTTGGCGGCATCGATGACCATGACGGCGCTGTCGACCGCTGAGAGCGTGCGGTAGGTGTCGTCGGCGAAGTCCTCGTGCCCCGGCGTATCGAGCAGATTGAACACGTTGTCGCCGTACTCGAACGTCATCACCGAAGTGACGACCGATATGCCGCGCTCGCGCTCGATTTTCATCCAGTCCGAGCGGGTCTGGATGCGGTCCTTCTTGGCTTTCACCTCGCCGGCGAGCTGGATGGCGCCACCGAACAGCAGCAGCTTTTCCGTCAGTGTCGTCTTGCCGGCGTCCGGGTGCGCGATGATCGCGAAAGTGCGGCGGCGGGCGACCGCCTGTTCGATTGTTTCGGTCATGATTTGGGAATCCGTCTGGTGCGCCGGCTTCTAGCAGCGGTATGGCGGACTGTCGAACGGAAATGAAGGCGGAGCGCGGTCCCGGCGGGCCATCCGCCAGCACATTGACAGGCTCGCCGCCCATGATCATTGTGCGGCGCGATGGCATCCAGGTACTTTTCCAGAGTAATGTGCAGTCTCTCGGCCAGCGGTCTCCAAGCTGGATCGAGGATCGCTCCGCGGCGGTCGGGGGACGGGCAGTGACGGGAGCCGTGGAACATCTCAAAGGTGGCCGTTTCTTGGTCCTTGGCCGCGCCGGCATGGATCTTTATGCCGAGCCTCCCGGAACGCCTATCGAGGAAGCAACGAGTTTCACCCCATGCCTCGGCGGTTCCTCCGCCAACATCGCCGTCGCGCTGACCCAACATGGTCTGGAAAGCGCCCTTCTCACTTCGGTGTCGGACGATGCGGTTGGCGGTTTTTGTATCGGCCAACTTAAGCGCTACGGGGTCTCAACGGACCATGTCCGCCGTGTCGGCGATCCGGCCCGCAACTCGCTGGCGCTGGCGGAAAGCCGGCTGGAGAATGGGCGCTGGGTGGTCTATCGCAAGGACGCCGCCGACCTAGACATGACCGTGGCCGATGTCGAAAGGCTCGATTTCCAGAAGTTCGACGCGCTTGTCGTGGCAGGGTTGGTGCTGGCGACCGAGCCGTCGCGCAGCGCTTCCTTGAGGGCTGTCGAGCTGGCCAGGCAGGCAGGCACAGCAATTGTCTTCGATGTCGACTATCGTGCCTTTGCATGGGCATCGCCGCAGGAAGCTAGCAGGACCTGCGCCGAAGTGGCAGCGTTCGCCGACATTGTTGTCGGCAACCAAGAGGAGTTCGAAGTTCTGTCCGGTTTCGATTCGAACGGCTTAGCGGCGGCGGGACGGCTTGCCGCGACAGGTGCCGCAATCGTCGTCTACAAGATGGGCAACGCGGGAGCCATCACGCTCCATGACGGACGGGAAGAACGGACTGGCATTTTCCACGTCGAAGCGGTCAAGCCGGCCGGGGCCGGCGATGCCTTTCTCGGCAGCTTCCTCGCGGCGTTGGCGGAGGGGCGGCCGGTGCGCGAAAGCGTCATACGCGGTTCCGCCGCTGCCGCCATCGTCGTGACCAAAGTCGGCTGTGCGCCTGCGATGCCGACCACGAGCCAGCTCGACGAGTTTCTCTCTGCGAACGGTGCGCCGCTGGATTTCGTGGCGGTCGCCTGAACAGCCCGTTACCGGAGGCTCAATGAGGGCCATTTGCGGTCATGCCGGAACCATAGGTTCCTGTGCAAAAGGAACCTGCCGGGCCCCATGCCCGTTGACCGTTTCGACGGCGAGGCGAATAGGATCATGCCATGCCGAATCTTGCCTATAGCCAATCCGTTCTCGGCCCGGCCGTCGGAATCGTGCGTCTGCCGCACAGTGAAGGCTTGCCCCTTCCCGCCTATGAGAGTTCCGGCGCTGCCGGCATGGATTTGCGCGCCGCCGTCGCCGATGACAGGCCGATGTTGATCCTGCCGGGTAAACGTGCGTTGATTCCCACAGGTCTGGTGATGGAAATCCCCGAGGGCATGGAAGGCCAGGTTCGGCCTCGCTCCGGCCTCGCGCTCAAGTATGGCATAACCTGCCTCAATACCCCCGGCACCATCGACAGCGACTACCGCGGCGAGGTGAAAGTCCTGCTCATCAATCTCGGCGAAGAGGATTTTGAAGTGACACGCGGCATGCGTGTCGCCCAGATCGTCTTCGCTCAAGTCACGCAGGCTAGCGTCGAAGAACGAAGCCTTGCCGGAGGAACGGCGCGGGGCGCGGCGGGCTTCGGTTCTACCGGTACGGCCTGATCGATTGCCCGCGCAGCTGCCCAAGCTTGTGATCTTCGACTGCGACGGCGTGCTGGTCGACACCGAGAATCTGGCCAACCGCCGGCTGTCCGACTGGCTGAACGAAGCCGGTTTTTCGACCACTTTCGAGTATTGCCGCAAGGTCTTCACCGGCCGCAGCATGGTCTCCGTCCAGAAGGAGGTCGAGGAAGGCGGCGTGCTTCTCGGCGCCGATTTCGTAGAGCGCTGGAATGCCGGCCTGCCTGCCTTGTTCGCCGCCGGTGTCACCGCGATTCCTCATGTCCGGGAATTCATCGACGTCGTACGGGCGGCAGGCATCCCTTATTGCGTCGCCTCGTCGGCGCGCGTCTCCAAAATGCATATCACGCTTGGCGCAACCGGCCTGCTGCCGCTGTTCGAACACGCCATGTTCTCGGCGACCATGGTCAGCCGGGGCAAACCCTTTCCCGATCTTTTCCTTCACGCAGCCGGCTCCATGGGCATCGCGCCGGAAAGCAGCATCGTCATTGAGGACAGTGTCGCCGGGACGAAGGCGGGCATCGCCGCCGGCATGCGCGTCTTCTCCTATCATGGCGATCCGCATTCCGACCTCGAAGGCCTGCAGGCGGCCGGCGGCATCCTTTTCGACGACATGCGTGACCTGGCGGCACTTGCCGGCCTTCGCTAGCCGCCATCCCGCTCCTCATTTCCAAAACCTCTGGCGATAGGCATCCGTTGCCCGCTACCCAAGGCGAGGCTAATAATGCCCGGGTTTTCGTTCATCGCGGGGGACAGGATGGAAGCGGGTGGCTCTTTTCGCGATCTTCACGACGCCATTTTCGTCATGCCCAATCCCTGGGATATCGGCACCGCCAAACTGATGGCGTCGTTCGGGTTCAAGGCTCTGGCTACGACCAGCGCCGGCTTTGCCTTCTCGCGCGGCTCGCCGGATGGAAGCGTTGGCTTCGACATGATGATCCAGCATTGCCGCGAGATGGCGCACGCAACCCTCCTGCCTGTGTCCGCCGATCTCGAAAAGGGCAAGGGCGACAGCGCCGAAAGCGCCGCCGAAACGGTCTTCGCTGCGGAGGCGGCAGGTCTCGCCGGTTGTTCCATCGAGGACCATACGGGTGATGCCGCGCAGCCCATCTACGATTTCTCCCACGCCGTCGAACGCGTCGCTGCCGCGGCGGAGGCTGCGCGGGCGTTGAAGCGCGATTTCGTCTTCACCGCACGCTGCGAGAACTTCCTCTGGAACCGGCCCGATCTGGACGACACCGTCAAGCGCCTGCAGGCTTTCGAGAGGGCCGGCGCCGATGCGCTCTATGCGCCGGGCCTGCCTGATCTGGAGGCGATACGCCTTGTCTGCTCGGCCGTGCAAAAGCCGGTCAACGTTATGGCGCGCCCCGGGCTGACCGTGGCGGCCCTTTCCGAGGCCGGTGTCAAGCGCGTTTCCCTGGGCCCATGGTTGACGGAATTCGCCTTCGGCATGCTGGAAACGGCATCCCGCGAGATGCTGCAGGACGGCACGTTCGGCTTTGCCCGCGCGGCCATGCCGTTTTCCCGGCTGCAGGCTCTTTTCACGCCGAAGACATAGCGCCGCCGGTACTGGATCGGGGTCGCGGACTTGCAAATGCGTCATAAGCGGTTAGAACCGCGCCGGCCCGCGTCTCTTGCCGGGCAGCGGCATGGAGACCTTGATGAGCCAGTATGACGTGCTTTGCATCGGCAACGCCATTGTCGATATCATCTCCCAGTGCGAGGAAACGTTTCTGGCCGACAACGGCATCATCAAGGGCGCCATGAACCTGATCGACACGGACCGCGCGGAGTTGCTCTACAGCCGCATGGGACCGGCGATCGAAGCCTCCGGCGGGTCGGCTGGCAACACCGCCGCGGGCATCGCTTCCTTCGGCGGTCGCGCCGCCTTTTTCGGCAAAGTGTCAAGCGACCCGCTGGGCGACATCTACACGCACGATATCCGCGCTCAGGGCGTCGCCTTCGACACAAAGCCGCTTGCAGGGACCCCGCCTACGGCGCGTTCGATGATCTTCGTCACGCCCGACGGTGAGCGCTCGATGAACACATATCTCGGCGCGTGCGTCGAGCTCGGTCCCGAAGACGTCGAGCCGCAAAAGGCCACCGGCGCCAAGGTCACCTATTTCGAAGGCTATCTGTGGGACCCGCCGCGCGCCAAGGAGGCGATTCGCCAAGCCGCGGCGCTTGCCCACGGCGCCGGCCGCGAAGTGTCGATGACCCTTTCGGATTCGTTCTGCGTCGACCGTTACCGCGACGAATTCCTCGAGCTGATGCGCTCGGGCACGGTGGATATCGTCTTTGCCAATTCGCATGAGATCAAGTCGCTCTACCAGACCGCGTCTTTCGACGAGGCGCTGGCCGCGATCCGCAAGGACTGCCGCATCGCCGCCGTCACCCGCTCCGAAAAGGGCTCGGTGATTGTGCGCGGCGACGAAACCCATGTCATCCAGGCGACGAAGATTCGTGAGCTCGTCGACACAACCGGGGCCGGCGACCTCTACGCCGCTGGTTTCCTCCATGGCTACACGACCGGCCGCAGCCTCAAGGATTGCGGTGATCTTGGCTCGCTCGCCGCAGGACTGGTCATCCAGCAGATCGGCCCGCGTCCGCGTCAGAATTTGCGCCAGGAAGCCGAGCAAGCCGGTCTTATCTGAACCGGCGGTCTTCCGCCGTCTTTATAGCGGTGCGCCGTCAGCCCAGGATGCGATGAAACCGGAAGGCAGGCATGGCAGGCAAGTTTCCCGAGATTTATCTGGTCCGCCATGGCGAGACGGAATGGAGCGCCACCGGCAAGCATACGGGCCGCAGCGACATTCCGTTGACCGCCGCCGGTGAGGAGGCTGCCCGTTCATTGACCGCGCGGCTTCAGGGCCATGCCTTTTCCGCCGTCTGGTCCAGCCCCTCCAGCCGCGCCTGGCAGACTTGTGTTCTCGCCGGCTTCAGCGCTACTGCGATGAAGAAGGACGACCTGCACGAATGGGATTATGGCGCCTATGAAGGTCTGACGACGAAGCAGATTGTGACGGAACGCCCCGGCTGGAGCCTCTATCGCGATGGCTGCCCGGGCGGTGAAAGCGTCGCGGAAGCTGGCGCCCGCGCCGACCGCATGGTTGCCGCGCTGCGTCAAGCCGGTGGCGACGTGCTGATTTTTTCCAGTTCGCACTTCCTGCGCACGCTCGCTTCCTGCTGGCTGGGTCTGGGCCCGGAGGGTGGCCGGCACTTTGTGCTCGACACCGCCAGTATCAGCACGCTCGGCTATGAGCATGACATGACGGAGCCCGTCATTCGCCGCTGGAATCAGCGATAGCGATCGGAAGAAACTGTGTGGTTTCGCCCGAAGGAATTTTCGATCTGGCCGCTAGGATGCGACTTAAGTGGCAAGCGCATCTCTCGGCTGGCCCTACCAAATCTTGACGGAAAACGCTTTGCTATGCCCTAAGGAAGAGACGCGTCTTGCCAGTTCTCGCGCGAGCAGGCGTTCGTCAGGGAGGAATGGCGAAGATATGACCGATCCGGTTCAGGCCGTTCGCCTGAAGCAAGTGGGCATTGCATTCGATCTCAAGGATCGCGGCCGCTTCGAGGCCGTCGCGGCGACGGATCTGGCGGTGGGCGATGGCGAATTCCTGTCGATCGTCGGTCCGACCGGTTGTGGCAAGTCGACCCTGCTCAACGCGGCCGCGGGCTTGCTGCAGCCGTCGACCGGGGCAGTGGAAATATTCGGTCAAGACCTGAAAGGCATCAACCGTCAGGCAGGATATCTGTTCCAGCAGGATTCGCTGATGCCCTGGAAGACGGTGATCGACAACGTCGCCATCGGCCTGGAGATCGCAGGCACGAAGCGTTCGCAGGCAAGGCAGACCGCGCTGGAATGGCTGGAGCGGGTCGGCCTTGCGGCCTTCGCCGATCGCTACCCGCAGATGCTCTCCGGCGGCCAGCGCAAACGCGTCGGGCTCGCGCAGGTCCTCATCCGCAATCCGAAGCTTCTTCTGATGGACGAGCCGTTCGGTCCGCTCGATGCCCAGACGCGGCTGATCATGGGCGACCTGCTGCTGAAACTGTGGTCGGAAAACCGCAAGGCGGTCATGTTTGTCACCCACGATCTCGATGAGGCGATCGCGCTATCCGACCGCGTGGTCATCATGTCCGCTGGGCCCCGCTCCTCGGTCATCGGCGATTTCACCATTCCGCTGGAGCGCCCGCGCGCCGTCGCTGACATCCGGCACGACCCCCGGTTCAACAGGCTGCATCGCGATATCTGGGATGCGCTGCGCCAGGAAGTCCTCAAGGCGTATCGGCAGACCGGCGAGGCAAGCCGATGAACAGAGCCATTCTCCTCTGCCTGCAGGTTCTTGTCGCGGTGGTCATCGTCACGCTCTGGCATTTGGCGTCCACCACTACATTGTTCGGCAACCCGAAGACGATATCGTTCTTCTTTGCCGATCCCTTCAGCGTCATGAAGCGCATTGGCCAATGGTTCGTCGACGGCTCGATCTGGTACCATCTCGGCATCACCCTGTCGGAATCGCTGCTTGCCTTCGTGCTCGGCTCTCTGGGCGGCGTCGTGTTCGGCTTCTGGTTCGCCAGACGGGCCTTGCTGGCCGCCGTTTTCGATCCGTATGTGAAGGCGGCCAATGCCTTACCCCGCGTCGTCCTGGCGCCGATCTTCGCCTTGTGGTTCGGCCTCGGCATCTGGTCCAAGGTCGCGCTCGGCATTACGCTGGTCTTCTTCATCGTCTTCTTCAACGTCTATCAGGGCGTCAAGGAAGTCAGCCGCCCGGTGCTGGACAATGCGCGTATGCTCGGCATGAGCGAACGGCAGCTGCTGCGTCACGTCTATATTCCGTCAGCGCTGTCCTGGATGTTCTCCAGCCTGCACACGTCGGTCGGTTTCGCCGTGGTCGGCGCCGTGGTGGGCGAATATCTCGGCTCGGCTGCGGGCCTCGGTTATCTCATCCAGCAGGCTGAAGGCGTGTTCGATGTCGTCGGCGTCTTCGCCGGCATGTTCGTTCTGATGGCCTTCGTGCTGATCGTCGACTGGCTGGTGACGCTGATCGAGCAGCGTCTTCTGGCATGGCGCGGCCAGTGATCCGAGCCGGATATGATCTTGACATGAAAAGTGGAGGATAATGATGAAACGCAGAACATTCCTGATCGGCGGCGCCGGTCTGGCCATCGGAGCCTCGGCCGGCCTTGCGCCGTCCTTTGCCCAGGACGCCAAGCCCGAGAAGTCCGCTCTTACCATCGGCGTCGGCGGCAAGCCGCTGCTTTACTATCTTCCGCTGACGATCGCCGAGCGCAAGGGCTTCTTCAAGGAGGAAGGGCTGGACGTAACGATCAACGATTTCGCCGGCGGCTCTAAGTCGCTGCAGGCGCTGGTGGGCGGCTCGGTGGACATCGTCACCGGAGCCTACGAGCATACGATCCGCATGCAGGACAAGGGCCAGGATATCACCGCGGTCTGCGACCTCGGCCGCTTCCCGGGCATCGTCATTGCCGTGCGCAAGAGCCTGGAAGGCGAGGTGAAATCCGTGGCCGACCTGAAAGGCCGCAAGGTCGGCGTCACGGCGCCCGGCTCATCGACCGCCCTGATGCTGCAATATGCGCTGCTGAAGAACGGGCTCAAGGCCGAGGATGCGTCGCTGATCGGTATCGGCGGTGGTGCTGGCGCGGTGGCTGCGATGAAGAGCGGCGAGATCGACGCCATATCCAACCTCGATCCGGTGATCGCGCAGCTCGAATTCGAGGGCGCCATCAAGGTCCTGCTCGACACCCGCACCGAGGTCGGCACGCGTGAGCTGTTCGGCGGCCCGAATCCGGCGGCCACGGTTTATCTCAAGCGCGAGTTCGCCGAAGCCAACCCGGTCACGACGCAGCGCATCGTCAACGCCTTCATGAAGTCGCTGAAATGGATCGGCTCTGCCAGCCCGGCCGATGTCGCCGACGCGGTGCCGCAGGAATATCTGCTCGGCAACCGCGACCTCTACATGGAGGCGGTCAAGAATTCGAAGGAGATGTACTCTCCGGATGGCATGGTGACCAAGGAAGGCTACGATTCCATGATGGGCGTTCTGAAGACGCTCGATCCCGCTCTGGCCAATGCCGACGTCGCCTATGAAAAGACCTTCGATCCGAAGTTCGTTCAGGCCGCAAAGACCTGATCGGTTACGAAGATACGATAGGCAAGAAAGAAGGGCCGTACGGCCCTTCTTTCTTTTTCGGACGACGTACGGGTCAGGTGCCCGCCGAAAACGCCGCCATCGCCGCCATGTTGACGATGTCCGAATCCTTGGCGTTTAGCGACACGATCTGCACCGGCTTGTTGAGGCCGACCAGCAGCGGGCCGATGACGGTCGAGCCGCCGAGCTCCTGCAGCATCTTGGTCGAGATCGAGGCCGAATGGAACGCCGGCATGACCAGCACGTTGGCGGGGCCTGAAAGCCGGATGAACGGGTACTGGCCCATGGCGCGGGCATTGAGCGCAACGTCGGCGGCCATCTCGCCGTCATACTCGAAATCCACGCGCCGCTTGTCGAGGATGCGCACCGCCTCCTGTATCCGCTCAGAGCGTTCGCCCTGTGGATGGCCGAAGGTGGAATAGGCGAGCATGGCGAGCCGCGGTTCGTAACCCATGCGCCGGGCAAAGCCGGCTGCTTCCTCGGCGATGTCGGCGATCTGTTCGGCATTCGGCATGTCGTGCACGGCCGTGTCGGCGACGATGACTGTGCGGCCGCGGGCCAGGACGATCGAGACGCCGATGACGCGATGCCCGGGCTTGGCGTCGATGACGCGGCGGATGTCGTCCAGCGCCGTCGAATAGTTGCGCGTCACGCCGGTCACGATGCCATCGGCGTCGCCCAGCGCCACCATGCAGGCGGCGAAATGGTTGCGGTCGTTGTTGATCAGGCGCTGGCAGTCGCGGAACAGGAAGCCTTTCCGCTGCATGCGCTCATAGAGGTAGTCGGCATAGATGGCGTTCTTGCGCGACAGCCGGGCGTTGATGATTTCGAGGCCGGATTTGTTCAGGTCGATGCCGGCATTGCGGGCGTTTTCCTTGATGACGTCGTCACGGCCGAGCAGGATGGCGGTGCCCAGCCGTTGGTTGACGTAGGCCACCGCCGCGCGCATCACCTGCTCCTCCTCGCCCTCGGCGAAAACGATGCGCTTCGGCTGCCGACGCACACGGTCGTAGATGCGCTGCAGCGTCGAGGCGATGGGATCGCGCCGGGCCGACAATTCGTTGGCATATTTGTCGAGGTCGAGGATAGGCCGGCCGGCAACGCCCGAGTCCATCGCCGCCTTCGCCACCGCCACTGGGATCGCCGAGATCAGCCGCGGGTCGAAAGGCACGGGAATGATGTAGTTCGGACCGAATTTCGGCCGGTTGCCCTGATAGGCAGCCGCAACGTCGTCCGGCACATCTTCACGGGCAAGTTCGGCCAGCGCCTGCGCGGCCGCCACCTTCATGTCGTCATTGATAGTGGTGGCGCGCACGTCCAGGGCGCCGCGGAAGATGTAGGGAAAGCCAAGCACGTTGTTGACCTGGTTCGGATAGTCCGAACGGCCCGTCGCCATGATGGCATCGGTGCGGATCTCGGCCACTTCCTCCGGCGTGATTTCCGGATCCGGATTCGCCATGGCAAAGATGATGGGGTTCTTGGCCATGGACTGAACCATCCTGGGCGTCAGCGCACCCTTGGCCGATAGGCCTAAGAACACGTCGGCGCCGTCGAGCGCTTCCTCCAGGCTGCGCGCCTTCGTCTTGACCGCATGCGCCGACTTCCACTGGTTCATGCCTTCGGTGCGGCCCTGGTAGACCACGCCCTTGGTGTCGCACAAGGTGACGTTTTCCGGCGAGAAGCCCAGCGACTTGACCAGTTCGATGCAGGCGATGCCGGCGGCGCCGGCGCCGTTGCATACCAGCTTGGTGGTCTTCATGTCGCGGCCGGTGATGTGCAGCGCGTTGATCAAGCCGGCCGTGGCGATGATGGCGGTGCCGTGTTGGTCGTCATGGAAGACGGGAATGTCCATCAGTTCGCGCAGCCGCTGCTCGATGATGAAGCACTCGGGCGCCTTGATGTCTTCAAGGTTGATTCCCCCGAAGGACGGTCCGAGGTAGCGCACGCTGTTGATGAAAGCGTCGGCGTCCTCGGTATCGACTTCCAGGTCGATCGAATCGACGTCGGCGAAACGCTTGAAAAGTACCGACTTGCCTTCCATCACCGGCTTGGAGGCAAGCGCGCCGAGATTGCCGAGGCCGAGAATGGCGGTGCCGTTGGAAATGACGGCAACCATGTTGCCCCGGGTCGTATAGTCGAAGGCGCGCGACGGATCCTCGGCAATCGCCTTGACCGGAACGGCGACACCCGGGGAATAGGCAAGGCTCAGGTCGCGCTGCGTGGCCATCGGCTTGGTCGGACTGATCTCAAGCTTGCCTGGTCGGCCCATGGCGTGGAATTCCAGCGCCTCTTGTTCGCTGACGGACGGAGCCTGACCGTTGGACTTGTTGTTTCTTGCCATTTTATGAGATTTCCTTCCCGGGATGCCGCGCCATTGAACCGGCAGCGTGCTTTCTTCTGTGGAGTGTGATCGATTAAGGCTACACATCGAAACTGTAAACCGCCAAGCAGCAGAAGATTGTTTTTGTGCAGAGCTCGAATCGAGATGTCAGGCAGAAAAAACAAGTTGATTTGCGCGCCGTCCGCCTTTCGCGACGACAGACGCCCCCGGACCGGGGCGTAATGAAACGGATATTCCGGTGAACGACGAGACGCCGATTCGGACAGGAACTGCGGCGCCTGCCCCGGCTGCCATTGGCGCGGTCACGCCGATGATGGAGCAGTACATCGAGATCAAGGCGGCGAACCCGGACTCGCTGCTGTTCTATCGTATGGGCGATTTCTACGAATTGTTCTTCGACGATGCCGAGAAGGCGAGCGCCGCGCTTGGCATCGTGCTGACCAAGCGCGGCAAACATCAGGGCGCCGATATCCCGATGTGCGGCGTGCCGGTTCATGCAGCCGACGATTATCTGCAGAAGCTGATCGCGGTGGGTTTCCGCGTCGCCGTCTGCGAGCAGATCGAGGATCCGGCGGAAGCACGCAAGCGCGGCTCCAAATCTGTCGTTCGCCGCGACGTTATCCGGCTGGTGACGCCCGGCACGATCACCGAGGAAAAGCTGCTGGCTCCCTCGGAGTCCAGTTTCCTGATGGCGCTCGGCAGGGTGAAGGGCGTCGGCGGTGCCGGCGCTCTGGCGCTGGCGTGGATCGATATCTCGACCGGCGCGTTCCGCGTCGCCGAAACCACCGACGAAAGGCTTCTCGCCGATATCTACCGGGTCGATCCGCGCGAACTGATCGTCGCCGATGCCGTCTTCTACGATCCCGAACTGAAGCCGGTCTTCGATCTGCTCGGCCTCGTCGCCAATCCGCAGCCGGCCAGCCTGTTCGATTCGGCTTCGGCATCGGGTCGTATCGCCCGCTTCTTCGACGTGGCGACGCCGGACAGCTTCGGCAGCTTCTCGCGCGCCGAGCTTTCGGCAATCTCCGGCATTATCGCCTATGTGGAGAAGACGCAGAAGGCGGAAAGGCCGCCGCTGTCGCGTCCTGAACGCGAGGAGAGCGGCTCGACGCTTTTCATCGATCCGGCGACGCGCGCCAATCTGGAACTGTTGCGTACACTTTCCGGCAGCCGCGACGGTTCGTTGTTCAAGGCCATAGACCGCACCGTCACTGGCGGCGGTGCCCGCCTCCTGGCGGACCGGCTGATGGCGCCGCTGACTGACCCGGACAGGGTAGGCATTCGTCTCGACTCGGTGTCGTTCTTCCGTGCCGAACCGCGCTTGTGCGAAGCGGTGCGGCAGGCGCTGAAAGGCGTCGCCGATATGCCGCGCGCGCTGTCCAGGCTGGCGCTCAACCGTGGCGGTCCGCGCGACCTCGGCGCTTTGCGGGCCGGATGCGAGGCCGCGACCCAGGTGGCAGACATCTTCGCCAAGGCGGATGCGCCCGTCGAGTTGCACGAGGCCCTCAATGCGATCTCGGCACTGCCGCAGCGGCTGGTCGAACATCTCGCCCATGCTCTGGCGGACGAGTTGCCGCTGCTGAAGCGCGACGGCGGCTTCGTCCGCGCCGGCTACGACTATGAACTCGACGAAATGCGGGCGCTGCGAGACGAATCGCGCAAGATCATCGCCGGCATGGAACGCGACCTGATCGAGGAGACCGGCATAAGGTCGCTCAAGATCCGGCATAACAACGTGCTCGGCTACTACATCGAGGTGACGGCCAACCATCATTCGGTCCTGTCGGGCTCCGACGGCGCCAAGGCGCGCTTCATCCATCGCCAGACCATGGCCAACGCCATGCGCTTCACCACAACGGAACTGGCCGGACTGGAGACGAAGATCGCCAATGCCGCCGACCGGGCGCTGAGCATCGAGCTTGCGGCCTTCGACCGGCTGTGTGGCGAAGCGGTCGCCGAGGCGGCGAAAATCCGTGCCGCCGCCGAGGCGCTGGCTGTGCTGGACGTTTCGGCTGCGCTCGCTCTTCTTTCGGAAAGCGAGAACTGGTGCCGGCCGCAGGTCGACGACAGTCTGTCCTTCGAAGTGGTGGGCGGCCGCCATCCGGTCGTCGAACAGGCGCTGCGGCGTTCGGGCGAGGGGCCTTTCGTCGCTAACGACTGCGACCTGTCGCCGGAGGGCGACGGGCCCAGCGGCGCCATCTGGCTTCTGACCGGGCCGAACATGGGCGGCAAGTCGACCTTCCTGCGCCAGAACGCGCTGATCGCCGTTCTGGCCCAGATGGGCTCGTTCGTCCCCGCGCAGAGCGCGCATATCGGCGTCGTCGACCGGCTGTTCTCCCGCGTCGGTGCATCGGACGATCTGGCGCGCGGCCGCTCGACCTTCATGGTCGAGATGGTGGAAACAGCGGCGATCCTCAATCAGGCCGGCGAACGCGCTCTTGTTATCCTCGATGAGATCGGACGTGGCACGGCGACGTTCGACGGTCTCTCCATCGCCTGGGCGGCAGTGGAATATTTGCATGAGAAGAACCGTTGCCGCGCCATATTCGCCACCCATTTCCACGAAATGACAGCGCTTTCCGGCAAGCTGCCGCGCCTGCACAACGTCACCATGCGGGTCAAGGAGTGGGAGGGCGACGTCGTCTTCCTGCACGAGGTCGGCAAGGGCGCCGCAGACCGCTCCTACGGCGTGCAGGTGGCAAGGCTCGCCGGCCTGCCGGAAGCCGTGGTGGCGCGCGCAAGGGAAGTCCTGCAGCAACTGGAAGCCGGCGAAGTCTCCGGCAAGACGGATCGTCTGATCGACGATTTGCCGCTGTTTTCCGCAGTGGTGAAGCGGGAGCAGCCACTCGCGCCGAAGACTGATGTTCTGGGCGATGCGCTGGAAGCGCTCAATCCGGACGAGATGACGCCGCGCGAGGCGCTGGAAGCCCTCTACCGGCTCAAGGGACTAGTTCGCAAATAGCGGTCACTCCGGCACATATTGGGCTTCGCCATTGCCGAACGACCAATCGATAAGCTCGTTTTCGGTCAGGACGATCATGACGTCCTGCTTGCGCAGACCCAGCCTGGCGTTGAGATTTTCAGCGATGGTTCGGTAAAGTGCGCGTTTCTTTTCAACTGTGCGGCCGGAACGCATGGTGATGTGCACGACAAGTGCGTCGCGGCTGCGCTCGATATCCATATAGGTCGGGTCGATCACCAGGTTGGAAGCAGTGTGCTCGGTGATGATCTGGAACCTGTCCGCCTGCGGGATGTCGATCGTGGCGACCATTGCATCATGAACGCCGTCCGAAACACCTTTGGCGAACGCATCGCCCTTGCTTGCGGGGATCGAAATCCTGACGAGAGGCATCGGAGCGCTCCTGTTGACATGGAATGCACGATGACAGATGGTTGCGGCGGTGCCGGTTGTTGAGGGCCACAAGGGCTGGACGACCGGTCCAGCCCGAATGGTCTACGCCGGCTTATTTCGGCGCGTTGGCGGCCAGCCAGTCCTGCATCTGCTTGATCTCGGCTTCCTGCGCCTTGATGACCGTCTCGGCCAGCTTGCGGATTTCCGGATCTTTGCCGTGTTCCAACTCGACCTTCGCCATGTCGATCGCACCCTGGTGATGCGGGATCATGCCGCGCACGAAATCGACATCGGCATCGCCTGAATAGGGGATGGCCATATCGCGATGCATGGTGTCCATCGCCTGCTTGTAACCCTCGGTCGACGGAGCGTCGGCAGCGCCGGCCATATTGCTCATGTCATGGCCCTTGTGGTCCTGGGCCGTTGCGGTCTCGACGAAGACAGCAAACAACATGCCCGCTGCCATCAGCGTCGCGATTATCTTCTTGAACATGGTCATAGGATTCTCCTCTTCGTTCAGTGTCAGGCCCCGCCCGACGTCGTCTGCCTAGAGCTTCAGCGTGCGCAGCCGCAGCGCATTGCTGATCACCGAGACGGATGACAGGCTCATCGCGGCCGCGGCCAGCATCGGCGAAAGCAGCGCGCCGGTAATCGGATAGAGCACGCCGGCTGCCACAGGCACGCCCAGAACATTGTAAAGAAAGGCAAAGACCAGATTTTGCTTGATGTTGCGCAGCGTGCCCTCAGCCAGTTTTCGTGCACGCACGATGCCGGCGAGATCGCCCTTGAGCAGGGTTATGCCGGCGCTTTCGACAGCGACGTCGGCGCCCGAACCCATGGCGATGCCGACATCGGCCGTCGCCAGCGCCGGCGCGTCGTTGACGCCGTCTCCAGCCATGGCGACGACACCGCCGCGTTCGCGAAGCTCTTCTATGAGATCGCTTTTCTGCTCGGGAAGCAGTCCGGCGCGCAACTGGTCGATGCCAAGTTTCGCGGCAATGGCTTTCGCGGTGCGCCAGTTGTCGCCGGTAGCCATGATCACCGTGATGTCGCTGTCCTGCAGGCTTCGAATGGCCTCGGCCGCATTCGCCTTGACCGGATCGGCAACGGCGACAAGACCGGCGAGCCGGCCGTCGATCGCCACGTACATGACGGTCTTTCCTTCGATCTGCAACGCTTCAGCCCGTGCCGCCATCGGCTGCGTGTCAATGCCGAGATCGGTCAGCATGGTTGCGTTACCGAGCGCCACGCGGCGGTTCGAGACCGTTCCCGAAACGCCTTTTCCGGTGGCCGCTTCGAAATTGCCTGCCTGTCCGGGACGGACGCCACGTTCCCGTGCGCCTTCGACAATTGCCTCTGCCAGGGGGTGTTCGGAGCCCATCTCCAGGCCGGCCGCCAGCGCCAGCAGATGGTGATCGGAAATATCCTTCGCCACTACGTCTGTCAGCCGCGGACGGCCTTCAGTCAGCGTTCCGGTCTTGTCGACCACGAGCATGTTCACTGCGGCGAAACGCTCGAGAGCGGCTGCATCCCGGACTAATACGCCGGCGTGGGCGCCGCGCCCGGTCGCCGTCATGATCGACATCGGCGTGGCCAGACCCAGCGCGCAGGGGCAGGCGATGATCAGCACCGACACTGCCGAAGCGATGGCGAAGGTCAAGCCGGGACCGAAGATCAGCCAGATCAGGAAGGACACCAGCGCCACAAGCACGACTGCCGGCACGAAGTAGAACGACACCCTGTCTGCCAGACCCTGGATGGGAGCGCGGCTACGCTGCGCCTTGGCGACAAGCTCGACGATCCGCGCCAGCGTGGTTTCTGCGCCGACCTTCTCGGCCTGCATGACGAGTGAGCCGTTCTTGTTCATCGTGCCGCCGGTCAGCACGTCGCCCTCGGTCTTCTCAACCGGAACCGGTTCTCCCGTGATCATCGATTCGTCCACCGAGGAGCGGCCTTCGATCACCTTGCCGTCGACGGGCACGGCCTCGCCGGGCCTGATGCGGAGACGGTCGCCCGCTTTCACCTCGTCCAGCGGCACGTCGGCCTCCGAACCGTCCTCATCCAGCCGCCTGGCGGTTCTGGGGGCGAGGTCAAGTAGCGCGCGGATGGCAGAGCCGGTCTGCTCCCGCGCCCTCAATTCCAGCACCTGCCCGAGAAAGACGAGCGCCACGATCACCGCCGACGCCTCGAAATAGACAGGCACCGCGCCGCCATGGCCGCGAATCTCGTGCGGGAACATGTCCGGAAACAGAACCGCCGCAAGGCTATAGAGATAGGCGGCGCCGACACCGAGCGAGATCAGCGTCCACATGTTGGGACTGCGGTTGAGGACAGACGCCCAGCCGCGTTGAAAAAAAGGCAGCGCCGCCCACAACACCACAGGTGTGGCGAGCGCAAGCTCGATCCATGCCGCCAGACCCTCGCCGATCCAGTCGCGCACCGGCAGGCCGAGCATGGGTCCCATTGTCAGAACGAGGAGCGGCGTCGCCAGCGCAGCGCTTACCCAGAAACGCCGGGTGAAATCGACGAGTTCGGGATTAGGCCCTTCCTCGCCGGTCGGAACGCCCATGGGCTCCAGCGCCATGCCGCATATCGGACATGCGCCTGGCTTGTCGCGGACGATCTCGGGATGCATCGGGCACGTATATTGCGTGCCCTTCGGCATCGGGGTCGGCACAGGCCGGTCTCCCAGATATTTTGCCGGATCGGCTTCGAATTTTTTCAGGCAGGATTCGGAGCAGAAGTAGTATTTTTCTCCGTCGTGACGAAGGAAATGAGCCGCGCTGGCGCGGTCCACCTGCATGCCGCAGACGGGGTCTGTCGCTGTCATAAACTGGTCCGGCGCTGCCTTGAACTTCGTCCGGCATCCCTCGCTGCAAAAATGAAATGTCCGGCCGTCGTAGTCGGCGACAGGTTTGCCCTCGGCAGGATCGACAACCATGCCGCAGACCGGATCACGTACCACGCCGCCGTCGTTTGCGGAGCCCGAATGCGCTGCGCAGCAGGCGCCGCCAGAAGCACGATTGTGATGGCTGTGATCGGAGTGGCTCATAGTTCTCTCGCAGTCGTTTCATCGAGAGATAGGGCTTCCAGTTACTGGAAGGTCAAGAGGGGCGGCCCGCCGCATGGAATATAAGCTATCGCTAAAATCTTAGCCGTTCCAATAAACCGAATTTAGCCGCCGTCGGCTAGCATGGCCCGAAATGAATGAGGTGAAAAAACGCATATTGACCAGGACCTTGCTGGTCATTGGGCCGGCGGTTGTTGCAACGTTTGCGATATCGTTCTCACTACGCTTGGCCTTTGGGATGACCATCGACTGGCTAAGCTGGGTCGAATGCGCAGTGATACCCATGCTGGTCGGGACACCGATTGCAATTTTCATTTTCTTGCAAACAGAGAGGCTCCAATCCGCTCATATGGAGCTTGGCGAGTCGCATCGGCAGCTCGTCGAGGCGCATGACACGCTGGCCTTCGTCACCGGACATGACCGGATGACCGGACTTCCCAATCGCGAGATGTTCCTGCGGCGCATCGATGACATACGGCGGCGCGACGAAGCCTATGCGCTTCTCGTGATCGATCCTGATGGGTTCAAGCACGTCAACGACTGGTTCGGCTACGTCCGGGGGGACGAGGCCTTGGTTAGGGTGGCCAAGGCCATCCAGTATGCCGCGCGTCCAGCCGATATTGTCGGCCGGATCGCCGGCGACCAGTTTGGCGTGTTCCTCGCTTCGGTAAGCTTGGAGGAGGCCGAACGGCTGGCGGAGCTCATCCGCCGCCAGGTGGAGATCATCCCATGGCAGGTCGATGATGCCCGCACGCCGGATGTGAAGGTCAGCATCGGTGGCGTTCTCATTCCGCAGGGGCGCCCTACGAGAATTGCCGATGCGCTGCGTCAGGCTGCCCGCCATATGCAGGACGCCAAACGGCAAGGCGGCAACCGGGTTGCCTTGAACAAGGCGCTTCACGGGGTCGCCTGAATTCGTCTTTTCCTGCCCATACCCAGGCGCTGCAAAAAAGGTTATAGACCGCGCCGGAAAACGAGTCCTTCCGGCTTTATGGCAAAGATATCACTCAAGCTCGACCATCTTATCGACGGCGACGTCCTGCGCCGCGACCTGACGGCGCTGACATCCGCGACCGATGGCGACGGTTCCTCGCCTTCGGTCAGGGCGAAGGTGCTGCTGACCCTGAAGGATCGCATGATTGCCGGGCGCAAGATCGCCGAGGACATGCTGAAGGATGACGGCGGCGGCACGGCCTGCGCCGCCCGGCTGTCGCATCTGATGGACGAGATCATCCGGGTCCTTTACGATTTTGCCGTCACCCATGTTTATCGGGCCCGCAATCCGTCGCTCGGGGAGCGCGTCGCGATCGTCGCGGTCGGCGGCTTTGGACGTGGTACGCTGGCGCCCGGTTCCGACATCGACCTTCTTTTCCTGCTGCCATACAAGCAGACTCCATGGGGCGAGCAGGTCGTCGAATACATCCTTCATATGCTTTGGGATCTCGGGCTGAAAGTCGGCCACGCCACCCGCAACATCGAGGACTGCATCCGACTTTCGCTCTCCGACATAACCATTCGAACCTCTATCTTGGAGGCTCGCTTCATGTGGGGCGAGGAGAAGCTCTATCAGGAGCTGGTCGAGCGTTTCGATCGGGATGTGGTGCGCACCACCGGGCCGGAATTCGTCCAGGCCAAGCTTGCCGAGCGCGACGACCGCCATGCCAAGGCCGGTGAAAGCCGTTATCTGGTCGAGCCCAATGTCAAAGACGGCAAGGGCGGGCTGCGCGACCTGCAGACACTGTTCTGGATCGGCAAATACTTCTACCGCGTCCGCACCGGCGAGGAGCTGGTCGACAAGGGCGTGTTCACCGATGTCGAGTATCGCTCATTCCTGAAGGCGGAGGATTTCCTGTGGGCTGTGCGCTGCCACATGCATTTCCTGACCGGCAAGGCCGAGGAGCGGCTGCATTTCGACATCCAGCGCGAGATCGCCGAACGCCTCGGCTACACCAGCCACCCCGGCCTGTCGGCGGTCGAGCGTTTCATGAAACACTATTTCCTCGTCGCCAAGGAAGTGGGGGATCTGACCCGAATCTTCTGCGCTGCGCTCGAGGAGGAGCAGGCCAAGCATGTGCCGGGCTTCAACCGCATCTTCCAGACCTTCCAGCGGCGCAAGCGCAAGCTCGCGGGTACGGCCGATTTCATCGTCGACAACCACCGCATCAATGTTGCCGATGATAAGGTCTTCGAACGCGATCCGGTCAATCTTCTGCGGCTGTTCTGGCTGGCGGACAAGCACGGGCTGGAATTCCATCCCGACGCGCTGAAACTGCTCACCCGTTCGCTGAAGCTGGTCGACCGGACGCTGCGGCGCGACCCCGAGGCAAACCGCCTGTTCCTCGATATCCTCACCTCGGACCGCAATCCGGAACTCAACCTGCGGCGCATGAACGAAGCCGGCCTGCTCGGCAAGCTGATCCCCGATTTCGGCAAGATTGTCGCGATGATGCAGTTCAACATGTATCATCACTACACGGTGGACGAGCACCTCATACGTTGCATTGGCGTGCTGTCGGAGATCGAACATGGCGACAGCAGAAAAATACATCCGCTGTCGCATGCGCTGATGCCAGGGTTGAAGGGCAGCCGCGAGCTGCTCTACGTCGCGGTCTTGCTGCACGACATCGCCAAGGGCCGGCCGGAGGATCATTCGGAGGCCGGCGCCAGGATCGCGCGGCGCATCTGCCCGCATATGGGCCTCTCGGCCGCCGACACGGAGACGGTTGTCTGGCTGGTCGAAAATCATCTCCTGATGTCGATGACCGCTCAGACACGCGATCTCAACGACCGCAAGACGATCGACGATTTCGCCTCCGTCGTTCAGACCGTGGAGCGGCTCAAATTCCTGCTCATCCTGACCGTCTGCGACATACGCGGCGTCGGACCTGGCGTCTGGAACGGCTGGAAAGGCCAGCTCCTCCGGACCCTTTATTACGAGACCGAACTGGCCCTCACGGGCGGTTTCTCCGAAGTGTCGCGCGCCGAGCGGGCCTCCGTGGCGCGCGAGAAGCTCGCCGAGGGCTTGTCCGCCTGGCCGGAGGCGGAGCGGCGCCGTGTCGTGGGGCTGCATTACGAGAATTATCTGCTGGCAGTCGATCTGGACGATCAGCTGCGCCATGCGGAGTTTATCCGCGAAGCGGATGGCGCCGGCCGCAAGCTCGCCACCATGGTCAAGACGCACCAGTTCGAGGCCGTGACCGAAATCACCGTTCTGGCGCCCGACCATCCGCGCCTCCTGTCGGTCATCGCCGGCGCTTGCGTCGCGGCGGGCGGCAACATTGTCGACGCACAGATTTTCACGACGTCCGATGGCCGGGCGCTCGACACCATCCTCATCAACCGCGAATTCGATCGCGATGAGGACGAGCGCCGCCGAGGCGAACGGGTCGGCAAGCTGATCGAAGACGTGCTGTCGGGTCGCGCCTGGCTGCCGGAGATGATCGAGAAGCGGGCGAAGCCGAAGCGTGGCGCCAGGGCTTTTCGCATTCCGCCCCGCGCCGAGGTGCGCAATGCGCTGTCGAACCGCTTCTCTGTCGTCGAAGTCGAGGGGCTGGATCGGCCGGGTCTGCTTTCGGAAATCACCGGGACGCTGTCGGATCTCTCGCTCGACATCGCATCGGCCCACATCACCACCTTCGGCGAAAAGGTCATCGACACCTTCTATGTTACTGATCTGACAGGCCATAAGGTCGAAAGCCCCGCCCGGGTGAAGACGGTGCGCGACCGGCTGACCGCCGTGCTGGAGGGTGCTGGGCCCGAACGCGCCGCCAAGGTCAAGGCTGCGGCCGAGTAGTGGGCGTCCTATGAGCCTCGTCAAGAAATTTGCCACAGTCGCGTCCGGCACGCTGATGAGCCGCATCCTCGGCTTCACCCGCGAGATGCTGATGGCCGCGGCGCTCGGCACCGGCCCCATCGCGGACGCTTTCAACGCCGCCTTCCAGTTTCCCAACACCTTCCGCCGGCTGTTTGCCGAAGGTGCGTTCAACGCCGCCTTCGTGCCGCTCTTCTCGAAGGAAATCGAGGCCAACGGCCTCGAAGGGGCAAAGCGTTTTTCCGAGGAAGTCTTCGGCGTCCTGTTCAGCGCGCTGCTGGCGCTGACCATTGTCATGGAACTAGCGATGCCGCTGATCGTCCGTTACGCCGTGGCGCCGGGTTTTGCCGACACGCCGGACAAGTTCGCCATGACGGTGACGCTGGCGACCATCATGTTCCCTTATCTGATCTGCATGTCGCTGGGAGCGATGATGGCCGGCATGCTGAATTCGCTGCGCCGCTATTTCGCCGCCGCGGTTGCGCCGGTGTTTCTCAACGTCATTCTCATCGCGGTCCTAGCCTATGCCTGGTATGACGGTCAGGACGCAGTCCGTGTCGGCTATGCGCTGTCCTGGGGCGTGCTTGCGGCGGGCCTCGTCCAGCTTGCCATCGTCTGGGTCGCCGTGCGTCACGCCGGCATTTCCATCGGCTTTCGCATGCCGCGCATGACGCCCAACGTCAAACGGCTGCTGGTGCTGGCATTCCCCGCTGCGATCACCGGCGGCATCACCCAGATCAACCAGCTGATCGGCACCGCCATCGCCTCGGGACAGGACAGCGCGGTGTCGTCGCTCGCCTATGCCGACCGCATCTATCAGCTGCCGCTCGGCGTCGTCGGCATAGCCGTGGCCATCGTTCTCCTGCCCGAACTTTCGCGGGCGCTGAAGGCTGGCAATGTGATGGAAGCGGCTAACTTGCAGAACCGCTCGGTCGAGTTCACCCTGTTCATGACGCTGCCGGCCGCCGCGGCGCTTCTGGTCATGTCGGAACCTATCGTGAGGCTGCTCTATGAGCGCGGAGCCTTCGCCGCCAACAATTCGACCCCGACCGTGGCGGCCATCCTGGCGATCTTCGGGCTGGGGCTGCCGGCCTTCGTGCTCATCAAGGCGTTCACACCGGGCTATTTCGCCCGTGAGGATACCCGCACGCCGATGGTCTTTGCCGCCATATCGGTCGTGGTCAATGTCGCCACCGCGCTTACCCTGTTTCCGTCGATGGGCGCGCCCGGAATCGCCGTCGCTTCGGCGGTAGCCGGCTGGGTCAACGCGGCGCTGCTGCTCGGCGTCCTGGTCCGGCGCGGCCATTGGGGCCGCGATGTCCCGCTGCTCAAGCGCATCCCGCGGCTTCTGCTTGCTGCCGCCCTGATGGGTATGGCACTCTGGTTCGTGGAAGACTGGTTCGCGCCCCAGCTCGCCTCGTCCGCTCCGCTGCTGACCAAAGCAGTGACTCTCGCGCTGCTTTCCGGCGCGGGCGCCATCCTGTATTTTGCCTTGGCTTTCGCTACGGGCGGCGCCGATTTCGGCATGATCCGGCGGAATATGGGACGCGGCCGCAAAAGCACCGGGCCGGCGCCGTGAAGCAAGAGACCGCTTGCCCCGGGCGACACCTTCGTCCATAAGCCGCGCGTCCGAATTTTCGCCGCGATCGAAACGGCCCTCCACAAGCCAGGGAAATGATCATGTCCACCACCAGCCCTTTCCGGGAACTCGTCTTTTCCGGCGTGCAGCCGACCGGCAACCTGCATCTCGGCAACTACCTCGGCGCCATCAAGAAATTCGTCGCTCTGCAGGAAAAATCCGACTGCATCTATTGCGTCGTCGATCTGCATTCGCTCACCGCCCAGCTGGTACACAAGGATTTGCAGGAGCAGACGCGCTCGATCACTGCCGCCTTCCTGGCCGCCGGCATCGATCCGAAGAAGCACATCGTCTTCAACCAGTCGCGCGTCATGCAGCACGCCGAGCTGGCCTGGATATTCAACTGCGTGGCGCGCATCGGCTGGATGAACCGCATGACGCAGTTCAAGGACAAGGCCGGCAAGGACCGCGAGAACGCCTCGCTCGGTCTGCTCGCCTATCCGAGCCTGATGGCCGCCGATATTCTCGTCTATCGCGCCACGCATGTGCCTGTGGGCGACGATCAGAAGCAGCACCTTGAGCTCACCCGCGACATTGCCCAGAAGTTCAACAATGACTTTTCCGACCGTATCGCCGAACTCGGCGTCGGGGTCGAGATGCAGGTGGGCGACGAGACGGTCAACGGCTTTTTCCCGCTGACGGAGCCAGTGATCGGCGGACCGGCGACGCGCATCATGTCGCTGCGCGACGGCTCGAAGAAAATGTCGAAGTCCGACCCGTCGGATCTTTCGCGCATCAACCTCACCGACGATGCCGACACCATCTCCAAGAAAATCCGCAAGGCCAAGACCGATCCGGATGCGCTGCCGAGCGAACCGGCCGGCCTCGCCGGCCGGCCGGAGGCGGAGAATTTGGTAGGTATCTATGCCGGTCTCGCCGATATATCGAAGGAGGAGGTTCTGAAGGAATTCGGCGGCCGCCAATTTTCGGATTTCAAGCCGGCGCTTGCCGATATGGCGGTCGAGAAAATGGCGCCGGTGGCGGCGGAGATGCGGCGCATCTCGGCCGACCCCGCCTTCGTCGATTCGGTGCTGAGGGACGGCGGTGAACGGGCCGGCGCTCTCGCTGAAGGCACGATGAAGCATGTGCGCGACATCGTCGGGCTGTTGCAGGACCAGACGGCGGCGTGACTTGCCGCTGCCCGGTGGCGATGGCAGATTGTCGGAAACGGGAAGGCAGTCAATGGTTTCAAAACGTCTCAGCCGCGAAGCCGGCCATCGGCGGAAATTCCTGGCCATCATCGACGATACGCCCGAATGCGAGCGGGCCGTCGCCTACGCGTCGAAACGCGCCCAGACCACCAACGGCGTTCTGGTGCTTCTCTTTGTCATCGAGCCGGACGATTTCCAGCATTGGCTCGGCGTCGAGAAGATCATGCGCGAGGAGGCCAATGCCAACGCCCGCGCCGCGCTCGACGGCTACGCCACAAAAGTCCGCCAGAAACTGGGCATAGAACCTGAACTCGTGGTGCGCGAAGGAAAGCCCGCCGACGAAATCCACAAGCTGATCGAGGAAGACCAGGACATTGCCATTCTGGTTCTGGGTGCAGGCGCTGGCAAGGAAGGGCCGGGACCACTGGTAGCTTCAATTGCCGGCAAGGGCGCGGCATTCCCGATTCCGGTCACCGTCGTGCCGCAAAATCTTTCCGACGAGGATCTGGAAAACCTGGCCTGAAGTTCCGACATGTCGCAGACACCGGCTCGTGAGAGCCGTTTCCGCTTGAAGGCCGACCCGATTGAGCTTATTTAGAACTATTCCAAACTAGTTGCCCGCCCCGTCGGCAGGCGTGGAGATCAAGATGTTCATTCAGACCGAGTCGACCCCCAATCCGGCGACGCTGAAATTCCTGCCCGGCAAGGAGGTGCTGTTGGAAGGCACCGCCGATTTCCGCGATGCCGAGAGCGCCGCCGCTGCGTCGCCGCTGGCTGGGCGGCTGTTCGAGGTTCCGGGTGTTACCGGTGTGTTCTTCGGCTACGATTTTATCACCGTTACCAAGGACGGCCCGGACTGGCAGCACCTGAAGCCGGCCATTCTCGGCGCCATCATGGAGCACTTCATGTCCGGCGCGCCGGTGATGGCAAACGCGGGTCCTGCGGCTGAAACCAGCCAGACCGGCGAGTTCTACGACAAGGCCGACGAGGAGATCGTCGTCACCATCAAGGAGCTGCTCGATACCCGCGTGCGTCCCGCCGTTGCTCAGGACGGCGGCGATATCACCTTCCGCGGTTTCGAGAACGGAACCGTGTTCCTGCACATGAAAGGCTCCTGCGCCGGCTGTCCTTCGTCCACCGCGACGCTGAAGCACGGCATCCAGAACCTCCTGCGCCATTTCGTGCCGGAAGTTCAGCAGGTCGAGCAGGTCGCCTAGCTAAAGGGCGAAAAAGCAGCGAAAAAACAAAAAACCGGGCTTGAGGCCCGGTTTCCTGTGGGGACGTCCGTGTTGCCTGGACGGTCCGCGTACGAAACTTTCCGTGCCGGTCAGGAAGGCGGAGGCGCCTTCCGCGACGGCTACTTTACGATGACCTTGGCGCCCACTTCGGCGCGGTTATAAAGGTCGATGATGTCCTGGTTCATCAGGCGGATGCAGCCCGACGACATTGCCTTGCCGATCGAATTCCACTCCGGGCTGCCATGCAGCCGGTAACCGGAATCGCCACCCTTGTTGAACAGATACATGGCGCGCGCGCCGAGCGGATTGGTCAAGCCCGGAGGCATGCCTCCGGCCCACTTGGCCAGTTCCGGCTGGCGCTTGATCATTGCGCCGGGCGGCGTCCAGGTTGGCCACTCGCGCTTCAGCGCGATGCGGGCTGTACCGTGCCACTCGAAGCCTTCGCGGCCGACGCCGATGCCATAGCGCATCGCCTTGCCTTCGGGCATGACGAAATAGAGAAACTTCTCATTGGTATCGACAATGATCGTGCCGGGCTTTTCCTGGCTGTCGAAGCGCACGATCTGCCGGTGATACTTGCGCGGAACCTTGCTGATCGGGATGCTTGGAAGCTGGTAGCCGGCATCCCGTACGGTGCCATAGTTGTTGGTGAACATCGGCAGCGAGCCGATGGTGCTGCACCCGGAAAGCGCGGTTGCCAGCACCAGTCCGGCAACGATGGCAAATGATTTCATCCGCATAGGCTGTCCGACACCCCCCAAATCCGTCGCGGCCCGATTCGAGCCGTCTTTTCGACATCATTCATGCTGGCATTTGCTTTGCTTGCCAAGAACACGATGCCTATATGCTTCCCCGGAGGCACCGGTAAGCCGTTACCTATGGTATTTCGGCAACAGCGCTCACAGGAATGTGAAGGAAAAACAACGGAGGCCATGCCAGAGCTTCGACCGAAGGCGGCCACGAAAGGACAAGAGCATGAATGTCGGGACTGCCGCCCGCCGGACGGGCCTGCCGGCCAAGACCATCCGCTACTATGAGGAAATCGGCCTGATTAGCCCGGGCCGCGCCGGCAACGGCTACCGCGACTATACCGGCGACGACATCCACCGCCTCGCCTTCCTGCGCCGCGCCCGCAATCTCGGCTTCTCCATCGACGACTGCCGCCAGCTGATGGCCCTTTATCGCGATCGCAGCAGAGCCAGCCACGATGTCCGCGCCATCGCCTCGGCCCATGTCGCGGCGATCGAGGAAAAGGTGCGCGAACTGCAATCCATGCGCGCGACGCTGCAGAAGCTCATCCACGCCTGCCACGGCGATGACCGTCCCGACTGCCCGATCCTGGAGGAGATGGCGGGGGAGAATTGACAAAGGAAACAGGTTCAAACCGTGAACAAAATCGGCCATACTGGGCTATGCCCATCGTTTCGCCGATTCCTTTGAACCCTCTTGTCGACGGCCGCCAGTCCGAGCGCGCCATGCTGGTGCGGCGTGGCGTGCAGCGCCTGCTGATGCAGATGGGCGCGCATGTCATCCCCGAACTGTCGCTTGCGACGGGCCGCCGCGCCGATCTGGTGGCGCTGACGCGGCAGGGCGACATCTGGATCATCGAAGTCAAATCTTCGGTCGAGGATTTCCGCGTCGACCGCAAATGGCCGGATTACCGGCTGCATTCCGACCGCTTCTTCTTCGCCACGCATCCCGGCGTATCGGCTGAGATTTTCCCCGAGGAGTGCGGCTTCATTCTTTCGGACGGCTATGGCGCGGAGGTCATGCGCGAGGCACCGGAGCACCGCATGGCGGCGGCGACCCGCAAGGCGCTGATGCTGCGTATCGCCCGCGCCGGCGCGGCGCGCCTGCTGGCAGCGGAGCTTGCCGGCGTCTCGGTGCCGGCGCTGGAAGGCGAGAGCGAGTAGCGAACTTTACCTCCCCTCTTGTGGTCGGTGAGCAGCCGGAGTGAAACGAAGGCTGTGAGACGGGGTGAGGGTACTGAACGCCCGCCGTTGCACCCCCCACCTTGCGTCAAAAATCTCGCGAGTTCGATTTTATCCGCGACCCTCCCCACAAAGGGTGGGGTGAGGCGTCACGCGTCTTCCTCGTTTCCATTTGCCCGCGGCGCCATCGTCAGCACCGCCGCCCCCAACACCGCCGCGATCAGCGAACCGGCCAGGATGCCGACCTTGACCGCATCCTGCAGCGCTGGATTGTCGCCAAAGGCCAGCAGGCCGATGAACAGACTCATGGTGAAGCCGATGCCGCACAGGAGAGCGATGCCCACCATATGCGTCCAGTTGGCATGGGCGGGCAGATCGGCGAGACCGAGCCGGATCGTCAGCGCCGATGCCCCGAAGACACCGGCCAGCTTGCCGAGCACCAATCCGGCGGCGACACCCAGCGTCAGCGGTTCGACCAGATTGGCGACAGACAGACTGGCAAACGACACGCCGGCATTGGCGAAGCCGAAGATCGGGATGACGATGAAAGGCACTGCCTTGTGCAGCGCATGTTCCAGCCTGTGCAGCGGCGAATGCTCAAGATCGTGCGCCAGCCCGGACGAGGCCCGCAGCGGCACCGTCAGCGCCAGCGCGACGCCGGCCAGCGTCGCGTGCACGCCGGATTTCAACACCAGCACCCAAAGCACGACACCGAGGAGCAGATACGGGATCAACGACAGCACGCCCATCCGGTTCAGCACGATCAGGACGGTGATGACCGCGAAGGCGCCGCCGAGATAGGCGAGCGACAGTCCGCTCGTGTAGAAGATGGCGATGATGATGACTGCGCCGAGATCGTCGATGATCGCCAGTGCGGTCAGGAACACCTTCAGCGAAGCGGGTACGCGGCTACCGAGCAGCGACAGCACGCCGAGCGCGAAGGCGATATCGGTCGCGGTGGGGATGGCCCAGCCGGGCAACGCCGCTGCATTGTTCCGGTTGATCGCGACATAGACCAGCGCCGGCACGATCATGCCGCCGGCCGCGGCAATGCCGGGCAGCATGCGGCGCGGCCAGGTCGAAAGCTGTCCGTCCAGCACCTCGCGCTTGATCTCCAGCCCGACCAGCAGGAAGAAGATCGCCATCAGCCCGTCATTGATCCAGTGCAGGATGCTGAGCGGGCCGAGATAGGCGTGCAAGGCGGAGAAATAGCCGTCTGCCAGAGGCGAGTTGGCGACGATGAGCGCCAGTGCAGCGGCAACGATGAGGATGATGCCGCCAGAGGCCTCGCCGTCGAGGAATTCGCGGAAAGCGGAAACTGGGCGGCCGCCTTTAGTCGTCATGTCGAATTCCCTCCGATTCGGCTGGACGGTCTACGACACTATCATATGCAGAACCGTTCCAGGCAAAGAGGAGCCAGAACTCAGCGCGGCGCGCGCTTGGCCAGGATACGCTGCAAGGTACGGCGGTGCATATTGAGCCGCCTTGCCGTTTCGGAAACGTTGCGATCGCACATCTCGTAGACACGCTGGATATGCTCCCAGCGTACCCGATCCGCCGACATCGGATTTTCCGGTGGCGCGGCGCGCTCGCCTGAAGTGCGGGTCAATGCGGCGAATATGTCGTCGGCGTCGGCAGGCTTGGAGAGATAGTCGATCGCGCCAAGTTTCACCGCCGTGACAGCGGTGGCGATATTGCCATAGCCGGTGAGGATGATGGTGCGGGCGTCTTCGCGCTTCTCGCGGATCGCCGCCACGACGTCGAGGCCGTTGCCGTCGCCCAGCCGCATGTCCACCACGGCATAGGCCGGCGGATTGGCCCGTGCCTTGCCGATGGCTTCCTCGACGCTTTCGGCCGTATCGACGATGAAACCCCGCGTTTCCATGGCCCGCGCCAGCCGCGTCAGGAACGGCTTGTCGTCTTCGACGATCAATAGCGACGTGTCGTCGCCGGTTACCACGCTGCCGCTGTTTTCGTCACCCGCCATGATCGGTCGTTTCCTGCTGCCTTTTTATGACGCAGATATAACTCCGGAGGCCGAATGTCCAATTTCGCCGCATTTCAGGCCGTATCGAACATCGGACCTGTGGCCGTTTCGGAATGCAGGAAAGCCTCTCGCGGCCAGCTTATGTTGACGATGGCGCCCTCGCCCAGCCCGCTCGAATTGCGAAAATCGATCGTCGCGCCGGAGCGCTCCAACAGCGTCTTGGCGATGAACAGGCCGAGCCCCAGCCCCCCGCCGCGCTCGGCTCCCTGCCGTGTCGACATATAGGGTTCGCCGATTCGGTCGATGATCTCGGGCGGAAAGCCCGGTCCGTCGTCGATGATTGAGAAGCTCACCTGATTTTCATCCCAACTCCAGCGCACGGTCACATTGGAGCGGGCGAAGTCGACGGCGTTCTCGACGAGGTTGCCGAGCCCATAGATGACGCCGGCATTGCGCCGCCCCACCGGCTCGGGGCCGATGCGTTCGCCGGGCCGCAGCTTTATGGCGATGCCGAAATCGCGATGCGGGGCGATCACCTCCTCGACCAGCGAGGTCAGCGGCAGCCGCGACAGGTGTTCTTCTCCCTCGGAGGACAGGCTGGTGAGGCGTTTCAGAATCTCTCGGCAGCGCTCGCTCTGCGAGCGCAGCAAAGTGACGTCTTCGTGGTACTTCGGATCGTCGCCCAGCGCCTTCTCCATTTCCCGCGCCACCAGCGTGATGGTGGCAAGCGGCGTGCCCAGTTCATGCGCCGCCGCCGCCGCCAGCCCGTCCAGCGCCGACAGATGCTGTTCGCGCTGCAAAACCAGTTCGGTGGCGGCGAGTGCGTTGGCAAGCAGCCGCGCCTCCTCGGCGACGCGGAAGGCGTAGATGCCGGTGAAGGCGATGGAAGAAAGCACTGCCATCCCCATGCCGGCGACATAGATGAACGGCATCGGCAGCGGCGAGCCGTCATACCAGGGCAGCGGCAGGTGGAAGAACACCAGCAGCGAGGCCAGCGCCATGACGATTGTGCCGAGCAGCGCCGTCAGCCGCAGCGGCAGCGAAGTCGCCGAGATGACCACCGGTACTGTCATCAGCAGCGAGAACGGATTGGTCAGCCCGCCCGTCATGTAGAGCAGGCCGGCGAGCTGCAGGCTGTCGAATACCAGAATGCCCATCGCCGCCAGCGGCTTCAGCCGGTGCGCGGCGGGGAAGCGGAAGGCGAGCATCAGGTTCAGCCAGGCCGAGCAGGCGATCAGCCCGAAGCACAGGCCGACCGGCAGCGGAAAGCTCAGGCCGTAGGCGACGACAAGCACGGCCACGCTCTGGCCGACAATGGCCAGCCAGCGCAGGCGGATCAGCGTATTGAGCCGAAGCCGGTTGCTCTGTTGAAGGTCCGGCGTGCGTTGGATGTTGATCATCCGCCTGCATTACAGCCTGGCGCGCGGGAACGCTAGAATGTGCATTCCGCGGGTCAGGTGCCGCGCGGCTTGGCACGGCTGGTCGCTACGGCTTCCAGGGGATTTTCCGGCCAGACGTGCTTGGGGTAGCGTCCGCGCATGTCGGTGCGCACATCGGCCCACGAGCCACGCCAGAAGCCGGACAGGTCGCGTGTCGTCTGAATCGGCCGATGCGCCGGTGAAAGAAGCTCCAGCGTCAGCGGCACCGTGCCATCGGCGATTGCAGGGTGCCTGTCGATGCCGAACAGCTCCTGCACGCGGATCGCAAGCACCGGCCATTCGCCTTCGTAGTCGATAGGAATGCGGCTTCCGGACGGCGCGTCATAGTGAGTCGGCGCCAGCGCGTCGACTTGCCTGTGCAACTCATATGGCACGATAGACATCAGCCCCGCTGTCAGCGTTTCGCCGGGGATCGCGGCAAAGGATGCCTTTCCCGCGAGAAACGGCAGAAGCCAAGTTTCGAGTTGGTCGAGAAGCGTCTCGTCGGAAACGTCGGGCCACGGCTCGCCGATGCCGCGATGCAGCCAGGCAAGCCGGCGGCGAAGGGTCAGCGCCTCCTTGCTCCACGAAAGCAGCGACAGGCCGTGCTGGCGCATGGCGCCGAGAATGGCGCGGTCGGCGGCATCGCCCTGCGGCGCCGGCAGCATACGCTCCGAAAGCTGAATGGCGCCGAGCCGAACCGTTTCGCGCACACGGACAGCGCGCTTTTCCCGGTCGAAGGCGGCTTCCTCGCTGGTCACCATCCGATTAGCGAGAACGGCGCGGATGTCGGCTTCGTCGATAGCAGCCGCAGCCGTGATGCGGGCATTCTGGGCTTTGCCCTGCAAATCGGCGACGACAAGGTAAGACTGCCCCGCCAGTGGATCGGAGGCATCGAGCATCGCACCCGATCCGTTCGCCAGTACGAAACGCCCGCGTTCGCCGCGCGCCTTGGCAACCCGGTCCGGCCATGCGTGGAGAAGAAGGGGCCCAAGAGTCGTGGAACCAGAGATTCCGGATGCTAGGCTGGCGTCATTTACACCCCCACCCCTAACCCCTCCCCTCAAGGGGGAGGGGGACTTGGCGAGCGGCAGCTCCCCCTCCCCCTTGAGGGGAGGGGTTAGGGGTGGGGGTTCTTTCCGAAGGAAGTTTGGCGAAGTATTTCGCACCAACCTCTCCGCCAGTTGCCGGGCGGCGTTGGCGCGGGGCGACCGGTCGGCACGAAACCGCATCAGCCGGCGCTCCAGGTCGACGCTGTCGCCGCCGAGACCGCGTTCGGTCAAAAGCATGGCAAGTTGCGCGGCCTCGGGGGCTAGACCGTCTTTCGCAACTTCAGCCACCATATGGGCGAGCCGGACCGGTAGAGCGAGTTTCCGCATCGCGGCCCCAGTTTCCGTCAGCCGGCCGTCCGCATGGATAGCGCCCAGCGTTTCCAGCAGCGCCCGCGCTTCCTTCAGCGCAGGTCCGGGCGGTGGGTCGAGGAAGGCGAGGCTTTTCGGATCGGCAACACCGAAGGCGGCGCAATCGAGCACCAGACCGGACAGGTCCGCTTCGAGGATTTCGGGCGGCGTGAAGGCGGCGAGAGCGGTTGTCTGTTCCGCCCGCCACAGCCGGAGGGCGACACCCGGTTGCGTGCGGCCGGCGCGCCCCGCACGCTGCTCTGCGGAAGCGCGCGAGACGCGCGCCGTTTCAAGCCGCGTCAGTCCGCTCGCAGGCTCGTATTTCGGCAGGCGCGACAGGCCGGAATCGATCACCACGCGCACGCCGTCAATGGTGATGGAGGTTTCGGCGATGGCGGTCGCCAACACAACCTTGCGGCGGCCCGCCGGAGCCGGCCGGATGGCCGCGTCCTGCGCCTTGCCATCGAGCAAGCCGTAGAGGCGCACGACATCGACATCGGCGCCAACGCGCCCTTCCAGATGCTCCGCCGTGCGTTCGATCTCGCGTTGTCCGGGTAGGAAGGCGAGCACGCTGCCGCTTTCGTTGGCCAAAGCCGCTCGCACTGCCTTCGCCATCGCGTCCTCAATTGGCTCGGCCGGCGGTCGCTCGCTGTAGCGGATCTCGACAGGAAAGCTGCGCCCCTGGCTTTCGATTACCGGGGCGCCGGCCAGTAGCTTCGCCACCCGCGCGCCGTCGAGCGTCGCCGACATGACCAGCAAGCGAAGATCCGGCCGCAGCGCGCCCTGCACGTCCAGCGCCAGCGCCAGACCGAAATCCCCGTCCAGCGAGCGTTCATGGAATTCATCGAAAATGATGGCCGAAACGCCGGGCAGTTCCGGGTCGTCGAGGATCATGCGCGCCAGCACGCCCTCGGTGACGACAAGGATCCTGGTGCGCGCCGACGTGCGGTTCTCCATGCGCATCGCATAGCCGACCGTGCCGCCCGGCTCCTCGCCGAGTAGCGCCGCCATACGCCGCGCGGCGGCGCGGGCCGCGAGACGACGCGGTTCGAGAAGCACGATACGGCCCTGGCCCATCCACGGCGCGTCGAGCAGGGAAAGCGGAACCAGCGTTGTCTTACCCGCACCGGGCGGGGCCACCAGAACGGCGCTGCTCCTGTCTTCCAATGCGGACCGCAGTGCCGGCAGCACGTCGGTGACGGGAAGATCGGGAAGTTCAGGCGCCTTCATGGCTCGACCGTTCGCATGATGCGCGAGCCCATAGCAGCGCCGATGCGGCCGGGCAAATCGGATACTGCCAGACGGGCCGGTTACTTTCCCGGGTCGATCCAGCCATTGGGCGGCGCAAAATTGGCCAAGGCTTCAGCCGGCCCCCACGTGCCCTGCTTGTAGACCGGCGGCGGCGTCTGGTCGTCCAGCACCGGCCCGACGATCTGCCAGGCGATCTCGCTGGCATCCTGCCGGGTGAACAACTGGCTGTTGCCGTTCATGGCATCGCCGATCAAGCGCTCATAGGGCTCCATATCGCCCTTGGCGTCGTCCACCGCCGAAAGCTCGACCTGCTCGCCGACCATCTCGTCGCCGGCTGCTTTGCGCCGCGCACCGATGCCGATCGACATCACCGGAGCGATGCGGAAGCGCACATAATTGCCTTCATTGCGCTTGAACTCGTCGAATACCGGCAGCGGCGGACGCTTCAGCTGCACGACGACTTCGGTAGCGTGCATGGGCAGGCCCTTGCCGGCGCGGATGAAGAACGGCACGTCCTTCCAGCGCCAGGTGTCGACGAAGAAGCGGACGGCGGCGAAGGTCTCGACCGGCGAGCCCGGCCTCACGCCCGGTTCCTTGAGATAACCATCGAACTGGCCGCGCACCACGTCGTCCTTGGTCAGCGGCCTTATCGCCTTCAGCACCTGCACCTTTTCGTCGACGAGATCGTCCACCGACCTGCCCGGTGGCGGCTCCATCGCCACCAGCAGCATGACGTTGAGCAGGTGGTTCTGAATGACGTCGCGGATCGCGCCGACTTCGTCGTAAAACTTGCCGCGTCCCTGCACGCCGAAATTCTCGGCCATGGTGATCTGCACGCTCTCGACGTAGTTGCGGTTCCAGATTGGCTCCAGGAAGGAATTGGCGAAACGGAAATAGAGCAGGTTCTGGATCGCTTCCTTGCCGAGATAGTGGTCGATGCGGAAGATCGCCTTTTCCTCGAAGACGATGTGCAGCACACGGTTGAGCCAGCGGGCGGACTGCAGGTCGCGGCCGAACGGTTTTTCCACCATCAGCCGCGCGCCCGTGGCGCCGCCGGATTGTTCGAGGCCTTGTACCACCGGCTCGAACATCGAAGGAGGCACGGCGAGATAGTAGAGGGGGTGCCGGAAGCCGGACAATGCCTCCTTCAGCGCGTCGAAGGTCGCCTGATCGCGGTAGTCGCCGCTGACGTAGCGCAGCAGCCCCTTGAGCTTCTTGAAAATCTTCTCGTCGACCTTGCCCACGGCGGCCTTGATGCCGTCATGAGCACGCTCTGCAAGCTGCTCGACAGTCCATTTGTCGTAGGCGATGCCGATAACCGGTTCGGTCAGCGTTCCCCGCGCCACCATGGCGTAGAGTGCTGGGAAGATCTTTTTGTGCGCCAAGTCGCCGGTTGCGCCAAACAGCACCAGCACGTCGGATCGTGGTTCGCTCATATCCTGCCTGCCTGGATTACTTGCCGGTCTTTGGCTTTGCGCCTGTCTCCGGCTTTTCGACATGGCCGCCGAAAGCGTAGCGCATGGCCGAAAGCAGCTTGTCGGCGAACATGGATTCGCCTTGCGAGGAGAACCGGTCGAACAGCGCCGACGACAGCACCGGCGCCGGCACACCGGTGTCGATTGCCGCCTTCAGCGTCCACCGGCCCTCGCCGGAGTCGGAAACCCGGCCGCCGAACTGCTCCAGCGCCGGATCGGCCTTCAGCGCGCCTGCTGTCAGGTCGAGCAGCCACGAGCCGATGACGCTGCCATGCCGCCACACCTCGGTGACCGCCGGGAGATCGATGTCGAATTGATAATACTGCGGCTGCGCCAGCGGGCTGGTCTCGGCGTCGGCCTCGCGCTTCTTCTTGCCGGCATTTGCTGCCTTCAAAATGTTGATGCCTTCGGCGTAGGCAGCCATCACGCCATATTCGATACCGTTATGCACCATTTTGACGAAATGGCCGGCGCCGCTCGGACCGCAATGGAGGTAACCGAGTTGGGCAGTGCCGGCCTTGGTATCGGGCGCGGCGTTCCCATCCGCTCCCGGCGCCAGTGTCGCGAAGACGGGGTCGAGATGCTTCACCGCATCGTCCGGCCCGCCGATCATCAGGCAGTATCCGCGCTCCAGTCCCCATACGCCGCCGCTGGTGCCGACATCGACATAGCGGATGCCTTTGCCGGCGAAGGCCGCCGCCTGGTCCACCGCGTCGTGGTAATGCGAATTGCCGCCGTCGATGATGATGTCGCCTTTCTCCATCAGCGCCGCCACCTGCCCGGCAATTTTGGCGGTAATGGCGGCCGGCAGCATCAGCCAGGCGCTGCGCGGTTTCGACAGCTTGGAGACGAATTCCTCCATCGAGGCGGCGCTGATCGCGCCTTCCTTGACCAGGGCCGCGACACTTTCGGGATTGATGTCGTAGACGACGCATTCATGCCCGTCGCGCAGCAGGCGGCGCACCATGTTGGCGCCCATCCTGCCCAGTCCCATCATCCCGATCTGCATGTTCAAGGTCCTGTGCTGGTGGAGGAAAGCGGCTGGAGGGTCGGCATTGCCGAGGATGAAAGCATGAAAGGGCTCAAACCCATATGACAGGATGCTTATAACGGCGTTTTGCGGGTGCGGCCACCGCTTGCGGATCGCGAAATGGTGAACGGCGAGGGATGTTCCGGTTCGAAAAAGCCCCGCGCTGGCGGGGCTTTTTAACCGCTCGCGTGACCTTGCGGTTGCGAGCCTGAAATTGGTGCCCAGAAGAGGACTCGAACCTCCACTCCTTGCGGAACACGGACCTGAACCGTGCGCGTCTACCAATTCCGCCATCTGGGCTGGTGCGCGCTCATGTAAGCGGGCGGGACTTGCCTGTCAACGCGCTTTTTTGCCGGCGCCTGCTATGCTGCCGGCGCATTATGGTTTCGGCTTTACAGCACTTCCTTCAAAGCCACGGTGGAATCGGCATTGAGCCTGTAAATCATCGGCACGCCGGTGCCGAGCTCCAGCTTGACGATCTCTTCGCCGGAGATGCCTTCGAGCGCCATGATAAGCGCACGCAGCGAATTGCCATGGGCCGCCACCAGCACCGTTTCTCCACGCAGCACATGCGGCTGCATGACATGCATGTAGTAAGGCCAGACGCGCGCGCCGGTGTCCTTCAGGCTCTCGCCGCCGGGGGGAGGCACGTCATAGGAGCGGCGCCAGATGTGGACCTGCTCCTCGCCCCACTTCTTGCGCGCATCGTCCTTATTCAGCCCGGAAAGGTCGCCATAGTCGCGTTCGTTCAGTGCCTGGTCACGGACGGTCTTGAGATTGCTCTGGCCGACGGCGTCGAGAATATGCTGCGAGGTCTTCTGCGCCCGCATCAGCGCCGAGGTAAAGGCGATGTCGAACTTCATCCCGCGCGCCTTCAGCTTCTGACCGGCCGACTTGGCTTCCTCATGCCCAACCTCGGTCAGGTCGACGTCGCGCCAGCCGGTGAACAGGTTCTTCAGATTCCATTCGCTCTGGCCGTGACGCACGAGCACGAGGGTTCCCGACATGTTTTGCTCCCTTGACGATTGAAGACGGGCCGCTCAGCCGAGGCCAAGCACGTTCCGCATGGAATAGAGCCCCGGCTTGCGGCCGCGCGCCCAGAGCGCCGCCTTGACCGCGCCGCGGGCGAAGATCGCCCGATCCTCGGCATGATGCGAAAGCGTCACTCGTTCGCCTAGCCCCGCCAGCATCACCGAGTGCTCGCCGATCACCGAGCCGCCGCGCAGCGTCGCGAAGCCGATCGTGCCGGTCTGGCGCGCGCCGGTGTGGCCGTCGCGCACGCGCACGGATTTCTCGGCAAGCTGGATTTCCCGGCCTGCCGCCGCCGCCTCGCCGAGCAGCAGGGCGGTGCCGGAGGGCGCATCGACCTTGTGCTTGTGATGCATTTCGAGGATTTCGATGTCGAAATCCTCGGCATCCAGCGCCCGCGCCGCGTGTTCGACCAGAACCGAGAGCAGGTTGACGCCGAGGCTCATATTGCCGGATTTGACGATGGTCGCATGGCGCGCCGCCGCCGCGATCTTCGCGTTGTCCTCGTCCGAGCAGCCCGTGGTGCCGATCACATGGACGATACGCGCCTGCGCGGCGTAACCGGCGAATTCGACGGAGGCAGCCGGCGTGCTGAAGTCGAGCACGCCGTCGGCTTTGGCAAAGGCCGGCAGCGGATCGTCGCTGATGAGGACGCCTGACCGGCCGACGCCCGCCAGCTCGCCAGCGTCCTTGCCGACATGCGGCGAACCGGCATGCTCGACGGCCCCGACCAGCGTGGCTCCCGGCGTGGCTTGGATGATCTGGATCAGCGTTCGGCCCATCCGGCCGGCCGCGCCCACCACCACCAGACCCATATCCTTTGTGCGCGTGTCGCTCATGCGCTTCCCCCTGCGGTCTTTTTCACTCGAACGCGCTTTGCCTTCGGCTTTCCGGCGACGGCTGGGCGGCTGTCGTCGACGAGGCCGAGCCCTTTGCTGCCCTGAAGGCGGTGGAAGCGTGCATAGACGCTGTGGGGGTCTGCAAGCAAGGAGGCATGCGTCCCCTCCTCGACCAGCCGGCCCTGCTCCATCACAATGATCTTGTCGGCGTTCACGACAGTGGAAAGCCGGTGCGCGATGACGATCGTGGTGCGGCTGTGCATCACTTCGGCCAGCGCCTGCTGTACACGCGCTTCCGATTCATTGTCGAGCGCCGAAGTCGCCTCGTCCAGAAGCAGGACCGGCGCCTGCCGCACGATCGCCCGCGCGATGGACAGGCGCTGGCGCTGGCCGCCGGACAGCGTCACGCCGTTTTCGCCGACGGGGGTGTCATAGCCATCCGGCTGCTGCAGAATGAAATCGTCGGCGGCGGCAAGGCCGGCGGCCGTTTCGATCTCGCTGTCGCTGGCGTCCGGACGGCCATAGCGGATATTGTCGCGGATCGACCCTTCGAACAGATAGGGCTGCTGCGAAACATAGGCGATGGATTGCCGCAGCGACCGTTTCGTCACCTTCGAAATATCCTGGCCGTCGATCTCGATGACACCGCTGTCGACATCGTAGAAGCGCTGCAGCAGCGACACCAGTGTGGTCTTGCCGGCGCCTGACGCGCCGACGATGGCGGTGGTCTTGCCCGCAGCCGCGACGAAACTCAGATTTTCGATAACCGGGTTGTCGCCATAGGCGAAGGACACGTTGCGGAAACGGATTTCGCCGCGGTCGACGTGGATTTCCTTTGCGTCTGGCGCATCGAGCTGATGCGGCTTTATATCGAGCAGCTCATAGATCATGCGGGCGTTGACCAGCGCCTTTTCGAGGCTGACCTGCGTGCGCGCCAGACGCCGCGCCGGGTCGTAGGCCAGAAGCAACGCTGAAATGAACGAGAACACCGCGCCCGGCGGCTCGCCATTGACGGTTGCGCGGTAGCCGGCATAGCCGATAACGCCCGCCACGGCGACGCCGGCGAGGATTTCAGAAATTGGGGTCAGCCGCTCCGAAACGCGGGCTATGCGGTTGGCGCGCTGCTCCGAACTGGCGATCAGTTTTTCGATCCGTTCGGAAAGCTGGTCTTCCATGGTGAAGGCCTTGACGATGCCAATGCCCTGCGTCGCCTCCTGCATGGCGCCGATCAGGCGCGAATTGATTTCGACCGCCTCGCGGGTGACGCGCCGCAGCCGTCGCATCAGATAGACGACGGCATAGATCAGCGGCGGCCCGATCAGCAATGACATCACCGACAGGAACGGGTCCTGTACGATCATCACGCCGATCAGGCCGATGAGCGAGACGAAATCGCGCGCCACCGAGGTGAGGGTGATGCCGAGCAGGTCGCGGATGCCGTTGACGTTGACGTTGATCTGCGCCGCCAGCCGGCCGGAGCGCGTGTCGGTGAAGAAGCCCATGTCGAGCTTCATCAGGTGCTCGAAAATGCGGCTCTGGTAGCGCGCGACCAGATTGTTGCCGATCTTGGCCAGCGTCACCGCCTGCCCATAGCTCGCCAGGCCGCGGATCAGGAAGGCGGCAAAGATCGAGGCGCAGATCAAAAGGATCAGGTCGCCGCGCCGGCGGTAGAAAATCTCGTTGATGACATCGCGCATGATCCACGCGGTGAATGCGGTGGTCGCCGCCACGGCCAGCAGGCACAGCACCGCGAAGATATAGTACCCGATATAGTCGCGGCTGTTCTCGGCGAAGACGCGACGGACGACCGCCACAATCTCGCGCGGTTCGGCCCGCGGCGTCTTTTGGGCTGATTTCAAATCGCACGTCCCATGTTGGCGGCGCTTCTCTTAGCGCCCCACGGCCTCGTTGCCTATTCCTTGCGGGCGAATAATTGCCGCTATGACCGCCACCGCCTGCCATGCGTCTGGACACCGAACAGGGACGGCGTGCGCGCATAGGCAGCGAGTCCGGCCAGCGCCGCCAGCGGATGGGTGATGACGTAGACGGGCATGGACCGCAGCAATTCGCTATGCGGGGCTTTGTCTTCGAAGGCGGCGCGGAACGCGCCGTCCTTCAGCGCGGATACGATCTTCTGGGCGATGCCGCCGGTGAGGAACACGCCGCCGCGGCTCATGAACACCAGCGCCAGGTCTCCCGCCGTGCGTCCAAGGCAGGTGACGAAAAGAGAGAGCGCCTCCTCCGCCACGGGGTCGGATTTCGCCAGCGCCGCCGCGGTGATTTCCGCCGGCAGCGTGAACGGGGCCGGCTTGCCGTCGGCCTTGGCGACGGCGCGGTAGACGTTGACCAGACCGCGCCCGCACAGGATCTGCTCGCCGGAGATACGGCCATCGATCTTCTCGATGTGTGGGAAAACCTCGAAATCGCGTGGCGTACGCGGGCCGATATCCATGTGTCCGCCTTCGCCCGGAACGGGAATCCAGTGACGCAACGCATAAACGAGGCCGGCAACACCGAGGCCGGTGCCGGGTCCGAGAACCACCCGGCCCGCATCCGGCTCTGGGGTTCCGCCGCCGATCTTCTCCATGTGTTCTTCGCCCAGGGCCACCACAGCCAGCGCCTGTGCCTCAAAATCGTTGAGCACGATGATGTCGGATAGACCGAGATTTGCCAGCATCTGCTTGGGCCGGACGATCCAAGGGCAGTTGGTGAGCTGGATCTCGTCGCCTTCGACCGGCCCGGCGACAGCAAGCACGGCGGATTTCGGTTGTACGGAGCTGCGGTCGAGGACAGCGGCCTGGATCGCTTCATTGATCGTGGCGAAACTGGCAGTCTGCACGATCTGTGGCTCGCTGCCACCGGAATTCGCATCCAGCACCACTGAGAAACGCGCGTTCGTGCCGCCGATATCCCCGATTAGGATCGGAAATTCCAGCACGGTCTCTTGGTCCGCCACGCTCACCATTTCCATGTCGTCCCCGGTCAGACGGCTTTAGCCGTTCTCTCATTGCTTCGGCAAGATCGTGGTGCGGCCGAGGTCTGGTATCGGTGTGACGCTTGCACCGGCTGGCCGCCCTGTTCAGTCGGCGAAAGCCATATGCAACAATTCTCGTGCGGACAAGATCGGATCGCGTTGTAGTTGGAGGCCACCTAGTTCGCCGGCCGCGGGCGCGGCAGCGGTACGCCGATATCGGGGGTTTCGGCAAAGGCGTTGACGCCTAGAGGAAGAGCGGCCTTCGGCCGGGGCACATCGGTGGCCATGCTTGCCGTCACCGGAGATGCGGCAACGGGGGCGGGCGACGCGGCGACCGCGACTGGAGCGCTGCCTCCCGGATAGGTCACGGCTTCAGCGGAAACCGGACCCGGCGCGTCGAGCACCGCCTGGCAGGCTTTCGGCAGGCTGGCCATCGTCATCAGGTCGCGCGCCTTCGGCGCGTCAGGGTTCTTGTTCGGCCGCCACGGCTCCTCGGTGAACCACCAGGCAAGCGTCTTGTCGCAGCCATCGCCGGTTCCGGTGCTCTGCTGCGGCTTGCAGCCCGGCGAGCCGGGCTGGCAGCCGATGCGGATATGGAAGTGGTAGTCATGCCCCCAGAACGGCCTGATCTTGTTGAGCCATCTACGGTCGCCGGTGACGGTGTCGCACAGTTTCTTCTTGATGCCCGGATTGACTAAGATGCGCTCGACCTCTGGATAACTTGCCGCTCGCCGCAACAGCCGCATATGCGCCGGCGTCCACAATTTGTCTTTGACCAGATGCGTGCGCTCGTTGACCATCGACACGGCGCTCATATTCTCGCGTTCGCGCGCCGAAAGCCGATGGTCCGGCATCGGTGTGAACCAGATGTCGGCATCCAGGCCGATCTGGTGCGAGGCGTGGCCGGTCAGCATCGGCCCGCCGCGCGGCTGCGATATGTCGCCGAGCAGCAGGCCCGGCCAGCCGTCGGCGACAGCATCGCGCGACAGTTTCTCGATCAGCGCGATCATCGCGGGATGACCCCAGCGGCGATTGCGCGACAGCCGCATGGCCTGCCAGGTCGGCCCGTCGGTGGCGATCGCCACGCCGCCGGAAAAGCAGCCCTTGGAGTAGAAACCGAAGGATTGCGGCGCGCCTGTGGAAGGCAGCTCTTTCGATCCGAACAGGGTCTTGGCAAGACCCGAGGCCGCCGCCGGCTGCGCATCCTGCACGGCGAAGGAAAGCAGCGTTGCCAGCCCCACCGTGGCGAGAGACGCCCTATGCAGGAAACCCATCATGGCCTTCATCCGGAAATCTCCGCTCTGACGCCTGTGGCATCTGTCTTCAAAGCATCCGCCGGCAAACGAATCACACCATATCCGGTCTGCGGGCGTCGATCACGGCCTCTTCATCGGGCTGCGCGGCTCTCCTCGGTCCCAGTTGCCGCTCTGCCACAGATGATCGAGGGCGCTGCGGTAGTCCGCAAAGCGGAACCGATAGCCGTCGGCTTTGATGGCGGCATTGGAAACGCGCTTGTTCTCCCCATAGAAAGACCGCGCCATGGGCGAAAGTTGGGCGGTCTCGAAGGGAATTTCCGGCGGCGGCGGCACATTCATGACCGACGCGGCATATTCCACCACATCCTGGGGAGGCGCAGGAAGGTCGTCGGTGACGTTGAAGATCCCGCCTTTATTGCGGTTCGCCAGGTGCCAGAGCGCGCCGGCAATATCCTCGACATGGATGCGGTTGAACACCTGATCCGGTTTGATTAGCCGCTTCGCCGTGCCGTTGGCGAGATTGACGAAGGCATTCCGGCCTGGCCCGTAAATACCTGAAAGGCGCAGGATGGCGACTGGGACACCAGTCTTTTCGCCAAGCTCCAGCCATTCCCGTTCGGCATCGACCCGCAGTCGCGATCGTTTCGACACCGGACGGCATTCGCTCGTCTCGTTCACCCACGCGCCGCCATGATCGCCGTAGACGCCGACGGTGGAGAGGTAGCCGATCCATTGCAAAGCCGGCATTGCAGCAATCGCATCACGCGCGGCGTTCAGCACCGGATCGCCGGCTTCGTCCGGCGCGATGGAAACGACCAGATGCGAGGTCTTCGCCAGTTCAGCCTCGATTTCGGGTGTGAGCGAACCATCGAACGCCAGTGGCTTCAAACCGGCCTCGCGCAGGGCATCGAAATTGGCCAACGAACGCGTGGTCCCGGTAATGGGGAGCCTGTTTCGGTTGCTGTGCGCAAACGCCTTGCCCGAATAGCCTGCGCCGAAGATAAAAAATGTGCTCAAGCAGGGGTCTCCAGTGCGGCCATTTCAGCCAATGCCGTCTGCCATTCGTCGCGCACGCTTTGGTCGGGCTCGGATCGCAGAGCGTCCATGGCGCGATCTGTGAACAGTACTGCATCTTCGAGCCGCGCTAACGCCCAGACCGCCGCGCCGCGCACCAGCGGAGAGGCATCCGCCAACAAGCCGCGGGCCTGAGCAAGCAGCGCAGCGTCACCTGAATTGCCGGCAGCGATCAGCACGTTACGAATGAACCGGTCGCGGCCGATCCGCTTGATCGGCGAACCGGAAAAGAACGCCCGGAACGCCGCGTCGTCGAGAGCGAGAAGGGATGCCAGAGGCGGCTCGCGCAGATCGTCGCGCGCCGCCAGCTTTGCCTCCGATGCCGCGTGGGCGAACTTGTTCCAAGGGCAGACGGCCAGGCAGTCGTCGCAGCCATAGATGCGGTTGCCGATCATGGTGCGGAATTCGTGCGGGATCGGTCCCTTGTTCTCGATGGTGAGGTAGGAAATGCAGCGCCGCGCGTCGAGCCGGTAGGGCGCTGGAAAAGCATCGGTCGGGCAGGCGTCGAGGCAGGCGCGGCAGGAACCGCAACGGTCTTCCTCTGGCGCGTCCGGCGCGATATCGGCGGTGGTGAAGATTGAGCCGAGAAAAAGCCAGGAGCCATGCTCGCGGCTGACCAGATTGGTGTGCTTGCCCTGCCAGCCGAGCCCGGCGGCCTCGGCCAGCGGCTTTTCCATCACCGGCGCGGTGTCGACGAAAACCTTCACGTCGCCGCCGGCGCGCGCCACGATCTTGCCGGCGATCTCCTTCAGCCGGCCCTTCATCACCTCGTGATAGTCGCGGTTGCGGGCATAGACGGATATGGCGCCGCGATCGGGCTTCGATTGCAGCGCGCGCGGGTCGGAATCCGGCCCGTAGTTCATGGCGACGACAATGATGGAGCGCACGTCGGGCCACAGCCCGGACGGACTGCCGCGACGCTCGAGCGTCTCGGCGATCCATGCCATGGAGCCGTGGAACCCATCGGCGACGAACTCGGCGAGCCGTGGCAGTGCCAGCGGCGTGGCGTCCGGCGTGGTGATGGCGACGGCGTCGAAGCCGGCCCGGCGCGCTTCGCGCGCAATCAGGTCACGCAGCCTTTGCGCGTCAGAAGTCGAGGTCCACATAGTGCGACACCGGGGAAAGGCCGCGCACGCGGTCGGCGAGCAGCGGCCTGAACGAGGGCCGGGATTTCACCCGCGCATACCATTCGCGCGCAGCAGCGTGCTCGCGCCAGTCGATCTCGCCGAGGTAGTCGAGTACCGACAGGGCGGCAGCGGCCGCAAGATCCGCATAGGTGATGCGGGTGCCGGCGAGCCAATGGCGGGTACCGGCCAGCCAGTTGGTGTATTTCATGTGCTGGCGGATATTGGCCCGTGCTGCCCGGATAGCGGTGGAGTCGGGAGAACCGCCGCCGGCTTCCGGCGGCATATGGGGCTTCAGAACGCGTTCGCGCACCAGATGCCGGGTAACTTCGCTTTCGGTCTTGGTTAGGTACCAGTCGGTGACGCGGCGGATCTCGGCGCGCTCCATAGGTCCTTCCACGAACAGGCGCTTGTCGCGCTTCAGGACGCCGCGCGTCTCGTCCAGATACTCGGCGATGACGGAGGCGCCTACGACGGGGACGTCGCCTTCGGCGAGGAGAATCGGAAGCGTGCCTGCCGGGTTCAGCGCCAGGAACTCCTTGCGCCGCGTCCACGGCTTTTCTTCGATCAGCGCCAACTCCTCTCCGTACTCGCCGAAAGCGAGGCGGACGAACCGGCAGGACGTGAACATGGGATGATGGAAAAGGGTCAGCATGGTCCCGTGCTATCAAAAGCGCTCTGGCGAATCGCCGCCTGCGCCGATAAGTCTTGGCCGCCGATTCGACGGTGGCAAGGGTGCTGGGACCTATAGGGGGAGTCCCGCGCCGTGACAAGTAAAGCCATGACGGGCAAGGCCTGAGCGAGGTAGCCAATGGAAATCCAGACGCTTATCGAAGCGCTTTTGCTCGGATTGCTCGAAGGCCTGACTGAGTTCATACCGGTCTCGTCGACCGGCCATATCCTTCTGGCGGGGCATTTCCTCGGCTTCGAATCGACCGGCAAGGTCTTCGAGGTGCTGATCCAGCTTGGCGCCATCCTTGCCATTCTCAGCGTCTACGCCGGCCGTTTCCTCGCTTTCCTGCGCCGGCCGGGTGCGTTCCGGTCGATCGGCGAGGCGCTCGTCGGGGTCATCGCAGCCCTTGTCTGGCTCGGCGGCTGCACCTTCGAGATCGCCGCCGCCACGGTCCGTCGCCGTCGGATCAATCTGTTCTTGCCGCCCGAGCTGCCGCGCGATCCCGCCGTGCGGCTCATGGTCGGCGTCGGCCTCGGTTTCCTGCCCGCCGCGGTCATTGGCGCGCTGGCGCACGATTTCATCAAGACGGTGCTGTTCGAGACGCCGATGCTGATCTGCATCATGCTTATCCTCGGCGGCATCGTGCTTTTGTGGATCGATCGGCAGGATCTGAAACCCAGATATGACGATGCCGCCAATCTGCCGCTTTCGACCTATCTCAAGATAGGCCTGTTCCAGTGTCTGGCGATGATTCCCGGAACCTCGCGCTCGGGCGCGACGATCGTCGGTTCGCTGCTGCTTGGCGTCGACAAGCGCGCGGCGGCGGAATTCTCCTTCTTCCTCGCCATCCCCACCATGATGGGCGCCTTCGCGCTCGATCTGTTCAAGAACCGCGACCTGCTTTCGGCTTCGGACTTCCCGGTCATCGCGACTGGCTTCATCGCCGCCTTCGTCATGGCAGTGATCGTTGTGCGTAGCCTGCTCGCCTATGTCTCGCGGCACGGCTATTCGCTGTTCGGCTGGTGGAGGCTGGCCGTTGGCGGGCTGGGGCTGATCGCCCTGCTCATCTGGGGTTAGAACGGAAACCGGATAGTTCAGGCCGCCGGCTTGCGCTGGAACTGGCCGGCTGCGCGGAACCGCCACAGATAGCTCGGCAGGATGGTTCCGGCCGACTGCCCCTGAATGCCGAGGCCGGCGAGCGTGCGGCCCTCCTTAACGGCTGCTTCCGAAACGACGTTGTGCTGATGGAGCTGGATGACCTGGTCGGTGGTCAGCAGCGGATTCGGCAGCAAACCGAGGATCGAGGCTTTTATTCTGGCCAGCCACCACGGCACCGGCACCAGAAGGCGCTTGCGGTCGATGACGGCAAGCAGCTCCTGCATGCATTCCTTGAACGTCATGACCTTGGGGCCTCCAAGTTCATAGACCTTGCCGCCCTCGACCTTGCCGTCGACCGAGCGCGCGATCGCCTCGGCCACGTCGCCGACATAGACAGGCTGGAATTTCGTCTCGCCGCCGCCGATCAGCGGCAACACCGGTGAAAGCCGGGCCATGGCCGCAAAGCGGTTGAAGAACTGGTCTTCCGGCCCGAATATGATCGATGGGCGGAAGATGACGGCGCCCGGCAACGTATCCAGAACGGCTTTTTCGGCCAGCGCCTTGGTGCGCGCGTAGCCGGATTCGGAATTCGCGTCGGCGCCCAGCGCCGAAACATGTGTCATCCCGGCGCCGATGGCACGGGCGGCCTCTGCAATGGCGCGCGCTCCGAATTCCTGGACGGCGGCAAATTTCTGCCGCCCGCTTTCGTGCAGGATGCCGACGAGATTTATCACGTGATCGGCGCCCTGCACGGCATTGTCCACCGACCATCGTACACGCACATTAGCCTGGACCGCCTGGATCTGGCCGACATTTCCCAGCGGCTGCAGATGCCCGGCGAGATCGGGACGCCGGCAGGCGATCCGGATGCGGTAGCCACGCTGGGCCAGCGCCCGCACCACATGCCGTCCCACGAAACCCGAACCGCCGAAAATCACCACGAGCTTGGGGGTTTGCAGAATCTCGGTCATGGTCGGCTCCGGCTGTGCGCCCTTCCTTCGGGGCTTGGCTGAAGCCGTTTCATAGTGCCTTTCACATCAAACGCAAAGCGCAAAGCAGTGTACGGCTGCGCCGGCTGTTTTGTGCTAGAATGCCCGGCCGAGATACGCGTCCACCGACTGCCGGTTGCCGCCGCGGATGACGAAGAAAAACAGCGCGGCCGCCCACAGAAGCGACTTTTCCGCGCCCGAGAATCCTTGGTTCATCGTGGCCCAATGGAACCATACGGTAACCAGAAGCACGATCATGCCGGCGAAAGCGGCTGGCCGCGTCAGGAAGCCGATGGCGATCAGGATACCCCCGAAAAACTCGGTGGCGGACAAGAGCGGCGACCAGAACGTTCCGGGATAGAAGCCCAGGCCCTCTACCATTCCTGCCGCGCCGAACGGGTCGACGATCTTCTGCGAGCCATGAATGGCCAGGAAGCCGCCGGTCACGACACGCAAAAGTGTTTCGGCCAGATCGTGCAGGGCGCTGTAGATGTTTCCCATCGTCGGTATTAAAAGACGGGAGCGGCCGGGTTCGGTCGTATCGGACAAGATTGGGTCTCCTTGATGCTTGAGGACAAGCAGACGCCCGATGGCCAACCTCACGGTCAAATGAAAATAAGTTGATCAATTCAGTCATGTATAAGGCGGGTGCGGTCGGGCGCCGCCGCCTTTCGGCCAGGCTGATTTCAGTCGAGCGGATGCGCCTAACGCGCAGTCCCGACAGGATTGAATAAGGAATTGTGCGAATGACGGGCAAGCTCGAAGGCAAGCATATCGTGGTCACCGGAGGCACCGGGCAACTCGGCAGCACGGTGGTCGCCAGGCTTCTGGAAGAAGGCGCGATCTGCCATGTTCCGAACAGCCATGCGGCGGCGCCCGGGCATTTTCCTTTCGTCGGGCACGAACGGGTCAGGCTGGTGAACAATGTCTATCTTGCCGATTCAGCGGCGGTCGAAGCCTTCTATGCCGATGTTCCCGAACTTTGGGCGTCCATCCATCTCGCCGGCGGGTTTGCCATGGCGCCCGTCGAGAAGACGGAATCGGCCTCCTTCACCGAAATGATCGATACCAATGTCCGCACCGCCTTCCTGTGCAGCCGAGCTGCCGTACGGGCCTTCCTGAAGGCGGAGAGTGAGGGGCGGATCGTCAACGTCTCGGCCCGGCCCGGGCTGGACCCGCGCCGCGGCGCGGGCATGGTCGCCTACGCTGCAAGCAAGGCCGCCGTCGCCGCGATGACCGTGGCGTTGGCAGAGGAGGTCAAGAGCAAGGGCATCCTTGTCAACGCGGTGGCGCCGTCGACGCTGGACACGGCCTCCAACCGCGCCGCCATGCCTGACGCCGATTTCTCGCGCTGGGTCAGCCTGGAAGCAGCTGCCGAGGCTATTCTCTATCTTGTTTTGCCAGCCAACCAGGCAATGAACGGGGCGCTGGTTCCGCTTTACGGCCGCGTGTAGCCGCAGGAGCTTGGGAGGGTTACGGCCCTCAAGGCTTTGCCCTCGGGTTCTCGACATGAAAAACCCCGCGTGCCATGCGGCGCGCGGGGTTTCTCGGAGTTGTATCGAAGAGGCGCTTAGTTGCCCTGCTTCTTCAGCGCGGCACCGAGGATGTCGCCGAGCGAAGCGCCGGAATCGGTCGAGCCGTACTGGGCCACCGCTTCCTTCTCTTCGGCGATTTCCAGCGCCTTGATCGAGACCTGCAGCTTGCGGGTCTTCTTGTCATAGGCGATGACGCGCGCATCGACCTTCTGGCCGACGGTGAAGCGTTCCGGACGCTGCTCGTCGCGGTCGCGCGACAGATCCGAGCGCTTGATGAAGGACTCGAGGCCGCTCTCGACCAGCCGCACCTCGATACCGCCGTCCTTGACGCCGGTCACTTCGCAGGTGACGACCGCGTTCTTGCGCAGCTCGCCCGAGTTGGCGGCTTCGCCCGCCGCATCGCGCTTCAGCTGCTTGACGCCGAGCGAGATGCGCTCCTTCTCGACATCGACGTCGAGCACCTGCGCCTTGACCATGTCGCCGCGGTTGTACTCTTCGATGACCTGCTCGCCCGGACGGTTCCAGTCGAGGTCCGACAGGTGGACCATGCCGTCCACGTCGCCTTCCAGGCCGATGAAGAGGCCGAACTCGGTCTTGTTCTTGACCTCGCCCTCGACTTCCGAGCCGACCGGATGGGTGCGGGCGAAAGCCTCCCACGGGTTCTCGAGCGTCTGCTTGAGGCCGAGTGAGATGCGGCGCTTGGCCGGATCGACCTCGAGCACCACAACATCCACTTCCTGCGAGGTGGAGAGGATTTTGCCGGGATGCACGTTCTTCTTCGTCCAGGACATTTCCGAAACGTGGATAAGACCCTCGATGCCCGGCTCCAGCTCGACGAATGCGCCGTAGTCGGTGATGTTGGTGACGGTGCCGGTGATCTTCTTGCCGATCGGGAACTTGGTGCCGATGTCGGACCAGGGATCGCTTTCGAGCTGCTTCATGCCCAGCGAGATACGGTGCGTCTCCTGGTTGATGCGGATGATCTGCACCTTGACCGTCTGGCCGATGTTGAGGATCTCGGTCGGATGGTTGACACGGCGCCATGCCATATCGGTGACGTGCAGCAGGCCGTCGATGCCACCGAGGTCGACGAACGCACCATAATCGGTGATGTTCTTGACCACGCCCTCGACAACCTGACCCTCTTCGAGGTTCTGGACGATCTCCGACCGCTGTTCGGCGCGGCTCTCTTCCAGCACGGTGCGGCGCGAAACCACGATGTTGCCGCGGCGGCGATCCATCTTGAGGATCTCGAAGGGCTGCGGGTTGTGCATGA
>CBFGLW010000012.1:0-77408 GCA_965649745.1 uncultured Mesorhizobium sp. | reverse complement strand
CTGGAGCGGGTGCGCGGCGCCGACAACGAGGCGCTGGTCAACGAGGTGGTGCTGCGCTCGCAGAGCCAGGCCGAGTATTCGCCGGCCAATATCGGGCATTTCGGTCTCAATCTGCGCCGCTATGCGCACTTCACCTCGCCGATCCGCCGCTATGCCGACCTGATCGTGCACCGGGCGCTGATTGCCGCGCTGGGGCTTGGACCGGGAGGGTTGACGCGCGACGAGGAGGCGCGGCTCGAAGAGACGGCGGCGCTGATTTCGGCCTCGGAGCGGCGGGCCATGGCGGCGGAGCGGGATACAGTAGACAGGCTGATCGCGGCCTATCTGGCCGAGCATATCGACGAACGTTTCGACGCCCGCATTTCCGGAGTCACCAACGCCGGGCTGTTTGTCAAATTGCCGCAGTATGGCGCCGATGGCTTCATACCGGTGTCAACACTGGGAAATGACTATTATATCTACGACGAAGCAGCGCGGTCGCTTTTCGGCGAACGCAGCGGCAAGGGCTACCAGCTCGCGGATCATGTCGAGGTCCGCCTGGTGGAAGTGGCTCCGATGGCCGGCGCCATGCGCTTCGAGATGCTGAGCGATCCAAAGCCCTTGCCAGGATCGCGACGTTCGTTCCACAAGGCAAAGGGCCGGGCCCGTGCCGCACAGCCGCGTTCCCGCGGCAGGAGACGATGATGGAGACCCAGGTTTTCGGCGGCGAACATCATTCGGGCCGGCCGGCGCGTCCGATCTGGACGGCGATGAAGCGCGGCTTCCTCGGACGGTGTCCACATTGCGGGGAGGGCAAGCTCTTCCGCGCCTATGTAAAAACCGTGGACCGCTGCGCGGTCTGCGGCGAGGAAATCCACCATCACCGCGCCGACGACCTGCCCGCCTATCTGGTGGTGGTCATCGTGGGACACGTGGTGCTCGGCGCATTCATGGGCGTCGAGGCGGTTTCGAACTGGTCGATGTGGCTGCATATTGCGGTGTGGGCGCCGTTGACGATCATCATGTCGCTAGCGCTGCTGCAGCCAATCAAGGGGGCCGTCATCGGGCTGCAATGGGCGTGCTACATGCACGGTTTCGGCGGCGAAACCGAACAGGTGGAAAGTCATCCTGAATTGTAGGCGCCCGATAGCCCCGGCAGCCCATTCGCCCTTTCGCAAGATCGTACTTTCCGCTAGGTCGAACGCATGCATGGGATGACCAAGGCTGAAATCGACAAGGTCGAGAGCAAGGATATCGCGCTGGGAAGCGGCCCGAAACGGCCCCGCGATGCGGCGACGCTCATCCTGCTCGACCGCAAGGGCGCCGACCATTTCGTCCTGATGGGCCGACGGCATCCGAATCACGCGTTCATGCCCGGCAAATTCGTCTTCCCTGGCGGGCGCACCGATCCGGCGGACAGCCGCATTCCCGTTGTCACCGGGCTTTATCCCGAAGAGGAGCGGAAGCTGACGGCAAGCGTCGGGCGCACCAGCGCGGCCCGCGCCCGCGCCATCGCGCTGTCGGCCATCCGGGAGACTTATGAGGAAGCCGGCCTGCTGATCGGCAGGAAGGGGCTTTTCGCCACCGGCAAGCGGGACTGGCAGGGCTTTGTCGAACACGGCGTCCAGCCGTCGCTCGACTGTGTGCGCTTTATCGCCCGCGCCATCACCCCGCCCGGCCGCGTACGACGTTTCGACACCCGTTTCCTGGCAAGCTGGCGCAAAGACGTGGCCGTGGAATTGCCCGGTGGCGGTCCGACCAACGAACTGGAGGAACTGGTGTGGTTGCCGCTGGCCGAGGCCAAGCAGGCGGACATACCGGGCATAACCCGCACGATACTCGAAGAACTTGAAAAGCGGCTCGCGCACGATCCGCAGCTTTCCCCCGGTGGCGAGGTTCCTTTCTATCGGCTTCTTCGAAACCGGTTCACCCGTGTTCTTCTGTAGATTTCTCAACCAGCCAGGCATTGCATGACGGTCGAAACCCAGACGCAAGACGAGGAGCGTGTCCACTGGCTGCCGATGACAGCAGCCATATCCTCGATCAGCGTCGTCGGAATCGCCATCGGGCTGGGTATGCCCCTGCTCAGCGTCATCCTGGAATCGCGCGGCCATTCCGCCTCGATGATCGGGCTGAACACGGCCGTGGCAGGCCTCGCCTCGATTGCCGGTGCGCCGCTGGCGACGCCCTTGGCATCAAGGTTGGGCGTTGCGCATGCGATGCTTTTGATGATCGCCGCCGGTGCGCTTGCCTTTGTCGGCTTCCACTTCGCGCCCGATTTCTGGATGTGGTTCCCGCTGCGCGTGGTGCTGCATATCGCGCTCACCGTGCTATTCATCCTGTCGGAATTCTGGATCAGCACCTCGGCGCCGCCGCATCGCCGCGGCCTCGTGCTCGGCATCTACGCCACCGTTCTGTCGCTCGGCTTCGCAGCCGGTCCATGGCTTTTCGCGCATATCGGCAGCGCGGGCTTCCTGCCCTTCGGCGTCGCGGTGGGCCTGGTGGCGATTGCCGCCATACCCGTCTTCGCCGCACGCAAGGAAAGCCCGCCGATCCGGCCCGAAGGCGAGGAAACAAGCGGCTTCCTGCGCTACATCTGGCTGGTCCCCACCGCAACGGCAGCCGTTCTGGTCTTCGGCGCGGTCGAGACAGGCGGCTTCGCGCTGTTTCCAGTCTATGGCGGGCGCATCGGTTACTCCGAATCCGACGCGGCGCTGCTCCTGACCATGATCGGCCTCGGCAACGTTTTGCTGCAAATCCCCATCGGCATGATCAGCGACCGCGTCGGCGACCGCCGCTATCTGCTGCTTGCCTGCGCCATCGTCGGACTGCTCGGCACAATCTTCATGCCGATGTTCGCGCAGAACTGGCACCTGATGGCGGGCCTGCTTTTCGTATGGGGCGGCGTGGTGGCGGCGCTCTACACCGTCGGGCTGGCGCATCTCGGCTCGCAGCTTTCCGGCCATGAACTGGCATCTGCCAATGCGGCCTTCGTCCTATGCTACGGCGTCGGCATGGTGCTTGGGCCGCAGGCCATCGGCATCGGCATGGACATTTTCGGCGCTTCCGGCTTCGGCTGGTCGCTGGCGTTTTTCTTCGGGGCGTACATTCTCATCGCGGTCTGGCGGCTGGCGTTCAGGAGAATGGGCCTTTAGCCAGAGCCGACATAAAGCGCCAGAAAGCCGCCCGGGCTTGCATTCCGGCTGAATTCCTATATACGCAGCCGCAATCTGCCGGTCCCAGCTGGGGGCTGAACGGAGGGCCGAAGGTCGTTTTCCCTGGAAACAACGCTTTCGTCGTGGAGCCAAAGGGCTTCCGCCTCCCGTGTCTCCGCTCTCGACCGTCTCGTCGTGCTCCTTTCTTCTCCGCATCAGCGGATCAGAGAAGTTGCAGAGGCTTTAGCCGCCGGGAACCGGGAGAGAAACGAAGAAAGGCAAAAGAACTATGGCTCTCTACGAACATGTGTTCCTTGCCCGGCAGGATCTGTCGCAGCAGCAGGTCGATGAGCTCGTTGAACGTTTCAAGGGCGTCATCTCCGCTGGCGGCGGCTCGGTTGGCCGGGTCGAGAACTGGGGACTGAAGTCCCTCACCTACCGGGTCAAGAAAAACCGGAAGGCTTACTACACGCTCATGGACCTCACCTGCCCGCCGTCGGCGCTCAACGAGATGGAGCGCCAGATGGGCTTGTCGGAAGACGTCTTGCGCTTCCTGACCATCAAGGTCGACCAGCATGAGGAAGGCGCTTCGGCCATGATGCAGAAGCGCGAAGAGCGCTCCGACCGCGGCGGCTTCGGCGATCGCGACCGGGGTGACCGCGGCCCGCGCTCGTTCGGCGACCGTGGCGGTGACCGCGGCGACCGTGGCCCGCGCCGTCCGCGCGATGGTGAAGGAGAAGAATAATGGTCGACATCAACCAGATCCCGACCCGGCGTCCGTTCCATCGCCGCCGCAAGACCTGTCCGTTCTCCGGCGCCAACGCACCGCGGATCGACTACAAGGACGTGCGCCTGCTGCAGCGCTACATTTCCGAGCGCGGCAAGATCGTTCCTTCGCGCATCACCGCCGTCAGCCAGAAGAAGCAGCGTGAACTCGCCCAGGCGATCAAGCGCGCGCGCTTCCTCGGACTGCTGCCCTACGTGGTTCGCTAAAACCAAACGAAGCGGGCGGTTCGCCGTCCGCTTCTTGTCCTTCCGCGATCGGCGCGGCTGGATATGACGCAAAACCGAGTTGGAGCCGGCAACGGCCCCTAACTGCCACTGGCAGGACAGCGACCCCGGCGAGAAAGCCGCTTTGCTTCCTGTCCTGACAATCTGATTCAACCGCTTGCGGTTATGAAAGGACAAAACCATGGAAGTCATTCTTCTCGAACGCGTTTCCCGCCTCGGCCAGATGGGCGAGACCGTCAAGGTCAAGGACGGATTCGCCCGTAACTTCCTGCTGCCGCAGGGCAAGGCGCTGCGCGCCAACGAAGCCAACAAGAAGAAGTTCGAAGGACAGCGCGCCCAGCTCGAGGCCCGCAACCTCGAGCGCAAGTCGGAAGCGCAGAGCGTTGCCGACAATCTCGACGGCAAGAGCTTCATCGTCGTCCGCTCGGCCGGCGAAACCGGCCAGCTCTACGGTTCGGTGTCGACCCGCGATATCGCCGACATCCTGACCGCGGAAGGCTTCAGCGTCGCCCGCAACCAGGTCGAGCTCAACCATCCGATCAAGACCATCGGCCTGACCAATGTGGCGATCGCGTTGCACCCGGAAGTCGAGGTGACGGTGACGCTCAACATCGCGCGCTCCGCCGACGAAGCCGAACGCCAGGCGCAGGGCGAGACGCTCACCACCGCCGAGGCGATCTATGGCGACGACATCAACGATAACGCCCGCCCGGAAAACTTCTTCGACCCGAACGCCGAGTTCGAGGGCGGCGAGGAAGACGGGCAATAACGGCAATCGGCATCAGGCAATAGGCAGTCGGACCACCGATTGCCTATTGCCAATCTGCCGACCGCCACCCTTCGACTGGACCAAGAACCCGGGCCTCGCGCCCGGGTTTTTTGTGCCACAGGGAACTTTTCAAGCCGGTCTCTTTTAAGCAAGATTAGGCAATAGAGCTGCCGTTCCGTGCTTTCGAGGGCATCGCCATGAATTTGTTTCTGCAACGCATTGTCGAGCGGGTCATTCACACCGGGAATTTCGCGATCACCGGGCCCAACGGCCGCACCAGCAATTTCGGCGACGGCACCGGCAAGCGTGTCCACATGGTCATCCACACGCGCCATGCGGAACGAGCCATCACCGTCCATCCTTCGCTCGCCATTCCGGAAATGTTCATGGACGAGGAACTCGACTTTGTCGAAGGCGACGTGCTGAGCTTCCTCGAATTGGTCTACCGCAACATCGGCCTGACCTGGACCGATTCGACCTGGGGCAAGCTCGTCAATTCGGTGCGGCTCACCGCCCGCCCGTTCCAGCAGCTCAACAATGCCCGCCGTTCGCGCAAGAACGTGGCGCACCACTACGATCTGTCCGGAGAGCTCTACAAACTCTTCCTCGACGAGGACATGCAGTATTCCTGCGCGTATTTCGAGCGTCCCGACATGACGCTGGAAGAGGCGCAGCTCGCCAAGAAACGGCACATCGCCGCAAAGCTGAAGATCAAGCCCGGCCACACGGTGCTGGATATCGGCTCGGGCTGGGGCGGCCTCGGCCTTTATATCGCGCGCACCTTCGAAGCCGATGTGCTGGGCGTGACGCTATCGACCGAGCAGCACCAGGTCTCGACTGACAGGGCGCATGCGGAGGGGCTCGACCGCCATGTGCATTTCGAGATGCGCGACTACCGCGACCTTTCCGAACGTTTCGACCGCATCGTCTCGGTCGGCATGTTCGAGCATGTCGGCGTCAATCACTACCGCACCTATTTCGACAAATGCGCGACGCTGCTGAAGCCTGACGGGGTGATGCTGCTGCACACGATCGGCCGCGTCGGTCCGCCCACCACAACCAACGCCTTCATCCGCAAGCATATTTTCCCCGGCGGCTACATCCCGGCCCTCTCCGAAATCATGCCGCATGTTGAGCGTTCCGGGTTGATGGTGACCGATGTCGAAGTGCTGCGCCTGCATTACGCCGACACGCTGAAAGCCTGGCGGGAACGGTTCCTCGCCAACCGCGACAAGATCAAGGCGATCTACGACGAGCGTTTCTGCCGCATGTGGGAGTTCTATCTCTCCGGCTCCGAAGCCTCGTTCCGCTGGCAGGACCTGGTCGTGTTCCAGCTCCAGCTGACGCGCCAGAACGACGTGCTGCCGATGACGCGCGACTATATCGGCAAGTGCGAGAAGGCCTTGGAAATGCACGAGATGGGCCACAGCAGGAAAGAGCCAGTTGCAAGGGCCCGGGAAAAGGCGATTGCCAAGCCTGTCGCCAAATCGGCGCGCCGCAGGAAGGTGTCCGGCAAGGACTAGGTCTTTTCCGTTCCAGCACGGGGTTCAGGCGCTCCGCTGCAGGCCAACAGGCCTTGCCAGAATGTTCCGGCCGGATCAAAACAGCTTCATGATCCGGCGGGGCGCTTCATGACTTATCTTCTCTATGTCGCGGCGGCCCTAGCCGAAATCGCTGGCTGCTTTTCGTTCTGGGCATGGTGGCGGCTGGACAAATCGCCGCTATGGCTTGCGCCCGGCCTGCTTGCGCTCATCCTGTTCGCATGGTTGCTGGCGCTGACGCCTGCCGATGCCGCCGGACGCGCCTACGCTGCCTATGGCGGCATCTACATCGCCGCTTCGCTCGGCTGGCTCTGGCTTGCGGAAGGCATCCGGCCAGACCGCTGGGATATCGCCGGCGCGCTGGCCTGCATCGCCGGCGCATCTATCATCCTCTTCGCTCCGCGTGGCGCCTAGCGCATGGAACTGCCCGCCGGCCTGAGATCACAGATCGATACACTGCTTGCGGACGTGCCGCTTGCAGCGCTGAAGTCCGCCGGCAAAACGCTTTCGGAGCGCTACCGGGCCGAGATCCGCGACGGGCGGCTGCACATGGGCGGCGACATGGCCGTGAAGGCGTATCTCGCCACGCGTATGCCCGCCACCTATGCCGCTGTCAGGGCAAGCATCGAAGAAACCGCAGCCTCACTGCCGGATTTTTCGCCCGTCAGCCTGCTCGATATCGGCGCCGGTCCTGGTACAGTGCTTTGGGCCACAAAGGATTGCTGGCCAGGACTTCAACACGCCACCATGCTGGAGGCCAGCGATCCCGCGCGCAGGGTCGGCAAGCAACTCGCAGACGCAACCGGCATCGAGACAGACTGGCGGGCAGGTGATGCGACACTCGACCTCGAAGGCTTGCAGGCCGCCGACCTCGTGACCGCCGCCTATATGCTGGACGAGGTCGCGCCGGCGTCGCTGCCGAAGCTGATCGACGGCCTGTGGCGCCTGACGACCGGGGCATTGCTGATCGTCGAGCCCGGCACGCCTGCCGGCTGGCTCCGCATTCTCGATGCGCGGACGCGCCTGATCGCGGCCGGCGCGCATGTGGCGGCGCCCTGCCCGCATGAAAGCCCCTGCCCGCTGACCGAACCGGACTGGTGTCATTTCTCGCGGCGGGTCGCACGTTCCCGGCTGCACCGGCTGGCCAAGGATGGCGAGGTGCCGTGGGAGGACGAGAAATTCATCTATATCGCGGCATCCCGTCTGCCTTCGACACAGCGCAATCCGCGCGTGCTGGCGCCGCCGAAAGCCGGCTCGGGCAAAGTTGCCCTGAAACTCTGCGAGCCGGACGGAACCGCCGCCGAGCAACTTTTCACCAAGCGGGACGGCGAGCGCTTCAAGGCAGCGCGGAGGGCAGACTGGGGCGACTCGCTGACACCCTCAAAATAGCAGCATATGTTCTTGTAATGTTCCAAAAGAATCGGTAAAGGCGGAACACATCGAGTCAATCAGAATCGTGTTTCGAGATTCGCGCCTGTGGACATTGGGGATCGCGGGCACGGAGTCCGATCCCGCAAGTATCTGCACACCGCTTCTGTTACCGACAGATCGGGTTCAGGACTGGGAACAAGATGGCAGAAGCAGCACGCAAATTCGCTACGGCGGAAACACCGCTCTATCGCGAAGCCCCGAACAATATCGAGGCCGAGCAGGCTCTGCTGGGCGCGATGCTGGTCAACAACGACGCCTTCTACCGCGTGTCGGACTTCCTGAAATCGTCCCACTTCTACGAGCCGCTGCACCGGAAAATCTTCGAGGTTTCCGCCGAGTTGATCCGGATGGGCAAGATGGCCAACCCGGTAACGATCAAGACCTTCCTGCCGGCTGACGACAAGGTCGGCGACATGACGGTGCCGCAATATCTCGCCCGCCTCGCCGCCGAGGCCGTGACCGTCATCAACGCCGCCGACTACGGCCGCGCCATCTACGATCTCGCGACACGCCGGGCGCTGATCACGGTCGGCGAAGACATGGTCAACATCGCTTATGACGCGCCGGTCGACATGTCGCCGTCGGAGCAGATCGAGGATGCCGAGCGGCGGCTGTTCGAACTGGCCGAGACCGGCCGCTACGACGGCGGCTTCGAAAGCTTCACCGACGCGGTCAAGACCGCCGTCGACATGGCCAACGCCGCCTATATGCGCGACGGGCACCTTTCGGGCATCGCCACCGGCCTGCGCGACATGGACCGGCGCATGGGCGGGCTGCAGCCTTCCGACCTGATCGTACTCGCCGGGCGTCCCGGCATGGGCAAGACCTCGCTCGCCACCAACATCGCCTTCAACATCGCCGAGGCCTATGTGCCGGCGCAGCAGGCGGACGGCTCCTTCAAGGCGGCCAATGGCGGCGTGGTCGGCTTCTTCTCGCTCGAAATGTCGTCGGAACAGCTCGCCACCCGCATCATCTCCGAACAGACGGAAATCCCGTCCTCGAAAATCCGCCGCGGCGAAATCTCGGAAATGGATTTCGAAAAGCTGGTCGCCTGCTCGCAGACCATGCAGAAGCTGCCGTTGTTCATCGACCAGACCGGCGGCATCTCGATCGCGCAGCTGGCAGCGCGGGCGCGGCGGCTGAAGCGGCAGCGCGGCCTCGACGTCATCGTCATCGACTATATCCAGCTGATGACCGGTTCCTCGAAAGCGTCGAGCCAGAACCGCGTGCAGGAGATCACGGAGATCACCACCGGGCTGAAGGCGCTGGCCAAGGAGCTCAGCGTGCCGATCATCGCGCTGTCGCAGTTGTCGCGCCAGGTGGAAAGCCGCGACGACAAGCGCCCGCAGCTTTCGGACCTGCGCGAATCGGGCTCCATCGAGCAGGACGCCGACGTGGTGCTGTTCGTGTTCCGCGAGGAATACTACCTCAAGAACAAGGAGCCGAAGCCGGGCACCGAGGAATACATCAAGTGGGAAACCGAGATGAACGAGGTGCGCGGCAAGGCCGAGGTGATCGTCGCCAAGCAGCGTCACGGACCGACGGGCACAGTCAGCCTCGGCTTCCAGGGCGAGTTCACGCGGTTTTTCGATCTGGCGGAGGACAGCCATCTGCCGGAGAGGTTCGAGTGAGGGGCGGCGCGTTTCCCTCCCCCTTGAGCGGAGGGTGGCAGGCTGCAGGCCTGCCGGGTGGGGTAACCTCCACCGGCAGGCTCTTGTCTTTCGAAAAAGAAGAGCGTCGCGGATTGCGGCGGCGACTCCACCCGGCTCGCTTCGCGAGCCACCCTCCCCTCGAGGGGGAGGGAAATCTTGGCTAAATCCCGCGTCCAGTTCATCTGCCAGAATTGCGGCGCCGTGCACCAGCGCTGGGCCGGCAAGTGCGACGCCTGCGGCGAGTGGAACACGCTGGTCGAGGAAGGCACGGCCGGCGGCATCGGCTCCGGCCCTGCCTCGATGCGCAACGCCCGCAAGGGCCGCGCCGTGGCACTCACCACGCTTTCCGGCGACATCGAGGACGCGCCGCGCATCGTGTCCGGCATCGGCGAGCTCGACCGGGCGACCGGCGGCGGGTTCGTGCGCGGCTCGGCGCTGCTGGTCGGCGGCGACCCCGGCATCGGCAAATCGACGCTTCTGACGCAGGCCGCCGCCGCGCTGGCACGGCAGGGCCATCGCATTGTCTATGTGTCGGGCGAGGAAGCCGTGGCGCAAATCAGGCTGCGGGCGCAAAGACTTGGGGCTGCCGCATCTCCAGTCGAATTGGCTGCCGAAACGAATGTCGAGGATATTCTCGCTACGATCGCCGACGGCCGGCGGCCGGACCTCGTCATCCTGGATTCGATCCAGACGCTGTGGACCGATATGGCCGATTCGGCCCCCGGCACGGTGACGCAGGTGCGCGCGGCCGCTCAAGCGATGATCCGCTATGCCAAATCCACCGGGGCGGCGATCGTGCTGGTCGGTCATGTGACCAAGGAAGGCCAGATCGCCGGGCCCCGCGTTGTCGAGCACATGGTCGACGGCGTGCTCTATTTCGAGGGTGAAGGCGGCCATCACTACCGTATCCTGCGGACCGTGAAGAACCGCTTCGGTCCGACCGACGAGATCGGCGTGTTCGAAATGTCGGACAAGGGACTGCGCGAAGTCGCCAACCCGTCCGAGCTGTTCCTCGGCGAACGCCACGCCAAGGCGCCGGGGGCGGCGGTCTTTGCCGGCATGGAAGGCACGCGGCCGGTATTGGTGGAAATACAGGCGCTTGTCGCCCCCTCCTCGCTCGGCACGCCGCGCCGCGCCGTCGTCGGCTGGGACAGTTCGCGCCTGGCGATGATCCTCGCCGTTCTGGAAGCGCATTGCGGCGTCCGCTTCGGCCAGCATGACGTCTATCTCAACGTCGCAGGGGGGTACCGAATTACAGAGCCGGCCGCCGACCTTGCGGTGGCCGCTGCGCTGGTTTCGTCGCTCACCGGTCTTGCCCTTCCCGCCGATTGCGTCTATTTCGGCGAAATCAGCCTGTCGGGCGCCGTGAGGCCGGTTGCGCATGCGCAGCAGCGTCTCAAGGAGGCCGAGAAACTTGGTTTCGGGAGTGCGGTTCTGCCTTTGGGCAATCCAAAAGGCGGCGAGGAAAATGCCGGGGGTATCGGGGCCGGCGCTTTCCAACCCACCGAGCTCTCCGATCTCGTGGCGCGCATTGCCGGCTCCCGCCGCAGCCGCGCCGTCGAGGAAGATTGATGCGGCTCATCACGGAGTGGGGACATGCCGATTACGCTGCTTGACGGAATTCTGGTCGGCTTCACCCTGGTCTCCGCGATGCTGGCCATGGTGCGCGGCTTCTCGCGCGAAGTCCTCTCCATCGCGTCCTGGGCGGCGGCGGCGGTAGCGGCGTTCTTCTTTTACAAGCCGGTCCTGCCTTATGTGCAGCCCTATATCGACAACGAAAAGCTCGCCATGGCGGCGGCGGCGGCCATCGTCTTCGTCATCGCGCTGATCGTCGTCACCGTCATCACCATGAAGATCGCGGACTGGATCATCGACAGCCGCGTCGGCGCTCTGGACCGGACGCTGGGCTTCCTCTATGGCGCGGCGCGCGGCATCCTCGTGGTCGCCGTCGGCCTGTTGTTCTTCAACTGGCTGGCGGGCGAGCGCGCTCCGGGCTGGGTGGCGAACGCCAAGTCGCGACCGCTGCTCGAATCGGTCGGCACCTGGCTCGAAAGCATCCTGCCGGAAGATCCTGAAAAAGCGATCCTGAACCGACTCAACCCGGAACAGCCGGCCACCGGAACGGAAGCCACGCCACCGGCTGCGGACGAAGACACCGCCCCCGATGCGGGAGCCACACCCGATTCGGAGAGCGCGCCGCCAGCCGAGCAGCCACCTGCCGATAACGCCCCGGCCGAGACACCGCCGGCAAACAATTGACGATGATGTGAACTGACGCCGGACACGCGTTGCTTTCGGCAAGCTCTCGCCTTATATGGCCATTTTAGCGGACGAGAGGCTTCAGGCCATGGCAGACGCAGGCGACGTGCTTTCCGCGGAAGCAGACGACCATTTCCATGACGAGTGCGGTGTGTTCGGCATCTTCGGGCGCCAGGACGCAGCCGCAATCGTGACGTTGGGGCTGCACGCGCTGCAGCACCGCGGCCAGGAAGCCGCCGGCATCGTCTCCTATGACGGCACACAATTCCATGTCGAACGGCATGTCGGGTTGATCGGCGACACCTTCACCAAGCAATCCGTCCTGGACCGGCTGCCAGGCACCCGAGCCATCGGCCATACGCGTTACGCCACCACCGGTGGCGCTGGCCTGCGCAACGTCCAGCCCTTTTTCGCCGAGCTGGCGGAGGGCGGCTTCGCCGTCGCCCATAACGGCAACCTGACCAATGCCATGACGGTGCAGCGTATCCTGCAGAAGCAGGGGGCGATCTTCTCCTCCACATCCGACACCGAAACCCTCCTGCATCTTGTAGCGACCAGCAAGGAGCGGGACCTCAATGCGCGTTTCGTCGACGCGGTCCGACAGGTCGAAGGTGCGTTTTCGCTGGTGGCGCTGTCGTCGAAGAAGATGATCGGCTGCCGCGATCCGCTCGGCATCCGCCCGCTGGTGCTGGGCGACCTCGACGGCGCCTGGATCCTGGCATCCGAGACCTGCGCGCTCGATATCATCGGCGCGCGCTTCGTGCGCGACGTGAAGCCCGGCGAAATGGTGGTGATCACCGCCAAGGGCATCGAAAGCCACTTCCCGTTCGAGCCGCAGAAAACCCGGTTCTGCATTTTCGAGTATGTCTATTTCGCACGGCCGGATTCGTCGGTCGAAGGCCGCAACGTCTACGATGTGCGCAAGCGCATCGGCGCCGAACTTGCCCGCGAAAGCCCCGTCGAGGCCGACATCGTCGTGCCGGTGCCGGATTCCGGCACGCCGGCGGCCATTGGCTTCAGTCAGGAAGCCGGCATTCCGTTCGAACTCGGCATCATCCGCAACCACTATGTCGGCCGCACCTTCATCCAGCCCGGCGATTCTATCCGCCACATGGGGGTCAAGCTCAAGCACAACGCCAATCGACGCATGATCGAAGGCAAACGCGTGGTGCTGGTGGACGACAGCATCGTTCGCGGCACCACCAGCCAGAAGATCGTGCAGATGGTGCGCGACGCGGGCGCTAGGGAGGTGCACATGCGCATCGCCTCGCCGCCGACGCAGGCCTCATGTTTCTATGGCGTCGACACGCCGGAGAAATCGAAGCTGCTCGCCTCGCGCATGTCGATCGAGGAGATGGCGGAGTTCATCCGGGTGGATTCGCTGGGCTTCCTGTCGATCGAAGGGCTTTATCGCGCCGTCGGCGAAGAAGGCCGCGACGATCAGCAGCCGCAATTCTGCGATGCGTGCTTCACCGGCCAGTATCCAACCCGGCTTGCCGACTTCGACGGCGCCGACAATGTTCGTACACTCTCGCTGCTGGCGGCCGGCGGATCGTAACAACAGAGTCCCATCAAGCTCCGGGCTGCGCGCACCCGGAGCGGCTTTTCCCGGAACGAGAATCCTATGACCGCTGCTCCCGACCTTACCGGCCGCATCGCCGTCGTGACCGGTGCGTCACGCGGCATAGGCTATTTTGTCGCCAAACAGATGGCGGCGGCTGGCGCGCATGTGGTGGCGGTGGCCCGTACCGTCGGCGGCCTCGAGGAGTTGGACGACGAGATCAAGGCCGAACGCGCCAGGACCGGCAAGGGCGACGCCACGCTGGTGCCGCTCGACCTTTCCGACATGAGCGGTGTCGACCGACTGGGCGGAGCAATCCACGAACGCTGGGGCAAGCTCGACATTCTGGTGGCCAATGCCGGCGTGCTCGGCACCATCTCGCCCATCGGTCATGTCGAGGCCAAGGTGTTCGAGAAAGTCATGACCGTGAACGTCACGTCGACCTGGCGGCTGATCCGCTCGGTCGATCCTCTGCTTCGCCTGTCCGACGCCGGCCGCGCCATCGTCATTTCGTCCGGCGCCGCGCATTCCGCGCGCGCCTTCTGGGCGCCATACGCAGCCTCGAAGGCGGCCGTGGAAGCCTTGATGCGGTCGTGGGCGCATGAAACCGAGAGCCTGCCGCTACGCGTCAACGCGGTCGATCCCGGCGCCACGCGCACCGCCATGCGTGCGCAGGCGATGCCAGGGGAAAATCCGGAAACGCTGCCTCACCCGTCCGAAATCGCCGAACGCATTGTGCCGCTGGCCAGCGCTGAGCTGGCGCAAACCGGGATGATCTTTCAGGCCAAGCACAATCGCTGGGTTTCCTATCAGCAGCCGGCCTGACCGAAACGCGATAATGTGAACGCGGCCCGGGCAGCTTGACGAACTGCGCCGCTTCCGCGTGGCTGAAAGGCTTGGTAATTTCAGTCGATTCTCCCCTCTTTCACTTGCGAGGAATTTCCATGTCATCGACTGTCACCTTGATCTGGTATCTCATCGTCGCCAGCCCGCAAGGCGGCATGGTGGTGCTGCCCAGCACCTTCGACACGCGCGAACAGTGCGATTCTGCGATCTCCGAATACCAGAAGAAGCCGGCTCCCTCGGGCTGGCAGGTGCAGTGCGTTCCCAGCGCCTCGCCCTATGTTGACGATCTCGGCGCGGAGGATCAGCCCGAGCAGCCGGCGCAGTAAGCGTCAACCTGCGATATCCTGGTTAACTGACGGTACAACGATCGAAAAATTTGCGCTGTCATGGAACCTTCGCGGCGCAGGCGCATTATGGCAGCGACGGGCTATCCCAAGTCCCCCCAAACCCCTCAGCCCGTCCCCCTCCAAGCCGACCGTCAGGTCGGCTTTTTCTTTGAGTCTCCCAAATTCGGCTTCCTACCGTCCGCAACATTGAGGGGCTCCCCTCTCCAACCCACATTGACGTTGAGCGCACATCGTCTAGGTTCTTGCGGACCGGCATCGGGAGCCGAAAGCAGCTGGAGGAAGCGGCATTGATCCTGACACTGGCATTGCTCGCAGGTCTTGCCGGCGCCTGGATAGCCATCGGGCTGTTCGAAAAATTCCGCCTCGGCCTCAATCTTGCGCAGGCGATGCTGTACGTGCCTTTCAAGCTCGCTTACCGGGTTTCCGACGACCGAATGAAAGTGGCGCGCGCCGCCGATGCGCCGGTCATTTACGCCATCACCCATCGTTCCCGGCTCGATCCGGCGCTGATGCTCTCGTTGCTGCCTGAGGATACGCTGCATATTCTCGACGAGCGCTCCGCGCGCTCCATGATGCTGGAGCCCTGGCGCGAACTAGCGCGGACCATCGCCTTCAATGCCGAACATGTCTTCGTCAGCCGCCGGCTGGTTCGCGTCCTGAGGGGCAGGGGCCGGCTTGCCGTCTATATTCCGGAGGCGGTGGAACCGGACGTGAAGTCCTTCCGTCTTTACCGCGCTGTCGCCCGCATCGCGATGCAGGCGGAAGCGCGGGTCGTTCCGATCTTCATCGGCGGCGCGGACACCCTGCCCCAGGCGCTTGCTCCAACAAGCAAGATGCCAAGCCGGTGGTTTCCACATCTTGCGATCAGCGTGCTGGAGCCGATGACGATACCCGAACTGGTCGCCCTCGGTGGGGAACAGGCAGGCACCCGCAGCAACGCGCTGTTCGACCGGATGGCCGAAGCCCGCCTTGCGGCGACCAGCCCGAAGCTGAGCCTCTTCGAGGCCGTTCTGGCAGCGGCCGACCGGGTTGGCGCCTCGCATCCGATCGTCGAGGATGTGGTGACCGGCTCGCTGACCTACCGCAAGCTCTTCATCGGCGCCCGCATCTTCGGCAGGCGGTTCGAGAAGATCACGGCGCCAGAAGAGGCCGTCGGCGTGCTTCTGCCGAACGCGAATGGCGCGGTGGTTTCGCTGCTTGGCCTGAGTTCTGCCGGCCGTGTCGCCGCCATGATCAACTATACGGCCGGACCGGGCAGCGTAATGTCGGCGATACGAACGGCGGCCATCCGAACGGTCGTGTCATCGCGGGCCTTTATCGAAAAGGCCGATCTTGCCGACATCGTGCAGGCGGTGGAGGCAGGCGGCGCGAAATTCCTGTGGCTGGAGGATTTGCGTCCCTCGGTGACAATGGTCGAAAAGTTGGCTGCTGCGGCGCTGTGGCGTTGGCCTCTAGCCCGGCAGGACGCCGCGAAGCCGGCGGTCATCCTGTTCACATCCGGCTCCGAAGGCACACCGAAGGCCGTGGTGCTGTCGCACCGAAATCTTGTCGCCAACGCCATGCAGGCGGAGGCGCGCATCACCATATCGCCTGCCGACACATTGCTGAACGTGCTGCCGATGTTCCATTCTTTCGGCCTGACCGGCGGCACCATCCTGCCGCTGGTCAGCGGCGTAAAGCTGTTCCTCTATCCCTCGCCGTTGCACTACAAGATCATCCCCGAGATCGCGCGGAAAATCCGGCCGACCATCATGTTCGGCACCGACACATTCCTCGCCAACTACGCGCGCACCGCCAAGGACGATGACTTTTCCAGCCTGCGCTTCGTCGTGGCAGGCGCCGAGGCTGTAAAGCCTGAAACGCGGCGGGTCTGGCGGGACCGCTTCCAGGCAGAGATCATCGAGGGGTACGGGCTGACCGAGGCCGCGCCCGTGGTTTCCGTCAACACGGCCATCCATAACAGGGACGGGACGGTGGGACGTCCCCTGCCCGGCATCCGCACCAGGCTGGAGCCGGTCGAGGGCATCGAGGGCGCCGGGCAGCTTTGGCTTTCCGGTCCGAACATGATGATCGGCTACATGACCGCCGACCGGCCGGGCGAATTGCAGCCGTTGGCCGACAAATGGCACGACACGGGAGACATCGTCGCCATCGACAGGGACGGCTTCATCGCCATTCGCGGCCGCGCCAAGCGCTTCGCCAAGATCGCCGGCGAGATGGTGTCGCTCGGAGCCGTGGAGATGCTGGTGCAGTCGCTGTGGCCGGAGCAGCATCATGCCGCCGTCGCGGTTCCTGACAAGCGGCGGGGCGAGCGCATCGTTCTGGTCACAACGGCCGATGACGCGAACCCCGAACAGTTGCGCCAGTTCGGCAAGACGCATGGGGCGGCGGAGCTGATGGTGCCGAACGACATCGTCAAGGTGAAGCAGATCCCGCTGCTCGGCTCGGGCAAGACCGACTATGTGTCCACCCGCAAACTGGCGCTGGAGCATCTGGGGCTGAGCGCCGCCGCCTGATTTCGTGCGGGTTTGTCAGCGCCGGCAGACCGGCTATGGGGTGCCGTCCACATCCGGCGGCAAGTCCGCCTCGCCTTCCTTCTTGGCGCGCCTGGTATAGGCCCAGACGCTGAAAGGCAGAAACATCAGATAGGCCGCTACGGAAGCCGTCAGCGTGTGCCAGGGATAGCTGACCAGAAGCAGGAAATAGAGCACCACCGCCAAGATGACGAGCAGGACGCGGTCGCCCGGAATCTTGAGGCTCTTGCCCGAATAGACCGGCAGGCGGCTGACCAGCAGGAACGCGACCAGAATGGTGAACGCGACGGCGATGAACGCCAGCGGGCGGGACGGCTCGACGCCGAGGAAGGCCAGATAGAGCGGCAGCATGACCAGCACCGCGCCGGCCGGGGCCGGCACGCCGACGAAATAATCCACTTGCCACGCAGGCCTGTCCGCCTGTTCGTCTAGGACGTTGAAGCGGGCGAGCCGCATGCCGCAGGCGATGGCGAACAGAAGCGCGGCGATCCAGCCCGGAGAACCGGCGCGGTCGAGTAGATAGGCATAAAGCACCAACGCCGGCGCGACGCCGAAATTGACGATGTCGGCAAGCGAATCCATCTGCGCGCCGAACTTGGAGGTCGCCTTGAGCAATCTGGCGAGGCGGCCGTCTATGCCATCCAAGAATGCCGCCAGCAGCACCATCACCACGGCGGTTTCGAAACGGCCCTCGAAGCCGAAGCGGATGCCGGACAGGCCGGCGCAGATCGCCAGCACCGTGATCAGGTTCGGGAACATCATCCGCAGCGGGATTTCGCGGATGCGCGGACCCCCGTGGCCATGCGGCTCGAACTTCTTGAACGGAGCGCCTGCCATCGGCTTAGAGCCCTTCATGGTTACACCGAAACAAGAAAGGCACTAGGACACGCGCACCAGCGGCGCCGTTTCGATGCCGCCGAATTCCGCGATCACCGTTTCTCCAGCGACCGCCGTCTGGCCGATGGCGACGCGCGGCACCGCGCCGGCCGGCAGATAGACGTCGACGCGCGAACCGAAGCGGATCAGGCCGAAGCGCTCGCCAATCGCCAGCGCACCGCCCGTCTCGGCCCAGCAGACGATGCGGCGAGCGACCAGACCGGCGATCTGCACAGCCGCGACGGTTCCGTTGGGGCTATCGATGACGACGCCGTTGCGTTCGTTCTCGGCGCTCGCCTTGTCCAGCTCCGCATTCAGGAACTTGCCGGGGCGGTGCTCGATACGGCTGACGCGGCCCCGCACCGGGGCGCGGTTCACATGGCAGGAAAACACATTCATGAACACCGAGATGCGGGTCATCTCGGCGGCGCCCAGCCCGAGTTCGCGCGGCGGAACGGCCGGTCCAACAGCCGAGACAACGCCGTCCGCCGGGCTTACGACAAGCCGGTCGTCGACCGGGGTCACGCGCTCCGGATCGCGGAAGAAGTAAACGCACCAGGCCGTCAGGATCAGGCCAATCCAGAACAGCGTCGAGGAAAAATAACCGAGGATGAGGGTGACCGCGGCGAAGGCGGCGATGAAAGGATATCCCTCCCGGTGGATCGGAACGAATGTGTTTTTGACCGTATCGACGAGGTTCATTGGGCTGATTTGCAGCTCCGTTTCGGCTCGCGCCTCTCTATCGGAAACTCGGGCCAGTCGCAACGCAACAAAGCGCTCGTCCGGAGGACCTGCTTCTCAGGGCTTAAGCCCGGCGCCCGGAATATAGAGATCGATCGGACGTATCTCGTAAACGGCGGTGGGATTGGCGGTGCGCAGTTTCCGGGCAATTTCGACCGCACCGTCGTCATCGCGACAATCCACGACATAGAGCCCCAGCAACTGTTCCTTCGTCTCCGCGAAAGGACCGTCGATGACTAACCCCTCGCCCGGACCGCGCAAGGTGCGGGCGTTCGGTGTCCCGGCCAGCCGCGCCGCCGGCCCCATTGTGCCGTCGGCGACCAGGCGGTCATGAATGGCAAGTAGGTCGGTCATAAGCGCCGCATCCTGTTGTGGCGTCCAGGATTCAACGACGCCTTCGGCGTGGTAGGCGAGTATGGCGTAGAACATCGGCGCTGCCCGTGCAGTTGCGGCGCATCACTATCCGCAACGGTAACGGCAAAAGCCAGAGGCAAAATGCGGCCCTGCCGGCTGGACCGGACTGACACATATGCACTTCGCATGAAAAATGGCTTGCAGACGCCACACGAGTCAGGCCGAGACTGCCTCGGGTTCGGGAATATCTTCATAGACACCGATTTCGGCCTCGATGCCCAGCCTGGCAATCGTCTCGCGCGGGCTGAAACCGGCCCTGGCATGCGCGGCCTGAATGGCAGCCTTAGCCTGCTCCATGCTCGTTTGGCTGCTCCATTCGACAAGTGTTGCAACTGCGTACGAACCGTCCTCAAGTGGCTGTTCCAAAAGCAAATCCCGAACGAAGCCTGGCTGCCGGCGCAACGCAATATGCGTTTCCCTGACGCGCGCCAAAAATTCACCGCGCGCGGCTGCGGGCACGCGAAAGCGATCCAACCTATAGACCGGCGTTGCGTCGTTCTTGTTTGACCTGTCCATTCCACAATCTCCGTCTGAGGCGCGGCCAGTCGCACCGCTACGGAGTAATCGATGCAACCTCAATATACGTTGAGGTCAAGCAGTTTTTCTCCAAGAGCCGGCTTGGCTCAATCCGCCACTTCCGCGGTGCGTCGGCGAACCACCACACCAAGCTCGTCGGACTCCTGCGCGAGACGCAGCCGCTCTTCCGCCTCCGTCGCTTCGCGCTGGCGGTCCCACATGGACGAATATAGCCCCTTCTTGCGCAGCAGCGCGGCATGCGTGCCGCGTTCGACGATCTGGCCATCCTTCAAAACGATGATCTCGTCGGCGGAAATCACCGTCGACAGCCGGTGGGCGATGACGATGGTTGTGCGGCCCTTGCTGACCAGATCGAGCGCGGCCTGGATTTCCTGCTCGGTATGGCTGTCGAGCGCCGAGGTCGCCTCGTCGAGGATCAGGATCGGCGGCGCCTTCAGGATGGTGCGGGCGATCGCCACGCGCTGCTTCTCGCCGCCCGACAGCTTCAGTCCGCGTTCGCCGACCATCGTCCTGTAGCCGTCCGGTAGATGCTCGATAAAGGCGCCGATCTGAGCCAGCTCGGCCGCCTTCCGCACCTCGTCTTCAGTGGCGCCGGTGCGTCCATAGCGGATATTGTAGGCGATGGTGTCGTTGAACAGCACGGTATCCTGCGGCACCATGCCGATGGCCGCGCGCAGGCTTTCCTGCGTCACATCGCGGATATCCTGCCCGTCTATCAGCACCTCGCCGCCCTGGATGTCGTAGAAGCGGAACAACAGACGCGAGATCGTGGACTTGCCGGCGCCGGAAGGGCCGACGATAGCGACCGTCTTGCCGGCCGGAACCTCGAAGGAAATGCCTTTCAGTATCTGCCGGTTCGGATCGTAGGCGAAATGGACGTCGCGGAATTCTACCTTGCCCGAGGCGACGGCGAGCGGTCCGGCGTCCGGCTTATCCAGAACTTCCTGCCGGACATCCAGCAGGTCGAACATCTGCTCGATATCGGTCAGGCCCTGGCGGATTTCACGGTATACGAAGCCAATGAAATTCAACGGCACCGAAAGCTGCACCATCAGCGCATTGACGAAGACGAAATCGCCGACAGTCTGCGTGCCGGCCTGCACTTCCAGCGCCGACATGACCATGACGATGGTGGTGCCGAGACCAAAAATGACGCCCTGGCCGAAATTCAGCCAGCCAAGCGAGGTCCAGATGCGGGTGGCGGCAGTCTCATAGCGGGCCATGGAGCGGTCGAAACGCTCGGCCTCCATCGCCTCGTTGCCGAAATATTTCACCGTTTCGAAGTTGAGCAGCGAATCGATCGCCTTGGTGTTGGCGTCGGTGTCGCTGTCGTTCATGTCGCGGCGGATGGTGATGCGCCAGTCGCTGGCGCGGATGGTGAACCAGATGTACAGCCACACGGTGATGGCGACCACAGCCACATATTTCCAGCCATAGCTGAAGGCGAAGATGCCGGCGGTCAGCGCGAATTCGAGCACCGTCGGCAATGTATTGAGCACAGTGAAGCGGACGATGGTCTCGATGCCCTTGGTGCCGCGCTCGATGATGCGCGACAAGCCGCCGGTGCGGCGCTCTAAGTGAAAGCGCAGCGAAAGCTGGTGCATATGCACGAAGGTGCGATGAGCGAGCTGGCGCACGGCATACTGCCCGACGCGGGCAAAGAGCGCGTCGCGAAGCTGGTTGAAACCGAGCTGCACAAGGCGCACGACATTGTAGGCTACTACCAGCATGACCGGCGCCAGCAGGATGGCCGGGAGGGGCGGCGTGTATTTGGCGTCGCCCGCCAAAGCATCCGTCGACCATTTGAAGAAATAGGGTGCAACGACAAGCGTCAGCTTGGCGACGACCAGCAGTACGGTGGCCCAGAGGACGCGGGCGCGCAGGTCCGCGCGGTCCGCCGGCCACATATAGGGCCAGAGGTTGCGCAGTGTTTGCAGGGTCGAGCCGGATTCGGCGGAAACGGTCTTGTCAGCCAATTTGAAATGCCTTGCGAATTGTCAGCAGCAGGAGCGGCAGGAAGCCGCGAGATCGGCAACGGCGCGGGAAACAGCTTCCAGCGCCTCATGATCCACCGAGTAGCGGGATCGCTGGCCATCCGCGGCGTAGCGCACGAGCCCCGCCGCGACCAGCATCTTCAGATGCTGCGAGACCGTCGACTGCGCAAGATCGAGATGCGCGACCACATCGCGGCAGCAGCATGAATTGCTGGCGGAAAGCCGTTTGAGGATTTCCAGCCGCGCCGGATGTGCGAGCGCGGCCAGTTTCGCCGCCATAGACTGGTCGGCATGATAAGAGGGCGGAGCCTTGTCGAGGAGAGCCATGTTCATCGTTCATCGGCGATAAACGATGAACGGCCGCTTTGCAAGCGAACCCGGCAAGATTGCGGGGCGTTTCCTAGCGGGTTGTCGCCTGCTCGCCCATAGCCTCCATGTTCGCCGCCTCGCCCTCGCTCGACTTTTCAGGCACCTTGAAAATCTGGCCGGGCCAGATGCGGTCGGGATCGCTGATCTGTTCCTGATTGGCGAGATAGATGGTGGAGTAGCGAACGCCATGGCCGTAGATGCGCCGCGAAATGCGCCAAAGGTTGTCGCCACGGCGGATAATGACAGCCCCGTCGGCATGCTGAAGCTTGGGCGCGGTCGTTTCGGCGGGCCGCGATGGCGTGGCGGACGCGACGTCGGCCGGTTTTTCACCGGCTGGCTGACTCGCCGGCGCACCAGCAGGCTGATCCGAGGCGGCCACCTCGCCAGCCTGCTGCGCCGGCTTGGCTCCGGGCGCATTCGCCTGCGCAGATTCGGGCTGGACAGGAGCCGCTTCGGCGGTTTTCTGTTGGCCGCCGACTGATGGCTGCGACGGCGCAACAGCGGCGATGGATTCGCCCGGTTCGCGCTCGAACGGAACCGCCGCACGAGCGACAACCTTGCCGCTGCCATCCAGCGCATCGACGCGGACGGTATAATTGCCGACTGGCAGATCCCGCGTCGCCTCCACGAGGAAATGTCCGTCCGGCGAGGTCAGCGCATCGCCGAGCAATATATCGCTGGCGTAGGCGCGGACCTTGCTGCCCGGCTCCGCCGTGCCGGCAACGAACACCTTACCGCCATCGATTTCCACTGCCTCGACGGCGATCCTGGGCGTTTCGGCCGGCTTCGCAGAAACAGCGCCCGGCGCAGCGGCCTCAGCCGTCGGAGCGGTTGGTGCGGTTGCTGCCACATCGGCGGGCTGCACGGGCTTGGCCTGCTGCTCCTTGGCCGGCTCCGGCACCGTCAGCAGTTCGGACGGCTTTCCGGCCTCCTCGACCATGGCCAGAACATGGCCGTCAGCCTTGTCGGGGATGGAAACGACCGCGGTCTGCGAAGAGTTCGCCGTGACGTTTTCAGGCGTGGTCGAACGCAACGTCAGCTGGTAGTCGCCAGGCTTGAGCGGGTCGTCGAGGACGGCGGCGAAGTCGCCGTCCGGTCCGGCAGTGGCCGAGCCGATAACGGTCGAGCCGTTGAGGATATCCACCCTGGCGTTGGATGCGGCCTTGCCGGCGATGACGAGCGAACCGTTGCCTTCCGCGCGCACCACATCGAAGCTCGGCGCGGCATCGGCGGTAGCCGCAGGCGACGAACCGGCTGCCGCCGGTGGAGTTGAAGGAGTACCTGCATCCGCTGCAGGGGGTTGTACGGCCGGCTGTTGCGTGCGCGGCACCGTCGCTTCATTGGAACCTGGAGCCGGAAGCGCGGCGACCTGCGCCGGCGGCACCGGCCTCAGCAGCGGATCGAGCGCGCCTGAAACATAAGCCACCCCGGCGACGGCGATCACGCCACCGCCGGCAAACAACAATGTCTTGACCGGATTGATTGCCATTTTTATCATTCCCCTTGCCCCGATGCGGGTCTAGCTTGTTTTGCCGAAAGCGACAAGAAAAAGCCCTTTCAGGCTTGACCGCCGTTCCCTGCCCCATCACCAATCATGTCCATGAACACGATTCGATCCGTCTGCGTTTACTGCGGCTCGTCTCCCGGCCACGACGACGTCTATATCGAAGCCGCCCACACATTGGGCCGCTCGCTTGCCCGCAACGGTCTTCGCCTGGTCTATGGCGCCGGCACCAAAGGCATCATGGGCGCAGTCGCCGACGGGGCGCTGCGGGCCGGCGGCAAGGTCATGGGCATCATTCCCGGCTTCCTGATCAACCGCGAAGCCAGCGGCCCTGCCCTCGATCGCCTTGATGAGCTCGTCGTTACCAAGAACATGCACGAGCGCAAGCACAGGATGTTCGAAGAATCCGACGCCTTTGTGGCGCTGCCGGGCGGCATCGGCACTGTCGAGGAGGTCATCGAAATCCTGACCTGGGCGCAACTGGGCCATCACCGCAAGCCGGTGGTGTTCGGCAATGTCAGAGGGTTCTGGGATCCGATGATTGCGCTAATGGATCACATGGCCGCGGAAGGGTTCATCCATACCGCCGACCGGGTCAAGCCGCTGGTCGTCGACAATCCGGAGGCGATCGTGGCGGCCATCCTGACGGCAGGCGCAGCCGCCGACGCGCCGACCGAGGGCGAAGCCTCGGTCATTGAGAAACTGTAACTTCCGCGCGCCGACTGCCCGACAGCATCGACCACGAATAGATCACCAGCGCCGCCCAGATCAGCGCGAAGGCGATGGCCTTCTCCGTCGAGAATGGCTCATGGAAGACGAACACCGCGACGAGGAAGATCATCGTCGGCGCCATGTACTGCATGATGGCGATGGTGGAGAGCTTGAGCAGCTTGGCGCCATTGGCATAGAGGATGAGCGGTATCGCAGTGACCAGGCCGGAGCTCATCAGGAGCCAGATGTCGGACAGGCGCTGGTCGCCGAAATGGCCGGCGCCCGTTACTTCCAGCCAGACGATGTATCCGAGCGCCGGAACGGCGAGGATCAGCACTTCGAGGAAGAAGCCCTGCGACGGCCCGACCGGAACCGTCTTCTTGAGCAGGGCATAGAAGCCCCAGGTCAGGGTCAGCGCCACCGCAACCCAGGGCAGCCCGCCATTCTCCCAGGTCAGAACCGCGACGGCCAACGTCGCCAGCGCGATGGCTACGAACTGAGCCCGCGTCGGGCGTTCACCGAGCAGAACCGCGCCGAGAAAAACGCTGAACAGCGGATTGATGTAGTAGCCGAGCGCGGTTTCGAGCGCACGGTCGGCGGCGATGGCCCACACATAAACGCACCAGTTGGCCGTGATCATGGCGGCCGTCAGCGCGACCATGGCAAGTGTGCGGGGCGTGCGCAGCGCCACCTTGATGTCGCCGGTGCGGCCGAGCCACAGAAGCACGACGCCGGCGACCGGCAACGACCAGACCACACGATGTGCGACCACTTCCAGCGACGGGATGTGCGCCACCGCCTTCATGTAGAATGGCAGGAAGCCCCAGAAGAAATAGGCCGACAGCGCAAACAGGAAGCCGCGCCGGGCGGCTTTGTCATTTTCCGGGGCAGTTTCGGCGGGCATCGCAGCGGTATGAGCCGTTCGTAAGCCAAGCGCCATTGAAATTGCGCATGGTTCAATGGAGTTTTCGCCGATGGCCCAAGAAGGAGCCGCGGCTGAGCCAGCTACTCCGCCGCCACCAACCCGGCCATTTCGCGGTTCTTCATCAGCTTATAGACGATGGAATCCATCAAAGCCTGGAACGACGCGTCGATGATATTGTCGGATACGCCCACCGTCCACCAGCGCGCGCCGGTGTCGTCATGCGATTCGATGAGAACGCGCGTGATCGCCTCGCTGCCGCCATTCAGAATGCGCACCTTGAAATCGGCGAGCTGCATGTCGGCAATCTCGTCCTGGTATTTGCCGAGGTCCTTGCGCAGAGCGATGTCGAGCGCATTGACCGGGCCGTGGCCCTCGGCCACCGACATCCTCTCCTCACCGTCGATCAGGACCTTCACCACGGCCTCGGAAACGGTCTTCAGCTGACCGTTGGCGTCGAAGCGGCGCTCGACCATGCAGCGGAAGGAGGTGACACGGAAGAATTCCGGCAGGCCCGACAGCATCTTGCGCGCCAGAAGCTCGAAAGAAGCGTCGGCGCCCTCATAGGCATAACCCTCCGCCTCGCGCTCCTTCACGGCCGCAACCAGCGAATCCAGCCGGCGGTCGTCCTTCGGCACATCGATGCCTCGCCGTTTCAATTCGGCCAGGAAGTTGGCGCGGCCTCCCTGATCCGACACCATGACGCGGCGGCGGTTGCCGACCGATTCCGGCGGCACATGCTCATAGGTAGCCGGGTCCTTGGCCAGTGCCGAAGCATGGATGCCGGCTTTGGTCGCGAAAGCCGAAGCGCCGACATAGGGCGCCTGGATTTCCGGCGCGCGATTGAGCAGTTCGTCGAAGGCGCGCGACAGGCGCGAGATGCCGGCAAGCTGTTCCGATGAAATACCGGTCTCAAACCTGTGGGCAAATGCAGGTTTGAGCATCAGAGTCGGAACGAGCGTGATCAGATTGGCATTGCCGCAGCGTTCGCCGATGCCGTTCAAAGTACCCTGTATCTGCCGCACCCCGGCCTCGACGGCAGCCAGCGAGTTCGCGGCCGCCTGCCCCGTGTCGTCATGAGCATGGATACCGAGACGATCGCCCGGGATTCCGCCAGCGATGACCTTGCCGACGATTTCGCGGACCTCCGAAGGCTGCGTGCCGCCATTGGTGTCGCACAGGACAACCCAGCGGGCGCCGGCCTCATAAGCAGTCTTCGCGCAGGCCAGCGCATAGTCCGGGTTGGCCTTGAACCCGTCGAAGAAGTGCTCGCAATCGACCATCGGCTCCTTGGAAGCGGCGCGCGCGGCCTCGACCGAAGCGCGGATGGCGTCGAGGTTTTCCTCGTTGCTGCAGCCGAGCGCGACGCGGACATGATAGTCCCAGCTCTTCGCAACATAGCAGATAGCATCCGACTTCGATTGCAAGAGCGCCGCGAGGCCGGGATCGTTGGAAGCCGAGACGCCAACCCGCTTGGTCATGCCGAAGGCGACGAACTTGGAATGCTGCGTGCGCTTTTCGGAAAAAAAAGCCGTATCTGTCGGGTTCGCGCCGGGGTAGCCGCCCTCGACATAGTCGACGCCGAATTCGTCGAGCATCCTTGCAATGGCGATCTTGTCCTCGACGGAGAAATCGATGCCCGGCGTCTGCTGGCCGTCGCGCAGCGTCGTGTCGAAAAGATAGAGGCGTTCCCGGACCGTCATGATTTGCCTGCAAACTTGTCCGTCGCGCGGATCAGCCGGTCGAGTATCCCCGGTTCCGAATAAGCGTGTCCGGCGCCTTCGATAAGATGGAATTCCGCCTTCGGCCAGGCCTTGTGCAACGCCCAGGCATATTTGGCCGGACACGGCATGTCGTAGCGGCCATGAACGATGGCGCCGGGAATATCCTTGAGCTTTCCGGCATCGCGCAGCAACTGGCCTTCCTCCAGCCAGCCGGCGTGAACGAAATAGTGGTTTTCGATGCGGGCGAAGGCGAGCGCATAGTCATCGGCTTCAAAAGCATCGCTTGTGTCCGGGTCCGGCAGAAGCGTGATCGTCTCGCCTTCCCAGCGGCTCCAGGCGCGCGCAGCTTCTATCTGCGCCTTACGATCATCTCCGACAAGGCGCTTGCGGTAGGCAGCCATCATGTCGCCGCGCTCGGCCTCCGGGATGGGCGCGACGAAACGCTCCCATTTGTCCGGGAACATCTCGGACACGCCGAACTGATAATACCATTCCAGCTCGGCGCGGGTGAGCGTGTAGATGCCGCGCACCACCAGTTCGCTGACACGCCCCGGATGGGCTTGCGAATAGGCGAGAGCCAGCGTCGATCCCCATGAGCCGCCGAAGACCAGCCATTTGTCGAAGCCGGCCAGTTCCCGCAGCCGTTCGATGTCGGCCACGAGATGCCAGGTGGTGTTGGCGTCGAGCGAGGCATTGGGCGTGGATTTCCCGCAGCCGCGCTGGTCGAACAGGATGACGTCGTAGAGTTTCGGATCGAACAGCCGCCGATGCCTGGGCGAGATCGTCCCGCCCGGACCTCCATGCAGGAACACCGCCGGCTTGGCGCCCTTGGTGCCGCAGCGTTCCCAATAGACGTTGTGCCCGTCCCCGACATCCAGCATGCCGCTGTCGAACGGTTCGATCTCCGGATAAAGGGTGCGCAACTGGTCTGTCATTTCGATCTGGCCTTGTGCGAACGGTTTGCCGGCGGCCACTCGTCCGTGTCGTAGTCGGGATGCTGGTAGGAAACGAGGTCGGCCAGGAATGGCGCGGTTTCGATATCCGCCATGGTTTCTTCAGCCGGCAGCGACGGGATGCCGTCGACATAAGGCAGCTTCGCCTCGACACCCCACTGGATGACGGGCGCGATCTCCTGCGGTCGGTCGAAACTGGCGATGGTCAGCGCTAGGCCGTCCGGCGCCTCGTAGGTCAGCGGCGTGCCGCAATCGCCGCAAAATCCGCGGTCGACGTGGCTGGAAGATCGGAAGCGACGGCGTTCGCCCCGCGTCCATTCAAGCCTGGCGCCACGCACCGAAACAAGCGGCATATAGAAATTGCCGGACGCCTTCTGGCACATGCGGCAATGGCACACGGAGCCTTCACCGAGCGTGCCCTCGACGCGGAAGCGCACCGCGCCGCACTGGCATCCGCCCGTATAGACCGGCTTGTTGTCAAGGCTCATTGCGCTTTCCGTCCGCTCTATTCCGGTCTGTGACACACGGCTTCGATGTTGTTGCCATCCGGATCGAAGACGAACGCTCCGTAGTAGTCGGGATGGTAGTGCGCGCGGATACCAGGCTGGCCATTATCCTTGCCGCCTGCTGCCAACGCCGCGGCATGAAAGGCATCGACATCGGCCCGGCTGTTGGCGGTGAACGCGTAATGCCGCCCGCCCTGCTCTGCCTTGCCTGTCTCGCGCAGCCAGAACACCGGCCGCTCGCGGCCATAGCCGCCGACTTTCATGCCGCCTGTATGTTCCGGCGGAACCATGTAAAGCAGCGAGGCCCCGAGCGGCGCCATGGCGCGGTCGTAAAAGGCCTTCGCCTTGTCGAAATCGGCGACCGGTATGCCTGTATGGTCAATCATCGGTACAGCTCCATCCGTTTGAATCACGTCACCGTTTCACTTCCCAGGTCGTGATTCGCTCGCCAGTGGCAGGGTCCTTTCCGTCCTTCAACTGAATGCCCTGCCCCAGCAACTCGTCGCGAATCCTGTCGGCTTCGCCCCAGTTCTTGGCGGCGATCAGTTCCAGCCGGCGGGCTATGATGCGGCCGACCTCGTTTTCGTTCACCTGCGCTGACGAAACGTCGAAACCGAGGAATTCGAGCGCTTTCTTCAAGGATGCCGCCGCCTCGCTGGTTTCGGTGGCGTCGGCAGCCAGCTGCGTCAGCACGAGAAATGCCGCATGGGTGGAAAAATCGTCGGAGAGCGCATCGACGACTGCCTGCGGCAGGCTGGCCGCCGGCGCAGGAGGAGCCATATCGGCGGCGCGTTTCCATTTCCGCAGCGTGTTGTCGGCCTCTTCCAGCTTGCGGACGCTGAAGTCGATGGGCTCGCGATAGTGGGTCATCAGCATGGCGAGCCGCAGGACTTCGCCCGGCCATTTGCGGCCGCCGAAATTCTCCGTCTCGAGCAGTTCGTGGATGGAGTAGAAATTGCCGAGGCTCTTGGACATTTTCTGTCCTTCCACCTGCAGGAAACCATTGTGCATCCACACATTGGCCATCACCGCAGAGCCGTGCGCGCAGCGCGACTGGGCAATCTCGTTTTCGTGATGGGGGAAGATCAGGTCGAGCCCGCCGCCATGGATATCGAAGGTCTCGCCGAGATAGGCGGCGGACATGGCCGAGCATTCGATATGCCAACCCGGTCTGCCCCTGCCCCAGGGAGACTCCCAGCCCGGCTCTTCCGGCGACGACAGCTTCCACAGCACGAAATCGTGCGGGTTCTTCTTGTGCTCGTCGACGGCGATGCGAGCGCCGGCCTGCTGCTCGTCCAGATGGCGTTTCGACAGCTGGCCGTATTCCGGCATCGAACCGGTGTCGAACAGGACTTCACCAGCGGTTTCATAGGCATGGCCACGTTCGATGAGAGTTTGAATCATGCCGATCATGTCGGCCTTGCCGTCGGCGCGCGGCTGGACGAACTCGGTGGCGCGCGGCTCCACGGTCGGCGGCAGGCAGCCGAGGGCGGCGACGTCGCTGCGGAATTGGTGCGCCGTCTTTTCCGTCACGCGGCGGATCGCCTCGTTCAGCGATAACTGACCGGCGGAAATCTCGGCGCCGAAATCGCGCAGGGCGCGTGCATTGATCTTGTCGTCCACGTCGGTGATGTTGCGGACATAGGTGACATGATCCTCGCCATAGAGATGCCGCAGCAGCCTGAACAGGACATCGAAAACGATGACCGGGCGCGCATTGCCTATATGGGCGAAGTCATAAACCGTGGGGCCGCATACATACATGCGCACGTTGTTCGGATCGATCGGAGAAAAGGCCTCCTTCGCCCGTGTCAGCGTGTTGTAGAGACGCAACCCATTCGTGCTTTCAGACATGCGTGCCTTCCCGGTCCGTTCCTACTGTCGGAGCGCATCCGCGCCGAAACGCGAACGGCTCCAGCCTGCTGGCCGGGGCGTTTGTCCTGCTGAAAGAGATGAGGCGAAAACGTCCGGACCAGCGCGAGCGCTAGTCAATAATCCAAATGGCGCAAATGGCGAAAGACGTTCTCATGGGCGGCTTTATCGCCTTGGCCAGTGTTGCCGTCAAGACGCAACTTTCGGCAAAAGCTTGCTGCATGGGACCGGCGACCCGGTCCGTAAGATTCTATTAAACATGTCGGCACAGTGATGAACGTTCGCCGGCTTCCTGCGGACACCGTCACGATTTGGTCGGAATCGGCGAGACAATGAAGCGCTTCGAAACGGAATGTCTTGGGGAAGACGAAGATGGCCCGCAATAAGGTCAAGACCGACGCCGCCCAACCCGCGGCTCTGGATAGCAAATATAGGGCGATCGGCCCGGCAGCCATCGCCGCCGCTCTGCTTCACACGGCCAAGAAGAAAAAGCCGGTCCAGAAGTTCATCGCACCGCGCGCGGCCTGAGGCCGGCTCCCGCGCCCGGCGTTTGATTTGTAGACGCTGGACTGCGCCTAAAACAATGTCATCTGCGTGTCGTCGGCGTCGCCATTCGTGCGACGCTTTTTCCTTTCGGGCTCGCTGGCGGGCAAGATTTCCGCCAGCTCCTGGATTTCAGGACCGGTGTTCGCCACCTTGTTGACGAGGTCCGAAACCGGCAAAGCCTCGAAAAAGCCCGGCTGCACCGGCTTCATGATATCGGCCACATCGCGCGGTTCCCGGCCGCGGCAGTCGAGCCAGCGAGCGAAATCCTGCGGCTGGATGACGACCGGCATGCGCTCATGGATATGGGCGATGTCTGCGTTGGCGCTCGTGGTGACGATGGCGCCGGTGTCCATTTCCGAGCCTCCCGGCTCCGCATATGTCTCGAGGACGGCGGCAAAGGCAATCAGCCCGCCACGCTTCGGCCGCACCCAATAAGGCTGCCCTTTGCCTCCGTTGGACTGCTTGCGCCATTCGTAAAAGCCAGTGGCCGGAATGAGCGCACGGCGATGGCGTATAGCGGCGCGGAACGAAGCCTTTTCCGCGATGCCCTCCGAGCGGGCGTTGAACAGCAGCGGAAAATCGCGTGTGTCCTTCACCCATGTGGGGATGAGACCCCACCGCACCAGCAGGGCGATCCGGTCGGGACGATTTGAAAAAGGCTCGCGCGGGCCTGACGACAAAACGGCTAGCACCGGTTGCGTCGGCGCGATGTTGTAGCGCGGCGGGAAATCCTCCAGTTCGGCTAGGCCGAGAAAGGCTGCCGTCTGATCGGTCCTGGCGGTCAGGGCGAAACGTCCGCACATGGGATGCCTGTCTTTCGATAATCCGGTTCTGAAAGTGGCGGTGGCAGCGGAGGGCCGCAACCTTTAAAGCTTGGGGAAACCCGTCGATCCACAGAAGGCACATTGAAGGCAGCCTTATGTCCGAGAGAAGAGAATTACTGGCGGTGTCGGTCGCCGTGGTGTGCGGCGACACGATCTTGCTGGTCAAGCGCGCGCTGCCGCCGTCGCAGGGGCTCTATGCCTTTCCAGGCGGAAAGGTGGAGGCGGGAGAGACGCTTGAGCAGGCCGCGCAACGGGAGCTGATGGAAGAAACCGGACTGCAGGCCGTCGATTTCCGGCCGGTCGAAACCATTTTCATCGAGGGGTCGAGCGAAGGCCATCCGGTCGACTATCGCCTCACGGTATTCGGTGCCCGATACGTCGATGGCGAGGCGATTGCCGACGACGACGCGGAAAGCGCGACCTTTTACACGCTGGGCGATATGGCGAAGCTGCCTTTGGCGGATTCCGTCTTTACCATTGCGAGCGAATTGCTGCGCAAGGGTTGAATACATGGCTGCCTGACCGGACGCCGGTCTTGCGGCCGACAAATTGTTTCGTCACAAAGGCTTATGCGTAGCGCCTCGCTCTTGCTCTCGACCTGCCTCGCCGCCGGCATCGCCCTGTCGCCCGTCCGTGCGGTAGAAGCGCCCTTCGAGCCCGGGCTGATGCGGCTGGCGGAGATACTGGGCTCCCTGCACTTCCTGAGAAGCCTGTGCGGCGAAACCGGCGGAAACTGGCGGGCCGAAATGGAGAAGCTGCTCGAATCCGAAAACCCCGATCCGGAACGCCGTGCCCGTTTCATCGCCTCCTTCAACCGCGGCTACCGCTCGTTCGGAACCGCCTACCGCCAGTGCACTCCCTCCGCCACCGAGGCAATCGGCCGCTACGTCAAGGAAGGCGAGGCCCTTTCACGTGACATCGCTTCGCGCTACGGCAATTAACAGGCCGTTAACTTTTCTGGCAAAGGCGGGCGTACATGAACAAAACCCTGTGCTAGAGTCTTAACGGGACATTAAAGGGACAGGTCGAGTTTGATCCGCATTTGAAGGATCGACGCTTGAAAGGGTGGTAGCCGCGTATGGAACATAGCGTCAGCGATATCGACGCGTTGGTCAGGGAAGAAAAGCGCCTGACGGCTGTCGAAAGCCACAACGAAGCCTGGGCCGAGGGGCTTTCCGCAGGTATCGAACCGGAAATCATCGCAGAAGCGGCACTGGAAACGGCTTTTGCGGAAATGCTGCGCGCCAATGGCGAAACCGCGGCTCTTGCCCTGCTGGACAGGATGCGTGAAAAAGTAATCTCCGGCGCTTTCGATCCCGACCAAGTGCGGCACTGATTCAGCGTCCGGCAAGACATTTTCCGTCCTGGTATATTTCGGGCGCGGCGTCCGGCATGGAGAAGCGGGTGTTCATACGAGGAAAAACCGGCGTCCGGCAGCACATATCGGCTCTAAGCCTTTGGCTTGCGGCCATTTCGGCAGGTCTTACACCTGTTCTGGTCCTGCATTCCCGGCCCGCCTATGCCCTGAGCGAGATCAAACCGGCGGAGCAGCAGCCCGACGCAGGCGAGGGCGGCGGAGCGGATACCGACGTGCCCCTGCCGGATCCGATCCAGCCTTCCCCGCCCGCCGACGACAAGCCGACCGCGCCGGATCAGGACGAACCGGAACAGGTCGAACCGGCGACCCCACCGCCAGGCGGCAGCAGCGCGAGCCCGCATGTCGATCCCGATGCACCGCTGCCGGAAGTGGTATACGACCTGTCGAAGCTGCCGGAGCCGGTGCGGCGCATGCACGACCTCATCGTCGAGGCATGCAAGAGCGGCGACATTGAAAAGCTGCGTCCGCTGATCGGCAGCGGCGATTCGATAACCCAGCTTTCCCTCACCGACATCGAGGGCGACCCGATCGAGTTCCTGAAAGGCCTCTCTGGAGATACCGAAGGGCAGGAAATCCTCGCCATCATGGAAGAAGTGATGAACGCCGGCTACGCCCACGTCGACGCCGGGACGGATCAGGAACTGTACGTCTGGCCGTATTTCTTCGCCTTACCTCTGGACAAGCTCGATGCCCGGCAACGGGTGGAATTGTTCAAGATCGTCACCGCGGGCGACTATGAGGACATGAAGCAGTTCGGCGCTTACATCTTCTACCGCGTAGGCATCACGCCGGAAGGCCGGTGGAAGTTCTTCGTGGCTGGCGACTGAGTAGAACCGGGTCTAATCTTTCGCTGCTTGCGGGAGAAGCGCAGGGGGCTTACGTAAGCCTCACAGTTGAAGATTCAGGCCGCCCGCAACATGCCATCCGCCTTGCTCGAAGACCGCACGTTGATTTCCGTTTCGGGGACCGAGGCCGAGCACTTTCTCCAGAACATCCTTACCGTGGACCTCGACCAGCTTGGCGAAGGCGAGGCGAAACCCGGGGCACTGCTGACGCCGCAAGGAAAAATCCTGTTCGACTTCCTCGTTTCGCGGGCGGGCGAAAATGCCTTTCTGCTGGAATGCCGCACCGGCACCGCCGACGATTTTATCCGCCGGCTGATGCTCTACCGGCTGCGGGCCAAGGTGGATATTTCAAGGCAGGATCAGCGGCTTGTCTCGGTGCGGTGGCAATCCGATTCAACCGCTTCAGAATTTGATTCAAAGAGACCGGAGATAACTGACCGGCGGTTTCCGGAGGGTAACGCGGCCCGGGTCTACAGCGAGCGGAGCGGTGAAGGAGACCCTGCCGCCTGGCATGCTTTCCGTATCGCGCATGGCGTCGCCGAGAGCGGGACGGATTATCAGCTTGGCGATGCCTTTCCGCATGACGTGCTTCTCGACCAGAATGACGGCGTGGGCTTCCGGAAAGGATGCTATATCGGCCAGGAAGTGGTATCGCGGATGCAGCATCGCGGCACGGCCCGCCGACGCGTGCTGATCGCGTCCGCCGACGCGCCATTGCCCTCCCCGGGAACCGAACTGACGGTTGACGGCCGCACGGTCGGCACGCTTGGTTCGACTGCCGGCAACGCCGGCCTCGCCATTGCCCGCATCGACCGGGTGAAAACGGCTTTCGACGGAGGCCTGCCGATCCTTGCAGGGGACGTGCCCGTCCGCCTCGACATTCCCGCCTGGGCAAAATTCAGCTTCCCCGACGACGCCGCGGAGGAGGCCTGATGGCGGCTGACCGCGCCGGCGCACCGGCACGTGCATGGCAGCGCATGCTTTCGGGACGCCGGCTCGACCTGCTCGACCCCTCGCCTTTCGACATCGAAATTTCCGACATCGCTCACGGCCTTGCCCGCGTGGCGCGCTGGAACGGCCAGACCCGTGGCGATCACGCGTTTTCCGTCGCCCAGCATTCGCTTCTGGTCGAGACGATATTCGGCCGGATCGCGCCGCGCGCGCCGTCTTCCCAGCGCCTCGCCGCCCTGCTCCACGACGCGCCGGAATATGTGATCGGCGACATGATCTCGCCGTTCAAGTCGGTTGTCGGCGGCGGCTACAAGGATTGCGAGTTGCGGCTGCAGCGCGCCATCCATCTGCGTTTTTCGCTGCCGCCCGAATCCGGCGCCGGGCTGATCAAGGACATCAAGCGCGCCGACCAGATCGCCGCCTATTTCGAGGCGACCGAGCTTGCCGGCTTTGCCGTAGCCGAGGCAACGGAATTCTTCGGGCGTCCACGGGGCTTTTCCGCCGACCGGCTGGACCTGACACCACGCTCTGTGACTTGGGCGCAGAAAGCGTTTCTGGCTCGCTTCGCGGAACTCGACGCGATGCGGCAAAAAGGAGAATAGCGGTGGACCTTGGCCTCGGCGGAAAGATCGTCTTCGTGACCGGCGGCAGCAAGGGCATCGGCTTCGCGTGCGCGCAGGCGTTTGCGCGCGAGGGCGCGCGGATCGCGATCGTTTCGCGCTCGAAGGAGAATGTCGAGCAGGCTCGTGCCCAGTTGCCGGGCTCATACGGATTGGCGGCGGACCTGTCCGATGACCTCCAGGCGGGGCGCGCCGTCGAGACGATCGAAAATGACCTTGGACCGATCGATGTGCTGGTCAACAGCGCCGGCGCCGCGCAGCGCACGCCGCCGGACCAGCTGTCGCCGGCGACCTACCGCAAGGCATTCGACGCCAAGTTCTTCTCCTATGTGAACGTCATCGACCCGGTAGTGAAGCGCATGGCGGCGCGCGGCCGCGGCGTCATCGTCAACGTCGTCGGCAATGGCGGCAAGATCGCTTCCCCGACCCATATCGCCGGTGGCGCGGCCAATGCGGGATTGATGCTGGTCACGGCGGGGCTGGCGACGGCCTATGCAGGGCGCGGCGTCCGCGTCGTCGCCGTCAATCCGGGGCTGACCGAGACCGGCCGTGTCGTCGAGGGGTTTCGGGCCGAAGCCGCCTTGAACGGCATATCCGAAGACGAGGCGCGGCAGCGCGGCCTTTCCCGCATTCCCATGGGCCGGGCTGCAACGCCCCAGGAGATCGCGGACGCCGTCCTGTTCCTGGCCTCCGGCAAGGCGAGCTACATTACCGGTGTATCGGTGAGCATGGACGGAGCGGCGGCACCCATCGTGGTTTGACCGCCGCTATCGGCCCTGCCGTTCCAGACGGTCGAGAAACCATTGCGTCAGCCGCATCCAGACCTCGTCCTTCTCGCCTGAATCCTCCCACCCGTGGTCGAGGTTCGGATTGTCGTTGACCTCGATGACGAAAACGCCGTCATCCGTTTCCTTCAGATCGACGCCGTAAAGTCCATCGCCAATGCAGCGCGCAGCCCTGACCGCCGTCTCGACGACATGGGCAGGCGCCTGTTTCAGGGTGAAGGTTCTCACGCCGCCCTGGTCGGGCTTGCCGTTGGCCTTGTGGTTGACGATCTGCCAGTGCTTCTTGGCCATGAGGTAGTGGACGGCGAACAGCGGCTGGCCGCCAAGCACTCCGATGCGCCAATCATAGTCGGTGGGAATGTATTTCTGGGCGATCAGAAGATCGGAATCCTCCAGCCACTCGGTCGCCAACGCCTTCAGCTCGGCAAAATTCGAAGCCTTCTTGACCCCACGGGAAAAGGCGCTGTCCGGAATTTTCAGGACCAGCGGGAAGCCGAGCATCTGGGCGGCCGTCTCCAGATCGGATGCCCCCGCGATCATCACGGTCGGCGGCACCGGCACCTTGTTATAGGTCATCAACTCGTTGAGATAGACCTTGTTGGTGCAGCGGATCATCGACAGCGGATCGTCGATTACCGGCATGCCCTCCTGCTGAGCGCGGCGGGCAAAGCGGTAGGTGTGGTTGGAAATCGACGTCGTCTCGCGGATGAACAACGCGTCGTAATTGGCCAGCTTTGCCAGGTCGCGTTTGGTGATCGGCTCGACTTCGACGCCCATCTTTTCGGCGATCCGAGCCCAATGGCGCAGCGACGAGATTTCCGAGGGTGGCAACTCCTCCTGCGGATCGATCAGTGTCGCAAATGTATAGCGCGCCGGCGTACGCGTCTTGGTATCGCGCCATTCGCGGCCGGTATAGGTGTCCATGCAGGCAAGGAAGCGGCTTTCCTCCTCCTCGCTCATGCGGGCGAGCGGATGGAAACCGATCTTGCGGATCGAGGCCCATTCGGCACTGTCCTTGATGGTGACTTCCAGGGCCGGCGCCCGAAACCAGTCGAACAGAAGCCGCGCGAAGCGGTCCCAGGCCTTGGACGGGCCGATGCCGAAAAAGATGTGCACCTTTGCCGGGAAGGCGCCGCCAAGATCCTTGCGGCATTTGTTCAGCGCCTGCTCCAGTTCGGGCAACGAGTTCTCATAGAGCTTGCGTTCCGACAGGTCGATCATCGTCTCGACCGTGGGGATGACCCTATGGCCGCGCGAGGAAGCCAGCAGCGAGGCATAGTAGCCGCGGCTCTGGTAACCGTAGTTGTTGGACAGGTTGATGACCTTGGGCCGCTGGCCGCGGAACAGGGCCGGATGCGCAAGATAGTCGCGGCTGGTGATGATCTTGTGCGGCGTCGCCACCGGATCGAGATCGTTCTGTCTGCCTGTCAGGATCACCCAGGTCATGCTTTGCGCGCCCTTGCCCGGTCGGGGTTGGGCCTGGAAGATGCCGGACCGGCTGGCTGCAACAGCTTTTCGAAACGCAGCGCCGTCATGCCATCGGCATAATAGCCTTCGACCTCACCTGTTCGGCGGTAACCCGCCCTATCATAGAGTGCGATGGCCCGCTCGTTGTCCCGCCGCACTTCCAGCCGCAGCGATGTGCGCCCGCGTTCGGCCGTCGCTTTCTCGGCAGCATCGAGCAACAACCGGCCAACGCCCCGGACGCCGGGCGCGGAGGCAATCGAATAGAGACGCGCCCGGAAACTGTCCGCCCTAAACAGCACAGCGCAATAGCCGGCCAACGCCTGACCCTGCGACAGGACGAGCACAGCTGCGGTATCTTTACCGACAAGCCGGCGAAACGATCGGTGTGAAATGCGGTCTGCCTGAAACGCTGCGGCTTCGATGGCCGCGAGGTCATCGACGTCAGACGCGCGGGCCTTGCGGATTTCGGCAGGCATGCGGGCTGGAAAACCTCGGTCGAGCGATGGCAGATGACCATCCGGATGATTCGCCCCGTCCGGATCGGCGGGGACGAAAAGCGCGCTTCGATTTGGGCTGAATTGTGACGGATTTCACGCCCGGCCCAATGCCCCACAGGACCCTTGCGCAAGCAGGCCGAACATGTCCATCGCTTTGCTCGAACTGAGCGCCCGCGGCTGTCGCTTTCAGGTCGTCATGCCGGCCAGCAACTGCCTGTAGGCGCTTCTTGCCACTTCGTTCAGGCGTTCGCTTGGAAGCGAACCGACAATGGCGCAGCCGTAGCCTTCATCGAGCCAGTAAACGGCGCGCGGTCCATCGTCGGAGTGCGCGTAGCTGCCTTTGCTTTTCCTGGCCGTCTCGGCGGTTACAAAGACGGAGATTCGATTGCCTTTTCCATCTTCATAGAGAAGCATGGCGGCACTGTTTCCCGCCGCCGGCAGCAAACGGCCGCCAACAAGCTGGAAGCCTTCCGTCGCAAGGTCCGGCGCGATCAGCTTGAGACCGACCCGTTTCGACAGCCAGTTCTGCATATGATCCTTGTCACTTGCCGGCACTTCGACAGCATGCCGCTGCTCGGCGGCATAGATGACATGCGCGGCGATCGCCTCTTCCGCCAGTTGGTCGGCAGGGCCTTCGAGGGCGACACTGCGCGTGCCGGCCAGATAGCCGCCGGCGCCGCCGAGCGTCAGCAACAGGGCTGCCGCAGCGGCAAGCCACCAGCGCGAATCCGCCGGGGCCCGTTTCCGCGTTTCACCGAGAACCGCTTTGGCGAGGCGCGCCGGCACCGGCTCCTCCAGCACGCCGGCGACTGCCCGCTGCATCGCATCGCGGTCCGCCGCGTAACGCTGGCTGCGCGCCTTCATCTCCGGATGGAGTTCGAGCCATGCCTCATAGGCAGCACGTTCCTCGGCTGGCAGTTCGCCATCGAGAGCCATGTGAATATCACGCTCGGAAAAATCGCGTCCGGTCATTTCTCGACGATCCTTATCGCCCTGCGGCGCGCGCTACCCTCCAGAAGCGAGCGAAGTTCCTCGCGACCACGAGCAATGCGCGACATCAATGTGCCGGCCGGAACGCCGAGAATGGTCGCGGCCTCGGCATAGGAAAACCCTTCTATGGCGACCGCAACCAAGGCTGCCCGGCGGTCCGGGCTGATCGCCTGCAGTGCGTCGACGATCTCGCGCGAAGCCACATTGTCGGTCTGTTCGGCCGCTACGCTGGAAACCTCTCCCGCTTCGAGCGGAAGCATCGCAGCTTCGCCGCGCCGGCTCGTGCGGCGCATCCCGTCGATGAACAGATGATGCATGATCGTAAACAGCCACTTCCTCGGCGTCTCTCCCGTCTGCCAGTTATCCAGGCGCACTAGGGCGCGCTCGAGACAGTTCTGCACGAGATCGTCGGCAGCGTCGCGGTCGCGCAGCAGCGAGCGCGCGTAGCGCCGCAAACGCGGTATTTCGTTGAGGATCGCTGCCTTCTTCGCTTCCATTGACCGCCGGTTCGATGCCGTGCCTGCCAAGCGTCGATTGAACCCGTCCTGCCGAACCCGCGCAAGCAGATCGTGGAGTCGACCCCAGCCGCAAGATGAACGACGCGCGCGGCTGTTTTATTCCCGGCAGGGCGCGCTTTCTAACTTAGCTGACGGCTTTCGCCAGCGCTGCGCGTCAGCAACCGCTGGTAGAACAGGCCGATGCCGATCAGCACAACGCCGAGGCCGATGAAGGACAGCGCCCGCAGCACGCCTTCCAGTTCCGACATGTCGAACAGGAAGACCTTGAGCACCGCGATCGAGATCAGCGCGGCGGAGGCGATGCGTAGGACCTGCGAACCCAGCCACACGCCAAGCGTCAGCAGCGCCACCCCCAGCACCAGCCAGAGCGCCGAATAAGAGTAGGTTTCCAGCGGCTCCATGCCACTCCACAGGCCGATGAATTCGCCCTTGAAGACACGGCGCACGGAAAGCGTGGCATAGGCGAAGGCCAGCAGCGATGCCACCAGCGCCAGCATCGCCGAATACCATTTCGGCCGCTTGCCGCGTGCATAGAAAGCGAGCCCACCGGCCGCGACGGCCGGCAGCAAATAGCCGAGGAACAGCAGGTTAAAGACCGGGATCGCCCCGGTCGATTCGTCGGTAAACAGCGGATTCAGCCGGAGGAAATGCTGCAGCACGATGCCCAGCACCGAGATCACGCCAGCCGCCAGCGAACCGTAACGCAGCACGGAACTCGGCGAACGCATGTCTATGGCGATGAGGATGCCGCCTGCGCCAAGCGCGATCAGCGTATAGATCGCCTGTTCGGCCAGCGTCAGCGCGCCCTGGTCGATAACGCCGCCATGCATGGCGTGGCGCACCAGCATCGCGACGGTCAGCAGGGCAAACAGCGCAGCGCCCGCTTCCATGGCCAGTCGCGGCCTGCCGTTGGTGGTCCGGGCAAGCTGCCAGGCCGAGAAACCGAAGGCCAGCGCAGGAACGCCATAGCCGGCGAGCAGCCAGTTGAACACCGGCGTGGTCGACAGGAATTCGGCGCCGACGATGGTGGGATCAAAGGCCACCCGGCAGATCGTCGCGATGACGGCACCGGCCGACAGCCAGCCGAGCACCGGATAGGAACGCCAGCGCGTCGCCAGCGCGGGGACGATTGCGAGCAGGCCGGCCAGGACCGTCGTCAGGCCGGACCCGAATGCCATGTGGACGAACAGCAAAGCGGCCAGGCCGGCTCCCGTCAAGGCGGCGGAAACAGCCAGCCCGCCGGCCAATGGCGGCTGTTCGGCGCTGCCGATCCATTCGGCTCCTGCCACGAAAACCGCCACCAGCAGCAGGGCAATGACAGCGTGAAGGATGTCCCGATCGATATTGCCAAAGGCGATCCAGAGTGTCGTCAGCACGATCAGCGGAACGGCTGCGCCCCAACCGGCCCAGCAGGCGGCGGATAGCGGCCGCGATATGTCGCGGCGGGCTGTCCAGAAACCGGCGGCGACAAAGACCAGCCCGAGGACCAGCCCGGCATATTGCATCGTTGAATCCGAGCTCGTGGTCGCCACGCCGCCCATTTCGACATAGCCGCCGGACAGCCCCAGCGACACGGAAACGACCGGCAAGACGTGCAGGAACGCCAGCGCCGCCGTCGCGCCGGCGGCATGAAGGAGCGGCATCGCCAGTAGCCGGTAGAACGCCACGGCCAGCATCGCGACGATCAGCACAGCGCCCGACAGAACGCCGCCCGCGGCGGCGAAAGGCGGATAGACAAACAGGGCCAGCGCCGACAACGCAACGAAGATCGCGACGGCGAACGACGGAATGTCGAAGCTGACTGCGGCTCCGGCTTCGCGGCGGCCGAGCCAGACGAACGCCAGCACGACCAACGTTACGGCGGATATGAACAGGATGACCGTCATATCCGGCAGCGGGGCTTGCAGCAGGTAGACGAGCGTCCACAGGCCGCTGCCGACGAACGCGCCCGCCATGAGGAAATTCCACGACCGGATGCGCGCGACGGCGCCTGCCGCGGCGAGCACGATGGCGATATAGCCGAACAGCGCCCAGGCATTGGGCGACTGGGACGACACCAGCGCCGGGGTCGCCAGCGAGCCGAGCAGACCGATGCCCGCGAGCGCCTGCCCATGCACCAGCGCGGTTGCCAGCGTGGCGATACCGATGAGGCCCATGAGTGCGAAAGCCGCCGTCGGGCCGATGAAGCCATAGACGCCATGCGCGGCGTAAACCGTCCCGAACAGGACGAAGGCCCCGGCGGCTGTCAGGATCGCCGGAATGTAGGCGCCTGCGACGCCCTGGACGGGAACCTTGAAGCCGGTACGGCGGATGAATTCGCCGGCGGCGGCGAGCACGAGGCCGAACAGGCCCGCCAGCGTGAGCCGCACGCCGGGTCCGAAAATGCCGGACTCGATCGTGTAACGGACGAGGAACAGGCCGCCGAGCGCCAGCGCGATGCCGCCCACCCAAACCGCCCAGCGGGTGCCGAGAGCCGTTTCTATGTCGGGCTTCGCCACAGGCTGGAGCGCCTGCGCCGGCGCCGCTTCGCCGGACTGCGTTTCATCCGACGCTGTTTCCTGCAACCGGAATGCCGCGGCAGCCCAAGGCCCGGACGCAGCTTTCTCGTTCCCGGATGCGGCAACCGGCTGGACCTCCTCGGCATCGCGGGTACCGGCCTCCGGGCCTTTCGCCGGCACAGACGTCCCTGCCTGCCGCGCCAACTGGTTGTCGGTCGCGAGACCGGCTTTCGGCGCAATCCCGGCAAGCACCATGTTGCGAAGCGCGCCGAGCTCGCGCTCGACAAGGTTTAGCCGCTTTTGCTGGCGCAAGGCCATGACGAGCAGCGCGACGATGACGGCCAGGCCGATCAGGCTTTCGAACATGGCGGCTCCCTCAAACCGGGCCAGTCTTCATTGCAATGCGATTTCGCTCATGCGGCCGTCTCTCCCGCCGGCAACCGCCGCGCCGCATGATGTTTGCGCAGTGCTGTCAGAAAGCCCGTCCGCGCATCGGGTTCATTGATGCCGCGCGGTTCGTAGACATGGCGGACAAAGAAAAATCCTGTCAACCTGAAAGCATCATCTATACCGGCAGCATCGGCGCGCAGGCCTGAACCCCGCTGCAGGAATGGCGGCAAGGCCAGCATCTTGTCATGCCAGGGCAGACCGGCGGCGCGCGAAACCGCCCTGCCCGACTTCGGCGACACATAGGCCAGATCGTTGCGCGCGCCGGTCGCCGCGCATTGCGAAAGATCGAGCCCGAACCCAAGTTCGTCCAGAATGAGCAGTTCGAAGCGGGCCACGAGCTCTCCCGCGGCGTCGCCGTCGTCGAGATGGGGGATCATCACGATCAGCGTTTCGTAGAGCGCGGCATGGGCATCGCGCTCCGGCAGCAGGCGCAGATGCGCCGCCATCACCTGCAAGCCGTAAACGGCGACAGCGCTGTCCATCAAACGCGCCGCATTCATCTCCAGCGCTTCGGCCTGGAACACGCCGAGATGCTCGTCGAGGCGCGCCCGCCACAGAAGGTCGACGCGATTGCCGGGCTGAAGCACCGGCTGGAGCTTGCGCGAGCGGCCGCCGCGCACGAGGCCGAGATGGCGGCCATGGGCGCGCGTCATCACCTCCAGAATGGCGCTCGTCTCGCCATGCTTGCGGGTGCCCAGGATGATTCCCTCGTCACGCCATTCCATGGGCAAAGCTTTGACGTGTTCGGTGGCGAAATCAAGGAGTTCGGGAAAAGCATGGCGCTGGCGGACCCGCTCGAGCCTGCGCAACGGCAGAACGGGCGGTCAGTGCGGGAATTCCAGGCCCATCTCGCGGTATCGCTCGGGGTCGTCGCCCCAATTCTCGCGCACCTTCACGAACAGGAAGAGATGCACCTTCTGCTCGAGGATTTCGCCGATTTCCTTGCGCGAGGATTCGCCGATGGCGCGGATCGTCTCGCCCTTGTGGCCGAGCACGATCTTCTTCTGGCTGTCGCGCTCGACATAGATGACCTGTTCGATGCGGACCGAGCCGTCCTTCTTCTCTTCCCATTTCTCGGTTTCGACATGGGATGAGTAAGGCAGTTCCTGATGCAGCCGCAGGTACAGTTTCTCGCGCGTGATCTCGGCGGCGAGCTGGCGCATGGGCAGATCGGAAATCTGATCCTCGGGGTAGTACCAGGGACCCGCCGGCAAGGTTGCCGCCAGATAGTCCAGCAGATCCCCGCAGCCGGAACCGGTCAATGCGGAGACCATGAAGGTGCGGTCGAACTGCACCCGTTCGTTCGCCGCCTTGGTCAAAGTCAGCAGCGTTTCCGGCTTCACGCGGTCGACCTTGTTGAGGACGAGGACCTTGGGCTGGCGCACATCGACCAGCCGGTCGAGGATGGCATCGGCATCGCCCTTGATGCCGCGTTCGGCATCGATCAACACCAGCAGCACATCGGCGTCCTTGGCTCCGCCCCAGGCGGTGGTGACCATTGCCGTATCCAGCCGCCGCTTCGGCTTGAAAATGCCCGGCGTATCGACCAGCACGATCTGCGCCGCGCCATGGGTGGCTATGCCCCGCACCAGCGCGCGCGTCGTCTGCACCTTGTGGGTGACGATGGAGACCTTGGTGCCGACAAGCTGGTTGACAAGCGTCGACTTGCCGGCGTTCGGCGCGCCTATCAGGGCGACAAAACCCGAACGCGTCGCAGGCGTCTCGGACATACTCATGAGTGGGCTCCTTCGCCGGTCCATACGCCTTCGCGGAGCAGAAGCGCGGCCGCGGCGGCCTGCTCCGCTTCGCGCTTGGAGCGACCGCTGCCGACCGCAGGCTCGAACGCGCCGACCTTGACGCTGACCGTGAACAGCGGGTCGTGATCGGGGCCTTCCCTTGCTTCGACCAGATAGTCGGGAACGGCGCCGGCCGCCTGATGCGCCCATTCCTGCAATTCCGTCTTGGGATCGCGCCGCGCCACCCCCATGGCTTGCGAGCGCGGCTGCCAATAGCGGTGGATAAAGGATTGGGCTGCTTCCAAACCGCCGTCGAGGTAAAGCACCGCAATCAGCGATTCCAGCGCATCGGCGCGCAGGTTGGTGCGCTTGCGTTCGGCCAGATTGCGCACGTCGGAGCCGGCACGGATCAATTCCGGTAGGCCGATCTCCTCGGCGATCCGCGACAGCATCTCGGCATTGACCAGCGCGTTCAGGCGCAACGACAGCTCGCCCTCCAGCGCTTCCGGGAACGCGGCCAGCAGCATATCGGCGACGACGAGGCCGAGCACCCGGTCGCCCAGAAACTCGAAGCGTTCATAATCGACGCCGGCGTGAGCGCCGCGGGCGCTCGCATGCGTCAGTGCCCGTTGCAGGCGCAGCGGATCGCGGAAGGCGTGCCCGGTGGTTTCGCGAAGCGCTTCGGCAAGCTCGTCCGCTGTCAGCCGCTTCTGCGCCATCATTTAGTTGACGAAATGGAACAGGCGCGACGCGCGCATGTAGGACGGCCAATTCCATATTTCGAGCGGGCTGGAGCCGCCGCCGATAGAGAAGAATATCATGTTGGCGCGTCCGACGAGATTCTCGGCCGGCACGTAGCCGACGCTGAAGCGGCTGTCGCTGGAATTGTCGCGGTTATCGCCCATCATGAAATAATGGCCTTCCGGCACGACGAACTCGCGCGTGTCGTCGCCAATGGTGTTCGGCGAAAGATCGAGCGTGTTGTAGCTGACGCCGTTGGGCAGCGTTTCCTTGTAGACATCTACCGGTCCGTTGACCTCGGTGATGTCGCGGTCGTCGATCTGGCCGACCTTCTCGCGCGGCACGCCGACGCCGTTGATGAAGAGCTGGCCCTGCTTCATCTGGATATGATCGCCGGGCAGGCCGACAACGCGTTTGATGTAGTCGAGCGAGGGGTTCGGCGGGAACTTGAACACGACCACGTCGCCGCGCTCGGGATCCGATCCCCAGATGCGGCCGGAAAACAGGTTCGGGCCGAACGGCAGCGAATAGCGCGAGTAGCCGTAGGCCCATTTGGTGACGAAAAGGTAGTCGCCCTCGAGCAGGGTCGGCCGCATCGAGCCCGAGGGGATGGAGAACGGCTGGAAGAAAAGCGTGCGGATGACCAGGGCAAGAAGCAGAGCCTGGACGATGACGCTGACGGTTTCGCCAAGTCCGCCTGACTTCTTGTCGGATTTGTCAGCCACGCTCATGTCGTCCTCGTTTATTCGATGGTTCTATAAGGTTTTGGCGCCAAGGGAGCAACGCCAATAAGGCGTGCAAAGGACCATCACTATGGCGCTTGTGAGACCGGCAGCGCCTCAATGATCACAAACGCCTGAGCAAGTGGGAAATCGTCGGTGATGGTCAGATGGATGACGGGGCGATGGCCCGCCGGGATCATCCCGGCCAGCCGGGTTGCAGCGCCGCCCGTCAGTTCCATCGTTGGCTTGCCGTCCGGCAGATTGACCACGCCCATGTCGCGCCAGTAGACGCCATAGGCGATGCCCGAGCCAAGCGCCTTGGAACATGCTTCCTTGGCGGCGAAGCGCTTGGCGTAGGAGGCGGCGCGGCCGCGGCGGCTTTCGGAACGATGGCGTTCGATGTCGGTGTAGATGCGTCGGATGAACCGCTCGCCATGGGCTTCCAGGGACTTTTCGATGCGACGGATATCGATCAGGTCGCTGCCGATGCCGACGATCATCGGGCGGTGGAACCGATGCTGCCGGAGGGCTGGAACGGTGCATGGTTGCGCGCCGCCCTGGCGGCCAGGCGCTTGCGGCGCTGCTCGCGGAAAACGGCCATGCTCCAGCGCGTAAGGCCGTAAAAAATAAGGCCGAATATCAGGCCAAGCGGCAATGCGCCGATGGTGATCGGCTTCAAGACCGGCCCCCACAATTGTGCGAAGGAAAGATTGTGCATCAAATCGCCGAGATGGGCCGGCGGACCGTGCGGGGGCACGCGATGGTGCAGGATCAGCTTGCCGGTCTCGTAGGAGGCGCCCCAAAGAATGGGAAAGGTGAGCGGGTTGCCGACCGCCGTGCCAAGAGCGGCCGCGACCAGATTACCCGCGAAGAGCCAGGCGACGACGACGGCGATGATGAAATGGAAGCCAAGCGGAAAGAACGAGGCGAAGACACCTGCCGCCACACCCGCGGCGACCGCATGCGGCGTGGCATTGAGCCTCAGGACCCGCTTGGAGAAATAGCGCAGCGAACGCGAGAACGACCGGCGGGGCCAAAGCCACACACGCAAGCGCTCCCCAAGCGTTTCTGTTTCCCGGCGTTTGAACAGCATTTCAGTCAGCAGTGCCTTGAGACCGGTCTCATATGGACCCATGAGCGCTCAAGTGCAATCGGATTGAAGCATCGCGCGGTATCCTCCGGTCCATCAGCCGTTGACGCGCCGCGCGTCGCTGACGCTGGAATTCTCCTTCAGCTGCGACAGAAGCCTGTTCAGGTGCTTCAGATCCCAAACCTCAAGGTCAACCAGCATCTCGGTGAAATCGGGTGCGGTGCGGACCATCGAAAGCGTATGAATGTTGGCATCGTTGGAGGCGACGACCTGGGTGATGTCCGCCAGGGAGCCGGGCGCGTTGATCGCGGTGACGGAGATGCGGGCCGGGAACCGTTCCTTGCTGTTTTCGTCGATGTCCCAGCGTACGTCGATCCATCTTTCGGGCTGATCGTCGAAGGCGGTCAGCGACGGCGACTGGATCGGGTAGACCGTGATGCCGGAACCCGGCTGGAGGATGCCGACGATACGGTCCCCGGGCACGGCGCCTTCGGGTGCGAACCGCACCGGCAAATCGCCGCGAACGCCGCGGATCGGCACGGCGGAATCATCCGCCCTCTGGGTCTTGTCGCGCCGCGACCGGCCCGGAATCTGAAACAGCATGCCGGCTGCGTTGCGGATACGCGACCAGCCTTCCTCACGCGGCTTGGCCTGCTGCGTGACGACGCGCTCGTCCTTATAGTCAGGGAACACCGCCTTGAGGACGTCCGACGAGGAAAGTTCGCCGCGGCCTACAGATGCCAGCACGTCCTCGATATCCTTGCGCGCCAGGCGATGGAGAACGGGCCTCAGGCTCTCCTTGGCGAAGGACTTGCCGTTGCGCTCGAAAGCGCGCTCGAGAATGCGGATGCCAAGGCCCGAATATTGCTTGCGGATGGCGTTCTTGGTCGCCCGACGGATCGCCGCCCTCGCCTTGCCGGTGACGACGACGGACTCCCAGGCAGCCGGTGGAATCTGTGCCTTGGAACGGATGATCTCGACCTCGTCGCCATTCTTGAGTTCGGTCATCAGCGGCATGATACGGCCGTTGACCTTGGCGCCGACGCAGGTATCGCCGACATCGGTGTGAACCGCATAGGCGAAATCGATCGGCGTCGCCCCCCGTGGCAGGGCGATCAGCATGCCCTTCGGCGTGAAGCAGAACACTTGATCCTGGAACAGTTCCAGCTTGGTGTTTTCAAGAAAATCCTCCGGATTGTCGCCCTCGGCAAGCTGCTCGATGGTGCGGCGCAGCCAGGCATACGCGTTGGTGTCCTTCGAGATGGTGTGCGCGGCGCCGTTGGTCTTGCCGTTCATGTCCTTGTAGATCGAATGCGCGGCGACGCCGTATTCGGCGACCTTGTTCATTTCGAACGTGCGTATCTGCAATTCGACGCGCTGGCGCGACGGGCCGACGATGGTGGTGTGGATCGAACGGTAGTCGTTCTGCTTGGGTGTCGAGATATAATCCTTGAACCGGCCAGGAACCATCGACCAGGTGGTATGGATGGCACCCAGCGCCCGATAGCAATCCTCGACCGTATCGACGACGACGCGGAAACCGAAAATGTCGGACAACTGCTCGAACGAGAGCGCCTTGGTTTCCATCTTGCGGAAGACCGACCACGGCTTCTTCTGGCGGCTCTTCACGCTCGCCTTGATGTCGTACTTTTCGAACAGCGAAGACAGCGCCTTCTCGATCTCGCCCAGCACGCCCCTGTTGCGCTCGAAAATCTCCGCCAGCCGGTCGGTGACAGCGCGGTGGGCCTCCGGGTTTATGTAGCGGAAGGCGATTTCCTCGAGTTCCTCGCGCATGCCCTGCATGCCCATGCGCCCGGCCAGGGGCGCGTAGATCTCCATCGTCTCTTCGGCAATGCGCAGGCGCTTGGCCTCCGGTACATGGTCAAGCGTGCGCATATTGTGCAGGCGGTCTGCCAGCTTGACGAGCAAGACGCGCACGTCCTCGGAAATGGCAAGCAGCAGCTTGCGCAGGTTTTCCGCCTGCTCGGCCTTCTTGGAGACGAGATCGAGCTTCTTGAGCTTGGTGAGGCCCTCGACAAGCTTGCCCATTTCGGGACCGAACAGTTCGTCGATCTCGGCGCGCGTGGCCGTCGTATCCTCGATCGTGTCGTGCAGGAGGGCGACGGCGATCGTCGCCTCGTCCATATGCATGTCGGTGAGGATGGCAGCCACTTCGAGCGGATGCGAGAAATAGGGATCGCCGGAGGCGCGTTTCTGATGACCGTGCTTCTGCATGGCATAAACGTAGGCCTTGTTGAGCAACGCCTCGTTCACGTCTGGCTTGTAGCGCTGGACGCGCTCGACAAGCTCATACTGCCGCATCATGTGCCGGTTCTCGCGGGACAGAAATGAATCATGCGCCGGATGCACATCCGGCGCATGACATAGATAACCATGAAAACGCCGCCACGAAAGTGCGGCACGTCTTCAACAGGCCTAGTAATCGTCGCTTTTTTCCGGGGCCACCAGGCCTTCGATGCCGGCCAGAAGGTCCTCTTCCGACATGCGGTCGAATGCGATGCTCTCCTCCGGCTCATCGGGATCGGAGGCGGACGCTGCCGTCGTCTGGTCGGTGATGGCGTCGCCATCGGCTTCCGGCTCGTCGACTTCGACGTGCTTCTGAAGGGAGTGAATCAGATCTTCCTTGAGGTCGCCCGGCGAAAGCGTTTCCTCGGCGATCTCGCGCAGGGCGACGACCGGGTTCTTGTCGTTGTCGCGCGGAACGGTGATCTGGGCGCCCTGGCTGATGAGGCGGGCGCGGTGGCCGGCCAACAGAACCAGCTCGAAGCGGTTGTCGACCTTGTCGATGCAATCTTCAACGGTTACGCGGGCCATTCAATGCCCCTTTCATGCTCTGGATTTGCGGAAATCTGGCGCGGTCCATAACCCGAACGGCAGAAAAACACAAGCGTGACGGCGGATAGCCACCCTGCCAACCGACGAGGCGAAAACCACCGCGATCACAATTCCTTGCAATCAGGACCAGGCCACTTTCCACGGCGGGACCGCGGCGCTATCTCCATTGATATAAAGTTATGCCGGCCGTTCGAAACCAAACGCGCGCGCCCGGCGTTTTTGAGCATTGTTATTTCACGACGGGATATTGTCCATGTTTGATCCACGCGAGAAAATCGCTCTTTTCATCGATGGCGCCAATCTCTACGCCACCTCACGTTCCCTCGGTTTCGATATCGACTACCGCAAGCTTCTCTCCAGCTTCCAGAAGAAGGGCTATCTGCTGCGCGCCTACTATTACACTGCGCTGGTCGAGGATCAGGAATATTCCTCGATCCGGCCCCTGATAGACTGGCTGGACTACAACGGCTTCAAGGTGGTGACGAAGCCGGCCAAGGAGTTCACCGACTCGACTGGTCGCCGCAAGATCAAGGGCAACATGGACATCGAGCTGACGGTGGACGCGCTCGAGCTGGTTAAATACGTCGACCATTACGTCATCTTTTCCGGCGACGGCGATTTCCGGACGCTGGTGGAGGCCCTGCAACGGCGCGGACGCAAGGTTTCGGTCATTTCGACAATGGCTTCGCAGCCGCCGATGATCTCGGACGACCTGCGCCGGCAGGCAGACCATTTCATCGACCTCATGACACTGAAGAACGAGGTCGGCCGCGATCCTTCCGAAAGGCCTGTCCGCCGGACCGAACCCGCATCCGCAAGCGACGAGGAGGAAGACGACTACTGATTGGCGGCCCTCCATGGCCATCCTCCTTTCCGAACCCGGCCACGACTGTCCCCTATGCCCTCGCCTTGCGTCTTTCCGGGAAATGTGGCGGGCAAACGAACCCGGTTGGTTCAACGCTCCGGTGCCGACCTTCCTGCCACTCGAGGGCGAGGACAGCGTCCGTCTGCTCGTCATCGGACTGGCGCCGGGATTGCGCGGCGCCAACCGTACAGGCCGACCTTTCACTGGCGACTATGCCGGCAACCTGCTCTATTCGACGCTCATCGATCTCGGTTTTGCGCGCGGCCGGTTCGAGGCGCGGCCGGACGACAGCCTGGAACTGATCGGCACCGCGATCACCAATGCAGTACGTTGCGTGCCGCCGGAGAACAAACCGACCGGACCGGAAATCTCCACCTGCAGGACATTCCTTACGCCTACCATCGGCCGCTTCCCTAACCTGAAAGCGATTCTTGCGCTCGGGTCGATCGCGCATCAATCGACCGTGCGGGCGCTGGGCGGACGCGTCGCAGCGCACCCGTTCAAGCATGGAGGACGGCACGGAATCGGCCCAGCCACACTTTTCTCCAGCTATCACTGCTCCCGCTACAACACCAATACCGGCGTGTTGACGGAAGAGATGTTCATAAATATTTTCAAGGATATACGCGCATTCCTGGGTGAATAGATTCAACCTGCGCGCAGGCTGGCCTGTTTACCCGGCATTCTTCAGCAGGCGGCCTTTTTCGCGATTCCAGTCGCGCTGCTTTTCGGTCTCGCGCTTGTCGTGCAGTTTCTTGCCCCGCGCCACGGCGAGTAGAAGCTTCGCCCTGCCCCGGTCGTTGAAATAGATTTTCAACGGCACCAGCGTCATGCCCTCGCGTTCGACGCTCTGCGCCAGCCGCGCCATCTCACGTTTGGAGACCAGCAGTTTGCGGCGGCGGCGCGGTTCATGATTGAAGCGGTTCGCCTGCAGGTATTCCGGCAGATAGGAATTGATCAGCCAGACTTCGCCGCCCTCGAAGGAGGCATAGGATTCCTGGATATTGGCATGGCCACCGCGCAGGGACTTGACCTCCGTGCCCGTCAACACAAGGCCGGTCTCGAGCGTGTCCAGCACCTCATAGTTGAAGCGCGCCTTGCGGTTTTCCGCGGCGATCTTGCTGTTCGGATCGGCTTTCTTGACCTGGTTCATGGCATCAATTCGAGGAAATCGTCATCCCCGACGCAAAACGCATCGCGGATCGTCAAAGGACCCCACACATGGAGACAGCGGCCCCGCTTGGCAAGGGCAAGAGCGGCCTCAGTTGATCAGGCCTGCGAACTTCATGGCGGCGTCGATCCTGCTCGCGGTCTGTTCCTCCACCGTCACCAGGGGCGAACGCGTGACATTTTCCACCTTGCCCAGGCGCGAGAGCGCATATTTGGCACCAGAAACGCCCGGTTCCAGGAAGATCGCCTTGTGCAGCGGCAGAAGCCGGTCCTGAAGATCGAGCGCCCGTTCCTTGTCATTGGCCAATGTGGCTTCCTGGAACTCGGCGCAGAGCCTCGGCGCAACGTTGGAGGTCACGGAGATGCAGCCGACGCCGCCATGCGCATTGAAACCGAGAGCCGAGGCATCCTCGCCCGAAAGCTGAATGAAATCCTTGCCGCAGGTGGCGCGCTGTTCGGAAACACGCTCGACCTTGCCGGTAGCATCCTTGACCCCGACGATGTTCTTGAAGTCATGGGCAAGCCGGCCCATCGTTTCCGGGCTCATGTCGATCACCGAGCGGGGCGGAATGTTGTAGATGACGATCGGTAGGCTGGTAGCGCGCGCCACAGCGGCGAAATGCTCGTAGAGACCGCGCTGCGTCGGCTTGTTGTAGTAGGGGGTGACCACCAGCGCCGCGTCAGCGCCTGCCTGTTCGGCATACTTGACGAGACCGACCGCTTCTTCGGTGTTGTTGGAGCCGGCGCCGGCGACCACCGGCACGCGGCCCTTGGCCATTTCAACGCAGACCTTGACGACCTGGCGGTGCTCGTCATGCGTCAGGGTCGGCGATTCACCGGTCGTGCCCACGGGAACCAGCCCGCTGGTGCCCTCTGCTATCTGCCAGTCGACAAACGCCCGGAAGGCTTTCTCGTCGAAACGTCCGCTCTGTTCGAACGGCGTCACGAGCGCGGTAAGCGATCCTCTGAGCATTTGTGCAACTCCATGGAATCGTGAAGATTCCGACCTATGTCTATTCCGTGTTTGTTTTCGGCCTTCTAGCCGAAAGCGGGGCCGCGCACCATAGTCTGGACAAGGTTGCCGAACAAGAACAGCGATGATGCCAGCCGAAGCAATTCCGGGCGACCACGATAGTTTCGGGTTTACATGCCTTTCACCGGACGAAGGTAAGTTGGCGGACACTGACCCCGGCGGGACGCGGACTGCATGGGAATGACCACACCAAATTTCGCCCGGCCGGCGTGCCGGACAAGCCTCCTTGTCGCGGCAGCCGTCATGCTTTCGCCAGGTGCCGGCGCCGGCGCGGTCGTGGACGTACAGGCAACAGCAACCATACCGGCTCCCGAGCTGACGACCGCGGTGCCGTCCCTTTCGGTCGATCGCCTGCGAAGCGGCCTCGACGCCCTGTCCGCCCGAGACATCGATGGCGCGCGCGCCATACGCGACAGCCTGCCCGACGCTTCGCTCGACCGCCACATTCTGACCTGGGCAATCGCCCTTCGTGGCGGCGGCGCCATCCCCAGCGGCGAGATCGCAGCCGCATCCCGGACACTGGCGGGCTGGCCCGGCATGTCGACGCTGCGCCGAAACAGCGAACGGGCGCTCTATCGCGAGAACCCCGCCCCTGCCCTCGTCCTCCAGGCATTCGGCGGCAGCCAGCCCCAGACGGCCGAAGGCGTTGTGCTGCTTGCCCGTGCCTATGTGGCTACAGGCAACATCAAGGCAGCGCGTAGCGTGCTTTCTCCCTTCTGGCGCACCGAGAAGCTCGATGCGGCGGACGAGGCCGCCATCCTCCAGGAGTTCGGCGCGATCCTTTCGACGGCGGATCACCGCGTCCGCATGGAACGCATGTTCTACGCCGATCGCGTGACCTCCGCCCTGAAGATCGCCGATCTCGCCGGTGCGAAGGAGCTTGCCGCCGCGTGGGCAGCGGTAATCCGCGGAGGTAAGGACGCAGCAGCACTTCTGGCCTCGGTGCCGGCGGTGCAGCGAGGAGCCGGTTATGCCTTTGCCGAGGCCGAGTTCCTGCGCAAGCATAAGAAATATGCCGAAGCGGCGGCCATTGTGCTCAAGGCACCGATTGATCGGGCGGCGCTCGTCGACCCCGATGCCTGGTGGACCGAACGGCGCGTCCTTTCGCGCGAACTTCTCGACGAAGGTGACGTCAGGACTGCTTATCGGATCGTGGCCGCACATGCCGCCGAAAGTGCTGCCAACGCCGCCGATGCGGAATTTCATGCCGGCTGGTATGCGTTGCGCGGCCTGAACGATCCGGCGACAGCCGCAAAGCATTTTGGCCGGATCGCCAATCTCGGACAGGGGCCTATCACCCTTTCGCGCGCCTATTACTGGCTCGGCCGTGCCGCCGAAGCCGGCGGGCCGGGGAACGCCAGGGAATATTTCGGCAAGGCGGCCACTTTCGGCACGACCTTCTATGGGCAATTGGCTGGCGAGCGGATCGGACGGCAGACGCTGAACGTAGCCCCACCTGCCGTCAGCGATGCCGACCGAAAGAATTTCGAAGGCCGGGAAGCGGTCAGCGCCATTCGCCGCCTCGAAGCGGTAGGTTATGAGAACTACGCCGATGCGCTCTATCTCGATCTCGCCGACCAGTTGACCAGCCCCGGAGAACTGGCGCTACTCGCCGCCATGGCCGAAAGGCGCGGCAATCATTTCCTCGCACTCAAGATAGGCAAGATCGCTAGCGCCAACGGCGTCGACGTTGGAGCGCTGTCCCATCCGGTCGGCGTCATTCCGGATACCGCCGATATATCCGGCTCCGGCAAGGCGCTGGCCTATGCCATCGCGCGTCAGGAAAGCGAATTCAACGTCGGCGCGGTGTCCACCGCCGGCGCACGCGGGCTGCTGCAACTGATGCCCGGCACCGCGCAACAACTGGCGAAGAAGGCGGGCCTGACGTACTCGCAGGCGAAGCTGACCTCCGATGCGGGCTACAACGCCACGCTCGGCGCGGCGTTTCTCGGCCAACAACTCGACCGTTTCGACGGTTCCTATGTGCTGACCTTCGCGGGCTACAATGCCGGGCCGCGGCGGGCCGCCGAATGGATGGAAAAATACGGCGATCCGCGCGGCAAGGACGTGGACGCCGTTGTCGACTGGATCGAGCGGATTCCATACACGGAAACGAGAAGCTACGTGCAGCGTGTCATGGAGAATTACGAGGTGTACAAGATGCGATTGTCGGGGAAGTTCGACATTGCCGGCGACTTGGTGAACGGCCGGAACTGAGCCGTGGCGCATTTCCGAATCGTGCCGGCGCAAAGGCACCGGTTGACGGAGCCGTCTGTGCGGCGGCAGCATGGATGCATTCTTCAGGGACGGCACCATGCCCGATAATCGGGGATTTTCCGATTTCTTCTACGATTCGCCGGATGACCTGAGGCTGCATGCGCGCGTCTACGGCGAAGCGAATGTCGGCCATTGGCCGGTGGTCTGCCTGCCTGGCCTGACCCGCAACGCCCGCGATTTCCATGAACTGGCGACCTACCTTTCCACCCGAGCGAAGACGCCCAGATGTGTCATCGCGTTCGACTATCGGGGACGCGGCGAGTCGGCCTATGACCCCGACGCCACCAATTATAATGTCGGCACGGAAGCGACCGACGTTCTCGCGGGCCTTTCGGCGCTTGGGATCGATGAGGCCGCGTTCATCGGCACATCGCGCGGCGGGCTGATCATCCATATCCTCGGCATGACCAAGCCATCGGTCCTGAAAGCGATCGTTTTCAACGACATCGGCCCGGCGATCGAAGCGGCGGGGCTGGCGCATATCCGCGACTATCTGCAGAAATCGCCTCGCGTCGAAACTCTCGCTCAGGCGGTTGTCGCACAGCGCGCCACGCACGGCATGGATTTTCCGGCGCTGGACGACGGCGACTGGGAAAGGATGGTCGGCGCCATTTATCGTCAGCAGGACGGACATCTGAAGCCAGATTTCGACCCCAAGCTGGTGCAAGCATTGCGCGACATGGACCTGTCCCAGCCACTGCCGACCCTGTGGCCGCAGTTCGATGCCCTCAAGGATATTCCCATGCTGACGATCCGTGGGGAAAATTCCCGGCTGTTGTCGGCCGCGACCGTCGCAGAGATGGCGCGGCGGCATCCGGGGATGAAAAGCGCGATCGTTGAAGGTCAGGGCCATGCGCCCTTCCTCGAAACCGGCGCCCTGCCCCAGGAAATCGCAGAATTTTTCGATTGGGCCGAATTTTAGTGGCGGGAATTGCGCCAACAGGAAGAATTGCAATACCGGCGTAGTGGCAGACCCCATGGGAAAGCCAGCTATCCGCGTTCAGACATCGACTCCGGTTACGCCAACAAAAAACCCGGCGGTTGCCCGCCGGGTTCTTTTGTTCGTGAAGTCAGCTTGACTTAGAAGTCGCGCTGGAAGCGAACGAAGCCGCTGAAGAAGCCGTCGTCGAAATGATCGCCGTTGATGGCAAAATCAGCACCGTCGCCGGTGAACTTGTTGTAGTTCAGGTTGGTCTTGACCAGGAAGCCAGGAACCGGCGTGTAGTCGATCGTGGTGCCGACGCGCCAGAAGTCGATGTCTGCATCAAGATGCTCGAAGTTGTCGATATAGACGACGCCGAGCGAAGCAGCCAGCTTCTCGTTGAAAGTGTGCTTGTATTCGCCCTGGATCGACCACTCGCCCCAGATCGAGAGGCTGTTGCGGTAGATCGTGCTCGACGTCACAGCAGCGAAATCGGTCTGGTTTCCGAACACATAGACCGGACCCGAAGTCCAGTAAGCGCCAAGCGAGAGCTTGTCGGCGTCGGAGAAGGAATAGGCGCCGAGGAACTTGATGGTGCCTTCCTCGGTGTCGTTGTCATACGCGCCATAGAGGCCGAGAGCCAGCGGGCCCGCGGCATACTGAACGTTGGCCGACACGTTCGGAACGAAGTCAGCGCCGGAGATGGCGTTGTCGATGCCGTCGTCATAAGCGCCAGCGCCGGAGATCACGTCGCCATCGTCGTCGAGCGAGATGGTGGCCGAGAAGCCGTTGCCGCCGTTGAAGGTGTACTGAACGACGTTGAAGGTGCCGTCGCCCAGGAAATCCTGCTCGCCGCCGAAGTCGAAATCGAAAGCGTTGGAGGCGCGACCGATGGTCAGGCCGCCGAGCGACAGGTAAGCCTTATCGAGGCTGACCAGCGAACCGTGCGACAGACGGGCGTCGAGGAAGGCGCGCAGGGTGCCGAGCTCGGTTTCGGTGCGGGCGTCGAGCTGCACCGAGAAGATGGCCTGCTTCTGCCAGCCATAGTCGGACTCGCCGCGGCCAGGCACCAAAACCGTATCCGTCGGATCCGGAGTGGTTAGATCGAGCGCAACCGTGCCGATTTCAAACTCGTTGCCCATGTCGATCTGGTACCGCATGAAGCCGCCGACGCGCAGGCAGGTCTCGGTGCCGGGGATGTAGTAGAAGCCGGCGCCGTAGACGTCGCAGACGCGGACGTATTCAGCGGGTTCCGGCTCGGCGACGACGACGGCGTCGGCGGCGCGCGCACCGGAAACTGCGACGAGAGCCGCAGCGGAGCCGATGAGAAGGCTCTTGATGTTCATTTTCTGACCTCCAGTCAAAAGTATTAAAGGGCTGGGTGTTCTTGCTAAGGACAAATTTCTCTGCCCATCCCCACAGCGAAAAAGAGCTCACGCCGCTTCTTCATGGCCGACCATAGACCCACGGTTTTCCCCGGTTCAACCATGAACGGACATTCATTCCGCTTCCCGGCGTGCTTAGCCCGGCCCTTGTTGCGCAAAAGCCACGATTTCGCACCTGCAGCAGGAATTCCTTAACCATTGGCCCCCTCCGCCGGCTTGCAAGGAAGCCTCAACGACGATGGCCGGCAAAAGAATCAGATCGATTTTCCGAAATCGCCGCGCATCCGAATGCCACGCTCCGAATCGAACGGTTTTTCCCGCCGACTGAAAGTGCTTGTTGATTGTACGGAGGCTTTTCTTTATCCAGCGGGTCGCGCCGGAGAGGTGGCCGAGTGGTCGAAGGCGCTCCCCTGCTAAGGGAGTAGACCTCAAAAGGGTCTCGTGGGTTCGAATCCCATCCTCTCCGCCACCCTGCGCCTTCGGCTTCGGATGGCCTGCCATCCGAAGCCGAAGGCGCAGGGTGATCTCCTGAAGCTGCAAGGCAGCGCAAGGAGACGGACGACATCATGCGGTATGTCTATTTCATTCAATTGAGCAATGGCGACATTTACGTCGGCTCGACAAATGATCTGAAACGCCGCTTCGCTTCGCATCAAAGCGGGCACGTCCTGTCAACGAGAGCCCACCTGCCCGTCCAACTGGAATCCTATATCGCGGTCGAAACAGAAGAGCATGTGAGAGAGCTCGAAACTTATTTCAAATCCGGCTCAGGAAAGGCAATCGCTCTCAAGCGTTTCATCCGGAGAGATAAGCCTGCTCAATGACTCCCTGTTCTGCGACTACAGCCCTGCGCGGTTTCCGCGATTCTCAATCCCGCTGGCACGGCATGGCCTGATTCAAGGACTCCGGGTCCCAGGTTATGCGGCGTCCGAGGAATCCTAAACCGATCTAATTGCTAATGATCGGTAAAGCCTGCGCCAAAATCGTGTCTTTTCGGCAACAGGGGACGCCAACGCGATAAAACGCGTCGCAAAAAAGCGATTTGTTTCTTGTGGTGAAAGTCCCGCTGCGTAATGTGGCGTCAGGAAAGGGCTGGGTCCCTTTCCGAGTGGGGATGGGGGCAGGGGAAGCTGTCCTTCCAGTTACGAACAACCCAGACCCGTTTTTAAAACTTTTGACTGGAGGTCAGAAAATGAACATCAAGAGCCTTCTCATCGGCTCCGCTGCGGCTCTCGTCGCAGTTTCCGGTGCGCGCGCCGCCGACGCCGTCGTCGTCGCCGAGCCGGAACCCGCTGAATACGTCCGCGTCTGCGACGTCTACGGCGCCGGCTTCTACTACATCCCCGGCACCGAGACCTGCCTGCGCGTCGGCGGCTTCATGCGTTACGACATCAACATGGGTAACGAGTTTGAAATTTTTCTCCCTAGCCTGCCTGCTGCCCCGGTAGCCGGACGCGGCGATTCCGACTACGGCTGGCAGAAGACGGCCATGTTCTCGATTCAGCTTGACGCTCGCACCGAAACCGAGCTTGGTACCCTGCGCGCCTTCCTCGATGCCCGCCTGGTGCATGGCTCGACGGTCAGCCTCGACAAGGCCTACCTGTCGCTCGGCGGCCTGACCATCGGTCGCGCCTCCACCGCTTTCGACTATGACTTCGGCGGCGAACAGGACATCCTGAAGATCAACGGCACGCAGAATGTCGTGCAGTATACCTTCAAGGGCGGCAACGGCTTCTCGGCCACCATCTCGCTCGATGACGACGGTGACGTGATCAGCGGGGCGGGTGCTTATGAAACCACTACCGTCTTTGCTCCGCCGTTTGTTCCGAAAACCATTGAAAACTCCGGTGCTGACTTCATCCCGAACGTGTCTGCCAACGTACAGTACGTCTCGGGCCCGCTGGCTCTCGGCATCTATGGCGCTTACGATAATGACACCGAGGAAGGCATCGTCAAGCTCATGGGTAGCTATGCCTTCTCCGATGCCGACAAGCTGTCGCTCGGCGGCTACTACGCTTCGGGCCCGACCTATGTGATGAGCAGGGCTGACATTGCCGACTGGGTTAACGCCATTCCTACTGCCGGTGTCTATCGTTCTGGGCTTGCGCTGCAGGGCACGTGGTCGCTGCAGGGTGAATACAAGCACACCTTCAACGAGAAGCTGGCTGCTTCGCTCGGCGTTGTCTATATCAATGACGTTGGCTTCGCGAGCGACTACACTGACGATGACCTCAACTTCTGGCGCGTCGGCACGACGATCGATTACAAGCCGGTTCCCGGCTTCCTGATCAAGACCAGCCTGAACTACAACAAATTTACTGGCGACGTTGCTGATATCACTGTAAATGGTGACGATTTCGACGCCGGCTTCTTCAGCGGCATGGTCCGCTTCCAGCGCGACTTCTAAGTCAAGCTGACTTCACGAACAAAAGAACCCGGCGGGCAACCGCCGGGTTTTTTGTTGCCCTGAGATCGGCTTTCCTGCCTTGAGAATCGGCTTTTCCTTTTGTCGAGCGCGACGATCTTGCGGCGTGCAGATCGCAAGGATAGCTAGAGGTTACAAACGAGACTCCGCTTCATGCCGAATCGTCCCCCGCTGACATCCCTTATCGCCGCGCTGCCTTCCACGGTGCCTTTTGTCGGCCCTGAAGCGCAGGAGCGGACACGCGGCAAGGCCTTCCGGGCGCGAATCGGCGCCAATGAAAGCAGTTTCGGCCCCTCCCCGCGCGTCATCGCACGCATGGCCGATGTCGCGCGCGACATGTGGATGTATTGCGATCCCGACAATCACGATCTGAAGGCGGCTGCGGCCGCGCATCTCGGCGTCAGTCCCGAAAATGTCGTCGTCGGCGAAGGCATAGACGGACTGCTCGGCCTTCTGGTGCGCATGTATATCGCGCCCGCAGATGCGGTCGTGACCTCGCTCGGGGCCTATCCGACCTTCAATTTCCATGTCGCCGGCGCCGGCGGGCGGCTGGTCGCGGTTCCGTATGACAACGACCGCGAAAATCTCGATGGGCTTCTCGCCGCGGTGCGACGGGAACAGGCGAAACTCGTCTATCTGTCGAATCCGGACAATCCCATGGGAAGCTGGTGGGAGGCGAGCGAGATCGAGCGCTTCATCGAAGCGCTGCCCGAAACGACGATGCTGGTCCTTGACGAGGCCTATGGCGAGCTCGGCCCGGCTTCGGCGTTGCCGGCTATGGACACGGGCCGTACCAATGTCGTGCGTATGCGAACGTTTTCGAAGGCTTACGGGCTTGCCGGACTGCGCTGCGGCTATGCTATCGGCGAGACCGAGATCATCCGCAGCTTCGAAAAGATCCGCAACCACTATGGCGTCAGCCGCATGGCGCAGATCGCCGGCGTCGAAGCCTTGGTCGATCAGGACTATCTCGGTCAAGTGGTGGCCAGGGTGAAGGCAGGGCGAGAACGTATCGCCCAGATCGCTCTGACAAACGGGCTGAAGCCCCTGCCCTCGGCCACCAATTTCGTCGCCATAGATTGCGGCGCGGACGGCGCCTTCGCGCTGAAGGTGCTGCAAGGATTGCTGTCGCGCGATGTGTTCATCCGCAAGCCGATGGCGCCGGGCCTTGATCGTTGCATCCGAATCAGCGTCGGCCTGGACCATGAACTCGACATCTTCGCCGAGGAACTGCCCCGTGCGCTTGCCATTGCGCGCGGCAACTGAAGCATTTCTTGGCAGTTTAAATCTACGTTGCCACCGGAATTCGCGTCAGGCCGTAACTGGATGAGTCCGCATGGGGCCTAATCCGAACTCGTCTCAGATTAAACTTCCGGCTGCGTTCGCCGCTTGGGCACCGTCATGCCGCAACCACGCAGCACCCAGCGCCGCCCGTCGCTGCGGAAGTCGGCGAGGCTGAGCGGTTCGACATCGACACGGGAGAAAACGGAAAGCGGCGCGCCAAGCGCATGAACGATAGCGGCGCGGACGACCGCCGGATGGGTGACGGCAACGGTGTGGCCGCGAAAATCGACCAGTTCGTTCATCAAGGGGACAGTCCGGCGGTGCACGTCTGCGAAGGATTCGCCCCCGGGAGGCGATGCTTCAGGGTCGTTCGGCAACGCCGCCAGCGTCTCAGGCTGCTTTTCCTTTAGAAGGTCGACAGCAATTTCGGCCCATTCGCCGAAATCCTGGTCCCGCAGTTCCACCCTCGTCTCTGCTTCGGGAGCGATTGCCTGAGCCGTCTGCCGGGCGCGCAAGAACGGGCTTGTCCAAACACGGTCGATTCGGCCCAACATGTCCGCCAACCCCGGAGTTCGGGCCACTGCTCGAGCCTCCAGCGGCTCGTCGCCCGGAAACCGTGCGCGTCTGGTCGCCTCGGTCGCCCCACAGCAGATCATTGTCAGACGCACGACCATGGAATCAATCCTCCTGTCTGCAGTTGAGCAAACGTCCGGGCCTGCAAACAGCCCTGCCAAAACCTTTTCATACGGAAATCGGACAACAACGGGAGATCACGGTCTTCATTTCCTCCTTGAATTAATTGAACGTTCGTTTTATTAATTCAAGGAGGAGGACATATGGCGCGAAAGACCGGTTCCGACGGCGAAAAGACCGAAGCCGCCATCCGCGAGGCAGCTACGGGCCTTATCGCGCGCTTCGGCTATGAGGCGGTCTCGATGCGCCAGCTTGCAGCCGAGGTCGGCGTGCAAGCCGCGGCGCTGTACCGCTATTTCCCGACCAAGGAAGACCTTCTGTTTGCGCTGATGCGCGGACACATGGATGCGCTGGCCGAGGCATGGCGAGAAGCGCAGCCTGCATCCATCGATCCCGTTGAGCGGCTGGCGGCTTTTGTCGAGAACCATATCGCCTTTCACGTCCGCAGGCGCCACTCTACCCATGTTTCCAACATGGAGCTGCGCAGTCTGTCGCCGGAGCGTCTGACACGCATCCTGAAAATGCGCTCCGCCTATGAAAAGGAATTGCGCGGCATCCTTCGCGACGGCGCCGAGCAAGGCCGGTTCGCCATCGACGATGTCGGGCTGACGGCCATGGCGCTGATCCAGATGATGACGGGGGTGATCGTCTGGTTTCGTCCCGGAGACCGCCTTTCGATCGCGGGTGTGAGCGCAACATATCTGACAATGACGATGCGCCTTGTCGGCGCGCAAGCAGCGGAGGAGCGACATGTACACGCGAACGCTTGACTTCGGTTTGGGCGAAGAAATGGCTGCGCTTCGCGACGCGGTCCAGCGCTTTGCGCAGGACAGGATCGCGCCGCAGGCCGCGGAAATCGACCGGTCTAACGAGTTTCCGGCAACGCTGTGGCGCGAACTCGGAGACCTCGGTCTGCTCGGCATCACTGCCGATCCCGATTTCGGCGGTAGCAGCATGGGCTACCTCGCCCATGTGATCGCGATGGAGGAGATTTCAAGGGCATCCGCCTCGGTGGGTCTCTCCTACGGGGCGCATTCGAACCTATGCGTCAACCAGATCAACCGCTGGGGGACGCCGGCACAGAAGGAAAAATACCTTCCGGCGCTCTGTTCGGGAGAGCATGTGGGGGCGCTCGCTATGTCGGAGCCTGGCGCGGGGTCCGACGTTGTGTCGATGCGGCTGAGAGCCGACAAGCACAACGACCGCTATGTGCTGAACGGCAACAAGATGTGGATCACCAATGGGCCGGACGCCGACACGCTGGTGGTCTACGCCAAATCCGACGTGACGATGGGCTCTCGCGGCATTACCGCTTTCATCGTCGAAAAATCGATGGCCGGTTTTTCGGTGGCCCAGAAGCTCGACAAGCTCGGGATGCGAGGCTCGAATACCGGCGAACTGGTGTTCGAGGATGTCGAAGTCCCCTTCGAAAACGTGCTGTTCGAGGAGAGCCGGGGCGTCGAAGTGCTTATGTCCGGCCTGGACTATGAGCGGACGGTGCTTTCCGGTGGCCCGCTCGGCATCATGGCTGCCTGTCTCGATGTCGTCGTGCCTTATGTCGGCGAACGCCGGCAGTTCGCCAAGCCGATCGGCGACTTTCAGCTCGTACAGGGCAAGCTCGCCGACATGTACACGACGATGAATGCCGCACGCGCCTATGTCTATGCGGTGGCCGCGGCCTGCGACCGGGGGGATACCGCGCGAAAAGACGCCGCCGGCTGCATATTGTTCGCCGCGGAAAAGGCGACGCAGATGGCACTCGACGCCATTCAGTTGCTCGGCGGCAACGGCTACATCAACGATTATCCCACCGGACGGCTGCTGCGGGACGCCAAGCTCTACGAAATCGGCGCCGGCACGAGCGAAATCAGGCGCTGGTTGATCGGCCGTGAGATCATGGCGGAAGGTTGAGCATCGGGCTTTCGTAACGCTACATTCAGGTAGCGGCAATTCGAATTCAACTCGGCGGTCTGCCGTAGGCTTCCTGTCAAGCTTCCCTGTATAGAGAAACGCATGCCCACCCTGCAGTCTCAAATCTCTCCCGCCTCCGATACCTTTCGCACCAATGCGGAGCGGATGCGCGATCTCGTCGCGGACATTTCCGAAAAAGCGGCCATCGTGCAGCAGGGCGGTTCGGACGAGGCGCGTGAGCGGCATGTGTCGCGCGGCAAGCTTTTGCCGCGCGAGCGGCTGGCGCAGCTGCTCGATCCCGGCTCGGCCTTCCTGGAAATCGGCCAATTTGCCGCCCATGGCATGTATGGAGAGGACATCGCGTCCGCCGGCATGATTGCCGGCATTGGAAGAGTCGAAGGCCGGGAAGTCATGATCGTCGTCAACGATGCGACGGTTAAGGGCGGCACCTATTATCCCATGACGGTGAAGAAGCATTTGCGGGCGCAGGAGATCGCGGCGCAGAACAATCTTCCCTGCGTTTATCTGGTCGATTCCGGCGGCGCCAACCTGCCCAACCAGGACGAGGTGTTTCCCGACCGCGAGCATTTCGGCCGCATTTTCTACAACCAAGCCAATATGAGCGCGGCGGGCATTCCGCAGATCGCCTGCGTCATGGGTTCGTGCACGGCCGGCGGCGCCTATGTGCCGGCGATGGCGGACGAGTCCATCATGGTGCGCAAGCAGGCGACCATCTTTCTCGGCGGGCCGCCTCTGGTGAAGGCGGCGACCGGCGAGGACGTGACAGCGGAAGAGCTTGGCGGGGCGGACCTCCACACGCGTGAATCCGGCGTGGCCGACCACTATGCGCTCGACGACGCGCACGCGCTGGCGATCTGCCGCCGCATCGTCAGAAACCTGAATCGAAAGAAGGAGATCGGGCTCGATCTTCGCGATCCGATTCCGCCGCTTTACGATCCACATGAGCTTTACGGCATCGTGCCAACGGACCTGCGCCAGCCCTATGACGTTCGCGAGGTGATCGCACGTGTCGTCGACGGTTCGGAATTCGACGAGTTCAAGCAGAACTACGGCACGACGCTGGTGACCGGCTTCGCGCATCTGATGGGCATGCCGGTCGGCATTGTCGCGAACAACGGCGTGCTGTTCTCGGAAAGCGCCCAGAAGGGCGCGCATTTCATCGAGCTGTGCTGCCAGCGGAAGATCCCGCTCGTCTTTCTACAGAACATCACCGGCTTCATGGTCGGCAAGAAATACGAGGCCGGCGGCATCGCCAAGGACGGCGCCAAGCTGGTGATGGCGGTGGCCACCGCGCAGGTGCCGAAGGTGACGATGATCGTCGGCGGATCGTTCGGCGCCGGCAATTACGGCATGTGCGGCCGCGCCTATTCACCCCGGTTCCTGTGGATGTGGCCGAATGCACGCATCTCGGTCATGGGCGGCGAACAGGCGGCAATGGTGCTGGCCATGGTGCGGCGCGAGAACATCGAACGCAAGGGCGGCGAGTGGAGCGCCGAGGACGAGGCAAAGTTCAAGAAGCCGATCCTGATGAAATACGAGCACGAGGGGCACCCGCTCTATTCTTCCGCGCGCCTGTGGGACGACGGCATTATCGATCCGGCGCGAACGCGGGAGGTACTGGCGTTATCGCTCAGTGCTGCGTTAAATGCGCCGGTGCCGGAGACGAAGTTCGGGGTATTCCGGATGTAGTCAGGCCGGTCCGGGCTCGCCCATTCACCTTTGACCGATTGTCCAACTCGAACGGATCAGGAGTAAAATGTCCCTCTCGCTCTACGACATCACCATTCCCGTTTTCATCCGCGGCATGAAGAACCTTTCCGCCAATCTGGAAAAGGGCCGTGCATTCGCCATTGCCAATGGAATGGCCCATGGGGACATCATCTCGGCGCGGCTTTTCCCGGACATGATGCCCCTTTCGGCGCAAATCCAGCGGGCGTCCGATACGGCGCGCTTCGTGGCAGTGCGTGTGGCTCAGGCGGAGCCCAAGAAAATGCCCGACTACGAAGAAACCTTCGACGAGCTCAAGGGTCGCATCAAGGCGACGATCGACTATCTGAACCAAGTCACGCCGGACAGCATGAAAGGCCGTGAGAATGAGCCGGTCGTGCTGAAATTCGGCGACAAGCAGATCGATTTCAACAGCACCGGCTACATCCTGCAGTTCGCGCTGCCGAACTTCTATTTCCATGTCACGACCGCCTACGCGATCCTGCGTCACAAGGGCGTTCCGCTCGGCAAGCTCGACTATATCGGCGCTGCGGGATAGCGAGGGCCGGCAGCGGCAGGCGGAAAAGGACACCGATGTTCGATAAAATCCTTATCGCCAATCGTGGCGAGATCGCCTGCCGGATCATCCGGACCGCCCGACGCATGGGCGTCAAGACGGTCGCAGTCTATTCCGACGCCGACCGCAACGCCCTGCATGTCACTCTGGCCGACGAAGCCGTGCATATCGGCCCCTCGCCTGTCGGCGAGAGCTATCTCGTCAGCGAAAAGGTCATCGAGGCGGCGCGGATGCGCGGCGCCGAGGCCATTCATCCGGGTTACGGCTTCCTGTCGGAAAATCCGGCTTTCGTCGATCAGGTCGTCGCGGCGGGACTGACCTTCATCGGTCCGTCCGCCGCGTCGATCCGCGCGATGGGCCTGAAGGACGCCGCCAAGCGACTGATGGAAAAGGCCGGCGTACCGGTGGTGCCCGGCTACCATGGCGAGGCGCAAGAAATCGTTCTTCTCGCCAGCAAGGCGCGCGAGATCGGCTATCCGGTGCTGATCAAGGCGCGGGCCGGCGGCGGCGGCAAGGGGATGCGTCGCGTCGACCATCCCGACGACTTCGCCGAGGCGCTTTCGGGCGCGCGGCGGGAAGCCAAGGCAGCGTTCGGCGACGACAGCGTGCTGGTCGAGAAATATGTCGACAAGCCGCGCCACATCGAGGTGCAGGTGTTCGGCGATAATTTCGGCAATGCCGTGCATTTGTTCGAACGCGACTGCTCGGCGCAACGCCGCCACCAGAAGGTGATCGAGGAGGCCCCCGCCCCCGGCATGACGGCCGAGATGCGCGAGGCCATGACGGAAGCGGCGGTGAAAGCAGCCAAGGCGATCGCCTATTCAGGCGCCGGCACGATCGAGTTCATCGTCGACGCTTCAGAGGGGTTGAGGCCGGACCGCTTCTGGTTCATGGAGATGAACACGCGCCTGCAGGTCGAGCATCCGGTGACGGAGATGATTACAGGCATCGATCTTGTCGAATGGCAACTGCGCGTGGCCGCCGGCGAGAGGCTGCCGAAGCAGCAAGACGAAATCGTGCTGGACGGCCACGCCTTCGAGGCGCGACTTTATGCCGAGGATCCGGTGCGCGGCTTCCTGCCGGCGACAGGCACGCTGCATCATCTGAAATTTCCGGCCGCCGCCGCGCCCGATTGCGCCCTGCGGGTCGAAACCGGCGTTCGCCAGGGCGACGCGATCTCGCCCTTCTACGACCCGATGATCGCCAAGCTGGTCGTCCATGCACCGGATCGCGCCACTGCCCTGGCAGCGCTGCAAAGCGCGCTCGCGGGAACGGAGGTTGCAGGCTCGACCGTCAACACGGCCTTCCTGGCGGCGCTCGCCGTCGACCCCGACTTTGCCGCGGGCGATCTCGATACCGGCCTGATTGGACGCAAGCAGGACGCGCTGACGGCGATCCCGCCGCCCAGCAGCGGCATAGTCGCAACCGCGGCATTGGCGGCCTCCGGCTTCGAACCGAATGCGACAACGAACGATCCCTGGTCGTCGCTTGCCGGATATGCGCATTTCCACGCAACGCCGCGGCGCATCGGGCTGAAATTCGGCGACGAAGAGATTTCACTAGAGATTTCTGTCTTGGACGGGAAATGGATTGCCTCGGAAATACCCCCACCCCTAACCCCTCCCCGCAAGGGGGAGGGAAATTCTGCCACGCTGATGTCCCCCTCCCCCTTGCGGGGAGGGGTTAGGGGTGGGGGTTCCAACGCACCACGTACCGCAATTTGGCCCGGACACGTCACCGTATTCGAAAAGGCGGTCGCCTATACTTTCGCCGTGCCGGATCCGCTGGCGAAGGCCGACGAAGCGGGCGCAAGCGGCGATTTCCTACGGGCGCCGATGCCCGGCCTGGTCAAGATCGTGCGCGCCGCCAGCGGCGACGACGTCATCAAGGGCCAGCCGCTCCTCATCCTGGAAGCCATGAAGATGGAACACACGATCACCGCGCCGCATGACGGGACCATTGCCGAGATCGTCGCCGAAGGCGCCCAGGTGATGGACGGGACGGTTCTGGTCCGCATGGCTGAGCAGCCATAGACAGCCATGAAGCTCTCGAGCGTTGAAAAGCACAGCTGGCTGGAAGACGCGCTGGCGATTTTCTGGGGCACGGTCTTCGTTTCGCTCGGCCTCGTGCTCTACCAGCACGCCATGCTTCTGACCGGCAGCTCGGCGGGCATCGCCTTGCTGATCCAGTACGCGACCGGCTACGCCTTCGGCCCGATCTTCTTCATCATCAATTTGCCGTTCTGGTATCTGGCGGTGAAGCGCATGGGCTGGCCTTTCACAATCCGCACATTCCTTGCCGTCGCTTTCTTTTCACTGCTGTCACGCGTTGTGCCCGGAATGGTCGATTTTTCCAGTCTCAATCCGGTCTATGCCGCCATTGTCGGCGGCGGGCTGATGGGCACAGGTCTGCTCATCCTGTTCAGGCACCGGGCCGGTCTCGGCGGTTTTAACGTGCTGGCGCTCTACCTGCAGGACAATCACGGGATCCGGGCCGGCTATTTCTCGCTGGCCGTCGACCTGGCGATCCTTGCGGCCTCGTTCCTCGTGGTGGACTGGCGGCAGGTGCTGCTCTCGGTGATGGGCGCGGCGGCGTTGAACATGACAGTGGCGATCAACCACCGGCCGGGGCGCTATATCGGCATGAGTTGAACCGGAGCACGCTCAACGTCGCGCTCCCGGTTCCGGCCCATTCGTTCCCAGCAACGACCCGTCCCAAACGCGAAAGCCGCGCCGGCCTTGTCTCGACCGGTCGCGGCTTTCATTGCAAGGTCACTTCGGGCGCCCCGCGCCGCGATCTGCCTGCTTCCCTGTTCTGCGCGCGGCTAGCCCGCCAGCGGGCCGCCGCGTTCTGTCTTTGGGCGGACGTAGCTGGTCCTGCCCTGATTGCGCCTGAGACGCGCAACTGGTCAGTGCATGGTCATCCATTCGCGGGCTTCGCGCAGCGCCTGGGCGACTTCCGCCTTGGACATCGTCGCGGAAAGCTCCGAGCGCAGCTCCGCGGCGCGCGTCGAGCCCTTGATGGCAGCGATGTTGAACCATTTGTGGGCGGCGACGAGATCGGTGTCGCAGTCGCGGCCGGTGGCATACATCATGCCGAGTTCGAAGAGAATGTCCGCCTGGGCGTTCGCACCGATGGCGCCGAAGCCGGCTTCCAGCATTTCAAAACGTGCCATTTTCTTATCCCCTGTCTGCTCCCGAGAGCCGCCGTCCCGTGTCCCGTGGGGCCGCTCTTTCGATGCTTTCGAGAATGCCGCGGAGGCTTGAATCCGTCGTTAAATGGCTTGCTTAATTTGAAGAAAACAAAGCTAAAACAAGAAGTAAACGTGAGAAACCGTTAAGGATAGAAATCCCGGCGCTGTGGGAATTTGCGGAAATTTCGATGAAAATGCGTGTCCGCCAATTCAAGACTTCGCTAACCACGGAAACGCTTGGCGCGAAGACGAATGTTTGAAAACCGGGCGCAGAGCCGGGGCTCGACCGCCGTAAAACAGGCCAATAAAAATCTGCCAAGCTTCCCCAGCGACACCGCTTTCGTTTCCTGAAAAGCTGATTTAGCTTACGTTTGCGTAAGGGTTGAGAGCCGGCCGAAGCGGCCGGGCGGCACCCCGCAGGGAGGATATCGATGTTTCGCAAAGTGAGCATGGCCCTAGCGGCCACCCTGATCATGGCGGGTTCGGCCTTGGCTGACCCGATCGACGGCAATTGGAAGACGCAGTCCGGCGAGACAGCCGCGATCTCAGGCGGCGGCTCGATCACGCTGAAGACCGGCAAGCATGCGGGCAAGACCATCGGCAGGCTGAAAGCGGCCGGCGGCAACAAATATACCGGCAGCATTACCGATCCGGCCACCGACAAGACCTATTCCGGCAAGGCGACGCTGACCGGCAGCACGCTCAAGATGAGCGGCTGCGTGCTCGGCGGGCTGATCTGCAAGAGCCAGACCTGGAGCAAGCTCTAAGGCCTTACGGATAAATGAAACGACGGGGCCGACAGGCCCCGTTTTTTTGTGCACCAGCACCGGCCCTTTCAGCGTCAACGCTCCGTCAATCATCTTGAACCGCAGATGAACGGCGACCTCAGAGAGGGTTCAGCCGCGCACGGGCATAGTCGCAAGCATCGAGGGAGACCCAAATGCTTGCGCGCCGCTTCACCATCGTTTGCCTGCTGACGACGCTGTTCGGCATGGCCTTCGCCATCATCGTCGCCGAAGCGAGCCGGCCCCACCGCGACTGGGAAACCGGCAACCCGCGAAATTGCAGCCCTTTCTGTTTGAACCAAAACCAACGCTGAGCCGACACATACAAAAGAAAGCACCAAGACCATGAACCGTGTCACCCCCAATTTATGGACAGTTCTGCGCCTCCTGCCGCGCACGATACTGATGCTCATGGTGCTGGCGGCGCCGGTGCTTGCCGTACCGATGATGCAGGGCGACAACGGCGCGACCATCGAGGGCCCGGCGCTGAAGAAGAAGGGCGCCGGTTTCGTCCTGCTGGTCAGCCTGCAAAGGGGCTGACCGCTTTTGCGTCCGAAAGGTTTCAGCGAGGCCCCCCTCCCAAGCGCCGCAAGCGCAGCCTATATTGGGCCATGGAAAAACGAATCTACCCGCAGGCTATAGAAACCGTCGCAATGCCGGAGCCGTACAAGCGGCAAAGCTTCGACGATGCCGCCAAGGCGGTCGCCGCGCTCCAGACCCTTTACGAACGGAATACCGGTTTCCTGCGCGACTCCTTCGCCGCGCTGGCGTCTGGCGGCGATATCAACCGGCGCTACAGGGCATTCTATCCGGCAGTCGGCGTGACGACCAGTTCGTTCACGCAGATCGATTCCCGTCAGGCCTACGGCCACATGCCGACGCCCGGACATTTCTCCACCACCATCACCCGCCCGGATCTGTTTGAGAACTATCTGACCGAACAACTGCGCCTGATCATGCGCAACCATGGCGTTCCGGTTACCGTGTCGGAATCCGAAACGCCGATCCCGCTGCACTTTGCCTTCCTGGAAGGCACGCATGTCGACAGCGCCGCGGCGGAGCGCATCCAGCGTCCGATCCGCGACCTGTTCGACGTGCCGGATCTGGATGGGACCGACGACCAGATCGCCAACGGAACGTTCGAGGTGGCGCTTGGGGAGGCACGGCCGCTGGCGCCGTTCACCGCGCAGCGCATCGACTATTCTCTTCATCGCCTGTCGCATTACACGGCGACCAGCCCGCGGCATTTCCAGAACTTCGTCCTGTTCACCAACTACCAGTTCTATATCGACGAGTTCTGCGCGCTGGCGCGCGAACAGATGGCGAATGGCGGCGAAGGTTATCTGGAGTTCGTCGAGCCGGGCAATGTTGTCACCAAGGCTGGCGAAAAACATCCCAGCGAGGGCGCGGCACCGCCGCGCCTGCCGCAGATGCCGGCCTATCACCTGAAAAAGCCGGACAATGGCGGCATCACCATGGTCAATATCGGCGTCGGGCCTTCCAACGCCAAGACGATCACCGACCATGTCGCGGTGCTGCGCCCGCATGCATGGCTCATGCTGGGTCACTGCGCCGGTTTGAGGAATACGCAGGCGCTGGGCGATTATGTGCTGGCGCACGCCTATGTGCGTGAGGACCACGTGCTGGACGACGATCTGCCGGTGTGGGTGCCGATCCCGCCGCTGGCGGAAATCCAGGTGGCGCTGCAGGAAGCGGTCGCTGAGATCACCGGGCTTTCCGGCTACGACCTCAAGCGCATCATGCGCACCGGCACGGTCGCCACCATCGACAACCGCAACTGGGAGCTGCGCGACCAGCGCGGCCCGGTGCAGCGGCTGTCGCAGTCGCGCGCCATCGCACTCGATATGGAATCGGCCACCATCGCAGCCAACGGTTTCCGCTTCCGCGTGCCCTACGGCACGCTGCTGTGCGTCTCGGACAAGCCTTTGCACGGCGAATTGAAGCTGCCCGGCATGGCCAGCGAATTCTACAAGCGCCAGGTGGCGCAGCATCTCACCATCGGCATCAGGACGATGGAGAAGCTGGCCGAAATGCCTATGGAGCGGCTGCATTCGCGCAAGCTGCGCAGCTTCTCGGAGACTGCTTTCCAGTAGTTTGGCCGCCGGCTCACACAGCCGGCACTGGACTATTGGCCGTTCACCAGCCCCAGGATCAGCTTCTGCATATTGCCGCCTTCGGCGAACTCGTCGCGGTCGAAGTCGCGGCCCTGCTTGCGCTGCGCCTGGGAGATGGCGGACAGGCGACTGGTCAACTCCTGGCGGAACTTGCTACACTTGGGATCGTTCGCGACACGCATTTCGAGCGAAAACCGCTCGATCTCGGCAACCATGTCCTTAATCGTCTGGCCATGCACCTTTTCGTGCCGGAGCACGCCGTCGGCAAAGGTTTTCCATTGCGCCTGCAGTGAAGCCGGCAGATTCCCTTCTGCTTTCGGCACGGTGTAGGTGATGACGAGATGCGGCCGCTGCACGGACAGGCGGCAGGCGCCTCCGCTGGCATCGTAGCGCCGCGTCCATTTCAGGTCGAAGGTGGTATGAGCGATGGCGCGGGTCGGGCCAAGCTTGGGGCCGCGCTCGCCGATCGACCGGTAGAGCTCGATGCCGGTGGTTCCCGTGACCGCGTAGGCCGCAATTTTCTCGACCGTCTCGGCCTGTGCTGCGTGAAGCGGGACTACGATTCCCGTCATCAAGGCGCCTATCCGGATCGTCCGCCTCATCCATTTTCCCTTTTGCTGGAGGAATTTCGCGCCGGCCATATGTCTGCTATGGCCCACCATCAATGAGCCGCATTTCTCCGGCGAATCGGGCTGATGAAGAGAATTCTCTTTCCCTTGCAGATATTCGGCCTGATCGGCCTCGCTGTCGCCTCCGCGATGCTGGTCATAGGCTTCTTCGGCGATGTGCATCCGGCCTTCGATTCCTTTGCGCATTTTCGCGCGCATCTGGCGGCGGTCAGCGCCGTTCTGGCCATGTTGCTGCTGCCCGGCCGTTTTCGCCTGTATGCCCTGCCCGGGCTTGTCTTTGCAATCGCCTGTTTTTCGACGACATCGACGATGCTGTCCGGTCCTGGACTGAGGCCGGTGCAGGCAGGGTTCGAAGCCCCGTCGGACGACCAGCCCACCTATCGCCTGCTGCAGATGAATCTGCGCTTCGACAACCAGACGCCCGAAAAGGTGCTTTCGCTTGTCGGTCGCATACAGCCGGACGTCATCACGCTGGATGAAGTCTCGGACATGTGGAAGGACAAGCTGCGACTGCTTTCGCATGCCTATCCGCATCAGCTCATCTGCCCCTATCCGAACCTGGTTTTCGGCGTCGCCATCCTGTCGCGCCGGCCCTTTACGGAAGGAACGGAACCTGCCTGTTTCGCGCGCGGCGCGCTGGCCATCGCATCGGTCGATTTCGGCGGCGCGGCGGCGGATATCGGCGCCATCCATCTCAGCTGGCCGTGGCCGTTCGAGCAGCCGTGGCAACTGAGCCACCTTGACGAACCGCTGTCGCGGCTCAGCGAAACGGCGATCATGGCGGGGGACTGCAACGCCACGCCATGGAGCGCCGCCGTGCATAAGGTGGCCAAGGAAGGCGGGCTCGAAATCATGCCTTCGGCGGGACCGACCTGGCAGTACATGAAGCTACCGGAGAGCCTGCGGTTCGCCGGGTTGCCGATCGACCAGGTCTTCGCCAAGGGCGATATCGTCGTGAATTCCATCCAGACCCTGGCCGGCACAGGTTCGGATCACCTGCCGGTTCTGGTGGAGTTTTCAATGCGGCAGAAAGAGCCCAAGCCGGACGACGAACCGGAGACAGCGACGGCCTCGGCACGCATGGCCATGCGCGGCACGGCCGGCTGAGCCCCTCTGAAGAATTTTGGCGTTCTAGATGCCGTCGCTCACCAGGCGAACAACCAGCGCTTCGACGTGACCGCCCTTGCGGTGTTCCCGCTTGTCGAAGGCGATCTGCCTGGCCTCATAGGCCGCATAGATCGCATCGATGCGGCGCTTGGCTTCGCGCTTGACCCGGGCACAGAGGGGATCGCCGGCAATCCTGACGGCCGACGCGGCGCGGGCGGCCTTGTTGACCATCTCCCTGGCCATGCGCCCATGGTCCTGTTCATGGGCGCGCACGCCGGCGAAGAAACGGCTCCATCTCTTGCGCAGAACCGGAGGCAAGGGCGACACGACGCGTGGATAGGTGTAGGTCAGGCTGAGCTTGCCGTTGACGGCTTTCATGCGGCAGCCGCCATCCTTCTGCGCCGTGGTGAACTGCCAGTCGACCGTATAGCTGGTCTGGGCAATGGCGCGCGCCGTGAAACCGTGCTTGGGACCCTTGCGGTCCATCGCCTCGAGCAAGGCACGGCCGGTCTCGCCGGAAATGTCGTAGCTTTGGGTTTTCACCTCGACCCGCGTGCCAGCCGATGCCGGGCTGGTCAGCGTGGCGCTGGTGCAAAAGGCGGAGATACAGGCCAAAACGGTGCGGCGCATTCACGGTCTCCACAAGACAAGGCTTAGGAAAACACAGGCGCGCCGCCGTTTCAACCGTTACGTTAACAAATGCTTTCGGCGCTACATATTCTGGTAAACGGGCCCCTCGCCACCCTGGGGTGGTACCCAGTTAATGTTCTGGTTCGGGTCCTTGATATCGCACGTCTTGCAGTGGACGCAGTTCTGCGCGTTGATGACGAAGCGGACGTCCTTGGCCTGCGGGTCGGCGGCGGCGTTGCCATCCTTGTCGACCCATTCGTAAACGCCCGCCGGGCAGTAACGCGTCGAGGGTCCGCCGAAGATGTCGTGTTCAGACCGCTTCTGCAGATCCATGTCCTTCACCTGAAGATGGACCGGCTGATCCTCCTCATGGTTGGTGCCCGATATGAATACTGAGGACAACCGGTCGAAGGTCAGCACGCCATCCGGCTTCGGATAGGCGATCTTGCTGTGCTGCGAAGCCGGCTCGAGCGACTGCGCGTCGGTCTTGCCGTGTTTTAGTGTACCGAAGGGCGAGAAGCCGAGCAGCGTGTTCAGCCACATGTCCAGTCCGCCGATGGCGACGCCGGCGACGGTGCCGAAGCGTGACCACAGCGGCTTGACGTTGCGGACCCGCTTCAGATCCTTGCCGATATCGGTTCCGCGCCACGCCTGTTCATAGGACGCCAGTTCGTCGTTGGCCCGGCCGGCGGAAATGGCCTCGGCAACGTGCTCGGCCGCCAGCATCCCGGACAGCACCGCATTGTGCGACCCCTTGATGCGCGGGACGTTGACGAAGCCGGCAGCACAGCCCATCAGCACACCGCCCGGGAAGGACAGTTTCGGCACCGATTGCCAGCCGCCCTCGGTGATGGCGCGCGCGCCGTAGCCGATGCGCTTGCCGCCGGAGAAGGTGCCGGCGATCGCCGGATGCGTCTTGAAGCGCTGGAATTCCTCGAAGGGCGAGAGATAGGGGTTCTTGTAGTTCAGGTGAACGACGAAGCCGACCGCGACCTGATTGTTCTCCAGATGGTAGAGGAACGAACCGCCGCCGGTCTTCATGTCGAGCGGCCAGCCGAAGGAGTGCTGGACAAGGCCGGGCTTGTGGTTCTCCGGCTTGACCTCCCAGAGCTCCTTCAGGCCGATGCCGTATTTTCCGGGCTCGCGGCCATCGGACAGATTGAATTTGGCGATGAGCTGCTTGGCGAGCGAACCGCGCGCGCCTTCGCCGATCAGCACATACTTGCCCATCAGCGCCATGCCCGGCGCGAAGTTCGGGCCGTGGCTGCCGTCCTTCTCGACGCCCATGTCGCCAGTGACGACACCGGTGACGGCGCCCTCGCCATTGTAGAGCAATTCCGCTGCCGCAAAGCCCGGATAAATTTCGACGCCCAGCGCCTCGGCCTTGCCGGCCAGCCATTTGCAGACATTGCCGAGCGAGACGATGTAATTGCCGTGATTGTTCATCAGCGGCGGCATCATGAAATTGGGCAGCCGTACGGAGCCTGCCGGACCGAGGACCAGGAAGTGGTCCGCCGTCACCGGCGTCTTGAAAGGATGGTCGCTTTCCTCGCGCCAGCCGGGCAAAAGCCGGTCAATGCCGATGGGATCGACCACGGCGCCTGAGAGGATATGCGCGCCGACCTCGCCGCCTTTTTCCAGCACGACGACGGAAAGATCGGGATTCAGCTGCTTCAGCCGGATGGAAGCGGCAAGGCCCGCGGGCCCAGCGCCGACGATCACCACGTCGAATTCCATGCTTTCGCGCTCGATATCGCTCATCGTTCCTCCCCGTCGCTGGCCTACCGCTGGCTCCTGCCCTTATGGCGCATCCAAGCGCTAGGACAATCCTGACCCCTTGCCAATTGAAAATTCCCGAAACCGAATGACAAGCAGGTATGCGGGAAATCTAGTTTACGTTCACGTAAACGTCAATTTATAAGAGACGCCCAAACGAGACGGGCTGCGAATTTTTCGATGTTCGAACACAGGCTGTTCCTCCATACTCCACCGATGCGCAATCTCGTGCCTGCTGCACTGACGCGCCTTTCACGCACGCTCGGTCTGATCATCCGGGTGCTGCTCCTTCTCCCGCTGATAATTTATTCGAGCAAGAGCCGTGCCGAACCGATCGTCTGGAAGGCCGGGGCCTATTCCGTTTCGGACGAGCTCGGCGGTTTCCACATCACAGGCGTCTCGGGGTCAGGGACATCGGCCGATCCGATCGTGATCGAAGAGGAACTGAATTCGGCGTCGCCGGTGACATTGACGTTCCACACCATCCGGCCGATTCAACCTTTCGCCGAAGCGGGATACTATGCCAACGGCATCGTCCATGTCCGGATCGAGGCGCTCAACAACAGCGGCCAGCCCTGGGTCGAGTTCGAGTTCGAACTGCAGGAAATCCTCAACCAGCCCAGCGTTTTCGGCGACGGCTTGTCCTTCGACCAGCGCAACAAGAATCCCACCAATATCGTATCGAGTGCGTTTGCCGAGTTCAGCCGCGATTTCGAACCCTATGACCGGCTGCTGTTCGACAACGGCAAGGTGGACCCGCTGACAACCGTGTCCTTCGAGTTCCTGATAACGGACTTCACGCCGCGCTGGACGTTCTATCTTGTACAGGACCCTCGGATTCCGTCGAGCTGATGGCCTATTCCCTCAAGCCAAGCTTGCAAATAGCGCCTTGGCGAAAGATGGTGGCGCAATGACCTCCATTGTCAAAGAACCACCGGCCGGGTTGCGCGAGCTGCTTGCCTTCTATGCAGAGGCTGGCGTGGACGAAGCCCTGAACGAGGAGCCTGTAAACCGCTTCGCCGAGGCCAGCACGCCTTCCGTGCCGAAGGCCGAGGACCCTGCGCCCGCAATATTGGCATCCACCGGAGCGGCCACGCCTGCCCCCGGCCGGGCAAAGCCGGCGGCGCCACGCCAGCCCTCACCGGACAGTGCACTCGCCAG
>CBFGLW010000011.1:0-85024 GCA_965649745.1 uncultured Mesorhizobium sp. | reverse complement strand
GTCGGCATCTTCATGGCGGCGAGCCTGCAGGCAGCGTCCACCTTGCCCAACATTCCCTATCACGAGTACCAGCATTCGATCTTCGACAGGAATCTTGCCTATACGGACGGCGACATGGGCTGCGCTGCAGGTTCCTATACCGTGCCGACAGGCGCCGGCATCGGCGTCGAGCCGCGCGAGGACTTGTTCGAGTTCGTCGCGCGTCGATAGACGCGGTTCAGGGAACGGCGGCGCCGGCATAGGCGAGCAGATAAATCCCCTGCGCGAAATAGAACGCGCCGACCGCCGTCACCAGCCAGCGCAGGCCTTGGCGGAAGCCGTGATTGGTTAGCCGCAGCAAGATGCGGTGGCCGACGATCGACCCGAGGATCGAGAACGGCGCCGCGATCGCGACCGCCGTTGTCTCGCCCTTCGACAGCAGCCAAAGCGACTGCGAATAGAAGGCGATCTTCGCCAGATGCGACAGCACCTGGATCGTCGCCTTGGTGGCAATGATCTGCCGGCGGTCATGCTCGGTTCGCACGAAGAAGATGTCGATAACCGGTCCGGCGACCCCGACGCCGATGTTCAGCGCGCCGGAAATGAAACCGCAAAGCATGGCGTGGCTGGGGCGCGATGCGTCGAGCTGCGCCCATTGCATCGGCAGCCAGACGAGCAGCGGCATCAGGCCGATGGCAATCGAGACCACGGCAAGCGTCGGCGTGTAGCTGACCAGCGCCAGCACGCCGGCGGCACAGCCGAGCCCGGCCATGGCGAGGCCGACGATTTTCCATTCGATCCAGGCCCGGGCGAAAAAGGCGCGCGAGCCGTTGGCGACGAGCTGGATGACGCCCTGTATGGCAATCGCCGTGGCGACCGGCATCATCAGGAGCAGCAGCCACAGCAGCACCATCCCGCCGACCATGCCGAAAATGCCGGACAGGGTCGACGTGGCGAAAACCGCCAGGATCAGAAGCGCAGTGGTCAGGATGGGCACGGCCGGTCTTTATTCGCAAAGTTATTGCAGTTCGGCCGGATGGGAGAATCTGCCGCCCTTCTTTGCAGCGCATCGTGCAGGATGTCCAGCGTGCATGCGTGTCACCCCGGACAGGTGAGCCGCTGCGCAACGCGAAAGGGCCGGCGAAGCCGGCCCTCGGTAGAGGCTGAAAATTCGGATCAGGCGGCCGGCTCGAATTCGAGCGCCACGCCGTTGATGCAATAGCGCAGGCCCGTGGGCGGTGGACCATCCTCGAAGACATGCCCGAGATGGCTGCCGCAGGTGGCGCAATGCACCTCGGTGCGCACCATGCCGTATGAGCGGTCGACAGTCGTCTCGACCGAGCCCGGCACCGGATCGTTGAAGCTCGGCCAGCCGGTGCCGCTTTCGAATTTGAGCTTCGATTCGAACAGCGGCCGGTCGCAGCCGACGCATTTGAAGGTGCCGGCGCGTTTCTCATAAAGCAGCGCGCAGCTTCCGGGCCGTTCGGTGCCGTGGCCGCGCATGACGGCATATTGCTCCGGCGTAAGCTTTTCCCGCCATTCGGCGTCGCTGCGGGTCACGGGATAGGTATGGGTGTCCATGGTGTCGGCCTCCTGCCTTCCGGGCTGTTGCAGGTCTATCTTCGTCGAAACATAAGGCTTTGTTGCACGAATGCCCAGTCCGCCATGCAGGCCGCGCGAATGGGAGCGGTCACGGTTCCGTGCTCGAGACAGCAAACGGGCCTACCGGCGCTGCGGGTCTGTCGCCACGGCGGAAAACGGCACGAGTTCGATGCCACGCCTTTTCGCTTCGTCCACCCAGGCGTCGACCGTATCGACCGTCACGTTGAAGGCCGAGCCGATGCCGACGGCGAAACCCTTGGCCCGCGCGGTGGCTTCAAGCTGGCCGAGCTTCTTCAGGATCGCGCCGCGCTCCTGCACGGCGTCGATGGTCGTGTCGCCGACGGCGAGCGGAACGCCATCTTTGAGCGCCAGATCTGGTGCAGCGCTGCGCGCCGTCGAACCGTCGTCCAGATAGCCCAGCCCCCGCTTGCCGAGCTCGGCCATCACCGGCTCCAGGGCGGCGGCATCGGTGGTGAAACGCGCGCCCATATAGTTCATCACCGCGGTGTAGTTGGTGGTCCGCGAAAGCGCCCAACGCAAATTCTTCAGGTTCTCGTCGGCGCCAGCATCGACGGTGAGCGTATTGCGGCCCGGATTGACGTTCGGATAGTCGAACGGCTCCAGCGGTACCTGCATGACGATCTCGTGGCCGCGGCGTCGCGCTTCCTGCATCCAGCGTCCGATGGAATTGCCCTGCGGCGCGAAAGCCAGAGTCACTTCCGCCGGCAGCTTGGCGATTGCCGCCTGGGTGCCTGTCTGCGAGACGGCGAGCCCGCCGATGACGATGGCGACCCTTGCCCCGCGCGCGCCCGACCATGGCCGCGCGTAGACGTCGAACGGCCTGCGCCCATCGGCGGCGCGTATGGGCAGCGGCCCCGTGGCGCTGTCCTCGATCAGGTCCCTGTCGGGCATATGCGCGATAGCCAGGTTCTGGCCGAGAGCGGAGGGGTCGCGCACGGTGATGCCAGCTGCCCCGCCCGTGTCGGTCGGCTGCACATGGATGATCTGTGGCCCGTCCGGCTTGGCCGCAATTGGCGGCGTCTCGGCAGGTTTGGAGGCTGCCGGCTCGGATTTCGCCGGCGCCTCGGCCACAGGAGCGGGTTTCGCGGCGACGGCTTCTTCCGGCTTTCGGAAAGGTTTGTCCCGCAAGGCGATGGCGCCGGAAATGACGACCAGCGCCAGCACCGTCAGCAGTCCGGTTATCTGCTTCACGCCCATGCCGAAACGGCGTCCGCGAACCTCGGGACGCCTGTCCTGCCCTAGTGGGCGTTCGATCTCCTTGGTGGACTGTGCCAAGCCGCAACCCCTGCCGCGGTTCCCGAATCAAACTGCCGGAACCTCGCGGCCCCGGCAGGATGACATTGCTTACTGTCTGCGGCCAGACCTACTGGTTCATGACCGCCTTGTCGGGATTGGGCGGGAAGGCCGGATTGGTCTTCTCGCCGCGCAGCAGCTGCTCGGCAAAGATGAGCTGCAGGTCGTCCTTTGGCTCCGGCGGCACATAGGCGGCCGAGCCCGAACCTTGATCGCTCTCGTCGGCGCCCTTGATGTGGCCCTTGAGATCGGATTCGCCGCGCGTTAGGTCACGGCCCTGCAACTCTTCAGGCAGCGGTTGATCGACCTTGATGTCGGGCGTGATGCCCTTGCCCTGGATCGATTTGCCCGACGGCGTGTAGTAGAGCGCCGTCGTCAGCCTGAGCGCGCCGTTCTCGCCGAGCGGGATGATCGTCTGCACCGAACCCTTGCCGAACGACTGCGTGCCGACGACCGTGGCGCGGCGCAGGTCCTGCAAGGCACCGGCGACGATCTCGGAAGCGCTCGCCGATCCGCCATTGACCAGGACCACCAGCGGCTTGCCGTCGATGTCGTCTCCGGCGCGGGCATCGAAACGGGTTACGTCCTTCGGGTCGCGGCCGCGCGTCGAGACGATCTCGCCGCGATCGAGGAACGTGTCCGACACGCTGACAGCCTGGTCGAGCAGACCGCCGGGGTTCAGCCGCAGGTCGAGCACGTAACCCTTCAGCTTGTCCTTCGGAACCTGCTTTTTGATGGTGGCGATGGCGTTCTGAAGGTCGTCATAGGTCTTTTCGGTGAACGAGGTGATCTTCATGTAGCCGATATTGTTGTCGACCCGGAACTTCACCGCCTTCACCTTGATGATGTCGCGCACCACGGTCAGCTCGATCGGCTTGTCGGCGCCCTGGCGCAGGATGGTGAGCTTGATCGGGGTAGCGACCGGCCCGCGCATCTTCTCGACGGCCTCGTTGAGGGTCAGGCCGCGGACTTCCTGGCCTTCGATCTTGGCGATGTAGTCGCCGGCCAGCACGCCCGCCTTGGCGGCCGGCGTGTCGTCGATCGGGGTGATGACCTTGACGAGGTCGTTTTCCATCGTGACCTCGATACCGAGGCCGCCGAACTCGCCCTTGGTCTGCACCCGCATGTCCTGCGCGGCTTCGGCGTTCATGTAGGACGAATGCGGGTCGAGCGAAGTGAGCATGCCATTGATGGCATTCTCGACCAGCGACTTGTCGTCGGGCGGCGTCACATACTGGGCGCGAACGCGCTCGAAGATGTCGCCGAAAATCGCCAACTGCTTGTAGGTTTCGGAGCCAGCGGCGTTCGCAGTGGAGCCGGGCGCGCCATAGACGAGGCTCATGGCGGACGCGCCCATCAGCGCACCGGCAAGCAAGAGCGACACTTTCCGCATCATTTCAGGTCCTTCCAGAAAAGCGGCCCGCCCACCACGGGGTCGGATCGACGGGTTTTCCATCCTTGCGGAACTCTATGTAAAGTTCCGGCGTGACATTTTCATCGGACGATGCCGCGGTGCTTGCCACCCTAGCCTCGCCCATCGCTCCGACCGGCTCGCCTGCGAGCACGGATTGGCCGGACGCGACATTCAATCTGTTCATCCCCGCCAGGACGACATGATAGCCGCCGCCGGCATCCAGGATCAAGAGTTGACCATAAGAGCGGAAAGGCCCCGCATAAAGCACATTTCCATCCGCCGGAGCGGTCACGATGGCGTTCGATTGTGTCGCGAGCGTGTCGCCCTGCATCACGCCGCCGTTACCGTCGCTGCCGCCGAATCGCCGCTTCATCATGCCCGTTGCAGGTAACGCAACCTGGCCGACCAGTGCCGAGAAGGGCGCCGATTCGGCCAGCTGATTCGCTTCCGGAATGGGCAGGGCGGCCAGCTCGGCATCGCTATCGGCCTTGGCTTCGGCTTCGCGCCTCGCTGCTTCGGCCGCCTTGCGGCTCCTATCGGCTTCGGCTTCCAGGGAGCCGATAAGATCCTTGAGGCTTGCGGCCTTTGCGGCGAGCTGCTGCGCGGTTTCCTGTTCGGCGGCGAGCGCCTGTTCGGTTTCAGTTTGGGCCTTCCGCTTGGCTTCGAGCAAAAGCGTCAGTTTCTGCTTCTCAGCCGCCTGCTCTCCGATGGCCGCCGTCAGCTTGCTGCGTTCCGATTCGATGGATGCGGTGACGCGGGAAAGCTCGGCAAGATCGGCAGCCAGGACTTCGGTCTGATGGCGCATTTCCGGCACGACCGCGCCGAGCAGGATGGCGCTGCGTACCGAAGAAAGCGCGTCTTCCGGCTTGACCAGCAGCGCCGGCGGCGGATTGAGGCCGATGCGCTGCAGCGCGCCGAGCACTTCCGCGAGCACGTCACGCCGGGCAGCCAGCGATTTGCGGATGATCTGCTCCTGACCCTTGAAGCCTTCCAGCTTGGCGCCGATGTCTTCGATGTCCTGGCCGAGCTTCTGTTCGGTCTTGGCCGACTGGATGAGCGCCGCGGTGATCGACGTGCGGTCCTTGCGGACGGTCGCGATCTCTGCGGCCAGCTTCGCCCGACGCTCGGCCGACAGCGTGATCTCGTTGGAGATTCTCTCATATTCGGCCCGGCTCTGGTCAGGATCGGGAGCCGATGCCGGCGCGGTTTGAGCGTGCGCCGTTACGGCAAGCAGAAGCGGCAGCGCACCCGCCAGCCCATGGCAGGCGCGCCGGAAAACCACGCTCGATTTCACCGGTTCAGCCATCGAATTCAACTCTATGGGGCGCTTCGTTAACGAACCATCAACCATGTTGCCATGGTGGGCCTGGCGCGCCGAACTTGACCTATCAATGGGGCAAAAATCAGGGACATCGTCTCGGCAACAGGCGGCGGTATCTGGCGTCAGGCTCGATGGTAGGGATGACCCGAAAGGATCGTCGTTGCGCGGTAGAGCTGTTCGCCGAGCATCACTCGGAGAAGCTGATGCGGCCAGGTCATCGTACCGAAAGAGACGATCAATTCCGCCTGGTCGCGCAAAGATTGATCGTGCCCGTCGGCGCCGCCGATGGCGATGACCATGTCCTTGCGTCCACCGTCCCGCAACAATCCGAGCCGCCCCGCGAAGTCCTCGGAAGTGAAAGTTTTGCCGCGTTCGTCCAGCAGCACAAGCGCGGTTCCGGGATGGAGATGCGACTGCAAGGCCCTGCCCTCGTCGCGCCGGCGCTCGCTCGCCGTCTGGGCCCGGCTTTCAGGCGTTTCGGCAATACCCGAAAAATCGAACCCGATCCCGGACCCGCTTCTGGCAAAGCGCTCGAAATAGCGGTCGGCCAACTCTCTCTCGGGGCCGGTCTTCATGCGGCCCACGGCATGTACGGTAATCTTCATCCCTGCCTCAGCGGCCGAAGTCCGATGCCCGGCTTGTCCGGACTAGTGGATCGTCTCGTCGTCGAGGTCCGGCGCCTGCCACATCTTTTCGATGTTGTAGAATTCCCGGACCTCGGGCCGGAAGACGTGGACGATGATATCGCCGGAATCGATCAGCACCCAGTCGGCGCTGGCCAGCCCCTCGACGCGCGCATTGCCGAGGCCGGCATCCTTGAGCGCCTTGATGAGATGATCGGCGACAGCCGCGACATGGCGGTGCGACCGGCCCGAGGCGACAACCATGTAGTCGCCGAGAGTCGATTTTCCCTGAATGTCGATCGAGACAATATTTTCGGCCTTGGAGTCTTCCAGACTGGCAAGGACTGTTTCAAGGGCGCGGGACGATGCGTCGGTACCGCTTATCCCGGCCGGCGAAGGCACGATGTCGGCCTTCTTCCGCAGTGCTGTTCTCAGTGTCTTTCCTTTCGCAGCAAGAACAACGAAATCACCAGGCAACGCAGGTGATGTCGCCTAGATAGTCAGAGTCGCATGGCAGTTTCAAGACACCTGCCGCCAAAGCGGCAACGCCTGCGGCTTCCTTATGTTCCGTTCCGGAACGGAAGGAAACGAAAAGTTCGGAACCGGGACCAGGCAGAGGGGTTGTTGGCATATCGAACAACTGGACTTCAGCCATGCCTCTCGACCCCCAGGGCGCGTTAGTCACCATTCAGGCCGGCCTCACTCAACTCAGCACGCTTATCGTTTCCTACGCTTTCTCCGCTATCGGCGCGGTCATCCTCATGATTGTCGGCTACCTGCTCGCGGGGCTTGCCGAACGCTCCATCTTCGCCGGACTTGGCCATATCAGCGGCTTCGATGCCACATTGCGGCATTTCTTCTCGAAGATCGTCCGCTATGCGATCCTGATCCTCGTTTTCATCATGGTGCTTGGCCAGTTCGGCGTGCAGACGGCGTCGATCATCGCGGCGGTTGGCGCGATCGGCCTCGCAATCGGGCTGGCCCTGCAGGGCACGCTGCAGAACATAGCCGCCGGCATCATGCTTCTGGCGCTGCGTCCCATCCGCATCGGCGAATATGTCGAGATCGGCTCGGTGGCGGGAACGGTGGAGGAAATCGGCCTGTTCGCGACCCGGCTGCGGGCGCTGGACGGCATTTATATCCTGGCGCCCAATTCGACGCTCTGGAACACGCCGGTGCGCAACTTCAACCGCAACGGCGTGCGGCGCAATGACATCGTCATCGGTATCGCCTACAGCGACAATATCGACCATGCGCAGGAGACGTTGCTCGATCTGGCCCGGGCCGACAAGCGCGTCATGCCTGATCCCGCTGCGACCGCTTTCGTCTCGGCGCTGGGCGACAGCGCGGTCAGCGTGACGTTGCGGTACTGGACCTCTGCGTCGGATTTCCTTGCAACGAAGCTGAGCTTGACCAAGCTGGCCAAGGAGCGCTTCGATACGGAAGGCATCTCCATCCCCTTTCCGCAGCAGGAAGTCGTCTACCGGGAGATGAAGAACGGCAGCTAGGCCTTGGTGGCCAGCCGGATCGCCGTCGACGAAAGCGACGATCGCGGCCCGTGGATGAAGGTCCATGCAGGCGCCTTCATGCGGGCAAGCAGCGGGGCGTCGCCCTCGTCGATCCGCGCATAGTCGAATGTCTTGGCGACGACCGAGGAGAGGAACGACAAGGTCGCGCCCGGCCGGTCGATGACGGCAATGGGAAACGTCAGCATGATTTCGCGCCAGCGCTGCCATCGATGGAAGTCGCGCAACGAATCCGCTCCCATGATCCAGACGAATTCGACGCCCGGGTTCTTCATCCTGACCAAAGCCAGCGTGTCGGCGGTGAAGCGGACATGATGGGCCGCCTCGAAGGCGGTGACTTTTATGCGCGGGTCCTCGGCGATTTTTTCCGACAGGCTGAGACGCTCGCCGAGCGGGGCCAGTTCGCGGGCGGACTTGAGCGGGTTGCCGGGCGTCACCATCCACCAGAGCTGGTCGAGCGCCAGCCGGCGCAGTGCGATTTCCGCCACCAGCGCGTGACCGGCGTGCGGCGGGTTGAACGAACCGCCGAACAGCCCGACCTGCATGCCTTTTTCGACATGCGGCATGCGCAGGTAGCGGTCCGGAACTTCATGAGCAATCATTCTGACGGCCACTCACCCTCCGGCCAGTCTCGTGCGCCGTGTATGACGCGCAAGATGTTAAGCGTCTCATGCGTCAGAGAATAGGCGATGATGTAGGGGGTCTGTCGGACGTGCCATTCATGGGTTCCGCTCACCCGCCCCATGCGGCCCGCCGGCATCTCAGCCAGAAGATCGACGGCCGCCTCGATGCGGTCCAGGACCAGATGCGCCGACTTGGGCGCGTCAAATCCGATATAGGCGATCACCTCGTCGAGGTCGTCTAATGCATCGCGTGACCAGTTAACACGCGGCATCAACGCTTCTGGACACGATCAATCGTCGCACGCAGGCGCTTCATCGCCTCTTCATGAGGAACGGTTCGCCCGGCCTTCACATCTTCCAGCCCGCGCTTGATGCCTTCGACAATGGCAAGCTCGCGCTCGACATAGCCGGCGATGGCCTCGCCTGCGAGGAAAGATTTCGTCCGTCGCGTATGCTGCGCCAGTTGTTCAAGACGTGACTTGGTGGCGCTGTCGAGGCGAACGGTAACGGTCTCGGATTGTGTGCTCATGTGCACAATGTAACACAAGGGGTTAAAGAGGCAACTACGCCCGTACCTGCCCGGTGCCCCGGACCCGGTACTTGAACGAGGTCAGCTGCTCGACGCCCACCGGTCCGCGCGCGTGCATCTTGCCGGTTGCGATGCCGATCTCGGCGCCCATGCCGAACTCGCCGCCATCGGCGAACTGCGTCGAGGCGTTGGCGAGCAGGATCGCCGAGTCGATCTCGTTGAAGAAGCGCTCGACCGCCTTTTCGTCCTCGGCGACGATCGCCTCGGTGTGATGCGAGGAGAACGTCTCGATATGCTCGATCGCTTCACTGACGCCGTTCACCAGCTTCACCGCGATGATCGCGTCCAGATATTCGGTGACCCAATCCGCATCGGTCGCCGGAATCGCATCGGAAAAGGCTTTCAGCACTTCGGCGTCGGCATGGATTTCGCAGCCGGCGTCGCGCAGCGCCTGCAGGATCGGCACAAGATGTGTCGACGCGACGGCCCGGTCGACGAGCAGCGTTTCCGCCGCTCCGCAAATTCCGGTGCGCCGCATCTTGGCGTTGACGGCGATCTCCACCGCCATGTCCAGTTTCGCCGACTTGTCGATATAGAGATGGCAGATACCCTCAAGATGCGCGAAGACCGGCACGCGCGCCTCGGTTTGCACGCGCTCGACCAGGCTGCGGCCGCCGCGCGGCACGATGACGTCTATGTTGCCGGACAAGCCTTTCAGCATTTCGCCGACGGCAGCGCGGTCGGTGACCGGCACGAGCTGTATGGCGTCCTCGGGAAGGCCGGTGGCCTTCAGTCCCTCGACCAGGCACGCATGGATGGCCGAGGATGAATTGATGGAGTCCGAGCCGCCGCGCAGGATCACCGGATTGCCGGCCTTGAGGCAGAGCGCGCCGGCATCGGCGGTCACATTAGGACGGCTCTCGTAGATCACGCCGATGACGCCAAGCGGTGTGCGCACCCGCTCGATATGGAGGCCGTTGGGCCGATCCCACGCAGCGATCACGTCGCCGACCGGATCGGGCAGGGCGGCGACGGCGCGCACGCCATCGGCCATGGCGCGGATACGCGCCGGATCGAGCTTCAGCCGGTCGAGGAACGAACCGGCTAGCCCGGCCTCCTCGCCATTCTTCATGTCGATGGCGTTCGCTTCGAGGATATCGTCTTGTCTGCTCATGATGGCGTCAGCCATGGCCATCAGGGCGGCGTTCTTGGTTTCGGTCGGGGCGACGGCCAGCGGCCGCGCTGCGGCGCGCGCCTTCTGCCCCAGGCCAGCCATCAGGGCGGCGGTATCGTTCAGGGATTTTTCATGCAGCTTCAGCATGGCTCATCCTTCGCTTGTCTGTCCGGCGCGGCCGGCATGGTTCACCACCAGATCGTCGCGGTGGATCATGGCGGAGCGTGCCTCATAGCCGAGCACGGTTTCGATTTCGGCTGTCTTCAAGCCTGCGATCCTTACGGCATCGGCGGCGTCGTAGGCAACCAGCCCGCGCGCGATCTCGCGGCCTTCTGGCGACAGGATGGCGACCGTGTCGCCCCGTCCGAAGCTGCCGCTGACCAGCTTTACGCCGGCCGGCAACAGCGATTTGCCCGACATCAGGGCGCCGACCGCGCCGGCATCGACCGTCAGCCGTCCCGCCGGCTCGAGCTGGCCGGCGATCCAGGTCTTGTAGCCCTTGACCGGCTGCTCGCTCGGCCGGAACCAGGTGTGGCGTTCGCCGCGTTCGATCGCCATCAGCGGCGACAGCCGCGTACCGGCGGTGATGATCATCGCGGCGCCGGCGGCGGTGGCGATCTTGCCGGCGTCGAGCTTGGTGCGCATGCCGCCGCGCGACAGTTCGGATGCCGCCGCGCCCGCCATCGCCTCGATCTCAGGTGTGATGCGATCGACCACGGGAATGAACTTCGCATCCGGATCGCGCGCCGGCGGCGCGGTATAGAGACCGTCGATGTCCGACAGAAGAACCAGCAGGTCCGCGCCCATCATCGTCGCCACGCGGGCCGCCAGCCGGTCGTTGTCGCCATAGCGTATTTCCGAGGTGGCGACGGTATCGTTCTCGTTGATGACAGGCACGGCCTTCATCTTGAGCAAGGTCGAGATCGTGGCGCGCGCATTCAGATAGCGGCGGCGCTCTTCGGTGTCGCCGAGCGTCAGCAGGATCTGTCCGGATTTCAACTTGTGACTGCCCAGCGCATCCGACCACGCCCCGGCCAGCGCGATCTGGCCAACCGCCGCCGCCGCCTGGCTCTCTTCCAGCTTCAGCGCTTTCTTGCCGAGGCCGAGTATGGTCCGGCCGAGCGCAATGGCGCCGGAGGACACGACGAGGATTTCCGTCCCGTCCTTCGCGAGCTGACCGATGTCGTCGGCAAGCGATTGCAGCCAGTCGCGCTTCAGGCCGCTGGCGCGATCCACCAGCAGGGCCGAACCGATCTTGACGGTAATGCGGCGGTATTTCCGCAGGGGCTTTGCGCTCATTGCTCGCCTCGATCCTGCCATCGCGTGTTGGGCTGCGCCGGTATTGTCGCCCGTGCCTCCTCGACCACCGATATCAGTGCCCGCAGCACCGCCTCGACGCCTTCTCCGGTCACCGCCGAAAGCAGCAGGGGCGCCTTGCCGCACGCCCGCTTCAGCGATGCCGTCTTCTTCTTGCGCTCTTCGGTGTCCAGCGTGTCGACCTGGCTGAGCGCCACGATCTCGGCCTTCTCTGCCAGCCCGTGGCCATAGGCTTCCAGTTCGCCGCGCACTGTCTTGTAAGCTTTTCCGGGATTGTCTTCCTGAGCTGAAACCAGATGCAGCAGCACGCGCGTGCGTTCGACATGTCCGAGGAAGCGGTCGCCGATGCCGATGCCCTCATGCGCGCCTTCGATCAGGCCGGGAATGTCGGCGATGACGAATTCGCGCGCGTCGATCCGGGCGACGCCGAGGCCGGGATGCAGCGTCGTGAAGGGATAGTCGGCGATCTTCGGCTTGGCCGCGGTCACGGCCGCCAGAAAGGTCGACTTTCCGGCATTGGGCAGGCCGACCAGCCCGGCATCCGCGATCAGCTTAAGCCGCAGCCAGATGTTCATTTCCTCGCCGGGCAGGCCGGGGTTCGCCCGCCGGGGCGCCTGGTTGGTCGAGGTCTTGAAATGCTGGTTGCCGAAGCCGCCATTGCCGCCCCTGGCGAGCAGAAAGCGCTGCCCGACCGTCGTCATGTCGCAGATCAGCGTCTCGTTGTCCTCGGCCATGATCTGCGTGCCGACCGGAACCTTGAGCGTCACGTCGGCGCCTTTGGCGCCGGTCATGTTGCGGCCCATGCCGTGGATGCCGGTCTTGGCCTTGAAGTGCTGTTGGTAGCGATAGTCGATCAGCGTGTTGAGGCCCTCGACCGCTTCGACCCAGACATCGCCGCCGCGGCCGCCGTCGCCGCCGTCCGGACCGCCGAATTCGATGAACTTCTCCCGCCGGAACGACACCGATCCGGCGCCGCCGTCGCCGGATCGTACATAGACTTTGGCCTGATCGAGGAATTTCATCGGATTGTGCGGTTGCTGCTGCTAAAGGAATTCGCGAACGTGTTTGCTCTACCCTATGGCGCGCCGCAGGGCGAGAGCGGAAACGGCCGGTCTGGCGCCGCTTTTTGGGAGATATCGCGATGCGGGCGGTGAGTTACAACATCCAGTACGGCATCGGGCTCGACAAGCGTTACGACATTGCCCGTATCGCCGATGCGGTGCGCGGCGCCGATGTGATCGCGCTGCAGGAGGTTTCCCGCAACAATCCCAACAATGGCGGCCGCGACATGGTCGCCGAACTGTCCGAAGCGTTGCCCGACTATTTCTCCGTCTATGGCGCCAATTTCGAAGCCAATATGGGCTCGCGCATGAAGGCAGGCCGGGCGATCACAACGACCTTCCAGTTCGGCAACATGATCCTGTCGAAGACGCCGATCCAGCTGTCGCGCAATTTGCTTCTGCCGCGCAGCCGCTCGTTCGAGGGTATGAACTTCCAGCGGGGCGCTCTGGAGGCGCTGATCGAGACGCCGCTCGGCTACATCCGTTTCTACTCCATCCATCTCGACCATCGCGGGCCGCTTGAACGCGCGCGGCAAATACGCTTCCTGCGCGAGCGGGTGCTGGGCTATCCGCTCGAAGGCGGCGGCATTTCCGGCCTGTCGGAGATCGGCCTGCCCGAGCCTCCGGTGCCGGAAGCGTTTGTGCTGGCGGGCGATTTCAACATGCTGCACGGCGCGCCGGAATATGTCGAACTGGCCGGCACGCCGGACCACGAATTCGGGATGCCGCTGACGGCCGATCTTGCCGTCGATGCCGCGGTGCGCCTTGGCGCTTCCGGCGATGACCTCGTCACCTGGGTCGATCCGCTTCGGCCGCAGGACGCCAGCCGCCACAAGCGCATCGACTATATCTTCACCAGCGCCTCGCTCGCCGGGTCGCTTCGTGGCTACCGGGTCGATCGCGCGGCGGTCGGTTCCGACCATATGCCGGTGTGGGTGGAGATGGGATAGGGTCCGCCCTCCATTCCGCTTGCAGGGCAGAAGGTGGAGGGCGAACATCAGAAATGCACCCAGTTGCGCAGGCTCGTCCAGGTCTTGCGGTCGAGGCGGTAGCGTTCGACAGGGACCTGGCCGGCGACGATGGAATTCAGCATGCCCTGGCCGGCATACTGGAAGCCGCACTTGTGGATGACCCGCCGCGACGACGGATTGATCACCCGCGTCGAGGCGTGCAGGACCTGTATGCCGGTCCGGGTGAAAGCGAGATCGACCAGCGCGTGCGCGGCCTCCGTCGCATAGCCCTGCCGCCAGTACGGTTCGCCGATCCAGTAGCCCAGTTCCAGCCCGCGGTCGGTGAGGTTCAGTCCGGCGCAGCCAATGAAGATGCCACCATTGCGGAGCGTCAGTGCGTAGGCGACGCCGGCGCGCCGTCCCTGCGCCGTTGCAAGAAAGGCGCGGGCTTCGTCGGGACCGTAAGGGTGCGGCATCCGTGCCAGCATTTCGGCGACGTGGCGATTGTCGGCGAGTTGCACAAGGTCGGCGATGTCCGCCTCGCAGGGCATGCGCATGACCAGCCGCTCGGTGATCAGCGTCGGGCAGTCTATCGCGTAACTCTCGTCTTCCGTGTCTTCCGCTTCGGCAACCATTTGACGTCCTCCAGGCAAAGAAAAAGGGAGATGGTCACCCATCTCCCTGATCCTTTTTCTGGCTGCGCCAGACACCGGTTCCCGAGATGGGGCGCCGGTGTTGTGGTGCGGAACCGGCTACTCCGCGGCCTTCTGCATCGGGTTTACCGATACGTAGGTTCGGCCATTGGCTTTTTTGGCGAAGGCGACAGCGCCTGCTTCAAGTGCGAAAAGCGTGTGGTCCTTGCCCATGCCAACATTGGTGCCCGGATGCCACTTGGTGCCGCGTTGACGCACGATAATGTTGCCGGCGAGCACGGCTTCGCCGCCGAACTTCTTGACGCCAAGGCGCTTGGATTCGGAATCGCGACCGTTGCGCGACGAACCGCCAGCTTTCTTGTGTGCCATCTTACTGCTCCTTTGCGCCGCTTCGGGCGCCTGCAATGCTTATGAACGCGTTCGCGTTCCGTTTCAAGTCCGATCGGTCAGGTCTGCTGACGAATTATTTCACCAGCTCCTTGGCCTGCTCGCGCCAATCCTTGATCTGGTCGGCGCTGAACGGCATCGACGCGTCGATCTTGTCGGCGTCCGCGTCGGTGAGCGCGGCAAGCTGGGCGAAGGTGGTGATGCCCTGCTCGTTCAGATCCTTGGCGGCGACCGGGCCGATTCCCTTGATGAGGGTAAGGTCGTCGCCCTTGCCCTTCGGGGCCTTGAAAAGCGGCGCTGCGACAGCCGTCTTGGCGCTGTCGTCGGCTTCTGCCTTGGCCTTCTTCGGCGCGGCTTCAGCCTTCTCCGCCTTTGCCTCTGCCTTGGCTTCCGGCTTCGCCGCAGCCTTCTTCGATGGCTTGGCGCCGCCGGTCAGGATCTCGGAAATGCGCACGGTGGTCAGAAGCTGGCGGTGGCCGATCTTGCGGCGCGAATTCTGCCGGCGACGCTTCTTGAAGGCGATGACGGTGCGGTTCTTGCCCTGCTCGATGACTTCGGCGGTGACAAGCGCGCCATCGACGAAGGGGGCGCCGAAGGTGACGTTCTCGCCTTCGCCATGCGCCAGAACCTGGCCGATTTCGACGATATCGCCGACATTGCCTTCGACTTTTTCGATCTTCAGGAGATCGTTGGCGGCCACGCGATACTGCTTGCCGCCCGTTTTGATGACTGCGAACATTTTTTGCCTTTCGCTGTTCGGTCGGCCTTCTTGAACCGCTGGTCTCGCTGGGAGAGGCGGTCCGGCCGTCTTTTTGTCAGTCTGCGGGTTCAAAAAACAAGCGGCGCGGAAAGCTTCCACGCCGATTGCGCGCCGTCCCTAACCGAAGGTCATGCCGGAGTCAAGGGAACGGTCAAGGGAACAGCCCTAAACCGCGGCGCGGAACGGCGAATTTGGCCGGGATCGAGTCCCATATTAGCTCTTGTGTCCCGCCCCTGCAGTCGTTATCTAGTGCGCCGCGCCGGCAACGGCGGACCCGCGACCCGGAGAGGTGGCAGAGTGGTCGAATGCACCGCACTCGAAATGCGGCATGGGTGCAAGCCCATCGGGGGTTCGAATCCCTCCCTCTCCGCCAGTTCTCGCCTCCCCAGTTCTCGCCTCCTTTGAATCAATAATGTAGAGATAGCTCATCGCCCCGGTGTACACGCCGAGGCCGGACGATAGCTTCAAGCTGGAAGAGAGGGTTTCATGGCCAAGACAACCAACGAGACTGCCGAGCCCGCTTCGGCGCGGATTTTCACGCCCACGCCGGAGGCCAAGGCGCAGGCGACGCGATCGCGGATCATCGCCCTGGTGCTGTGGGCGGTCGCGATTGCGCTCGAGCTGGTCGCCATCTTCTGGGTTATGCGGCCGTCCTTCGACGAACTGGCGGCCAGTCAGGGCTTTCCGCAGTGGCGCTGGTGGACGCTTCTCGGGTTCATCGCCGTGATCGGCATACTTTCGATCGTCGGTTCGCAGCTTTGGAAAAGCGCCAACCGTAAGGATCCGGCGTCCAGAAACGAGCCCGTACGGTTCTTCATCCAGAACCAGCTCGGAGCCTTTATTGCCCTTTTGGCCTTCCTGCCGCTGATCATCCTGATCTTCACCAACAAGGACATGAACCAGCAGCAGAAGGGCATAGCGGGTGCCGCCGGCATCGTCGTTGCGCTCGCAGCGGTCGCGCTCGGCATCGACTTCAAGCCCTTGTCGCAGGAGCAGGCCGCCGTCGAGTCCCAGGTGGTGACGCAACTCGTCGGCGAGGACCATGTATGGTGGAGCGCCGGCGGCAACGTCGTTCATCTTTGCGAGGGTGCTTCCGATCTCCAGAATGCCAAGACCCAGCTTTCGAGCGGCCCCATCGCCGATGCCTTGGCGCAGGGCAAGCAGGGCATCACCCTCAAACTGGACACCGAACTCGCGCAATGCGGGCTTCCCGTGCCTGCAAACCTTGCCGAGATCGAGCAATGGGTCCGCACCGCGCGGGGAGAGCGGCCCGCCGCTTAGTCCCCGCCGGGGAATCCGGGGTGATGGTGTGGGAGCTCGCCTTCACCCCTTCGGTCCGCCAGGATTGGGCTGCTTTAAGCCAACTACGACCGGTGTTGGCCCGATCCGTCGTGACCTTGACCCTGACGACAGCGGGGCTTTAACTCAGCCATGGCCATTCCTCCAATGCATCGGGTTTTCCAATCGATCGCCGCCGCGGTGGCGCTGGTGACTTTGCCGGCAGTATGTTCGGCGAGTCCCTTGAAGGTTCACTGGCGTGACTTGCATTCGGACGGCCCGCCATCCACCGGCGGTATGGAGTCGGCGGCAGGTTCGGGGTCGTCACAGGCCGCGACGCTGCAAGGCAAGACCATAGAGCTCAGCGGCTACATGCTGCCTGCCGATCGGGACGGCGATCTCGTCTATGCCTTTCTTCTGATGCCGGTCGCAGGTGGATGCATTCATATGCCGCCTCCGCCGCCTGATCAGCTGATCCTGGTGACGTCGCGCACGCCTTTCAAAGCTCGTGAAATTTATCAGCCTGTTACGGTAACGGGCGTGCTCGAGATTGATGTGGAGAAGACCCAACTTTTCATGCTTGACGGAACCACTGTGGTCAATTCCGGATACAGCCTGTCTTCGGCCGTCGTGCAGGAGACGGACCGCGTCATTGATGCCCAGCCATCGCGAGGAAATCCTTGGAGCCGGCTCGGCTCGCCTGGGGGAAGTGGCGCACCTCTTTGATTGCGGCAGCAGCATCGCTTGCCGACCATTGGGTTGGCGTGACGACTGCCCTGCAGGGGAGAAGCAGCCGCTGCAGCTGGTGGGACCGTCCCCTTGCAATTCTGGACGGTCGTCGATACCGGGGCCATTCATGAGCCTCGCCATTCATGCTACCGTGCCTGACAAGACGGCCTTGCCGAACATGTTGCGTAGCGCCGGAACCGGCAAGTCGGTCATCGCATTTTCTGCATCGAATGGGGAGATGTCATCCATGAGCGACGACAGGCAGGAGCGCATCCGCAAGCGGGCGCACGAAATCTGGGAAAGCGAAGGCAGGCCGCACGGGGCGCACGACCGGCACTGGCATCAGGCCGCTGCGGAAATCGACGCCACGGCTGCAAAGCCTGCCGGATCCGCTTCGAAACCCGCCGCGAAGAAGAAAGTAGCGGCGAAACCTGCTGGCAAATCGGCAGCCGCTGCGAAGAAGCCGGCGAAACCGCGCAAGGCCTGACCGCCGGTTCAGCGGGACGGCACGGGTACAGTTCCGGGAGCACACGGACAGGGCCGCCGCGCGGCGACCTTCCAACCTGCCTACCCTATCGTGCGTTCCAGCACGCTCACCCAGTTCCGCGAGGCGATCTTCTCGATCAGCGCGTCGCCGTAACCATGTTTGGCGAAAGCCTCGATCAGGCGCGGCAGGCCTGCGGAGTCGCCGATTTCCGGCGGGATCGGCGCTCCGTCGAAATCGGAGCCGAGGCCGACGCCGTCTTCGCCCAGCGCTTCCAGCAGCGCATCCACGTGACGCAGCATCATATCGATATCGGCCCGGCCCGCCCCCGGTCCTTTCGGGTTGAGGAACCCGGTAGCGAAATTCAAACCCACCAGGCCGCGCGTTTCCCTGATCGCGCCGAGCTGCCAGTCCGTTAGGTTGCGGGCGTGCGGACAGATGGCATGGACGTTCGAATGCGTCGCCACGAGCGGCGCGTCGGTCAGCGCCGCCACGTCGCGAAAGCCTTTTTCGTTGAGATGCGACAGGTCGATCAGGATTTTCAGTTCGTTGCATGCCTTGACCAGCGCCTTGCCGGCATCGGTCAGCCCGTCGCCCGTGTCGGGCGACGAGGGATAGCGGAACGGCACGCCGTGGCCGAAAGCGTTCGGCCGGCTCCAGACGATGCCGAGCGAACGCAAGCCGGTGGCGTGCAGCACGTCCAGCGTGTCGAGCCTTTCGTCGATCGCTTCCGCGCCTTCGATATGAAAAACTGCGGCGATCGTGCCGGCCTGCATCGCCGCGCGGATGTCGCCGGAACTGCGGCAGACCTTGAGCGCTCCGGCGCGTTCGAGCCGGAACAGGATCGCGGCCATGCCGAAGGTGAAGCCGCGCGCCGCCTCCAGCGGCAGTTCCGGCGGCAGCGGCTCGTCCACGCTCAGGCCGGCCGGGGCCGCGCGCTGCCTTTCCAGCGGCGGTGGAAAGACGGCGAACATGCCGCCCGCCAATCCACCCTTGTGCGCCCGTGGCAGGTCGATGTGCCAGCTCGCCGGGGCACCGTTCATAAACAGGGCAGCCTTGTCGGCTTGCGGGTTCGCATAGAGCTTGAGAAGCGTGTCGTTGTGGCCGTCGAAGACGGGAACGAGCTTTTGGTCTGTCATGGTTGGCTTTCGGTCTTCAAGGCGCCGGTGAGTCGCAAGATTTGCGCAGCCTAATGCATGTCGCGCAAAAGTGCGCAGCGGTTTTGCGATAACGACATGCATAAAAATAAAACTTGAAGCGCCTTGCACGAATCCGTTCAAACGTGAAGCACTCGAAATGCTTGCCGACCGGGGAATCGATATGGCGAACGCGCTCTACGACGCTCTCTTCCTGCCGCAGGAGCGAAATGATGCGACTTTTCTCATTCTGAAGGACGGGCGCCAGCTCAGCTATACGCGGTTTCTCCGCACCGTCGGCCGCTTCGCCAATGCCCTGTCGGCTGCCGGTTTGGCGCCCGGCGACCGGGTGGCCGTCCAGGTGCGGAAGTCGGCCGAGGCGTTGGCGGTCTATGCGGCCTGCGTCGCAGCCGGCGCCGTTTTTCTGCCGCTCAACACCGCCTATACGCCTGCAGAGGTCGAATATTTCGTCACCGACGCTGGCGCCCGGTTGCTGATCTGCGACGGCGCCGGCGAGGCAGGGCTGGCGTCCGTTGCGGCGCAGGCCGGGGCGGCGATCCTGACCCTGAACGAGGACGACAGCGGCTCTTTCACCGATCTGGCTGGACGGCAATCGGAGCGCTTCATGATCGCCGCGCGCGGCCCCGGCGATCTTGCCGCTTTTCTCTATACGTCGGGCACCACCGGCCGTTCCAAGGGAGCGATGCTGACGCACGACAATCTCCTTTCCAATGCGCGGACGTTGGTGGAGGCCTGGCGTTTCACCGAAGGCGATGTGCTGCTGCACGCCTTGCCGATCTTCCACACCCACGGTCTGTTCGTCGCGACCAACACCGTCCTGCTTGCCGGCGGATCGATGATCTTCCTGCCGGGTCTCGACCTTGACGACCTCATCGCCAATATGCCCCGGGCCACCGCCCTGATGGGCGTGCCCACCTTCTACACCCGCCTGCTGGCCGACCCACGGCTGACGCGGGAGTTGACGGCGCATATGCGGCTGTTCGTGTCAGGCAGCGCGCCGCTGCTGCTCGATACCCATCGCGCTTTCGAGGCGCGCACCGGGCATCGCATCCTCGAGCGTTACGGCATGACCGAAACCAACATGAACACATCCAATCCCTATGAGGGTGATCGCCGGGCCGGCACGGTCGGTCTGCCGCTTCCGGGCGTGGAGGTGCGCGTCTGTGAGCCTGAAAGCGGCGCGCCGCTCGACAGCGGTCAGGTCGGCGTCATTGAGGTTCGGGGGCGCAACGTCTTCAAGGGCTACTGGAACATGCCGGAGAAAACCGCGCAGGAGTTCCGCCCGGACGGTTTCTTCATCACCGGCGATCTGGCGACGATGGACAACGATGGCTACGTCACCATTGTCGGCCGCGCCAAGGACGTGATCATTTCGGGCGGCTACAATATCTATCCCAAGGAGGTAGAGTTGCTGCTCGACGGTCTGCCGGGGGTTGAGGAATCGGCGGTTGTCGGCGTCCCGCACGCCGATCTCGGCGAGGCGGTGGTCGGCATTGTCAAGGTGCGCCAGGACAGTCGCGTGGACGAAGCCTCGTTGCTGGCGGGCATGAGCGGCCAGCTTGCCCGGTTCAAGCAGCCGCGCCGCATCTTCGTCATCGACGAACTGCCCCGCAACACGATGGGCAAGGTGCAGAAAAACCTGCTCAGGGAGAAGTATAAAAACGTTTTCGCATAGTAGGGCACTTCGCCGCGTCGCAATGGGACGATGCGGCCGGCAACGGCAGGCGTCCTGCGGCTAGGACATCTTGTCGAGCTTGCGCTGCATGGCGGCGATCTGTTCTTTCAGTTCCTGCAGATCGTCGGCTTTCTCGGACGCCTCCTGCTCTGCTGGCGCTGCATTGGCGTTTCCGGCCGGTGGGAACGGCGTGAACATCCGCATGGCGTTCTGGAACATCTCCACGTTGCGGCGCGTCTGCTCTTCCAGCGCCTTCATCGGGGTCGCCATTTTCATCATGTCCATCGGCGTCTTGCCGAGCGCCGATTTCATCTGCTCGCGGAACCGCTCCTGCTCCTTGGAGAAGGCGACCATCGACTGTTCGAGGAAGCTCGGCACGATCATCTGCATCTGGTCGCCGTAGAAGGCGATGAGCTGGCGCAGGAACGGGATCGGCAGCATGTTCTGCCCGTCCTTGTTCTCCAGCTCGAAGATGATCTGGGTCAGCACCGGATGGGTGATGTCCTCGCCGGTCTTGGCGTCCTGCACGGTGAACTCCTCACCCTTCTTGACCATTTCGGCGAGGTCCTCAAGGGTGACATAAGTGCTTGTGCCGGTGTTGTAGAGACGCCGGTTGGCGTACTTCTTGATCACCATCGGCTCGTCTTTCGCGGCCATCATAATCCTCCCCGGACACCGGCGCGTAAGCCACCACTAATACAATGACGATTTCGAGGATATGCGCAAAACCGTCATAAATCCAAGCGGTTTGTGCAGTGCGGGATTCTTGCCGGGGTTTTTCGCGTTGCGGAATGCTGCGCAGCATTTTTTCGCCTCTCCGCTTCGATGCGCGGCGGCTTCCATTTCCGGTTTGACAGCAGGACAGGAACCGGCTCAGTCTGGTCAGACCAACAGAAGTCTGGAGAAGAAAATGCCCGCTTCCAACGCCATCGTCGTAGCCAGTGCCGCGCGCACCCCCGTCGGCTCCTTCAACGGGTCGTTCGCCGCGACGCCCGCCCATGAACTGGGCGCAGTGGTGATCCGGGAGCTTCTGACGAGGGCCGGTGTCGAACCTCAAGAGGTGGACGAGGTCATTCTCGGCCAGGTGCTGACCGCGGCCCAGGGCCAGAACCCGGCCCGCCAGGCTTCGATGAACGCAGGACTGCCGAAGGAAACCACAGCCTGGAGCCTCAATCAGGTCTGCGGATCGGGCCTGCGCGCCATCGCTCTCGGCATGCAGCAGATCGCGGCGGGCGATGCCAGGATGATCGTCGCCGGCGGACAGGAGTCCATGTCGCTGTCGCCGCATGCCCAGCACCTGCGGGCCGGCATCAAGATGGGCGACGCCAAGCTGATCGACACCATGATCAAGGATGGGCTGTGGGATGCCTTCAACGGCTATCACATGGGCAACACCGCCGAGAACGTCGCCAGGCAGTTCCAGATCACCCGCGACGATCAGGACGCCTTTGCGCTCGCCTCGCAGAACAAGGCGGAGGCCGCGCAGAAGGCCGGCAAGTTCAAGGATGAGATCGTAGCCGTGACGTTGAAAGGCAGGAAGGGCGACACGGTCGTCGACCAGGACGAATACATTCGTCACGGCGCCACGCTCGAGGCCATGACCAAGCTGAAACCGGCCTTCGACAAGGACGGAACGGTGACCGCCGGCAACGCTTCCGGCATCAACGACGGCGCGGCGGGGGCCCTGTTGATGACCGAGGCGGAAGCCGTCCGCCGGGGCATCACGCCGCTGGCGCGCATCGCGTCGTGGGCTACCGCCGGCGTCGATCCCACGATCATGGGAACCGGACCGATCCCGGCCTCGCGCAAGGCCCTGGAAAAGGCCGGCTGGTCGGTTGGCGACCTCGATCTGGTCGAGGCCAATGAGGCCTTCGCGGCGCAGGCTTGCGCCGTCAACAAGGACATGGGCTGGAACCCGGATATCGTCAACGTCAATGGCGGGGCGATTGCCATCGGTCATCCGATCGGCGCTTCCGGCGCGCGCATCTTCAACACGCTTGTCCATGAGATGAAGCGGCGCGGCGCGAAAAAGGGCCTGGCCACGCTGTGCATCGGCGGCGGCATGGGCGTGGCGATGTGTGTCGAAGCGATGAACTGAGCGGCAATCGGGAATAGGCAGTAGGAAAGAACGGAAAACCGATTGCCCGTTGCCGATTGCCCACTGCCTACTACTACCGAGGGAGGGAACACTTATGACCAAGGTCGCAATCGTCACCGGCGGGTCGCGCGGCATCGGCGCCGCTATATCCATCGCGTTGAAGAACGCTGGATACAGCGTCGCCGCGAACTATGCCGGCAATGACGAGGCTGCGCAGAAATTCACCGCGGAAACCGGGATCAAGACCTATAAATGGTCGGTGGCGGATTATGACGCCTGCGCGGCCGGCATCAAGCAGGTGGAGGCGGACCTCGGTCCGGTTTCCGTGCTGGTCAACAATGCCGGCATCACCCGAGACGCCATGTTCCACAAGATGACGCCGCAACAATGGAAAGAGGTCATCGACACCAATCTGACCGGCGTCTTCAACATGACCCATTCATTGTGGAGCGGCATGCGCGACCGCAAGTTCGGCCGCGTCATCACCATCTCCTCGATCAACGGCCAGAAGGGGCAGGCGGGACAGGCGAACTACTCGGCATCCAAGGCCGGCGACATCGGACTGACCAAGGCGTTGGCCCAGGAGGGCGCACGCGCCGGCATCACGGTCAATGTCATCTGCCCCGGCTATATCGCCACCGAGATGGTCAGGGCGATCGACGAGAAGGTGCTGAACGAACGCATCATCCCGCAGATACCGGTCGGCCGTCTCGGCGAACCTGAGGAGGTCGCGCGCTGCGTCGTCTTCCTGGCTTCGGAGGAGGCCGGGTTCATCACAGGCTCGACCATGTCGGCCAATGGCGGCCAGTATTTTGCCTGAAGTCTGATCGCAGCGTCCGGAAAGGGCCTTTTCCGTTTCGGACTGTCGGCGCGGCTACACAAGCCCGCGTTTGATCAGCATCGCCTCCGGCGACGGCATCTTGCCGCGGAAGGCCTTGTAGAGCTCTTCCGGATCCTTCGAGCCGCCGGCGGCGTAGATGTTCTTGCGCAGCCGCTCGGCCAGCGCCGGGTTGAACGGGTCGCCCGTCTCCTCGAAGGCCGAAAATGCGTCGGCGTCCAGCACTTCCGACCACATATAGGAGTAGTAGCCGGCCGAGTAGCCGTCGCCGGCGAAAACATGCGCGAATTGCGGCGTGCGGTGGCGCATGGCGATGGTGTCGGGCATGGCAAGTTCGCGCAGCGTCTCGGCCTCGAAGGCAAGCGGTTCGGCCGGCGCATCCGGCCGGGCGTGATAGGCCATGTCCATCAGCGCCGACGATGTGAATTCGACGGTCAGGAAGCCGGCGTCGAAGGTCCGCGCCGCCAGCATCTTGTCCAGCAGTTCCTTCGGCATCGGCTTGCCGGTCTTGACGTGAAGCGCGTGCTTTTCCAGCACCGCCGGCACGGTCAGCCAGTGCTCGTAGAGTTGCGACGGTAGCTCGACGAAATCGCGGCTGACCGAGGTGCCCGCGACCGAGGGCCAGGTGACGTCGGTCAGCATGCCGTGCAGGGCATGGCCGAATTCATGGAACAGCGTGCGCGCCTCGTCGACCGACAGCAGCGCCGATTGGCCGGCGGGCGGCTTGGCGAAATTCATGATGTTGTAGATAATCGGCTTTGAGCCGTGGCCGAGCTTGTAGCCGGACCGCAGCGAACTCATCCATGCGCCGGACCGCTTGGAGGGCCGTGCGAAATAGTCTGCCAGGAAAAGCCCGCGCTCGGAGCCGTCGGCGTTCCTGACGACAAAGGCGCGCGCATCCGGATGCCAGAGCGGAACGCCCTTTTTCTCCTCGATGGAAATGCCGAACAGCCGGTTGGCGACGTCGAAGCAGGCGTCGATGATCCGGTCGAGCTGCAGGTACGGCTTCAGCTCCGCCTCGTCGAAAGCGAATTTCTGCGCCCTCAGCTTTTCCTGGTAATAGCGCCAGTCCCAAGCCGCGAATTTCTCGTTGCTGCCGGCGTCTGCGGCGAGCTTCTCCATCTGCGTCTGGTCGCTGCCGGCTTTTTCAAGCGCTTTCTCCCAGACGGGATCGAGCAGGGCATGCACCGCCTTCGGCGTCTTGGCCATCGTGTCGTCGAGCTTGAGCGCCGCATAGCTCTCATAGCCGAGCAGCTTTGCTTTTTCCGCGCGCAGTTTCAACATGTCGCGGACTACCGTGGCATTGTCGGTGGCGCCGCCATTCTGGCCGCGCATGGTGAAGGCGCGCCATACGGCCTCGCGCAGATCGCGCCGCTCCGAAAAGCAGGAGAAAGGCTCGTAGATCGAGCGCGACAGCGTCACCGCATAGCGGCCCTTCTGGCCGCGCAGCTCAGCCGCCTCGGCCATGGCGCTTTTGAGGAAATCGGGCACGCCGGCAAGGTCGCCCTCGTCGAGGAACAGCACCCAGTCGCTCTCGTCGGCCAGGAGATTCTGGCCGAAGGTGGTTCCGAGCGAGGACAGCTCCTCATTGATCGCCGCCAGCCGTTTCTTGCCCTCCGCATCCAGCTTGGCGCCCGAACGGACGAAGCCTTTCCATGTCTTTTCCAGCACCCGCAGCGTCTCGGCATCGAGGCCGAGGCCGGCGCGCCGCTGGTAGAGGTCGTCGATACGGGCGAACAGCGCCACGTTCATCGAGATGGCGGAGAAATGCCGCGACATTTTAGGAGCGATTTCCCGCTCCAGCGCCCGGATGGCGTCGTTGGTGTGTGCGCCTGCTCGGCACCAGAAGATCGCCGAGACGCGATCCAGCGCATCGCCGCCAAGCTCGAGCGCCGCCAGCGTGTTTTCGACCGTCGGCTTCTCCTCGCTGCCGGCGATCTGCTCGATCTCGGCCTCGTGCGCCTTCAGCGCCGCATCGAAGACCGGGCCGAAATCGCCGTCGCCTATGCGACTGAAATCCGGAAGGCCGAGCGGCCCGTTCCACAGGGTCAACGGGTGGGAAGCGAGATCGGGCGATTTGGACATTGGCGGGCTTTCGCTGGGAGGTTTCTGTAAGGGCGGGCCGCTACCGATGTAGGATGATGCATCCGGCTCGGCAACCGCAAGCTCGGGAGCCGTCGCAGTTTTCGGCGATCGTTGCCCGATCTCGAAACCTGACAGAAGAAGGTCAGACGATCTCCGGCTTCTCGAAATCGCCTGTCTGCGTGTTCATGGCCCACAGTTCGCCCGTCGAAATGTCGAACCAGGCGCCGTGCAAGGCGAGCTTTCCCTTGCTCTCCAGCGCCGAAATGCACGGAAAAGTCCGCAGGTTCGCGAGCGAGTAGCGGATGGAGATGCGCTCGAGCGCAGTCTGCCGTTCGCCCTGCGTCATCATGGTCGAGGAGGAGACCGTTTCGGCGGCCGGGCCGATAAGGCTCATCCATTTGCCGATGAAGTCGCCGGGCGACAGCGGCGTCGATGCTGGATCGAGCGCTGCCCGGATGCCGCCGCAGCGGCCGTGCCCCATCACGACGATGTTCTTGACCTTCAGCGCCTGAACCGCGAATTCCAGCGCCGCGGATGTAGCGTGATATTCGCCGTCCGGCTCGTAGGGCGGCACCAGATTGGCGACGTTGCGCACGACGAACAGTTCGCCGGGTCCGGCGTCGAAGATCACTTCAGGCGCTGAGCGGGAATCGCAGCAGGCGATGATCATGGATTCCGGCGCCTGCCCTTCTCGCGCCAGCGACCGGTAACGGCTGCCCTCGGTGACATAGCGGCCGGTTATGAAGTTACGATAGCCGGTGAGAAGGTGTTCGGGCAAATGGGACATCGGCGGCTATTAAGGCGAAAAGCGCGCTCCGATCAATCCTGAATCGCGCAGGCATGCCCTGCGCACCGCGATGCCGGCACTTAGCCGCTTCACGCCCATATCGCGACTGGAGTGCCGAGATTGTCGGTCATGGGAGGGTCGGGAAAGGAAACGGCCTCGCCATCGGCGACCCGCCCGGCATCGGCCGCCATCGCTGCGGCATCGAGGAAATCGTCGGTGCCGGTACCGGGCGGCGGCGGCATGTCGAGGAAAGTCCTGGCATAGCCGTGGCGGACAAGCAGCGCCTTGCGCTCCTCCATGCCCGGCGGGTTGATCACGCCTTTGATCTTCTTCGGCAGGCGCATGGCCTCGCCGCCGTTGAGGCGCCAGAAGGCGAACTTCCGGATGGGATTCGAAGATGCGGCTTCGCAAGTCCGGGCGCGCGGTCAGCAAGGCGTCGATCTCGCGGATCTTGACGAATATGCCGAAGGCCTGGATGGAAACCCCGCGCGGCGGATCGGACGTCGCCATGGCGACGAGACTCGCCCGCCGGTGCGCGGCATACCATCTCCCGACATCCGTGAAGGCATCGGTTTCGGCATAGACCGCCGCGCGGGAGGGAATGGAAAAGACGCTCGATTGCCGCCCCCCGAGAAACCGCCGCGCCAGGACTTCCGGGCCGCGCCCTCCGCGTCCGCAAGTCTCAGGCAGGCCGATCGGCATATCGACGGCAACTATGGCGTCGTTAGGCAGCGTGGCGATAAGGTTGGCAAAGGTGGCGAACACGATTGCCGCGGGTGGCTTGCCGGGGTCGCGCCGGACCATGATCCACCCGGCCCTGCATCCGTCCACGCCGGCCAGCACGGGACGCGAGTCCATCTGCGGGCTAGGCCAGCTTGTTGCGACCGGGATGCAGCAGGTGGCGCAGTTGCACCATGGCCATGGGGTGCGACAGGCTTTGCGCGTCCGTTTCCAGCTGCAGCTCGTCACCCCCCCGCTTGGCGGTGCGCGCCAGGATTTCGTAGACGGCTGCCGTGGTTGTCTGCAACGCCTTGGCTGGCGGCTGGCCTGACAGGATGCGCGCCAGATAGATGGCGGCGGTAAGGTCGCCCAGACCGTTGGGTGGCCGTACGATCACCCTGTGCTCTGCAAGCAGGGCATGGCTGGAATCGAGCAGCAGGTTGCCGGTGCCGCCAGCCATCATCGCCGGCGCCGACGTCACCAGCATCGTCGGCGGTCCGGCATGGAGCGCGGCGGCGATGGTGGATTTCATGTCCGGCAGTTGCGCGCCGGTCAGCCATTCGAGTTCGTAGCGGTTCGGCGTCGCAATGTCGGCCAGCGGGATCAGCCTGTCACGCAGCGCCACGGCCGTCTGCTCCGGTATGTAGAGCCCGTCGGAATCGCCCATAACCGGATCGCACACATAAAGCGCGGCGGGGTTCTTCGCTTTCACGGCCCGCACGAGCCTGGCGACGGCTTCCGCCTGCGAGGCTTCGCCGAGATAGCCGGAGAGCACGGCCCCGACTTCGCCCAGCCAGGGCGTTCGTTCAAGGTCGGCCATCAGGGCGGCGAATTGTTCCGCAGGCGGTACGATCCTTGTCGCGCGGCCATGTCCGGGGTGCCAGGGCAGAATCACCGTCGGTACGGCCCAGACAGGAAAACCGAGGCACTCCAATGCGAAGACAGCGGCGCGGTTGCCGACGGAGCCGCGCGCCACATGGCTGGAAACGACGATGACGGCGCGCGCGGCGTCGGTGGTTCCGGCATTCATTCGAGAGCCCTATCCCCGGTTGGACAGAAAATAGACCAGCCACGCCAATATGGCGGCCACCAGCAGAAGTCCGAGGGTCCTGCCGATGCGCGTTCCCCAATATTCTATTTTGTCGGCTGGGTCGACATCGGCGGCGGTGACGTGGTCATGCGCGCCCTTGGCCGCTCTGCCTAGAAGCGAGTCACCCGGACCTGTTTCGCGCGCAATACGGTCCAGGATGCGGCGCGATTCCCGCTCGTCGTCGTCGCTGCGTCCCGCCATGGCGAATCCCTATCGAAAGCACCAGTTTAGAAGGTTAAGAACGTCTGTCACGGAACTTTACCTTGTACGATACAGGTCATTTCCTCGCGTCGTGTTTGTGCTAAAGCTTCGCACTCCAGTTCACGAGGGATACAGCCATGCTTGTCGCGCGTCACTCTTCGCTTCCGTCGCTTCGCAGCCTTTTGTCGTTCCTGACGCTGGCGGTTCTGCTGCCGCTGCTGGCCGGCTGCGGCTACAACACCATTCCGACCGCCGAGGAAAACGCCAAGGCGGCGTGGAGCGAGGTGCTGAACCAGTATCAGCGCCGCGCCGATCTCATTCCGAACCTCGTCGAGACGGTGAAGGGCTATGCCTCGCACGAACAGGAGACGCTGCAGGCCGTGGTCGAGGCCCGCGCGAAGGCCACCCAGGTCACCGTGACGCCGGAGACGCTGTCCGATCCCGAAGCCTTCAAGAGGTTCCAGGACAACCAGTCCGGCCTGACCAGCGCGCTGTCGCGCCTGCTGGCGGTGACGGAGAATTATCCCGACCTCAAGGCCAACCAGAATTTCCTTGCCCTGCAGGCGCAGCTCGAAGGCACCGAGAACCGCATCGCCGTAGCCCGCCGCGATTACATCCAGGCGGTGCGCGATTACAATCTGACGCTGCGGACCTTCCCGTCGGTGATCTGGGCGACGCTCTGGTTCCGCGGCAACCAGCCGTTCCAGAACTTCTCGGTCGAGGAAGACAAGATCCAGACGCCGAAGGTCGATTTCGGCACTCAGCCGGCGCAGCCCGCCCAGCCGCAGAAGCAAGGCGGCTGACGGCCTTCTGAGGATGTCTGCGGCGAAAGGCACCGTGCGATCCCTCCCCCTTGAGCGGAGGGTGCCGAGCGAAGCGAGGCGGGTGGGGTCGTCAAGGTCACGCGCGACGTGCTTCTTCGCGTCGGCTCGGCGGAGACTACCCCACCCGGCCGCTGCGCGGCCACCCTCCCCTCAAGGGAGGGGGATCGTCGCGCTTCTCTTCGTCCTCTTCCTTGTTTTCCCGGCTCTCGCGCAGGACCTGCCGAAACTCACCGGCCGCGTCGTCGATGATGCCGGCAGCATCGACGCCCCGGCGGCAGTGCTGCTCACGCAGAAGCTGGCCGACATTGAGCAGAAGGGCTCCGACCAGATCGTCGTCGCCACCGTCGACAGCCTGAACGGCGAGGAGATCGAACCCTATGCCAACCGGCTGTTCCGCGCCTGGGGTCTCGGCCAGGCCGGCGAGGACAATGGCGCGCTGCTTCTGGTGGCCAAGAACGACCGCAAGATGCGCATCGAGGTCGGCTACGGGCTGGAAGGCACGCTGACCGACCTGCACACCAAGCTGATTATCGAAAACGACATGGTGCCGGCATTCCGGGCAGGCGATTTCTCAGGCGGCATATCCAAGGCCGTCGACGATATGATCATGGTGCTCGAAGGCAATCCGGAGGAGCTGGAGGCGCGCGGCAAACGCAACCCCGACACGTCCATCGACCCGGACGCGATCATCTTCTTCATTTTCATCGCCATCTGGCTCACCATCTTTTTCGGCAGCTTCGCGCTCGCCATCCTGCCGCCGATCTTCGGCACCAAGATCGGTCCCGGACGCTACCGGTGGCTGGGCATGACCTTCGACACAACGAGAAGGCGCTCGTCGTCCGGCGGCGGGTGGACCACGGGCGGCGGCGGTTGGTCGTCGGGTGGAGGCGGCTGGTCCTCCGGCGGCGGTGGCTTTTCGGGTGGCGGCGGATCGTCCGGCGGCGGCGGATCGTCGGGGAGCTGGTGAGCACGATGCCGACACATTCGATCACCGCCGAGGAACATGCACGCGTCACCGCCGCCATCAGGGCGGCCGAGGAAAAGACCGACGGCGAAATCTACTGCGTGGTGGCGCGCGCCAGCGACAGTTATTTTTATCCGGCCGCCTTCACCGCGACGATCGCCATGTTGATCGTCTCTCTGCTGCTGACGATCGGCATCGAAGCCTGGTGGCTGTCGATACGCCTGCCGCATTTCGTCTCGGCTCAGGGGCTGGCGATCCTGTGCGTCTTCGCATTGCTATGGGCTTTCCCAGGTCTCAGGATCCACCTCGTGCCGCGGCGGCTCCGCTATCAGGCTGCGCACGCCAACGCGGTCAAGCAGTTCCTTGCCCGCAACGTCCATCTTACCACCGCGCGCACCGGGGTGCTGATCTTCGTCTCGCTTGCCGAGCGCTACGCCGAAGTTGTCGCCGACAGCGGAATAGACGGCCGCGTCGGCCAGCATGTCTGGGACGGCGTGGTGCGCGACCTCGTAGACCATGCGCGTCAAGACCGACTTGCCGACGGGTTCGTCATGGCTGTCGAGACGGTCGGTTCGGTGCTTGCCGAACATTTCCCGGTGTCTCCAGGCGACATCAACGAACTCGACGACCATCTGGTCGAAATCTGATCGATCCGTTGCGTCTCGGCGCGCTGCGCCCGCCGCGACAGCCCCCACCATAGCCCTGTGCGAATTGCCGGCGGACTCTTTGCAAGCGGGCGTCGTCGGGGTATGGTTAACAAATCATGAACACGTTGACGATCGACATCAGGAAGGCCGAGCCGCGCGATGCGCGCGAGATCGCCGACGTGCATATGGAAGCCTGGCGCGGCGCCTATGCGGGCATCATCCCGCACCGGGCTCTGTCCTCCATGATCAACCGCCGCGGCGCCGGCTGGTGGGCGAATGCGATCCGCCGCGCCGCCACGGTTCTGGTCGTCGAGATCGGCGGCGAGATCGCCGGCTATGCCACGATCGGCCGCAACCGCGCCCGCGAACTCAGGCAGCAGGGCGAGATTTACGAGCTTTACCTGCGCCCCGAATATCAGGGCATAGGCCTCGGCAGCAGGCTCTTCGCCGCGGCGCGGCGCGCGCTCGCCGATAACGGATTGCGCGGAATGGTCGTCTGGGCGCTCGAGGAAAACGCCAATGCGCTCGCCTTCTATGCCGGCGCCGGCGGCCGCGATGTCGCCGAAGGGGTCGAGGTCTTCGAACAGAAGGCCCTGAAGAAGATCGCTTTCGTCTGGGAATAAACCGACCGGTGCGCCGCGCGGCGTTTTCGCCGCATTGCGCTGCAGCATTTGTCCCTCTATTCGGTTGCGCGAGAGAGGATACCAGCCATGCGCATCGAAGCGATAGCCACCGGGAAAAACCCGCCCGAAGACGTCAACGTCATCATCGAAGTGCCCGTCGGCGGCGAGCCGATCAAATACGAGATGGACAAGGCCGCGGGCGCGCTGTTCGTCGACCGCTTCCTGCATACGCCGATGCGCTATCCGGGCAATTACGGCTTCGTGCCGCACACGCTGTCGGGCGATGGCGATCCGATTGACGTGCTGATCTGTAACACGCGCGAGCTCATCCCCGGCTGCATCGTCAATGTGCGGCCCATCGGCGTGCTCATCATGGAGGACAATGCCGGCCAGGACGAGAAGGTCATCGCCGTGCCCTCGCCGCATCTCACCAAGCGCTACGAGAAGGTGTTCAACTACACCGACCTGCCGCAGATCACGCTCGATCAGGTCACCCACTTCTTCGAGCACTACAAGGACCTCGAGCCCGGCAAATGGGTCAAGATCGGCGGCTGGCACGACGCCGCCTATGCAAAGAAGATGATCGTCGAGGCGATCGAGCGGGCGAAGGCGAAGTAGCGGCTGCGTCCTGCCTGCCCCTTGTGGGAGAAACAGGCGCGCACTGGCGGTTCCGGCGACACGTTTTCCGTTCGCCAGGTTGTGAAAATCCGCAGCTGTTCAGGCAGGGACGGCTCGGTTCACGACGTGTCCAGCGCAGGCCACGTCGGATCGACTGCCCAGCGAAATGCCCGCATGGTGGTCGCGCGCGACGCTCGGCAGGCGTAGCGCTGTTCGGCGCGGGGAAGCGCGGAGCGCCGCGCCATCAGCACGCACAGCGCCAGCGCAAGCGCACGCAGACTTGCAGCGAGATGCGCGGCTTCGCCGGGCGCATCCAGCGCATCCGCCAGACCATAAGGCAGCCCATCTGGCTGCATCGGCACGCCGGTCGCCAGACCGATGACGAAGGCGCGGGCCTCGGCCTCGCCATGGCTCAGGAATGCGATCGCCTGCCGTCGGCGCCGGTGGGGAGCGCCGGCGGCAAGGTCGGCCAGATCGGCGAGCGCGAAAAGCAGCGCCCCGATTCTTGCCAGCAGATGGTGGTCCCAATCTGCTTCCCACCTGTCCATTCCGTCCTCCGGTTCGACCGGACGCAAGTATGAAAGCGGTTTTACGGGCGTGAATAGATTTTGCGAGTGGGGCGCAATTCCTATCCCTTGAGGGAAGAAGGCTAACAGGCCGCGGGCGGGCCACCTCAACTGCTCCGACGCGGGAAAGTCGCTCGTTCTATGACTGGCGGCCCTGGCTTCCGGAACGCCTTCGGCCTGTCTTTACCGGCGGGGAGAGGCCGCCTCGCCCGTCTCAATTATCCACGCGGCCGAAGTCCGGCACCGCGCCGACCGTGACGCGCTCGTCCTTGCCGCAGGCGAAGGCCCGCGCCTTTTCGTCGGCCAGCTTCTGCGCGGCGGCATTGGCGTCGGTGACACCGCTGGCCAGAACCAGCCCGACCGCGCAGCCTTGCTTCTCCTCCGGCTGCCCGACCTTCGAGACCACGAGCACCTCGATCTTCTTATCGGACCCGTCGGCGGCGGCGACGGAACGGCGATGGATGGTGGCGAACGGCACGGCGATGGCGCCATCGGTTTCGATACGCCATTCGATCTTCGGGCCGGCGGAGTTGAAGCCGACGAAGCTTTCCCACACCGCCGTCATGTCGGCGGCCGGAAAGCCGTAGTAGAGCGATTCCCGCGCGTCGTCATAGGCGATCATCACCGGATAGCCGCGGTAACCTGTGCAGACGAGGTCGGACCAGTCGCCCTCGCCCTCCCCGGCCTGGGCGTAGGTGACGCAATCCTTCTTCCAGTCCAGGTCGGTGTAGACGCTCGAAATATCGCCGGCCTGGGCGGCGCTGCAAAGGCTGGCCGCGGCAAGCGGAATGAGCAGGAAGCGCATGCGTTCATCTCCGGTGCGATACCGCAGCCTATCGCTCGAACACCCTCCGCGCTAGCGCTTCATCAGTCTTTCGACTGTAGCGGCCAGCGTATCTGGATCGCCGGTGACACGCAGCGTCTTCAGCCGGGATGTGCTGCCGGCTGCGACCGATATGGCCGATACCGGGGTTCCGAGCGTCTTGGCGACGACCTTGACGAGCGCCGCGTTGGCCAGGCCGTTTTCCGGCGCCGCGCGCACCCGTGCCTTGAAGTGGCCGCGGCCGTCGGCGCTTTCTTCCACGCCCTCCAGCCTGTCGAGCGAGGACTTTGGCGTCAGCCGCACAAAGACATCGATCCCGTCGCCGCGAAGCCGGTAGGGAGCGGTCATTGTGTCAGAGCAGGAGCGGGGCCACCGTCGTCAGCAGGAACTGGCGGACGAAGAACAGGATCAGCAGGAGGATGATCGGCGAGATGTCGATGCCGCCGAGGTCGGGGATGAAGCGGCGTATGGGCCGCAGCGCCGGCTCCGTGAGGCGGTAAAGCGCATTGCCGATGGTACCGACGAACTGGTTGCGCGGATTGACGACATTGAAGGCATAGAGCCAGGAGAAGATGGCCGAGGCGATGATGATCCACCAGTAGAGGTCAAGCGCCAGAACCAGGGTCTGAATGAGGGCGATCATGCCGGTCTCCGATTGTTGCCGACATGTAGCCACTGCAGCGGAAGGCGGCAAGAGCATGCTTGCCGCAGGAATTCGGGCGGGACCGATCATGCCGATCGGCACGGCACGCTTTTTCAGCGGGCGGCTTCCGGGGAGATCCCGGCAATGCTCGCTTGACAGCGGCGGGGCGCGCCACATAAATGCGCCATCCGCTGGACGGGGCTGTAGCTCAGCTGGGAGAGCGCGTCGTTCGCAATGACGAGGTCAGGGGTTCGATCCCCCTCAGCTCCACCAACGGCGGATAGTCAAAACCCTGTCCACAATGTCCGATCTAAATACGCGCGCGATTTCCGGGGTTTAGTCTCTATGCGTGCATTGTTAGCACCCATAGAGACGCCATTTTGTGCCAGCTTTGGGGCATTTGCTGGCAACCGTCTCTGTCACCGGTTTCATGTGCCCTCAAGTTTGGAGGGATGATGCTCGTGCATCACAACGATGGAGTGATGATGCACAGAAGTTCTCAGCTCAGGTCTGCCCACGATGCCCAGCCTCGGAGCGATCGATGCGAATCCAACATCGCTTGAGACGCTGCGAACTGCCAAAGATGCGTCTCGGACTATTTACTGAAGGGCGGCGTCCTGCTCGGTCCAGAGCATGGAAAGGTCAGTTCTGGCTAGATGCCGAGCGCCGAGCGATGCGGGCTGGGAGCCAGTGAGGATGGCCCTCAGCATCTTCGGGCTCAGGAATGCGAGCGGCAGGATGCGCCCGACATCGGCACGATCGACCTTGAAGGCCGATGCGACGCTGCTCGTTCCCATAGGTTCAGGTCTGGTCAACCTGTTTAGATAGATATGAGCGCGAGCGATCAGGTCGACGAGGGAAGGATCCGGCTCTGGCTGGACATAGGGCGAGTCGATGACGATGCGCATTCCCTTGCCACGACGCCGAAGATTGATTGCAAGTTCGATCGTGACCGCATCATCGGGATCATCCGGCTGATCCCTTTCCACGTGCCCCATAGTATTATCCACATCGCTGGAAGCGGTGAGCACGTCAGCTCCTGATGTCGAATGATCCGATTTCACATCTTCATCCGTTTCACTATTTACCAGCGCGCTGACGATATCGCTCGCCTTGACCTCGAAGCGTATAGATGTTTGTGAGAGCGCGATGGATCGGAACATCATGGCGGTTGTCTTGCGCTGTTGGTCTGCAGGTTTTTCATCGGCCAGCGTGGCAGCAAAGCTCGTCGCCTGGGTCATGCCAGACTGGATCAGATCGGCAGACGCGTGCTCTTCTATCCAGCTTGCGATTAGCCGTTTGTCCTGCAGGATACGAGCCGCCTGATCGCGGACGGTCTTCTCGATCTCCTTTGCCGGGACGCGCCAGCTATCCGGAACCGCTTGCGGGGACCGTCGGACACGGCTGGAGACATAGTATCGATACCGTCGCCCATTATTCGTACCCTGGGTCGGTGACATGCGGTCGCCTGTGTCATCGCACAAGAGGCCTGTCAGAATATGCCGGCTCCCGTGCGTGGCGTTGCCCTTCGTCACCGGCGCTCCCCAGGCCAGTTGTTTTCGTACGGCCTCGAAGAGTTCCTTGTCGATGAGAGGCTCATGCTCGCCATCATAGACTTCACCCCTATGTCGGACCCTCCCGATATAGAGGGGGTTGACGAGTAGCTTGTAGAGCATGCCCGGGAACATTGGTCGGAGACGGTAACGCTCGCAAATCGAGGAGCTTGAGGCTTGAGCATCGCCGGAGCTTTCTTCATTCGGATCCCGTTTGCTGTTCTCTGGATTGTCTGCCGCCGCCTGTTGGCTGACTTCTCTTGCCAGCTTTGGGACAGATTTCAGGTCGAGATATCGTCTGAACAGGCCTCTGACGAAGCTTGCTTCTGGCTCGTTTACCACCAACTTGCGATCCTGCACCCGGTAGCCGAGCGGGACGGTACCGCCCATCCACATGCCCTTCTTGCGCGAAGCAGCAATCTTGTCGCGAATGCGCTCCGCCGTAACTTCCCGCTCGAACTGGGCGAAGGAGAGAAGGACGTTGAGCGTCAGCCGACCCATGGACGTGGTGGTGTTAAACTGCTGTGTGACGGAGACAAAAGAGACGCCATTGCCATCGAAGACCTCGACGATCTTGGCAAAGTCGGCGAGTGAACGGGTCAACCGGTCGATCTTGTAAACGACAACAACATCGATCTTTCCGTCACGAATGTCCTGAAGCAGACGTAACAGCGCTGGGCGTTCCATGGTGCCGCCGGAGATGCCGCCATCGTCATAACGGTCGCTTGCCAGTTTCCAACCTAGCTCGACTTGCGAGGCGATGAATGAGGTGCAGGCCTCGCGCTGAGCATCGAGCGAGTTGAACTCCTGATCGAGACCCTCTTCGGTCGACTTCCTCGTATAGATGGCGCAACGCAGCCGAGGCTTGGAAGCTCTGGCGGCAGAACCAGATCGTGTGTTCCCGTTCATAGCCCGAAGAACCTTGGTCCTGACCGATGGGTCGCGGTGATCTTTTCCGCAATTGCGGTGAGCGAGGGATAGACCTTCGTCTCAAAGACATAGCCACCATCGATCACGTCGACGACGTGTGTCTTGCCACGCCATTCCCGCAACAGCCTGGCACCTGGCGTAAGCCGCCGCCGCTCGCGTGCCATGGCCTCTCCGCCCTCGTCCTTCGATCGGTCGCCGCCTTTATTCTCGTCATCCGGCATCTTGAGATGCCGATCGCGTGCTGTATCTGATTGTTTGTCGCGGGCGAGCAATTCGCCCTCGACCCTGCTTGTGGCGGACCTGAGCAGACGGCGCGTCTCGGCAGATAGCCCGCCGAGACACTTGGCCTGAAGGTGCCAGGCGACAGCTCGGAGCATCAGCTCTTGTCGAATGCTCTTCGGTGGAAGCACTCCGTAGATCTTCCGCCAGCGAGCAGTCAGTTTGTCGCGTGACAGTGCCTTCAACGCTGCAACTTCAGCGCCTACGTCGAGTTTGCTGCGCATTGTGGTTATTCGGCAGCTTCACGAGCATCGTCGACAATCCGGTAACGACGCTGGCCATCTTTGCCGACATCACTCACCAAATGGAGACCAAGCTTTTTCTTCACCACCGCAGACAGAAAGCCTCGGACCGAATGCGCCTGCCAACCGGTCACCTCTATGATCTGAGCAACGGTTACGCCGCGGGTCAGTCGCAACTTCTTCAGGACAATCTCGGCTTTCGATGGCTCGGATCGGTTCGTAGTCTTTCCAGGCCTTTTCGCTTGCGCTGAGGCCGACCCTAGTCGCTTCGATCGGTCAGCTTGCACAGCAGGTTGCACCGAGTTGTGCTCGAAGGATTCGACAGCCGCCTGTTGAACTGCGATTTTGGACGCACTCGATGCAATTTGGTCTTGGGGATTTGCGGGCATCGCCGCGGCAGTTTGGGACACTCTGTTCTCCATCAGTATTCACGCTGGCCAATCCAGCGCTTGCACTGAGGCGAGCCCGCACATGGGCGGGCGAGAATCACGATCTGACGCCTGTCACTTCCGGCAGGTGTCTATCGCTAGCAATGCTTCGTTCGACGCTAAAGTCCAGTCGGCAGGGGAACGTTTTCTCAACGCTGAAGATCAGCGTTAATCGGATGCGTCGCTGTCCGTTTCGTTGCTCAGCGGCTGCGAAGCGCGTCGCAGGCACCGCGCCAAGCCGAGTTCACACGTTCGAGCGTTTCGCCGGCCACGTGGGCGATGGCTTCTAGCGCTACAGGCTCCACCGCGTCACTCGTCTCCGACAATGATCTTAGCACTGACACCGTACCTTCCAGCAACCGCAGATCCGGTTCCATGCAATCCAGCAGTTCTTGGATTTTTGCGTCATTGCCGCGAAGATCATGTTTGCTCGATCGCCTGACCATACCCGTGTCTCCACCGAAGTCACGGCACACACGCTCTCTTCCAGGAAGAAGTCCAGTCGTTTGTGGGTTGAAATCACAAGTCTACGCGCGGGTAGGCAGAACAGATAAAGCGAACGGCAGAAAGGGGGCCGACAACTGACAGTCCGCTAGTGGGAACGGATGGTGAAAAGCGGCGGTTCGGCTCTCGACCCCATGATCGTCATCCAGACTGCTCCAATCGCTACCCGAAATCTGCTCCTCATGCGATTCCGCTCAAAGGCGCGGCCGAGGCCGTGTGGCGACTGCCTGGCTTTGGGAAAAGCTCGGCGGTAAGTGATTTTTATTGCGCTCCCGACTAGCACGGCTCTTAGTGAAGCAAAATTATTGCATCTCTAACCGCACGGGAGAAAGAGGCCAAACGCTCCGGGTCGACAACGAGTTGATTCCGAAGGGTTCGTGGCACCTCAAGTTGCACACCAGCTCCGTGGCGACCTCTATTGCATATGTTAGTTGGCTCTTCCCCGGGGAGTCTGTGCCCGGTGGTCAGCACGCGAAACCCTGCATCCCGCAGTGCTTTGCCAATGGCGTCGCGCAAAGGGTAGTCGAGGCCGCCGAGCCAAACCGACTCGGCGTCGCCGTTGTCTTTCCTGCCGTGTACGCCGACCACGACATCGGCAGCCCCCGCCATGCGCAGGCCATGGGGTTCATCGAAAAGATGAGACTCGATGTGAAGATCAGTGTGAGGACGGTTCGGGATCAGACCTTCAAAGCGGTAGAGTGAGAAGTCGTCGCCAGCGATCGATATCGCAATCTCCGAGGTGCCAGGTTCGATAGTTCCCCCATGTGGGGCGGCAACTAAGATTGCGGAGGGCCTGTCATTGGAAGTCTTGCTGTAGTCTACGCCTTCCCGTTCGCCCGCGGCCAGGGCCTCATATGAGGCATACTTGTCCCTCTTTCTCTCCGCTTTTTCTGTCCGACCAGAAGACCGCGAGGTCTCAGCCGAATTCTCTGTATCGGGTTCCGAGCCTACATCGTCATCGTCGTCGACGTCATCATCGTCATAATCCCTGTCGCGCATTTCTTTTTCGATCTCGGCACTGCGGTGCTCCGACGCGATCTGAGTGTTGAGTTCGCTAATATGTTTTTCGGCAAATGCTTTGACGGCCGGTCGCTCGTCCGACAGCCAGTCTTGCAACGACTCTCTTCTGGTCCGCCACGCTTCAGCAAAACCCAGTTCGCCCGACACCACCCCGGTGCTGTCGATCACGGCTCGCACGCCGCTCATTTTTCGAGCATCGCCTGGGAACCGCACCACGATCTCCTTCAAGACGAGATGCGTGGAGGACTCAGCGTGGTAGTTGCGCAAGATCGCTATGGCGAAATCGGCTTCGGTATCGCCACCGCTTTTCACCAGTTCCGCGAGCGCAGCGGCAAACGCCGGATCGCATTTCGGGAACGCGCTGCTGAGGAGACGGCCGGCTCGATACTGAAACAATTTTCGATCCGCAGTGAACCATGACAAGCCCTTGCCGATTGCAAGATCAGGGTCTTTCGAGAGCACCTTCTCCAGACCATGAAAGCGGAAGGGTACTGCCTCGAACCGGCGTTCATCGTCCTCTTCGTCAGAACCCCGAGCCAGCCGTGCCCCGAAATAATCCCAGATAGCTTCCGGCTGGAACTCGGCTATTCCGGCTAAAATGCGCTCTGCCTGATAGTTTACTTGGCGAACGTAACTCAGGTTACGAAGGAATTGCGCCGTTCGTTCAGGGGTGAGTTCCTTATAGAGCTTCGTCGCCTTCTGCAGGAACCAGGCTTCCGAGACCCAACGCACATCTGCGTGGTCATTCAGGAATCCCAGACAATCGCGCAGGAATCCGTCCGGATCGACGATCCTGTCTGTTTCGAAGTGCTCAAGAGCGAACAGCAGGCATTCGCTGACGACCGTCGCGTCAGCGGTCTCAATGGCCCGCCTCAATAGGCGAGAGGCGAACTCGGGTTTCGCGACCTCTGAATATCGAAGGTGACGCGCAACTCCGGATAAATTTTTGGCTGATGCGAGCTCCCGTTCCAGCGTCGCTTCGTAAATGTCACTGCGGCTGCTCCGAGAGAAGCCGTTTAGGAAACCGGCAAGAAAATGGCGCAGGGACTCGGACGCCTTTTCCAACAACCTATCGGCCACTTCCGGTTTGCGCTCGGCTAGATTGCTAAGAAAATTTCCGAAAACCGGGAACGTTGCCAAGTCGCTGGACTTCGTTTCAGCACAACGCGTTATCAGATCGAACCACTCGCCTTCGTTCGCTTCGGTCAGGCCCTCGATATAGTTGTCGGCTTCTTTGCGTCGATATTCGTCGGCCCCCTGAAAGTCGAACTCCTCGTCTGTCCAGTGACTGGGGTAAACGGATTCGAATCCGACCAGGATTTTGTATCGGACGAACCGATCGTTGACATTGATCGTGTCGCGGAACCTTAGGATAGCACCTATAAGGGCTGTGGCTTCAGCGCGACAATTGAAGCGATTTTCCGGGTCTGCCGCTAAAGGCCCGGTCCGACGGTAGTCATACAGAAATTGGTGCTCGAGGTGCTGAAGCAGCTCATAGCTTTCGGCCCTTGCGTGCGCGGTGACAAATTCAACGATACGTGCTGCATCCCTGAGCGTGATGGCTAAGAGTTCGTTGGAGTAGTCAACGTGGGTAGGGGTTCGCGAGGCTGCATCGAGCGCCGAGAGAACGGCCCGCTTCTGCGTGTCGTCGGTCGATCGATCAAAGGCCGCAAAAAGCGCCACCAATGCCTTGTCGCGAACCTGCAGCAACTGATCCGACGGGGGGACGGTACCGGTGCTCAGGACGACGGAATCCGCTTTCCATTTTGTGCCGGTAATGTCCGATTGGACCGCCTCGTGCCAAACGGCAAGGGCAACGGGACGGACGCTGTCCAACTCGGCGTCGGTCATCGCGGCAAGATGGTCCACCAACGCCAATTGAAGCATTGGCCCAACCTGATTATAGGCGGCGATATTGTATTCTGACAGATGTTTGACGGCGGTTACGATCGCCTGTTGAAGGCCGTCGTCTTCCTCGTCCCGGTAAATGTCGATGAGTAACTGTAGTGTTCCGACGACGTCGGCGTAGCGCAGGCGCTCTATTATCTCCAAGACGAGCGTCGTCACGGCCTCGGCTTTAAACCCGTCCATGTTGCCATAGGTCGTTTCGATCGAGATCGGTTCGGCAGCACGCGCCGCTTTGACCGCGCGGAGCAACGGTCTCTTCAGCGCTTGGTACGCAGCCGGCAGGTCATCGTAGTTCGGGATGGCATAATCTCTCAGCCCGGAAAGAATCTCGTAGCGCTGATTGTTGTTTTGCGCTCCGTCCAAAAGGGTGGCGATGTCCTGGTCGAACAGATTCTTGCCTTGGAGAACCCGCTCGTATTGCTGCTGCGCCTTCTGAATCTCAAAGCCGGCCGGGATCAGGTATTTGTCCATAATCCGCTCGAACCGGCGAGCGATCGCCTTCATAGCCTTCCCGCCGTACCCGTCGCCCAAACTGTCCTTGTAAAGGATGTCGTGCGAGGTCTCAGACCATGCGTGGTTCAGGATGGTCTGGACTTGAATCTCGCAGCGGAGCCCGGCGAACCTAGCATACTCGGGAAGACGAATGCGCTCTTGGCGGAGCCTGACGGTATAGTGAACTGCGCGATAGCGGGCTTCCTGGTTTTCGGGAATGGGATGGTGGATCTTCGTCGAGTCCTGCTCGATCTCGAAATTATCCCGGATCAGCGACGACCCCAAGAAACGATCGACGTCGTTGTTGGTGTAGAAAATGAGCCTCGCTCCGGCGAGGTCGCGTCGATCGTGCTCAAGTGTTTGCGTATCTAGTTTGTCGGCCTCGGCAAGGCGCCGACGCAAGCTATCAACCTCTTTTGCCCGGCATTGGACAGACTGCGGCCGTGGCAGGTTCGCGACTTCAGACAGCGCCCTTTCCAGTATGAAGCGAACGGTCTGAGCGAACTCCTGGTAGAGGGAGAAGTAGGTTTTCTCATATTGAGCAATATTCATGGCAATTACGTTCGGCTCATCTAAATAGATCGATATCAATTTCAGCAGACTATCTCGCCGGGCGAGGTCAAGTCAGGTTGACATATGGCCATCCCCGCGGTCGACCACCCTGGTCCCAGATAGTTTAATCTGCTTGGCCAGCCCCCACTGCGAGTGCCACGACGTGTGGCAGACCCCTTTGGGCGTTCGACGCTCGCGTTTGCGCTTAACAATCACAAAGCTTGCCTGAACGACCGACAGTAGGCTCATTGCAGTCGCGGTGCTACGGCTGCCGCACCACCGCTGCAATCGTGGCACCCAGAAGACAGTCAGGAATGCACCCCAGTGTTGCCGGTTTCCGAGCCCACCGGTCGCGGAAATGATTTTCCACAACCTTTACTGGACCGAGCGCGGAGTGCCCGGGTTCGGTGGCTCCTGCTGAAGTGCCGCCCTTGAAGGCCTTGAGCAGAGCAAAGGTGGTCTTCACACTGGCGTCGGGAAGCCATCAATCTGGACCAAGCCGTGCGCGGCCGGCCAGTCTGATTGCCGTGGCCGGCAACGAAAAAGCCATTGGGGTCAGGCACGAGCATATTCAGCGGCAGCTCGACCGGGCCGACGCTGGCGATTAGGCATTCAAGACAACCATCTCCGCGCGCCACGTCGCGGGCCGAGCTGATGGACGCGGTGACGTTTCGCCCACCGCGTCCAGACCGCCCTATACGAAGGCTGGGCGCCTTACTCTGAAAGCCCTAGGCGGAGATTTCATGACTATCGGAGATTGCGCTTTCGCAGTCGTTGAACTCGACTATCTTTATTCCGATATTACACCGAACAACTGTACCGGGGCAGGATGCGCGACATTGCCGACACCATCAAAGCTGGTGAGCGTAACCGCGACACGATGGTACTCGTGCGCAATTACTGCGCCAATGCGCGTGTCGAGAAGTTCGGCGGAACCGGCATGATTGAACAGGCTACGGGCCTGCCGATCGGACATCACGGGATGCGCTGCGATTTCGCGCCTGAGGGCGGCATGGCATGCTGGGATCTTCGCGACGCCGTCATCGATTTTTACGACAGGAACTGCGCCGTCTGTGCGCACCGCCAGCCCCTGCGGTTGCCAAACCTGCTTGAGATCATCGCCGAGCGCGACCGCCCGCGCGCCGCGCGGGAAGTGCGCGACGCATCCCATGCCCTGCTTGCGGCCGAAGCGCTTGAAAAACGGCGATCGGTCCGTGCAGCCCTTGCGCCGAGTCTTGGTGCAATCGCGCGCACGTTGCTCGACGACATCGGTCTGTTCGATGCTGACCGCTCGTCGGAAAACTTCGAGCGGGTCACGCAGAGCGCGCGGCTGGCGCCTGAGCATTTCACGCCAGAGCTTGTGCATTATGTGTTCGGCCTGGGGAGGGACCAGCCCTGGTTCGCCGAAGCGGCGCTCATCATTCTCGATGCCGTCGATGCCGATGACAGCGACATTCTCACCCTGGCTACCGCGATGCTGCGCCGATACCCGCATCGCGTCGCGGTGGAGAAGCTGCTGCCGCGCATTCATGCGGTCTCTGCAGATGTCGTCCCCGATATTGTCGGCGCCGCCATCGATCTTGCCGATCCCAACGACCGTGAATTTTTCTACGGCGACGGCGAGCCGCGCATTCCCCGTGATTCCGCGCTTCTTGTGGCGCTCTTTCGACAGTTCACCAGCGAAGTAACCGCAGCGATCGAGCGGATGCTGCTAAGCGGGAAACGGGCTTTGGTCGAGTGCTCGGGCCGCGGTCTGCACGCGTTGCGGATCGCAGACGTGAAGGTAGCCACGCCGATTCTGCGCACCTTGGTTTCGGTTTATGTCCGTGCCCCGTCGCTGGTGAGCGACTTGGAGGATGACGGCGACCGACTACCCGATCTTGCCGCGGCGGTGGGCGATGCGTTCGACGCCTCGGCGCGAGAGGTCGATGTGCTGCTCCAATCGTTCAATGAGGGAGCACCACCGTCCCACCGCGCGCGGGTCATGATGGCCTATGCGCTCGCCGCCCATGTCGGGTATAACGAGCCGCCCGTTGCCGCCAATTCGCCCCGCCATTCGCTGGCACTGACTCGCCTGATCTGGGCGCCCACCGTCGAGCGCGACGACAAGGTGCTGGAAGAGGTGACGTCGGCGTTTCGCGCGGGTTCGAAGGGTCTGGAACTTGTTGTGCGGGCGCATCTTGATGCGTTCATCGGCGCACTGTTCCTGTTGGATGATCGGTTGGCGGAGCTGGAGGCCGAGAAGGGCCAGCCCGGAGAGAATTTCTTGGCCGCGATGGAGCGCAACACCCGGCGCTCGGTGATGCGCGGTCTGATGGAAGAGTTCGTCGAGTGGGCAAGCGAGGCAGCAGCTGGCGATGACGCGTCAGTCGCCAAGATCGTCGGCATGTTCGATGCGATCCCGGATGGGCGCGACAATCTTCGAGGCGCGCTGCTGGGCGCGACGAAGGAGCTTTCCGGCGATCTCGCCGGATTGAAGCTCGTGTTGCCCCACCTCTACGCCGCGCTCGTCGGATCATCGGTGCTGGGACGATCCTATGCCGCGACCGCCATCGGCGAGTTACCCTACCGGAGCAGGGCGAATATTCCCGACCTCCTGTTCGAGGCGTTCGGCGCCTTGCTGTGGGATCAGTATGTCGCGGTTCACAAGGCAGCGGTGAACGCTTTCCACCGCTCGATCGTGCCCGAACAGTTTCGACCGAACGCAGCGCGTGCCATCCTGAACCTGATCCACTATTATCGGGTCCAGTCGAACGAGGACCAGTTCCTTGCCAAATGCGTTCGCATCCTCGCCGGCATGGCCGATCTCTTTGGCGAGGGTAGCGGGGCGCTCAGGCGCTATCTGATCGAAGTTGCGATGGGGATCGACCCGCTGTATCTGCGCTCCGATATCCAGTCATTGTCTTACAGCCTGGGTTCTGAGCCCGAGTTCGCCAAGCTCGCGGCGCGCATGATCCCGCATCTCGCTGACCGCCACAATCAGTCCGACAAGGCCATGCATCTTCTGGGCAGGGTGACTCCTGACGGTCTGAGGGCGAACGCGCAAGCCTTTCATGACGCGGCAATTGCCATACTGGATCGCGAGTTGATGGCGGCGCTTGGCATTGTCGAAGCGTTCCTCCGAGCGGATATGCCCGACGAGGCTGACGCGCTCGTGACCGCGCTCCTGGCGATTAATGGTGACACGGTGAGAATGCGGCCTCGCAGGACATTGCTGCGCTGGCCACAACTCGCGCTACGTTTCGAGCGAGCTGTCTGTGCTCGGGATGCGGACGCGATCAGCGAAGCAAGCCGCGCCTGGCGCGAGACCGCTGCGATCGACACACAGGAAAAGGAGGATGGGCGTGAACGTCGTGCTCGCTCAGGCCTACCCTTCTAGGATCGCCGCGATCGAAGCGATCGCCGTCTATCCGGACACTGCAGGCGGCGATGAATTGCGCGCCAGGGCCGAAGATGTGTCGTCGGCTGCCCAGCTTTTCGGATCGGCGGCCGCGGCGCGGGACTGGCAGGCGTTCGGGATTGCGCTCGAAATCTTGGGGCTGCTCGCCGACTGGAGTCAGGCGGTGCATACTGCGGCGGTTGACGCTGATCGGTTCCTTCGTGCGGGCCGGCTTCGGTATCGCGGCTTCGCCGCCGACGCTGACCACTCGGCCTATGGCTTGGCGCTCGTCGCCGCGCTTGCCCCTATCAATGATGATCTCGACGTCTCGGCGGTGCCGGTGCTGCGTGGCGCGGTTGCGCAGCTGGAAATGCCCGTCGCCATCTTCGGCATCGAGAAGCGCGATCGTCTTGGCCCGGTCATGGCCGACGACGTGGCTGCAAAGCCCGAAGAGATCGCCGTCGCTTTTCTGGAGTTCATGATCGACGGAAAGCCCGCAGATACGGTGCATAGTCTGAGCACGGGACAGGTTCATGATCTCGATTTAACCATCCGGGTGTCGCGCTGGCCCGAAGACGCTGAAAGGCTCGTGATAGAACCCGTGTCGATCGAGCCGCCCAGCACGTGGGACTTCCAGCCCTTCGAGTTTCCGAAGCCAGACGGTCCACCGCCCTATGTGTTTCAACGTCAGGGCCGGATGGCTTTGCACGCCTCACAGGGGTTCAATGCGAGGCCGCTTGAATTCCGCTACGCAGCCGAGTTTCAGCCGCAACTGAAGCGCGACGAGTTGATCGTGCTCGCCGGCCAGCGAACGCTCCGTCTCGATGGCACGGACACATCGCGGCATCCGCTGACCGGCTATGGCGAGCTGGACGCGAAAATCATCCAGCTGCGTGAAAAGCTGCGGCTTGAGCCGCTGATTTCGGAAACCGACGTTCGCGACCTTCTGACGTTGCTTACCCCAGTGGCGAACCTCATGGGTCAGGCGGTGCAGGACAAGCGCTATCCAAAGCCTATCGACGAGGCCATATTCCAAACCGATCTTCAGGCCTTTTTGCGTTCTAACGCCGCCATTGGCAGTGAGCTTGAGGTTCAAGGTGAGGTTGCGGGCGGTAAGGTTGACCTCAGCTTTAGAGGGATCAAGATCGAGCTCAAATCAGAACAGTCAAGAAGGCTCCTCCCTGACGACTGCAAGAAGTTTGCGGAGCAGGCGGCGAGCTACGCAGTCGGGGCAGGCCGTCGGATCGCGCTCCTTTGCGTGCTGGACTGCAGCCCAAAGACGGTCGTCCCCTTCCCGGTAGCGGATGGACTGACGATCATTCCTGTCGAATCGGGGACCAGTCCCGTATACGTCGTGAGCTGCCTGTTTCAGGGTGGTCTTGCCCGTCCAAGCGATCTGTCGCGATAAGTCAGCAAGCCCGAAAATGGCAGTCATATGCCTTGGCGAGTTTGAGACGAAGGCAAAGCATCGCCGAGTGTCGGAACAGGCGGCGCAAAGCTACAATCTCTCGAAATGAGCAAGAATGTCGGCTTTCAGGTGCAGGAGAACTTTGCCTGAATGACCGAATGGAAGGCGCAAAGCCGACGTTGCTTCTAATACACCTAATAGTGGCTGCTTAGCGCCCCATTTTACGAGTTCGAAGCCGCCACCTCATATGTCCACACCCGAAAACTTTTCAGGATATGTGGACCGAATGAATTGATCAGCGGAATGTCGGTCGCGTCTCGGCCTCGCGCGACGACGATCCTGCCTATCCGCGGCGTGTTGTTGCGCGGATCGAAGGTGTGCCATTCGCCGTCGAGGAACACCTCGATCCAGGCGCTGAAGTCCATGGGATCGACCACCGGCACGCCGATGTCGCCGAGATGACCGTTTACGTAGCGCGCCGGGATGTTGAGGCACCGGCAAAACGTGATCGCCAGATGGGCGAAGTCGCGGCAAACGCCCACGCGTTCATTGAAGGCCTCGAAAGCCGTGCGTGTGGATCGCGCCTGCATGTAGTCAAAGCGTATATGATTGTGGACGAAGTCGCAGATCGCCTGCACGCGACCCCAACCGGGCCGGATCGTGCCGAACAGGTCCCACGCAATCTGGCTGACCCGGTCAGTTTCGCAGTAGCGGCTTCCCATGAGATAGACGAGACAATCGTCCGGCAGGTCCGGGACCGCGAGTTCGCGTGCGTTAGGCAGGACCCGGTCCAACTGTCCGTCGTCCCAGATGGTTGCATCGCCCCACATGGTCAGGTCGCCGGCAGGCGCGATGAGCCTCCGGCAGTGGTTGCCGAACAGATCGCGGTAAGTCGATACGGGCACATCGGGAGTGGTGAATGTCGTCTCCGGCACCCTTATGTCGGCCGCACGGTCCTCGTGGACCGACAGCAGACACACCAGGGCGGTCGGCTGCTGACAAGTCAACTTGATCTCGTAGCCGTAGCGGATCAGCATTGACTTGTGCCTCTACCGGAAATCGGCAGCAGTCAGCGTATAGGTGGTCCGGCGGCCATGCGAATATGCCTCGCGCGCGACATCGTGGATCGAACTGCGCGCCGTATCGAAAGCCGTCAGGGAGTCGGCTTCGGAAAGTTGCGTCTTGCCGGGCTTTGCCAGCGCTGCGGTCTCGACAAAGAATGGCACCTCGAACATGCCGTCATGCCCAATGAACCGAATAGCGTTGCGCACTTCGTCGAAGCTGCGGCTCGGATTGGGAAATTCGAGGGTCACCGTCGGCATTCCTCTGCCCTACGCGGTGCGGTCTGGATGCGTGCCATCGGGCTTCCTCCATTTCGGCGGCGCGCTTCGTCGCGGCGATTGAGCGACAGCATGCCGTCGGTCGCAACTCCTTGGGTTAGTCCGATCATCGTGTTGCCGTCGATGCGGGCCGGAACCCCCGTGAAGACATGGTAGACGGTCCAAGACCGGTCCGCCTCAACACGGCGGCCATAGTGAAGATCCAAGGCTTCATGGTGGAGCGCGCCGCCCTCGTTTTCCCATCTGTCGATGGCGAAGTCCGAAGTCTTTTGTCTCATTTCGAGGTGGTTGTTGGGGGCGTTCATGGTCGTGTCCTTTCTTCGTTCGGCACGTCGGCTTCCAGCGCGCCGGCATAGAGCACCGCGCCGGCCGCATCGGTAATCGTCATGGCGTCGGGCTGTTGCGGCATGTTGAGCGTTTGCCAGAGGAGTCTGGCGACCTCCATTGCGTCGTCGAGATCGGCTGCCTCAGCCAGTCTCGCGACCGACAACGGCGTGCGCGTCGTCCCTGTCACGGGTGCGGTAGAACTCGATCACGATATGCATCGCCATCCTTTTGGCCAGCACGAACTCAGGGATTGCCCTTGCCACGAGGTCCATTGGCGTTTGCGGCAACCTTGATCTGATTCCCGAAGCTGTTTTCAGGCTTGGATGGAGCTTTCTCCTGCTTCGGCTTTCTGATCTCGCGATTGCTTCGTTTCTGTCCTTTAGCCATGTGCGAACGTCCTTTCGATGAGCGTTGCGCGGCTGCCGGATTGCGATATGTCGACCGGCTCGAGGCTGTCTTCGGTCGTCACGCGTTCATGACGCTCGTCGTCGTTGCGGATGCGGTATTGCAGTGAATCTCCCCGCGGCGGCAGCGTGCCGGTGATACGATAAATGTCAGCGGCAAGAGCGGGTCTCGCGAACCCGCCTTTCAGCTTGACGGACTGCCCGACCGCGAAGAGATGCGTCGGAATCTCACGCCGGAACTGGCGGGCGGTGCGTTGAATGAAGCTTGTAGAAGTCATGACGGTTGGTGGTCCTTTTCAAGTGCAGCGTCGAGATCGGCAGGATCGATCGGCGCCATCTGATGTGTATCGCCATCAATGCCGATGGCCGGCAGGTGAATAAAGGCGCTTACACGTCTCCAGGCGAGGTGGGAGGATACCTCCAGCAGTTCCTCGTCCTGGTCCACGCGATAGTCGCCGGCAGGCTGCGCGGCGTCGAAGCCGGGTAGCATGAAGGGTGCGGTGAACCGGACGACGGTTTGCGTGGTGCGCGTTGTCATGGTCGATTCCTCCGCAGAAGCGCGCTCACGCGCCTCCCGCATCATCCCATTCGAACCGGAACGAACTTCCGTGTTGCCAGTACATCCGTGGTCAGCGGCGGGGTTCATTGCAATGTTCGAACAGAGCGATATGTGCGCCGGAACGGCGCTTGATGCATTCGCTATCGAGAATTCGGTGGTGAATGGCGGGTCGTAGTCTCTGACACCGCGAAGCCAAATCGGCCAAATCAACGAGATTCATATATGGGCTACGATCGTATTATATGCAAGGAGATCTGAATTTTTATTTATGTCCTCGCGTTGCGATAAATACACTGGCGGAAAAATATTTCTGAACGCGGGAGATTTTGTTTTTCCGTTCGAAGTGTTCAAGAGTCCGATTGTTAAATTATTTCCAGGCATAAGAAATAGTTCTGGCACTCCTATCATTCGAGTGCCAGAGTCGCTATATATCTGAAGTGGTCGCCCTAAGCGCCGACCCCAGAAAGAACCCCATGAAATTCCGGCCCCTCCACGACCGCGTCGTCATCCGACGTGCGGAAGGCGATCTCAAATCCAAAGGCGGGATCATCATTCCCGACACCGCGAAGGAAAAGCCGCAGGAAGGCGAGGTCTTCGCCGTCGGAGCCGGTACCCGCGACGATAGCGGCAAGCTCGTTCCTCTCGACGTCAAGACCGGCGATACGATCCTGTTCGGTAAATGGTCCGGAACCGAAGTGAAGATCGACGGCGAAGCTCTCCTGATCATGAGGGAAAGCGACATCATGGGCATCGTCGAGAAGGCCGGAGCAGCCACCAAAAAAGCCGCCTGACCAGACACTCCGACGCTCCACTCTCAAGACCGAACTGGACGAACATCATGTCTGCCAAGGAAATCAAATTCGCCGGCGACGCCCGCGACCGCATGCTGCGCGGCGTCGAACTGCTCAACAACGCCGTCAAGGTGACGCTGGGGCCGAAGGGACGCAACGTCGTCATCGACAAGGCCCATGGCGCGCCGCGCATCACCAAGGACGGCGTCACCGTCGCCAAGGAGATCGAACTTGCCGACAAGTTCGAGAATATGGGCGCGCAGATGGTCCGCGAAGTGGCATCAAAGACCAACGACCTCGCCGGCGATGGCACCACGACCGCGACCGTGCTCGCCGCCTCGATCCTGCGCGAGGGCGCCAAATTGGTTGCCGCCGGCATGAACCCGATGGACCTGAAACGCGGCATCGATCTCGGCGTCGCCGCCGTCGTCAGGGAAATCCAGGCGCAATCGACGAAGGTCAAGTCCTCCGAAGAGATCGCGCAGGTCGGCACCATCGCCGCCAACGGCGATGCGACCGTCGGCGAGATGATCGCGAAGGCAATGAAAAAGGTCGGCAACGAAGGCGTCATCACCGTCGAGGAAGCCAAGACCGCCGAGACCGAACTCGAGGTCGTCGAGGGCATGCAATTCGATCGCGGCTACCTGTCTCCGTACTTCGTGACCAACGCAGAGAAGATGCGCGTGGAACTGGAAGAACCATACATCCTTATCCACGAGAAGAAGCTCGGCAATCTTCAGGCCATGCTGCCGATCCTCGAGGCGGTGGTGCAGAGCGGCAAGCCGCTGCTCATCATCTCGGAGGATGTCGAGGGCGAGGCGCTCGCAACGCTGGTCGTCAACAAACTGCGCGGCGGCCTGAAAGTCGCGGCGGTGAAAGCTCCGGGCTTCGGCGACCGCCGCAAGGCCATGCTGGAGGATATCGCCGTCCTGACCGCCGGTCAGATGGTCTCCGAAGACCTCGGTATCAAGCTCGAGAACGTCACGCTCGATATGCTCGGCCGCGCCAAGCGCGTGGTGATCGAGAAGGATACGACAACGGTCATCGACGGCTCCGGCGCCAAGGCCGGAATCGCCTCACGCATCGCTCAGATCAAGGCCCAGATCGAGGAAACGACCTCGGACTATGACAAAGAGAAGCTTCAGGAACGGCTGGCCAAGCTCGCCGGTGGCGTTGCCGTCATCCGCGTCGGCGGCGCGACCGAGACCGAAGTCAAGGAGAAGAAGGACCGAATCGACGATGCGCTCAACGCGACGCGAGCAGCCGTCGAGGAAGGCATCGTGCCGGGCGGCGGCGTCGCCCTGCTGCGTGCCAGGGCCGCCCTCGCTTCGCTGACGGGCGCCAATGCCGACGTGACCGCCGGCATCTCTATCGTACTCAGGGCGCTCGAGGCTCCGGTCCGGCAGATCGCCGAGAACGCCGGGGTCGAGGGCTCCATCGTCGTCGGCCGGCTGACTGACAGCAAGGACCACAACCAGGGTTTCGACGCCCAGACCGAAACCTATGTCGACATGATCAAAGCAGGCATCGTCGATCCCGCAAAGGTCGTCAGAACCGCACTTCAGGACGCCGGCTCGATCGCGGCGCTGCTGATCACGGCAGAGGCAATGATTGCCGACGCGCCTGCGAAGGATTCCGCGCCAGCGGCCGGCAACGGCGGCATGGGTGGAATGGGATACTGAGAACAGTGCCTGAACCGTTCGGCCGGCGCGGCCGGACAAAGCAATTCGTACTCCAACCTGGAAGGACAATCTCCATGGCCGTACAGAGCACCACGAAACCATCTCTCTCCCGGCGTTGGGAAAACTACCAGCCTTCGAAGACTATGCTGGTCTGGGCATGCATCGCGGCGGTGGTCGCCACGATCGTCGTCGGCTTCAGCTGGGGCGGCTGGGTCACCGGCGGCACTTCGCAAACCATGGCGAAAGCGGCTGGCGACACGGCGCGCGGAGAACTGGCATCCGCCATATGCGTGGAAAGGTTCAACACGGCACCGGATGCCGCGGCGAAACTTGCCGAGCTGAAGGCCCTAAGCGACAGCTACACGAAACGCCAGTTCATCGAGGCCGGCGGCTGGGCGACCATGCCCGGGCAGACCGGCCCCGACAGGCTGGGCGTCCAGGGCTGCATCTCGGCTCTCGCCGCCTAGGCCTTCTTGCGAGCCCGCGATCGTCGGATGGATCTCCGGCGATCTCGTTCGCCACACACCAGCAACAGGAGTTCATTCGATGACCAACTCTTTCAAGAGAGCGGATTCGAAGTCGGCAACCGAAATGAACGAACAAAACCGCTTCGAAACCATCCGCAAGACGGCCTGCCGAACGACGCAGGAAAGCGGACACCGACGGCAAGCGCCGGCGGGCCCGCCAAACGGCCGATGACAACCCTCATATGAAACCCCAAGCGTGATGACTTCTCTACGCCACGAGCTCCGCTTGCAGCATCGTGCCGTTCGGCAATCTCCAAACCTATAGAGGCCCGCCCATTGTCTTTGACCGACACGCCACCGCCATCTCCCCGCACCGGGGCAGCGAACGGCCCCGGCCCAAGGTTCTCGCCAGCTATCGGGAGCCAAGCAGGGGACGCAGCCTGCTCGAACTGACGGTGACGCTTGTCCCGTTCGTCGCCCTTTAGAAGGCTCGCCGGGATGGCGGTGCCTCATTGCTTGTGGGTGGGGGATGGCGCTGACCATTCCGGCGGCAGGCTTCCTGCTTCGCCAGTTCATGATCCAGCACGATTGCGGTCATGGCTCCTTTTTCGTCCACCGCAGGGCGGATGACTGGACCGGTCGCTTGATCGGCATCCTGACGTTCACGCCCTACGACTGTTGGCGCCGTGCGCATGGGGGCCATCACGCCTCGGCCGGCAATCTCGACGAGCGCGGCGTCGGCGACATCACGACCCTGACTGTGGCTGAATACCGTTCCTCTCGCGATCGCACCGCCTCGCTTACAGGCTCTACCGCAACCCGTTCGTGAAGTTCGGCATCGACCCGATCTGGCTTTTCCTGTTCAAGCAAAGACTGCCCTTCGGCATGATCCGCTCGCGCATGGAACCGTGGGCCTCGACCATGACGACCAACCTGCGGTCTTGGCCCTTGGCCCTTGGCCTTGTCTGACTGCTCGGCTTCGCTTCCTTCATGCTTGTGCAGCTATCGGTCCTTGTGCTGGCAGGATCGGCGGGCATCTGGCTGTTCTACGTCCAGCACCAGTTCGAGGAAACGCATTGATCGCCAAAGCCGCAACAAACACGCTTGCTATCCCAAAGCATAGCGCGCCTAGTGTTATGCGCGCCGCGAAATCGGTAGTGCGGAGGTCGGCGCGAAGGGAACGCGGGGTGGCGCGCGTCGACCTTTTTATAATCTAAAGTCGCTTGCGCCGAGAGTTCATCTCGTTGCCAGAAGTTCGCGGAATGAAGCACTGACGGCTTCGTGCCGATATGGCTTGGAGAGGAAGATGCCACCGTCGGGAATATCGGCAATCTCGATCTTGCGATGGCCGGAGGTGACGACAATCTTTATCGGCGGCCAGCGGTCGCGCACCGCGGCGGCGAGCTTCAAACCGTCCATGGTGCCCGGCATATCGATATCGGTGAAGAGTAGCCGGATGGAGGCCTCTATTTCAAGGATGGCGATCGCATCGTCTGCGGTACCCGCCTCGAAGACCTCGTAGCCCTGGTCTGCCAGTTGGTCGACAATGTCGATTCGGATGAGCGTTTCATCCTCCACGACCAGCACTGAGATTTGGGCGGCCATCTGACTTTCCTGTCTGGGTGTCTGACCAATCTCAGACCAAGGCCGCTGCGACGCTGGCAAAGAGAAGCCGCCGAAAGAAGTTCGCAACACAACAAGCCATGACAGCCGTCTTGGGTTCCGTTATGAATTGAATATTCACGCGAAGACCGACGGTGCCTTGCTGGCGAATGCGCGATCGGCCAGAGACAAAGTCGCATGTCGGTCCTTGAACGAAACAATGTTCGTGAAGTGGGTGACGGCTCCCGCATCATGATCTTCGCTCATGGTTTCGGTTGCGATCAGAACATGTGGCGCTTCGTGGCGCCTGCCTTCGAGCCGGATTTTCGCACGGTCCTTTTCGATCATGTCGGAGCCGGGCGTTCCGACCTCAGCGCTTACAACCCGGCGAAATATGTGTCTCTTCAAGGCTATGCCGGTAACGTCGTGGAGATCGCTGGCGGCAATGAAATCCACTGTTCCGGGCATCTCCCTGTTGAAGTAGACCATTCACCCAGACGGAGCGTTCGAATGGCGATGAAACCGAATTATCGATACGAACGCAGTCAACGAGACAAAGCAAAGGCGGCCAAGAAAGAAGCGAAGCTGGCCGCGAAGGCAGTAAAGGAAAAACACTAGCCCACGGATCAGGACGAGGCGCAAAAGCACGTTGCCGACGAAAGCTGACCCGGTGCAGAATGGACTTGGGCTGCGATGACAAAGCGCGAGACGGATGATTTCGAGATCGATGTGGAATGTCCGCGGTGCCACCACAAGGTCAGGACACGCGTGGGTTGGATTCGTGTCCACACCCAGATGGAATGCCCGAACTGCGGCGAGATCATCGACGTTGAGAGCAGGAATTTCAGGTCGTAAAGCACGGCGCTGACTATTTCGTCGAACCTGTCCACGACATATTTTGGCATTGCAGGGGCCGGCGAGGATATCGAGGCCGACGCGCACGTCATTTGTCATTGCCATGATCAATGCTGCCATCGGAGGGTGTCGAGTATGCGTGGCGGAATCGAGGCGGCACAGAGGACAAAGATGGTCGGTTTCGATCAGAAAACAGTTTGAAGGAAAACGCGATGGCGTCCGAATCCCGCTCACCGCGTCTCGCGGTTCTGATTGACGCCGACAACGCCTCGGCAAAGATCGCCGACGGCCTGTTCGAGGAGATCGCCAAGATCGGTGAGGCCAGCGTCCGCCGGATTTATGGCGACTTTTCCAGCGCCCGTTCGAAGGCCTGGGCCGACGTGCTGTCGAGGCACGCGATCATTCCGCAGCAGCAGTTCGCCTATACCACAGGCAAGAACGCCTCGGATATCACCCTTGTCATTGACGCGATGGATCTTCTCCACAGCGGCCGGTTCGACTGCTTCTGCCTGGTTTCCTCCGATAGCGATTTCACCCGGCTGGCCGCCCGAATCCGTGAGCAGGGCACCGACGTGTTCGGTTTCGGCGAGCAGAAGACGCCCGAAAGCTTTCGCCAGGCTTGCCGCCGGTTCGTCTATACCGAGAACCTGTTGCCGTCCGCTGCCGCGAACGAACCGGAAGCTGCGCCGCCTCGAAGCCGTTGCAGCCGCCCACTGCGGCCGTGCCGATCATCCGCAAGATCATCGCGCAAATGGAGAGCGAGGACGGGTGGGTGCCGCTCGGGGCGGTCGGCACCCAGCTCGCCAATCTGGCTTCCGACTTCGATCCTCGCACCTTCGGCTTTCGCAAGCTGAGCGACCTGGTACGCAAGACCAACGCCTTCGAGATCGATCATCCCGCCGGGGGAGTGCTACGCATCAGGATCAAACCGGAAGCCGCTGCAAAGGCGCGGCGGCGGAGGTGATCGTCTTCGATAGCCAGCCCTTCACTGGCCGACGAGAATACCTGCTTCGCGTGCAGCCAAGGCAAACGCCCGCCGGACGGTTGATAGCGGCTTCTTGTCGGCGCTGGCGTCGTGACAGGCCTGGAGGGCCGCGCGATGGGCCGGTCCCCGCTTGCCGGACCAGCCCCGGAGCAGGAACGACGAGCATTCGTAGACGTCGGAAATGACCCTCTCGGCGCCCTGTGCGTCGGCCCGAACCGTGACCGGCTGAACGAATTTGGGATTTTGCATCGCCGTCCATAGGGCATTGACGCGGGATAGCGAGGCAATTCGACGATTCGCCCGGAATTCGCAGCCGGCGCGCCCGTCCGCGGTCAAGCCGCCTTGTTGACCGATGTCACAGCGAGGTTGGTGAGTTTGTTGTTGGTGGCTTTCTCCTGGTCGAGAATCTCGCTGAGCAGCTTATGCGCCTCATCGTGCCCAAGGTCCTTGGCCCATTCGCGCAACGAACCGTAGCGGGAAATCTCGTAGTGTTCGACAGCTTGGCAAGCGGCCAGCAGACCGGCGTCGAGAGCAGTGCCGGATGCTTCCTCCATCAGGCCGTCGGCCTCCTTGATGAGGCCCTCGATAGCGTCGCACTTCTCGCCGGAAGCTTTCTTGCCGATCGACTTGAACACCTGATCGAGTTTCTTGATCTGCCCTTTCGTTTCTTCGAGGTGATCCTCCACCGCCTTCTTCAATTTGGCATCCTTTGCCGCCTTGGCTACCTTTGGCAGGGCCTTAGTGATCGCGTTTTCGGCGTAATAAACGTCCTGAAGCGTATGCTCGAAGATATCGGCCAGCGTTTTCATGGTGATCCTCCATGCCGGAATTGGCAGCACAGAAAGAGCGGGCGCGGGAAATGGTTCCGCCCGCTCCAGGCCGGTGCCGCCCCGGTCACCGTCGGCTGTAAAACTCCCTTGGCCGGCCGGGCCGGCAGCGACACCGCAAGATTACTCGTCTTGGCCTCCAAGAATAATTCGGGTCATGCCTTGTTTCGAACACCGTATCGGTCTATGTTCCAAGGTATCGATCTTGGCTGTCGAACTTTGTTTCTGACGCGAACCGCGTTTTCGGCGATCTTCTCCTCTCAAAATCGATCTGAACCGTTTGTCGTGTATCTTGCGCGGCAAGCAATTTTCTATGGATGATTGAAAGGAAATCGTCATGAATACTGGAACCGTCAAGTTCTTCAACTCGACCAAAGGCTTCGGCTTCATCGAACTGGGTAACGGTCAGCCGGACGTGTTCGTCCACATTTCTGCTGTTGAGCGGGCCGGCATGCGCTCGCTCGTAGAAGGCCAGAAGCTCAGCTTCGACGTCGTGAAGGACGACCGCAACGGCAAGAGCGCGGCTGAGAACCTTCAGGCCGCGTAATCAGTTGTGCTGGCCCTTGACCACGGATGTACTGGCACTGGCCGCAGAGCACAGATGGGAAAGGTCGGCGAGCGCCGGCCTTTTTTCTTTTTATCGCTGGATATCCGCTGATGCAACACCCGGAAATGCCACAAGGGATATTCCAGCCGAAGCCGAACGCCATCGAAATGAAGCAGGATGCCACCAACAGGGCAGCCCGGCAAATCATCGACGGCGAAGCGGCCGTGCGGGAACGCAAGACCGAGCGACTGAAGCTGGCCAAGCTTACCATTGGCTGCAACGAAAACAACCAGCCTGCCGGTGCAAAAAGAACCCGCCAGTCGCAAGCGTGCATAGCCGGCCACCCGTTTCAAAAGAAATGAGGGGCGGGACAAACGCTGATTCCAACAAAAAGGGACGATGAAGAATGCCCTCCACCTATCTTACCTGTCGGCTCGTTATGACGAAATTCTACCACATGCTGTCGGGAAGGCCGGTCGTCGTTACGACACGTTTCAAATCCGCCAAATTAGGTCTGCGCCCCGATGAGGCGCGCCGCCGCATTCAGGAGGATACCGACGGCTCGCGCCGCAGAGCGGCGGAAACGAAACTCAGGCACCAGATGCACTGAGCTGTCCGCTGATAGTCCTGCAACTGCAGAGTAGGCATGTCGGAAATTTCTACGGGTCCGTGATGAACAACCAGAACTTCAGGATGCCTTTGGTGATCTACGATGACCGGACGGGCTTCAGCCTGATCTCCTCGGTGTCGCAGGCGGCCGACTTCCTGTTTGCCAATCACAAGGAATACGGCAGCGCGGCGTGGTTGGATGCGATTGATTGCTGCTCACGCCTCAAGGCGGGTGCTTCCACCCCCGAGCAGGTCAGTGCAGCCTTTATCGCCGCCGTGACCGGCGCCGGGATCAGGATCGATCCCACGTTGCGCCTGTATTGATTTCGGCAACCGACTTCTCGCCTGATCGAAGATCGTGGCCGCCAGGGAGCGCAGATGAACAACGTAATCAACCTTCATGGCGAAAAGCGCTGGAAGGCCGTTATCGAGTACCGCTGCGACGATGGGCCGAAGAGCGTCGAGCACTATTTCGAGGAGATTTCGGATCTGCACCTCATCATCGAGCATGGTCCCGATTGGAATTTCCTGATCTGCTGCACGGTGACGCTGAATCGATCCGATGACGGTGCGGAACAGAACAGTTCCGAAAAGGCGCTCCAACAGGAGCGTCTGTACTGACGTCTCGGCTTGATCAGACGGTCGGACGAGCCGCCTGTTTGACCCGGCGATGCGCTTACGCGTTTTTGGTCATCGTTCCATGGTTGAGATCGATGCTTTCGGCGTTCGCTATCTGCCTTGCGAAGTCCCGCTGTAGTTCACCCCAAGGCCAAGATAGCCGCCGCAATTGCTGCAATGGATAGGCGTTTCTCATCTGCATTGTCAGGGATCGTCATCTGGATCCTGCCACACCGCTTGCAATCCGGCATGTCGTCCAGCCGCGCCTTTGTCATAGGAAACGCCTCCCACATGGACAATTGAGTCTGTGCCCGGAACAAATACCGACCCGGCCGTTTTTACTCCAGCACCGCCTCAAGCTCCTTGCGACGGTGCGGGAGATCGGATGACCGAAACAAGACCTCCAACTAAGGGCCACCATCAAGGCTATATGTCAAAAGGCTTGGACATCTTCATATTTTTCCAAATCAAAGACTGCTCGATAGAACGTTACCGGAGTTATGGATAATTCTGCGCGCGCAGCAAGCACTCGGGCCGCTGCAGGCATGGTCGCCGTCGTGTCTCGCACTACGTTCTGACCGTTCGGCGGGCTACTGCAAATGACAGCTGGACCTATGCCGATAACAAGGCCGATCGGGCTGACTACGGCTTTTTTCATAGGCCGCGCACGGGTATCCAGCCCGGATTGATACCGTGCAACTCGAACAGCCGCTGATTAAACCTGTAAGCCGCTTCATGGTCGGCCCCGGAGGCCACATACTTCCCCCGCAAGATGAAGTGCAGTTCGTTGTCCCGCCTGACCGAGCCGTTCGAGCACGGTAGGTCGCAGATCGGTCTGCGACCCTGTGACGAAGAACGCAAGCCCACCTCTACAATGCATCAATACTTTGACGCGCGGACTAATAACTCCGTATAAGCAAAGCTTTCTGAGGGGTGAAAGTTGCCTCGGAGTCCGTCCAGAGTTACTGGCACTACCACCAACCTGGATGGCAACTTTTCTCTTTAATTGGCCGCGCGGCGGTTAGAATAGCTTATTTCTTCCGCCGACCTCCCTTTAATGGACTAAGGGTCTCAGCCCCCTCGGGCACTGGACGAAACAGCTCCATGATTTCACATTCCAGCGCCGTGGCCAGCTTCGCCAAGGTGTCGATCGTCGGGTTTTTCGTGCCTCGTTCAAGATGGCCAACATAGGCCCGTTCCACGTCGGAACGCAGCGCCAGTTCATCCTGAGAGATATTTTTGGCAACGCGGAGTCTGCGAAGATTCCACGCTACGAGCGAGCGAACGTCCATGGGTGGAAGCGACCACCCAATCGTTCAAGAAACCACGTTCTATGACACCAGTTATTAGGATGTCTCGAGCTAACCTTCCCCCGCTCGCAAAGGTTGTGCGGCAAGTGTCACACGGTCGACCGAACGGGAAGCAAGCAGATGAACGCAGCAGAACTCAGGGCCATTGTGGCTAGGAGCCCGCAATTTGGCAAACACGCGTCTGGAGTGGAATCACAAGCATCGACATCCACGCCCCGGCGACGCTGGCGCGTCAGAGATATTCTTTACTACGCAAGCTTGGGCTTTTGCGGGTTGGCAGTGCTAGGCACCGTCGGTCTGGTTTTGGAAGGTCCAGAAGCGCGCGAAGCCCGATGGGCGGAAGAAGCGCGTCTACAGCAAGTTCGTGCCGTCGAAAATCAGAAAGCAGATATCGAAGCCGCCAAGCAAGCCAAGGAAGATGCCAAGATGGCGCGGCTCGATGCCTGCACCAAGGCTGAGTTGTATGCCTTCGCAGTTAGCCAGGATGCCGTGCGTGCCCAGTTGCGAGCCCCATCGACGGCAACGTTCCCCTTGTCTCCGATCCTGTCACAACACGTGGGCAACTGTCAGATCAAGGTACTTGCCTATGTCGATGCGCAGAACGGCTTTGGCGCCATGCTCCGCACGAACTATATGGCGATGCTATCCTATGAACCCGATACCGAGCGCTGGCAGGTCAAGTCTATCAAAATGGACGAGTAGGCCAGTCGGCCCAAATTCGACCCGTCGGCCTCACTGCCTCTCAGATCGCGGCTTCATCCATTTCTCACCGGTGGTGGGGTCACGCCGCAATTCGTCCATGCGTTTCGTATGAACGGCCGCCGCCATTTCCCATTCGTCGTCGGACAGAAACTGTGTCTCACGAACCCAGTGTGCATGTTCTGGAAGTGGCCTGGCGAACGCATAATGTGCAATGCGATCTTCCACGGTAACATGACGAAATCCACCACGGCGTGACCAGTTTTCGGGTGTCCAGTTGTCTCCCCGAGGCTCGCGCAAGAGCTCTTTAGGCCCATTGCGTGTTCCGACGGTACATTGCAGGTATTGCGTTGCGTAGACGAAATCGCCGACCTGCTGCCACAATGCATATTGCTGCTCCGGGCTATCTGCATCCTTATCCAGGACCTGGCCCTGTCGCCGGAACCAAAATTTGTCATTCGACAAGAACCACTTCTCTTCGCTTGTCGCGACTGAGGGAAGAACAACATACTCGAACTTTTGAGCGCTTCGTTGCAGATGTCCCGCAAGGTCGGCGCCGTCGACCCGTTGCATAATCAAAACGAGAGAACCTTCTGCTCGGTTGTTCAGGCGCTGCAGGACCTCAGCATCGAACCAATCGTTGACTTCTTTGCAGATACCTTCATCCGTGCTGCGATACCCTGACAAGGGATCATCAACGACGATGAGGTCGGCGCCATGACCACTGAGTTGCTGTCCGACAGTAGCCGAACGGACACCGCCCCCATGACTGGTCTGAATCGTTGTACCGGCGAACTTCAGTTGCAAATTGGGGAACAGGCTACGATATCGGCTTGAGCTCATAAGCCGAGTGAGTTTTCTCATAAGCTCGCTCGCCAATGGGGGATGGCCGGCGATAAGCAAGACCTGTTTGTTAGGATGGCGCCCTACATGAAGCGCAATCAAAGACAAAGTCGCGATGAGCGTCTTCAAAGTCCGCGGAGGAGCGTTGATCACCAGTCGCTTCGTTTTGCCCTTAAGCACCGCGTCCACGCGATCGGCAATGATGTCGAGATACCAGCGCCATATGAGCTTGCGACCGGGATATAATTCTCGAAATGCAAAATTCACAAAGGCCTCGACATTGGTCCGATAGAGTTGGGCAATGGCGTCATGGTGGCCCACCATGGATTAGCCCTCCTCACCAGTGCCACCGCGTTCGCGCCTGCGCATCCGCTGCAGAAATTCGTCGAGCGCGGCATCATCATCGTCGTTGGCGACAAACGGCTCTGGTGGCGGCGAGACGTCGAGAAGCCTCAACAGCTCACCGCGGGCACGCGGCTTGTTTGTTATCGCATCGTTGACCAGGGAAGTGATGAAAGCTTCCCTTTTGGTGATCTTGCGCTCCATCTCTCCGTCGCGAACGACGACTAGCTTGTCGAGCTCGATCTGCAGCAAGGTGGAGGCATTTCTGACACGAGGTTTGCGCCCCTTTGGATTGCCACTTTGTCCCTTTTTAAATTGATGCTGCTTTGGTGGATTGCCATAGCCGACTTTGTATTGCGGCTTTCCCCAACCATCATTGTGATCTTCCTTGTCGCTAATCATGCGGCATCCCTTTCATCTGGACGGCGTTCTGCGCGCACCATGGAGAAGGCAGCGCGGTCTGGAAGAAGCACCGGCTCAATGCCCGTCTGCTCTTGGAAACGACGAAGCGTTACGTCAGCATATTTGGGCTCGATCTCGATCAAGGCAGCCCGTCGGTTGGTCAGCTCAGCAGCAATCAGCGTCGAGCCGGAGCCGCCAAATGGATCGAGTACGAGATCGCCTGGTTTGGTGGCATCGCGGATGGCGTCGGCTAGGAGCGCGACAGGCTTCACAGTGGGGTGATCGTCGAGATCTTTCTTTCGGGTCTTGGAGAAACCGGAAGCGCCAGGATACTGCCAAACATTGGTCCGATGACGGCCCATGCGCCCGAGTTGCACATTGTTCACGTGTGCGGCGTCGCCGTGTTTGAATATCGCAACCATCTCGTGCTGACTGCGGTAGAGGCTGCCCATTCCGCCATTGGGTTTTGCCCAAACAGCGATGTTCATTAATCGAGAGAACAGCTCCTCGCCGATCGCAGTCAGCATGCCGACCATGCGCCAGTCGGCAAAGACGTAATGCAGTGATCCAACACGCGAGGCATCGCGTGCCAACGACAGCGCTGCAGTCAAAAATGACCGAAACTCTGCCGTCGACATTTCGCCCGACGCCATGCGGAACTCATCATGCGCGACACGTCCCTTGCCGCTCACATGACCAGATATCGGAACATTGTAGGGTGGATCTGTAAGGATCATATCCGCCAAATTCGAGCCTAGCAGTTTGCGGTAGATCATCATGTCGCGGGCGTCGCCGACGCACAGACGCTGATCGCCCAGCCCCCAAATGTCACCGCTGCGTGAAATGGGATTTGCCGGTGGTGCCGGTAGAACATCATCTGTTTCTCGTAGGCCAAGTGACGGCGTCGTCAGCTTGTCGATCTCGATCGTCTGGAAGCCGGTCAGCTGTATGTCGAAATCCGTCGTCGCCAATTCGGTGAGTTCAGCAGACAGAAGTTCCATATTCCAAACGGAGTCGAGCCCAAGCTTGTTGTCAGCGAGGCGCAAAGCCTTTTTCTGTATTTCGGACAGACCGGAGATGCGGATAACAGGGATGGTTGTTAGTTCGAGGCACTTTGCTGCCTCGAGTCGACCGTGTCCGGCAATGACCTCATTTGCGTCATCAACCAGCGGTGGATTTGTGACACCAAACTCAGCCATTGCTGCTGCGATGGCCTTCACCTGTCTGCGCGTGTGATGCCGTGCGTTACGTGCATAAGGTCGCAACGAAGTCAGCGGTACCGTCTCGAACTGGATCTTCGACATCGATCCCTCCATTGATCTTCAAGGGATCTCTTCTCGTGGAGAGAGCCATCTGTCAATAAGAAATTTATGTATATTTTCTTATATATCAAAATAAGCTGCCTCAGATCGTATTTTTATGAATGAAAATAACTAATATTATCTGCGCAACAAGTGCGTTCCACAAGCAATTGTGCTTGGCAGTAATTAAACAATGATGTGTAAGATGTCTTTGGCATAAAGAAAAAAGGAGAATTTCCGTCGACGTCAAACGATGGTTCTAGATGATGCTTGAGCCATTAGCGCGTCCATTGGTTCAAATCAGCGTTGATTACGCAACATGAATGGCTCGCATCGTTCAAATGCAACAAGCTTTATCCGTTAGATCGTAACGGTGCTTGACTAGTGTGCGCCTAGATTTGCAAGATGACGAGCTGGACTTTGCGAGGCACCAATTACCAAAATCCGAGGCGGTATCGTCCGAGCAGTCGTGGCGGTCGAGTACGGCGCGCTTGGCCACTCAAACTGGTCGCGCCAGTGGCCGTGCTACTGGCGGTACCGTTTTTGCCTGCATTAGATACATCGACGCTGTTAGCAGCAGCCAGAACCAATGCCCCTGCCTCAAACTCCAGCCAAATCGTCGCCGGTAGCTCATCGGTCATCGATGGCGACACGATCGAAATACATGGAAAGCGTATTCGCTTCGAGGGCATCGACGCACCGGAAACTGCGCAGCTCTGCAGCGTTCATGGCGGCAAGACAGTTCGTTGCGGGGCCAGATCGGCTGAAGCTCTCGCATCATATTTGGCGCAATCATAACCAATCCATTGCGGCATCATCGGAAGCGACCAATACGGGCGTCTCCTTGGTTCCTGTAAACGACAGGATGGTCGTAATGTTTCTGAATGGATGGTCCGCAATGGCCATGCACTCGACTGGCCGAGACGTAGTGGCGGTCGATATCAAGCCTACCAGAAGGCAGCGAAAAACGAGCGGATAGGCCTATGGGCTGGTAGCTTCGACGAGCCCTGGCTTTGGCGCAAGCAACAAGCGCAGACTGGGCTCGCTGTCAGCAAAGACCTGCCTAGCTCGAAGGTTGCGGCGCAACCGACAGGATTGATCCAGAGTGTTGGTCAATGTCGCATAAAGGGAAACATCAGCGCCGATGGCGAGCGCATCTATCATGCTCCCGGACAGAAATATTATGACCGAACAACCATCAATCGCATGGCTGGTGAACGCTGGTTCTGTTCCGAATCTGAAGCGCGGAGTGCTGGATGGCGGCGCTCAAAAATATAGACGGTGGTGTTGTCAGCGACGGGGTGCCGCCGTCAGGCTGCTTTTTGAAATTCCGTAATCTTCTGGAACTCCGACAGAACGTCTGCATGATTGGTGGCAAGATAGCGCACGATGCGTGCGCCACTCAGCAGCCGTGTCACATAGCCAACAGCTAGAACCAGATCTAGATGATCGGTGCCATAATCTTGCTCAATCGTCCGGAACTCTCGTTCGAGTTGGGCAGACTCGTTCTCCATCAACGCAATCTGCTCATCGCTTAAGCCCTTCACCAGCTTCTTGCCACGCACCAACTGTGAGTCTGGCGTTGCCGCAACCAGGGAGTGCGCGTAGCTGATGGTGAATTTGTTCATGGCAATCATCAGCTCGCCTTATCTGGCGCTAACCGGCGTACCTATGAACACTCATAGACAGGGGTCCCTTTTGCGCGAAAATGCAGGGTCCCGATTCCACCGTCATTGACAAGCGATGCTTTAAAAGGGGGAGGGGATGTTCAGGCGCGCTCAACCCAGGTAAGTACATCCCCGCGCTTGGTGTGCTGATCGAGCCATTCAACGATCATGGCCGTTGCCTGTGCGCCCCGATGCGTATCGAAAATTCGCGTTGGACCCGGTCGATCCCATTCGCCGATCGGGGTATCGGTGCCGCGCTGAAGCCAGCGATCGGTGAACCTGCGGTCGACCTGGGATGCGAGGTCGTCGTCCAATACATCGTCTCCTTCAAGACCTCCGAAGATCTCGCTCGTCATCCACAGCGCCCAATTGGTGGCTTCGTACACATTCGCGCGGCGCGCCCATTCCAAGACGGTCCTGCAACCAAGTCCCCAAGTCCCGAAGGCAAGCAGGATGTCCGAGTACTGGAACAGCCTCAGGTCAAATCCCTTACGCACGTTAGTGAGCGTCTGCGTGTCCCACCACGCGTGGTAGGCGAGGTGCGCGACGAACAATTCGGGCCTGAACCTGCGATAGCCGGCGTCCGCAAAGTCCACGGTGTTTGCCAGGAACAGGTCTGTGTCGGGCGCCTGATGATCGAAAACGGTTGAAAGACGGAAGTGCAGGTCAATCGTCAGCGCCGCCCCCGTTTCGGAGACCCGCGTGAATTCTCCAAGGTGCTGAAGCTCGTTGCGATATCCCTCAATCCGGGCGGCGGAAAGCGGCTCAAGCTCGCCCGTGGCCGGCACGAACTGCGAGCGGGTGAAGCCTTGCGCTTCCAGAGTCGCTTCAGCCCGGTCGAGAAGATCCGTTTCGATCAACAGGTCGAGATCGACCGTCTCGCGCAGGTAGAACTCGGGGTAGCACTCCGTGCCGAGCGCATAGCCCTTGAGCACAACGGGATCGATGCCTTCGGCCCGCAGCGCCGCGACCGTCGTCTGCGTCTCCCACCGCCGCGTTGCCGCCTGCCGCTTGAGCATGAAGAGAAGCAGGCGCGCCAGGTATTTCGAGGGCGCGGGAGCGTCGGCCATGTCGGCCACGATCCGGCTCAGGTTTGCGAGTACCCGATGGGTAGCGGCCAGTTCGAACAGTCGCCCCCAGTCGGCCGGTTCCAGGCCGTGCAGAGCGGAACGCACCTCAGCGTCACGGGATTTGTCGAAGCGCGCCAGACCAATGAGAACGTCACGCAGGGCAGGGCTTAGTTGTTGGCTCATAATTCCCTTTCGGGGTTGCGAAGTTGCATGGCCGCCACGTGTCGGTCGTGCGCGGGATCAAAAATCCGGATTGCGAAGTCTATCGCGTCGCTCGCCCATAGTTGTGCCGCACAGGATTGTGAAGTCCGGCTGCGCGTGTATGATTTACAACCATGCGGCGAGTGAATCGTGTTTGAGATCAACCAGATCGCCTGCTGAAAATCCCAGATAATTCGATGTAAAGCAAAAGTGTACTTTTTAGGGCACGAAAAATGACGATCGCGACAGACTCATATTCTACGGAAGCCTCTAACGACTGATATGGCAGCAATGTGTTCCTCTCACAGCGTTCTCATTCGGACTACTTGCCAGAGGAAGGCCGGCTGGCATATCGATCTTGGGGGTCGATCCTCATTCGTGCCTGGGAATGCATGACTATTGGCGAGGACACTCTTATCCCTGATGAGATTTGGCATGATGGAGCCGGCCTGGAATTGGCGATTTTGTAAATGACTCCCCATGAGCCCGCCGACATTGCCGCGTAGCAATCCATCCGATCGGCCGTCCCGGACGCGCGTATTTCTGCGGCTTTGGCCGTGGTGGCACCCTTATTGGTGGGCGCTGGCGCTGATGCCCGCGGCGGACGTCATGGCTCTCATCGTTCGAACGATTATTCCTTTCGTCGTTGCCGGCATGATCGACGGTCCGATCGCCAAGGGTGACCATGCCGGCCTTTGGTCATATGGCGGCATCCTGCTCCTGCTGGCTGTGGCGCAGACCTTGTTTTTCGTGCTGCGGTTTTTTCCGCCGCCCGCGATCATCAATCTGGAGATGGCCATCCGCCGCGATCTGTATCACCACGTGCAACGGCTTTCCCCCTTGTACCATGATCGCCATGGCAGCGGGGTCGCCCTGTCGCATCTGGTGGGCGACGTCGGTCAAATCGCTGTCGGATTGCATCAAATCCTGCCGCAACTGGCGTCGGCCACGACGGCGCTTGTTCTCACAGCCGCAATGCTGATCCTTATCCATCCGGTGCTTGGCCTGGTCGTCGTGATCGGACTGGTGCCACTCGGCTTCGCCACCAAGGTTTTTCAAAACCTCTTTTATAATGCAGCCGACGAAGCGAGAGAGAGCGACGCGGCGCTGGCGACGTCCATAGAGGAATCGGCGCTGGCCATACGGGTGCTGAAGGCGCTTGGCGGCGGTCCGTTCATGACCGATCGTTTCGATCTTGCCGCGCGCCGGTCGCGCGATGCCGAGATCGAGAAAATCCGCCTGAATTCAATCTTGGCGGCCATTCTTGCCGGATATCCCATCGCGCTATTGGCGGTGGTCATCGCAGGCGGCAGCATTTCCGTAGCCCAGGGCACCGTGTCAATCGGCGCATTCGTCGCTTTCACGACCTTCTATTTTCGTGTTCTCGGCCCCGTAAACATGATGGGCAATACGCTGTTCCAATTTCAGCTGTCGATGAATGCGATGACGCGGGTGGCCGGATTGCTCGATACGCCATCGGACATCGTCGATCCGGCGACGCCCCGGGCGCTGCCTGCATCCGGGGCACTGGATGTCCGCTTCGAGAACGTATCTTTCAGCTATCCCGGCACAGAAGCCGAGGTGCTTGCCGGTGTCGATCTCACCATCAACGCTGGAGAGACGATCGCCCTGGTCGGGTCGACGGGTTCGGGCAAAAGCGCGCTCGCCAATCTCGTCGGGCGCCTGGCCGACGTTACCGGCGGACGGGTGCTGGTCGGTGGCGTCGACGTACGCGATGTCCCAATCGACCAGTTGCGTGCGACTGTCGGCATGGCTTTCGAGGATGCGCTGCTGTTTTCCGTCAGCGTGCGCGAGAATCTGACGCTGGGTCGCGAAGGGATCAGCGACGACGACATCGCGGCGGTGCTTGCCATCACGCAGTCGGGATTTGTCGCCGACCTGCCGAACGGCCTCGATACAGTGGTTGGCGAGCGTGGCCTGACGCTGTCAGGCGGCCAGCGCCAGCGCCTCGCTCTCGCCCGGGCTTTGCTCGGTCAACCTCGCGTGCTGGTGCTCGACGATCCGATGTCGGCTCTCGACGTGCGCACCGAAGAAGCGCTGGAGCGGGCTTTTCGCCAGGCCTTCAAGGGCGTCACGACCCTTGTCGTCGCCCGTCGCCCGTCGACAGCCCTGCTCGCCGATCGCGTGGCGCTGCTTGAGCAGGGCCGGATCGTCGCCGTCGGAACGCATGAAGAGCTGCTGGCAAATTCGGCCGCCTATCGGCAGGTTCTCATCGCCGCCACGGATGCCCAGCCAGCAGCGGAGATCGCCGATGCTGACTGACGAGAGGACAGGCGGTTCGCCGCAACTTGCGCGCCGCCTGCTTTGGCGGCTTGCCCGGCCTCGGCTGTGTCGGATCGTCGTTCTTGTCGTTCTCGCCATTGTGCAGACGGTCCTGGTCGCCGCGACGCCGTGGCTGGTCAGCATGGCGATCGACACCGGGATCCCCGCGGCGCAGGCCTCCAACTACTGGCCGCTGATTGGCATAAGCGCCGCGATCCTGGCATGCGCGATCGCGATAGCGCCTCTCAGTTTGCTGTGGCGGCAGCTCACGGGGGCGTTTGGCCAGCTGGTCGTCTTCGACCTCCGGACGGAGCTGTTTGCGAAAATTCAACGGCTGCCCATCGATTTTCACGACCGGTTCAGCTCTGGCCGGATCATTGTCCGACTGACCACCGACGTCGAATCCGTCAATAATTTGTTTGGAGTTACCCTTGCGGCCCTGCTGCAAGCCGGGCTCGGCGTGTTGACGACGGTCGTTGCGATGCTGTTGCTCGATGCCCGGCTGGCGGCAATCACCCTGGCGGTGCTGGCGCCGCTCGCCTTTTTCCTGGTCTGGATGGCGCGGCGGCTTAGCGAAGCCTTCGTCCACAATCGTGCGGCAATCGCCGACGCGACGGTGCAAGTGGTCGAGTCGCTCAACGGCGCGCGCACCGCGCATGCATTTCGACGGCAAAAACGCCACGATGAGATGTTCGCGCCGCCGATCGAGCGGGCAAGGGCATCCGGACGCCAGATACAGGCGGTGCGCGGCGCATTCTGGACGACCCTCGAACTGACCTTCAGCCTCGTCACGCTGGCCGTCATCATGGTTGGCGGCTCGGCGGTTGCCAATGGCGTTCTGGAAATCGGGGTGCTTGCCGCGTTTACACTTTACATCAGCCAGTTCGTTTCGCCGCTCACCTCCCTCACATTTATTCTGGATGCCCTGCAGTCGGCACTCACGGCCTTGGCAAAACTGGCCGAAGTGCTCGAACAGGAGCCCAGCGTTGCCGAACCACGGCATCCGGTCGCCCTGCCGAGCCCGGTTCGCGGCGAGGTGGTCTTCGAGCATGTGCGGTTCGGCTATCATGCCGTCCCATCCGGATTGTCCGAAAGCGCGTCTGCCATTCGCGACATGAACCTTCGCCTTGAACCCGGCCAGCTGGTTGCCATGCTCGGCGCCACCGGGGCCGGCAAGTCGACCATCGCCAAGCTGATCGCGCGGTTCTACGACCCGACGGCCGGACGCATCCTGCTCGACGGCGTCGATCTGCGTCATCTCAGCGACCGCGATCTGCGCGGTGCAATTACCATGCTGACCCAGGATGGCTTTCTGTTCGCAGGTTCCGTGGCCGACAATATCCGGATTGGCAAACCGGAGGCGACGATGGCGGAGATCGAGGCCGCCGCGACCGCGGTTGGCGCCGATGCATTCATCCGTGCCTTGCCCGACGGCTACCAGACCGATGTGCGCAAGCGCGGCACGAGACTGTCGGCCGGGCAGCGCCAGATGGTCGCTTTTGCGCGTGCGTTACTCGCCAATCCCGCGGTGCTTATCCTCGACGAGGCCACGTCCGCGCTCGATATTCCAACCGAACGGACGATGCAGAAGGCGCTGCGGGCGTTGCTGGCCGGCCGCACGGCGCTGGTCATCGCGCACCGTCTATCGACCGTGGAGATCGCCGATCGCGTGCTTGTCGTCGCGGACGGGCGCATCGTCGACGACGGAACGCCGGCTGAAATGCTGACCCGCGGCACCGGTGAGTTTGCCGCTCTCTACCGCGACGGCCATGGCCTCTCGTTGGGGCAATGACGCATGACAGATAGGCTGTAGATTTTCTTCACAGCCATTACAGGTTTCGAAAGGTCGCGGTTATGCAGCAGTGACGGATGTCGCCTCCGCTAAGGTCCGCGCCAGTGGGTCTAGCTCTGAGTCTTTGAAGTGGAGGACCATTGGTCTTTTCTCTGAGGTTCGGACGCGACGTTGGCATATCTTTCGCGGATCAAGTCACTGGTTGCCGTGTACGCCATGCCGACGAGATGGGTGATGAACACTTCGCCTTCTGCGGCTGTCATATTCCGCAGTTCGCGCAGTATGTCGCGGACATATTCTAACATTGCCGCCTTTCGCTGAGCTGCCTCCGTTCGCACATCATCTTTCTGCCGCTGCAGCGCTGCGCTCATATCGCAATCCTCCGGTTCTCTGCGATGAACGGTCGATAAGGTCCCCGATAGACAAGGATCGATGACGAAAGGCCGCCACAGGTGAGGGCTTTGATCCGCGCGGCGTGTGTTACATCGAAGAATGCAGCCACGCAGGTTATGCCATCGATTTGCCGCGGATTACCGACTGGCCTGACCGTCCACCGGAACCGCTTCCAGAGCGGCAACCAATGCATCTCCTGCACACCACCTATGGCGGTAATGCCTTCGAGCAGGCAATACTCCATTACCGTGCCGCAGAACTGACCCTTGATGGGTCCGTGACCTTTCTCGCGGAATTTCCTGGTGATGAATCCTCGCGTCCATTCGGCAACATCCGGGCACCGCACCAGTCCCTTGAAGTCCGCCATGTCGGGAAAGATTTCGCTGAGCAGGTGCGGTTCAGCGGTAGGGATCAACCGCGTTCCGGTCATAACCTCGCCGTCGACCTCGCCTATGAGGTAAGTTGCTTTTTCCGTATCGAACTGATCGATTTCCCGCCCGTCTTGGCTCGCTTGGCGCCAGCCCTTCTCTTCGACATAAATATCATGCCTGGCGCGAAAGAACTGATCGAGCATGTCGCCGTAGAGATGGCGATTGCCCGCATTCACAACATGAATTTGCATTGAGGCCCCCAGCCGTTTGTTGACGGCTAAGGGTCTCGATTAGGTGGGTTGTGAGGTATGACACGATCGTGTCATGACAGTCGCTTTACGGTTGTATTTGCGCCGTCCTCAGAGCGATCATCACGGCCTGAAGAGTTGTCGCGACATCGAACTTGGCGCGAATCGCTCTGAGGTGATTCTTCACGGTGTCCTCCGATAGCGAGAGAACTTCACCGATCTCCCAAGCCGATTTTCCGACCGCCGTCCATCTGAGGATTTCGCATTCGCGCGGCGTCAGTTTTGCTACCTGTCGCGACCCCGACATGAGCTCCATCGCGCGCATGTGGAAATAGATGCTTGCGGTGTGCAAAAGCGCCTCGCCGCCAGGACCGATGTCGAGCGGATGGGCGCTGGCTAGCGATATGACTGCTTGCCATCCGCCTATCGACCTCAGCGGGTAGGCAATACCGTGACGAACGCCGAATGAAGCGGCTTCTCCGTTGATCTGGCGCACCCGATCCGTCTCCATGTGCATATGCCAGGCGTCGCTCCATTTGAATGGGCGCACCTTCGTCATGGACCATTTCGAAACGGGATCGTCTGCGAAGTAGGCCTGCTCCCGGTATCGGCTTGTCCAGCCCTCCGGCCACCGGTTCGCGATCACAAGGGGTTCAACATCGTATCCTGCCGTCGGCAGGCCTGTCATGATAAAGGACTCGAAGCCCTGCCGGTCGACCACGTCGGCGAACTCGTCGACTAGGGCACTGATCGTTGCAATCGAGTGTGACTTTTCGGCAAACTCCAAAAGCTCGTTGCGCATTTTGAGCATGGTGGCAATTCCCTTTGAAATTGCCGCTCCACGCGCTTAGTATCGCTTAGGTTGTGTTCTCGTAGGTACGCATAACATGTTCCCTCTCAGCGATCCCGACGCGGAGCAGGCAAGCAATGTTGTCGATTTTCTTGGCTACAAGGCGCTACGGAATGACCGTACTTCCGCCGCCTTGATGGCATTGGCAGAAGCCGTAGCTGAAGAGCTTGGGATCGGGCGGGTGAAAAAGATGCTGTCCGATTTCTGTGGCGATGAGTCTCCGGTCAGCAATGCGATAGTGCATCGCCTGACGAAATCCGGATTTTGATAGACGCGCCTGGAAAGCAGGCAAATGCTCGCCAGGGCTAATACCGCCCGGCACCATAATCCCCCATAGCCAAAGGCTATACTGTCTCAAATTGAATTATCGAGCAAATCTGGCTGTGGAAAAGAGGTTTGCGCGCGTAAATAATACTACTTTCTCATGTTAATACCACTTGGGAATAACTGTAGTGGATTGGGAACAATTCTACCGGCTTGAGGGCATCTACATAATGTTACGCCGCTTGCCTTTTACGATCACATTCATGCTACTGCCAACTTAGGGGAACTCGAACGGTCATTTCGCGCGATGTTGATCGCCGGCGCGGCTTCCACTATTTCCGAACGAATCGTCGAGCTGATCTAGATATCAGGTGGCTTTTTATTACGCATATATGGACGGTCATCTACTAAGGCCCGACCATGATCTGACACCAAGAGGCGAGGTCGCGAGATGTGAAAGGGTCGACCGTCTATTGCGCATTCTCTGCTATTTACGGATTCAGAGCCTGTTACTTCAAACAATTTCCCTGCTCCGCCAGTAGAGAGTTTTCATGCTATATACCTGAAATTGCTGACCAAACTAGCAGTCTCAATCCGAATCTTTGTATCGATCGGCATATTTTCGCTGTTTCCGACTGAAAACGGCGGAATTCAATCCAGAGGCTAATACTCCCTACACTGTGCACACCACCAACGGCGGATATTCAAAACCCGGCTCACCATTTCGGTCAAGAATCCACGTGGCTTTCACGCCTTGCTGAGATGCGGATATGATTGCCTGCTCGAAATGCGGCCGACACGGAAACCGCTGCTGTCCGGACTTCGGCGTCGGCGCTTTCCTTCAGCGGACCGAAAAGCCGCCATCGACCAGCATGCAAACCCCGTTGACGGCGGATGAACGATCGCTCAACAGAAAGGCGATGGCTTCCGCCACTTCCTTCGGCTCGACGAAGCGGCCGATCGGAATGCGGGAAAGCACAGGGCCGGCTTTCGCCGGATCGCTCCATGCCTTGACCGCCATGTCGGTGAGCGTGACGACCGGGTTGACAGCGTTGACCCGGATGCCGTGCGGGCCAAGCTCATTGGCCATGACCCGCGTCATGGCGTCCATCGCGCCTTTCGAGGCGCAATAGGCGGCATGCTGGTCGAAACCGACGGTCGAGGACAGCGAGGAGACGTTGACGATCGAGCCTGCGGCGCCCCTGGCGATGCGTATGCGGGCATATTCCTGCGACATGACCAGGGCGGAACGCGTGTTGACGGCCATGATCCGGTCGAAGGTCTCGACCGGAACGTCCAGGAAGCGGTCGAGCGCGGTGGTGCCCGCGCAATTGACGAGCAGGTCGGCCGATGCTGCCTGTACCGCGGCGGATCGGGCCTCCTCGGCATTGCCCAGATCCGCGAGGATGGTTTCGGCACCGATTTTCCTTTTGAGCTCGTCGAGATCGGATTTCGCGCGGCCGACCGCGACGATCCGCGCGCCCCGCTCCGCCAGCATCTCGGCGACGGCGCGGCCGATGCCCTTGGTCGCCCCGGTGACCGTGACGGTCCTGCCTTCGAAGTCCCTGTCCGTGGTGGCCATCGTTTCCTCCATCAAGCGGGTTCCCTGCGCCGCGCCCGAAGGCCTGGACGCAGCAGCACTTTCACGTTCTCCGGCCGCTCGGAAACCTTCAGCGCCTCGTCCCAGTCCAGAAGGTCGTAGTGGTCGGTGACGATGCCTTTCGACGTGATCAGCCCCCGGCTCAGCAGGTCGATGGCGATGGGATAGGTGTAGGGCGCGAGATGGGCGCCGCGGATGTCGAGCTCCTTGCGGTCGCCGATGATCGACCAGTCCGCCGAGGTCTCCTTGCCGAAGACGGAGAATTCGACGAAGCGGCCGAGCTTGCGGATCATCTCCAGCCCCTGGGTCACGCCGGCGGGAACGCCCGTCGCCTCGATATAGACGTCGCATCCGTAGCCCTGTGTCAGTTCCTTCACCGCGGCGACGGCATCCGTCTCCATTGGGTTGAGGACAAGGTCGGCGCCGAACGTCTTCGCCAGCTCCAGCCGAACGTTGGACGGGTCCACGACGATGAGTTTTTTGGGCGTCTTCAGCCGTGCGGCCTGCACCATCATCAGGCCGAGCGGGCCGGCGCCTGCTATGACGACCACGTCGGCGAACTGTATTTCGCCGCGCTCGACCGTATGGATCGCGCAGGCCAGCGGCTCGATGATGGCCGCGTCGTCGAGCGGCATTTCGGCCGGAATCCTGTGAACGCGGGCATTGGCGGGGAAGCGCATATATTCGGCCATGCCGCCATCGGCGACCGTGTGCTGGAAGCCGAAAATGTCATGCTTCTCGCACATCCAGTACGAGCCGGAGCGGCAATAGCGGCATTTGTCGCAAGGCGCGATCTGCTCGGCGATCACCATGTCGCCGCGCTTGACGTCGAAATGCTCGCCGGCTCCTTCGCCCAGCTCCTCGACATAGCCGAAGAACTCGTGGCCGGCGATCACCGGCGCCTTCACCCAGGGGTCGCGCCAGAACATGCCGGCGCCGGACCAGCATTTGCGGTCCGACGCGCAGATGCCGCAGGCGGCGATGCGCACGATCAGCTCGCGCGGGCCGGCCACCGGCCTCGGCACGTCCTCGACCCGGTAGTCCTTCGGTCCATGGCAGACGACGGCTTTCATGTGCTGCGTCATGATGTTCTCCTCCACTGCCGCTCACCGCTTTCGGAGCGTCTGAATGTAGCTATCGGGCCTTCGAAGCGCGGTCCGCTGCGGACGCTATGCGCTGGCCGCTGGCCCGGTCGAAAACATGCGCCGAGGACGGCTCGACGGCGAGGCGCACCGGGCTGCCCGGCGTCAGCGCGTGCCTCTCGCGGAAGGCGCAGAGGATGCGCTTGCCTGCGAGCTGCGCGGCCACGAGGATCTCGGCGCCGGTCGGTTCGATCAGTTCGACAACCGCCGGAGCGCCCTTGTCGCCGACTGAGAGCAGCCACTGGTCCGGTCGAACCCCGTAGGTAACCTCCTGGCCGTCGCTTGCTTCCAGGCCGGGCGGCAGCGGCAGGACAGACCCGTCGGCAAGGCGCGCGCCTTTACTGGCGAGGTCGATCGTCGCCGGCAGCATGTTCATGGCGGGCGATCCGATGAAGCCGGCTACGAAAATGTTCGCCGGCCGGTCATAGAGTTCCAGCGGCGCGCCGATCTGCTCGACCTTGCCGTCGCGCAGGACGACGATCCGGTCGGCCATGGTCATGGCCTCGATCTGGTCATGGGTGACATAGACGGAGGTGGAGCCGATGCGTTGGTGGAGCGCACGGATCTCCGAGCGCATGTCGACGCGCAAGGCGGCATCGAGGTTGGACAAGGGTTCGTCGAAGAAGAACGCCTTGGGGCTGCGCACCATGGCGCGGCCCATGGCGACGCGCTGCCTCTGCCCGCCGGAAAGCGCTTTCGGGTAGCGTTCCAGATAGGGCGTCAGCCGCAGCATCTCCGCCACCTGGTCGACCTTGACGTTGCGCGATTTCAAATCCTCGCCGCGAAGCTTCAGCGAGAAAGCCATGTTCTCGCGTACCGTCATATGCGGATAAAGGGCGTAGTTCTGGAACACCATCGCCACGTCGCGGTCCTTGGCGGCGACGTTGTCCACCCGCTGGCCGCCGAGCCTGATCGTTCCGCTGCTGATATCCTCGAGCCCCGCCAGAGACCGCAGAAGCGTGGACTTGCCGCAGCCGGAAGGCCCGACAAGCACCACGAACTCGCCATCGGCGATGTCGAAGGAGATGTTCCGCAGCGCATGATAGGTCCCGTAGTATTTGTCGATCTGGTCGATCTCGATCGTAGCCATAAAACAGTCCTCACAAGGCTTTCGAAGCAGGGCATCGGCGGCTATCCGGCGAGCCGCTGTCGGTTTCACGTTCACGCAGGCTCGTCGTCACGGGCATCTCGCAACCGCCAGGTGCGTCGTTGCACACCGCGCCGGTGGCGATCGTGCGCTTTCCCTTCATGCCGTGTTCGGCCGGAAACATCGCCTAGCGCCCCAGTTCGATCTGGATCTTGACGGAAGACGGCTTCGGGCGGACGGCGTAGTCGAAAGCCGCGACCGAATCCTCGAAACCGTAAGTGTCGGTTATCAGCGCATCGACGTTGATCTGGTTGGACCCCAGCAGGGCGACGATACGCGGATAGACATGGGCGTAGCGGAAGACGTTCTCGATGCGCAGTTCCTTGGTCTGGGCGACGACGATGTCGAAGGGCACCGGCCTGAGCGGCATGCCGACGAAGACGATCGCGCCGCCCGGACAGGCATAGTGCACTGTATTGGACGCCATCTCGACCGAGCCGGAGCATTCGAACACGACGTCGACGCCCCAACCGTCGGTCTCGCGGTCGATCAGCGCCTTGAGATCGTGGGAGCGTCCGTTCACCGCGGTGATTGCCGGGCCGAGCTTGCGCGCGACGTCCAGCTTCTCGTCCACCACGTCCACGACGTAAACGCGGGCGCATCCCGCCGACAGCGCGGCAATGGCCGTGACCATGCCGATCGGCCCCGCGCCGATGACCAGGGCGGTCGCGCCCGGCGTCAGTCGAGCCTTGGCGACGCTGTGGAAGCCCACCGCCAGCGGCTCGACCATTGCACCGGCCGCGAAGGAAACATTGTCCGGCAGCTTGAAGGTGAACGCCGCCGGATGAACGACGCTCGGACGCAGCACGCCATGCACCGGCGGCGTCGCCCAGAAGCGCACCGCCGGATCGAGGTTGTACAGCCCCAGCCGGGACGCACGGCTTTGCGGGTCGGGAATGCCCGGTTCCATGCAAACCCTGTCGCCGACTTTCAGGTGCTCCACCGCGCTGCCGACCTCCTCGACGACGCCGGCCGCCTCATGGCCGAGGATCATCGGTTCGCGGACGACAAATGGCCCGATCGCCCCGTGCGTGTAGTAGTGAACGTCGGAGCCGCAGACGCCGACCGTCCTGATCGCGATGCGAACGTCCTCCGGCCCAAGCGTCTCCTTCGGGTCGATATCGCGAAGGCGAAGCTCATCTTTGCGTTCGAGTACCAGCGATCTCATGGTTCAGCCTTTGCGGATGATGACGGCGCCAAGCGCGAGGCAAATGACGGTCGCGATCCAGAGTGGCAGCGTTCCCTCCAGGAAGCGCATCCACAGCAGGTGCACGAAGATCAGGACGACGACGGCGATAAAGCCTCGGTCGAACGCATTGGTGCGGATCGGCAGAAAGCCGTCGCGTTCCGGTTTGTCGGGTTGAACGCCGCTCATAGCCTATCCCTTCAATGCGCCGAATGTCAGGCCGGCGACGATGTGCCTCTGGACGAATGCCAGGAAGACCATGGCCGGCAGCGTGGTGAGGAACGCCATCGCCGCCATCTCGCCCCAGTTGGTCCCGGTGACCGAGACATATTCGGCGAGCGCCGTAGTTACCGTCCGCGCGCCGGCGGATGAGGTGAGGGTCGCCGCGAACAGATACTCGTTCCAGGCGAATATCCAGGTCAGGATGAAGGTGACCGCCAGCCCCGGTCGCGCAAGCGGCAGGATCAGGTGGAACAGCACCTGGCCCGTCGTCGCGCCGTCGATGCGCGCCGCTTCGTCGAGTTCGAGTGGAATGCCGTCCAGCATGCCCTTCAGCAGCCAGATGGCGAAAGGCAGGTTGAAGACGCAGTAGAGAAGGATGAGGCCGGTCTTGGTGTCGAACATCATCCAGTTGCCGAACACGAACCACTTGGTGAACAGCAGGAACAGCGGCAGCAGGAATACGGCTGGCGGAGCCATGCGGTTGGTGATCAGCCAGAAGAAGACGTTGTCGCCGCCTGTGATCCTGTAGCGCGACAGGCCGAAAGCGGCGAGCAGGCCCAGCATGCAGACCAGGGCTGCGTTGGCGGTCGAAACCACCAGCGAATTCCAGAGATACTGCAGGAAGGTGGGGCTGTGCAGCACGGCCCGGAAGTTCTCCCAATAGAAGTCGTCGATCAGGAAGGATTTCGAATAAAGCTTCACGCGCGGACGCATGGAGACGACGAGCATCCACCAGACCGGAAGCAGGGTAAGGACACTCAGGAAAACCCAGAGAAGGGTCGAGGCCAGGCCGGACCGTTTCATTGTGCGCCTCCCTTGCGGCCGGTCATGCCGACAAACAGCAGCCAGCTCAGCACGATGGTCACGTAGAGCGTCAGCAGCGACATGGCCGCGCCATAGCCGTAGTCGGTCTTGGGAAATACGTTGATCCAGATATGCAGGCCGATGAAGCGGGTGGATTCGGCGGGGCCGCCCTTGGTCAGCATCCATATTTCATCGACGGAGCGCAGCGCGTCCATCAGGCGGATGAACACGGTGGTCAGCAGGACCGGCTTCAGCATCGGCACGATGACGTACCAGAATATCTGGAACTTGTTGCCGCCGTCGATCTGCGCCTGCTCCAGCGGTTCCTTGGGAAGCGCGGTCAGGCCCGCCATCAGCGACAGGGTGACGAACGGCGTCCAGTGCCACAGGTCCATCACGATCGCGGTGATGAAGGCGTGATAGGCGTTGGTCGAAATGTTGTAGTCGAGGCCGAACCACTGTTTCAGATAGTAGGGCACGATGCCGAAGCCCGGCACGCACAGCAGCCGCCAGGTGGCGCCGACGGCGATGGGGGCCACGACGATCGGCAGCGTATGCACCGTGCGGAAGAATTGCCGGCCGGGCAGTTTGTCCGCCATCAGGGCCCGCGCCAGGGCGTAACCCAGCAGCAGTTCGCTCACGACCACGAAGAAGGCGAAGACGAGGGTGCGGCCGAGCGAATTCAGGAAGGTCTGATCGAAGACCAGGTTGCGATAGTTCTGCAGGCCGGCCCAGCGCAGGGTAGGGTCTACCGCATTGGTGTTCCAGTCGAAGAACCCAACATAGAGGATGTAGAGGAAGGGGACGAACCCCACCAGCAGAAGGATCAGCACGGCTGGTGTGAGGAACAGCCATCCAATGTTGGATTGTCTCATCTCATGCTCCATCGCCCTGTTCTGAACCGTCCCGGACAGTCGGCGGAATCCGCGCCGGTTCCGGAAAACTGACGGCCGCCTCGCAGGAGGCGACCGTCAACCGCGGGAGGATGCGGTTTACTTGCGGTAGCCGAGCTTGACGAGTTCGGCTTCCGCCGCGGCTGCGGCCTGGTCCAGCGCGTCGTCCGGCTTGATCTCGCCGACGATGGCCTTGTAGATGAAGGGCGCCACGACCTGCAGGACCTGGGCGTGGAACGGGAAGGGCGGAGCGCCGGCAAACAGCTTGCCGTCCTCACGCATCAGCGAATAATAGCCGTTCATCGCCTTGTCCTGGGCCACGATCTTGGGATCGTCATAGGTCGAGTTCATGACGATCCGCGAGCCCGCCAGCGCCCAGTCCGTCTGCACGGACGGCTGCCCGATATACTGGAGGAACAGGAGCGCGGCCTCCTTGTTCTTGGACGAGTGCGGGATGCCGAAGGCGCCGCCGTCATAGTAGCCGATATAGCCTTTGCCGGCCTCCGCGGCTTCCATAACGCCGGGCTCTACGGGCGGCAGCGCCACGCCGACCTTGCCGACCACAGTCGACTTGCTGGCGTCCGTGGCGATCCAGGCGGCGTTCTCGCCATAGACCAGGCCCTGCGCGGCGCGGCCGGCGGCGAAGGAGCCGGCGACCTCGTCCCAGGTCGATGAGGTCGATTCCGGCGGTGCATATTGCAGCAGGCCGACCCAGTAGTTCAGGGCTTTCTTGGCGGCGTCGGAGTTCATCTGGCCGCCATTCGCGACAGTTGCCGCGAAGCTGGTGCCGTCGATGCCCCAATTGTAGACGCCGAAGGTCGGCGCGACCGATTCGAAGAACTCGTAGAAGGAAGCCGGATGGCTGGAGACCGCCTGCACGGTGGTGCCCCACAGCTCCTTGTCCTTGCCGTTTCGGTGAAGAACTTGGCGATCCGGGTGTATTCCTCGTGAGTGGTGGCCGGCTTCAGGTCGGCGCCGGTCGCTTCCTTGTAGGCCTTCTGGATTTCCGGATCGCCGAAGAGGTCGGTGCGGTAGAGATAGGGCTTGATGAAGGCCTCCATCGGCACGCCCATGACGTCGCCCGACTTCGGGTCCTTGAAGTAGTTCAGGAAGGTGGTGAAGTTTTCCGGCTTGAAGTCCGGCGATGCGATCTTCGAATTGTCGGCCAGCGACTTGGTGATGTCGACCAGGAAATTGCGGGCGAGATAGGTGTAGACGATGTCCTGTTCGATGTAGACGAAGTCATAGATGCCGGTGTTGGCCTCCATGTCCTTGATCGCCTTGTCGTACATCTGGTCCCATGACGTCGCTTCGAATTCGACCTTGATGCCGGTCTCTTCCGTGAATTTCGGGCCCAGCACCTCGGCCACGTATTTCGACGCGGGGGTCGATTCGGAAATGCCGCGGATGGTCACGCCCTGATAGGGCTGGGCGGCCGTTTTCCACCAGGAATCCTGGGCAAAAGCGGCGGAGGTGCACAACGCAAGCGTTAAGACGCCCGCGCCCGCAGCCTTCAGCATATTGGTCATGTCTCTCCTCCATTGACGCTTGTTGGGTCGGTGTTACGGGCCCCGGTGCTCCTCCTGGCCGCGCAACCGAGCTTTAGCCTTGTAGAAAGACGCGCTGGACACAAGCGTATGCGTTGCGCAATACTGATACTCTCATGCGCACAAAGGGCCAATTCAGCGTCAAATTTGTGTGCATTGCACAATAGAATGTGAGTCTGCGGTCCTACCGGCTCGCTGAATCGCATTGGAGGTTAACCGCCATGTCGGCGATCTCGCCAGTTGTCGCGAGGTTCGAATACATCCTGACCGGCGCCGACGAATCGTTCCTGTGGCGCCGGGACGACTACCCGTGGGAGCGCAATGTCTGGAACTTTCACCCAGAGGTGGAAATCCATTTTATCCCGAACGCCAGCGGTATCGTGCTGGCCGGCGATCACGTTGGCGCGTTCACGCCGGGCCATGTTTCCGTCATCGGCAGCAACCTCCCGCATGACTGGGTCACCCCGCTAGCGCCGGGCGAACGCATCCCGGGCCGCGATATCGTCATTCAGTTCCTGCCGAACAAGCTGAGCCAGGCAGCCGCCTTCCTGCCGGAACTGGCCGGCTTGCGGGATTTCCTCGTTCGCGCCCAGCGGGGCCTGTCCTATCGCGGCCGCGCGCGTGAGCAGGCCGCGGCGCTGATCCTCGACATGGAATTCCAGACCGGTCTGCTGCGGTTCTCGACCTTCCTGTCGCTGCTGTCCTTGCTCAAGGAAACCGTGGAATACGATACCCTATCTTCGGCCGCCTATGTGCCCGACCTGACCTACGGTTCGCTCGAAACCCTGCAGAAGGTCTTCGCCCATATTTTCTCGAACCTTTCGGAAGACATCAGGCTGCCCGACGTCGCCCGCATGGCAGGGATGAGCGACAGCGCTTTCTCGCGCTTTTTCAAGAAGAACAGCGGGCACAGTTTTACCGATCACGTCAACAAGCTGCGGGTCTGGAAGGCAGGCCAGCTGCTTGCCGAAACGGAAATGCCGATAACCGACATCTGCTTCGAGGCCGGGTACAGGAACCTGTCGAACTTCAACCGGACATTCCTGCGCCATCACGGCGTGACGCCGTCCCGATACCGCAAGCTTGCCGGCAACCGCCGGGGCGAGCCGCTGCCGTCCGTCGCCCGGAACGACAACGATTAGCCTGTCCGGTCGGCATGTCGGAAGCGATGCCAGCGGACAAGCTCTCGCCATGCCTTGGCAGATAATCCCAGGCGAAGGCCTGGATAGGAAGCTTCGGCAGTGTAGGGGATGAGACCATCGACCTCCGATAATCCATTGCTGAACTGAAGCTCAACCGGGCTTTTATATGAGCGACTTATAATATTGTTGATAATAGCAAGATTTTGGATATTTGTTTTGGCTTGATTGCTTAGATGTGGGCCTTCGAACTGCTTGAGGGGGCTCATGTATCGGTTTGTTGCTGGCGCGGCCTTTCTGGCCGCGGGGATGGTTTCTGCAAATATTTCGGCAGTTCTGAGCGGCGGTGAGGCTGGCGCGGCCTCTGCGCAGGAGAGACCGGCCGATCCCGGGTCGTTCGGCCCTGGTTCGTCGGGGTCGGGGTCGTCGGGTTCGGGATCGACTGCTGGCTTCGGCAATGGCGGGGCGGCGATGGGCGGCGGCTCCGCCGGCGCTTCGGGTCAGGCCGGCTCCGGCAATGCAGCGCCCCCGGGTCAGGCCGGCGCCGGACAGACATCGCCCGGAGCGAGCTCCGATGTCGATACAAGCCCGGACGCCGCCGGCAAGGTCGGCAGGCAGGGCGACACGACAGGAGACGGTTCGGCAGGAAGCGGCGCGGCTGGGGACGGGACGGCGGCGAAGGCCCAGAAGGGCTCGGCCCAGAAAGGCTCGGCCCAGAAAGGCTCGAAGGCCGGAACGGACGAGGAAGATGCCTCGGGCGCCACCGAGCAGGCCGCACCGGAGGCGATGAGTTCCGCCACGTCCGGCGAGGCCTCGTCCGAGGTGACGGTGAGCGGCGATGCGCCGTCGAAGGTGGCGCTGCCGCGCACCGGCTCGAATGGCGATCTCGGCTATTCGATCGACATCGACACGCTTGCCTTCCACGGCATCGAGCCGTCGCTGTCGCTGCGCTATTCCTCGACCCGCAAGACCAGGACCGGCGGCCTCTATCAGGGTTGGCTCGGCTATGGCTGGGGACTGGAGGGTTTCGACGTCATCGAGCGGGCAAGCCCTGGCGAAGGCATGCCCTACTTCAACGCCAACGACATCTACCTGCTCAACGGCCAGGCGATGGTCGCCTGCGGTACCGGCGTCGCCTCGCCGTCGTGCGCGACCGGCGGCAGCCATGCGACCGAGAACGAATCCTTCCGCCGCATCGCCTTCGACGCCACCGCCAACGAATGGACGGTCACCGACCGCGACGGCACCGTCTCAACGTTCAGGTCGGTGGCGGCGCTGGCCGGTATCACCGTCACGACTGCATCATCCGGCAATGGAAGTGGCGGGCTAGGTGGCATCTTCGATCCGCCGCCGCCTCCGCCGCCGCCGAACACCGTGGTCGCCGGCACGCCGGCCTACGACCTCGCCTTCTCCTACCGCTGGCTGCTCGCCTCAGTGACGGACACCAACGGCAATGCCGTCACCTACAGCTACACCTGCCCGGCAAGCCCGGTCTGCTATCCGGCAAGCATCACCTATGCCAACGTCACCATGAGCTTTTATCTGGAGACGCGGCCCGACGTCATCCTGATGGGCAACGGCCGCGACATCTCGCAGACCGACCAGCGCATCCGCACCGTCGCCGTCAAGGTCGGCGCGGCGCTGCGCGGTGCCTACACCCTCACCTACGATCAGGCGCCGTTCTCCAACGCCTCGCGCCTGACCGGGGTGCGTCGCTACGGCCTCGACGCCGCCGTCGCCACGGACGGCACTGTGACCGGACCGACCTCGAAGCGCATCGCCCAGATGGCCTATCAGGGCTCCGATCCGAACTACACGGATCAGCCGTCGCCGTTCCCGGCCAGCGCACCACCGCCTACCACCTCCGGCGACCTCGATGCTGATGGACGTGACGAGATCTTTGGGCAGCAGATCAAATGCGAGGCGATCCCTGGCACCTCTGACACGGCACTGCGTACCTTCAAGATCGTCAAGTTCGGTCCGACCGGCGCCCATCTCGAGACCAAGTCCGCCGTACTGGCGAAGTGGCTATCCCCATTTCCGGGGTTACCGTGTTCTGTTCCGCAACAGCCGCAGGAGCCGTCGGAGAACCCGGCAGACTGGGCGCCGCCGGTCAGCTACAACTATGACGTGGCGCGCTTCTTGCCCAAGCGCACGTCCGATCTGGCGTTTCTCACAAAGGTCCCGGTGGACACGGGAGCCGAGCCCGACCCGTACCGGCATTTCAACTACTCGATCGGCGCGCGCGTAATCGCCACCGATGCGTTGTTGAACATGACCTTCAACCCATGTCCATTAAGCGCCTATGCCACGATTTGCGACAATATGCCGACAAGCCCGGTGGCATCCTTCACGTCGCTGCCCGTCGATCCGGATGGCGACGGGCTGGCCATCTACAAAAAGGCCTATCCTGCCCCCGGACAGTTGTTTCCCTGGTTGTCCCAGGACCCGTCCAGTTATCCATTGGTGGGTGTGGGCGACTTCTTCGGTAATGGCCGCCAGCAGGCGCTGGTCATAAGCTCAGGGCCCCATTTGATCAGACAAGAACTTCCCGGTGGCCCGACGCCGCAGCCGATCAATTCGGATTGCTGGACGTCGGAGAGCGGCGTCTATGACTGCGCCATTGCCGACATCAATGGCGACGGCGCCAGCGACCTCGTTTACAAAAGAAGCAAAGTTTATTTGTCCACCGGCGCCGGGTTCAAGGGCTTCAGTGTCGATGACCTGCCAACAGTGCCGCTTGGTCCAAGTGCCGTTCAGCTCATCGACTTCAACAATGACGGCAAGGCCGATTTCTATACGCCGCGCGGCCTGTTCATTCCGGCTTCCCAGGCAATTCCCCTCTCGCTGATCAACTCGGCGCTTCGCCCCTCGGCTGCGCCTTTGACGATCCCGAGCAACAGCAGCTCGACCTACA
>CBFGLW010000010.1:0-92869 GCA_965649745.1 uncultured Mesorhizobium sp. | reverse complement strand
TCTCGGTCATGAAGACGGTGCGGTACTCGTTGGGATTGCCGAGGCCGAAGGCGGCGTATTCCGTCATGACGGCCCGCAGCGACTCCATCGGATCGTCGGACTTGTTCTCCTCGATACGGCGCGCCAGCGTTTCGAAGGCGTCTTCGGCGAGCGCGAAGAGGATGTCCTGCTTGTCGGCGAAATAGGAGTAGACCGACATCGGCGCATAGCCGACCCGCTGGGCCAGCTTGCGGATGGTCAGGCCCTCGTAACCCTCTTCCTGGACAAGCTTGTGGGCCGCGGCCAAAAGGTCGGATCGCAGGGCCGCCTTATGCTGTTCGCGGCGTTTTTGCACGGTCAGCGGCAATGCGGCTGCCTTTCTCGTTCTCCGGGGACAGAATATATACGCCGTACGGCCGAGGACAAGATGTCGCAGGGGAAGCTCGTCCGAAGGCTGGCGGAACCGCGAGGCTGCGTCAGGGCGCGGCGGGTTCAGCCGCTTCCGGTTCGACGAAGGTCAGAGTCAGCCAGCGGGCGGTGAGGGCGGGCTTCTTGCTGCCTTCGATCTCGATCGTCACGTCATGGGTGGCCTGCACCCAGCCGGAGGGCCTCGCCTTGAGGTCGGCGAGCACGAAGCGGGCGCGGATGCGGGAACCGGTCTTGACCGGGGCAAGGAAGCGGATCTGGTCGAACCCATGGTTGACGCCCATCTTGCCGTTCTCAACCGGCGGCAGGGTCTCGAAGGTCATGGCCGAGAGCAGCGAAAGGGTGAGGAACCCGTGCGCAATGGTGCCGCCGAAAGGCGTGTCGCGGGCGGCGCGCTCCGGATCGCAGTGAATGAACTGGTGGTCGTCGGTGGCGTCGGCGAACTGGTCGATCATCGTCTGCGTCACGACGCGCCAGGGCGACACGCCGACTTCTGTTCCGACGCTGGCCAGCAATGAATCAAGTCGGACCGCTTCCATCCGGCTATCTCCCGCACCGACGGCCATATCGCCGCCTTCAACGGCGGCACACATAGAGCGTGACGGCGCCGATGTCACCCGGTGTCTGGCAGGGCAATAGATATGGATACACCCCCACCCCTAATCCCTCCCCGCAAGCGGGAGGGGGATTCTGAGGCGCCAGTGTCCCCCTCCCCCTTGCGGGGAGGGGTTAGGGGTGGGGGTAAATGGCCAAGGCGCAATGAATCATTGAGACGTGACGTATTCCAGGCGAGCTAGCTACTCCGCCGGCTCAGCATTGACATAGGCGGCTTCTTCCAACTCGCGCTTGAGGCGGTTTTCCTCATGCGTCTTCGGCGTGACGAAGCGGCCGAGCAGCAGATAGGCCACCGGGGTCAGGAAGAGGGTGGAGACGGTGGCGAGGCCAAGGCCGCCGACGATGACCCAGCCCAGCGCGATGCGGGCCTCGGCGCCGGCGCCGCTCGCCAGCACCAGCGGTACGCCGCCGAGCACGGTGCAGATCATCGTCATCATCACGGGCCGCAGGCGGATGTTGGCGGCCTGCTCGATGGCTTCGCGCACGCCGAGGCCGCGATCGCGCAGCTGGTTGGCGAATTCGACGATCAGGATGCCGTTCTTGGCCATGACGCCGACCAGAAGCACCAGGCCGATCTGGCTGTAGGCGTTGAGGCTGGTGCCGGTGAGGATGAGGGCGAAGATGGCGCAGGCGAGACCCAGCGGCACCGTCGCCATGATGATGACGGCGGAGACGAAGCTTTCGAACTGCGCCGCCAGCACCAGAAGGATGATGACCAGCGCGAAGCCGAAGATGGTGATCATGCCGCTGTTGGTTTCGCCGAGCGTTGCGGCTTCCGCCAGCGGCACCAGCCGCGAGCCGGCCGGCAACAGGGGCGTGGCGATGCGCTGGGCTTCCGACAAGGCGTCACCCAGCGCGAAGTCGCCGCTCAGCGTCGAGGTGATCGCAACCGATGGCTGCTGCTGCTCGCGCGTCAGCGAGGGCGGCACGGCGCGCTCGGTCAGCGTCGCGATGGTCGACATGGGCACATAGCGGCCGTCCGCCGTCTTGAGGAAGACGTTTTCCAGGTCGGTCGGGTCGTTGATGGGATTGGTCGTGGACACCAGCTTCACATCGAAGCTGCGGTCTCCGATATAGACGTCGCCGACCTTGTTGCCGTCGAGCATGGCCTGAAGCGTATCGGCGAGGCCGGTGATGTCGATGCCGAGATCGGAGGCGCGGGCGCGGTCGACGGCCACGGCGAGCTGCGGCTGCGTCGGGTCGACCGAAAGTCGCGGCTGCTGGAAGCGCGGGTCCTTCTGCATCTCGTCGATGATCTTGCCGGCGGCGGTCGACAAGGCTGCGCGGTCGTTGCCGACCAGCGCGAACTGCAGGCCGTTGCCGGCGCCGCGGATGCCCAGGCTGTTCGGCTGTGCCGGGAAGACGCGCACGCTGGGCACCTGGCGGGCGAGCTGGGTGATCTGCTGGGTGATCTCCTGCTGGCTGCGGGTGCGCTCGTCCCATGGCGCCAGCGTCATCACCATGAAGCCGGAATTGTAGTTGCCGCCAAAGCCGGCGCTCTCGAACGTGCTTTGTATCTCGCCGGAATCGCGCAGCGGCTGGATCAGTTCCTCGATGCGGCGCATCTGGGCGGTCGTGTATTCGAGGCTGACGCCCTGCGGGGCGCTGATGCGCAGCAGGATGGTGGCGCGATCCTCCGTCGGCGTCAGCTCCTGGCGGATGGTTCCGAACAGGGCGAAGGCTACGCCTGCGAACAGGACGGCGATCAGAAGCACGATCACCGGTGCGCCGAGGCACCAGTGCAGGATACGCCGGTAAGCGCCGGTCAGCCCGCCGCCGATGCGGCCGAGAACGCCGCCATGGCTTTCATGGTGCAGCGCGGCGTCGGACAACATGCGCGAGGCGAGCATCGGGCACAGCGTCAGTGCGACCACGCATGACAGGATAACCGACATGGCCAGCACGAAGCCGAATTCGCGGAACAGGCCACCGGTCTGGCCGGGCAGGAAGGAGATCGGCACGAAGACGGCGACAAGGGTCGCGGTGGTGGCAATGACGGCGAAGAAGACTTCCTTGGTGCCGAGCACGGCCGCGGCGCGCGGCCCCATGCCCTCGTTGCGTCTTCGCACGATGTTCTCCAGCACCACGATGGCGTCGTCGACCACAAGGCCGGTGGCGAGCACCAGCGCCAGCAGGGTGAGGATGTTGATGGAGAAGCCGGCGAGATAGATCGCAGCGACGGTGCCGATCATGGCGACCGGCATGGAGAAGGCGGGGATCAGCGTCGCGCGCCAGTCCAGCAGGAAGAGATAGATGACGATCAGCACGATGGAGACCGAAAGCGCCAGCGCGACCTCGACCTCGTGCACGGCGCCGTTGACGAACACCGCGTCGTCGCTGGTGATCTTGATCGACATGCCCTTGGGCAGCGTCTTCTGGATGTTGGCGACGGCGGCTTTCACGCCCTCGGAAATGTCGAGCGTGTTAGATTCGGCGGCGCGCACGATGCCGATGCCGATGCCGGTCTTGCCGTCGGAGCGCAGCGTCGACTGGTTGATGTCGCCGCCGAGCGTCACTGTGGCGACATCGCCGATATGGGTCGTTCCGCCGATAACGATGGCCTCGAACTGTTCGGGCGTGGTGACGTCGGCGGTGGTGCGCACGATGAGGTTCTGATTGGTCGTGGTGATGGAGCCGGCCGGCGTGTCGAAGGCGACGGAGGCGAGCGCGCTGCGCAGATCGGCGACTGTGTAGCCGAGGCTGGCGAGCTTGCCCTGGTCGACATCGATCAGGAAAATCTTGTCGCGGTCGCCATAGATCTGGACGTCGGCGACGCCGGGAACGGCGGCAAGCTCGTCCTCGATCTGGTCTTCGACCAGGATGGACATGTCCTCGACGGCCATGGAATCGGAGGTGACGGCGAGGCGCATGACGGCATCCGAATTGGCATCCGCCTTGACGATGCGCGGCGCATCGGCCTCTTCCGGCAGCTGGTTGGCGATGCGGCTTACCGCATCGCGTACATCGGAGGCGGCGACGTTCAGATCGATGCCGTCGTTGAACTCGATGGTGACGCGGCTGGTGCCGAAGGACGACGAGGACGAGATGGACTTGACGCCGGAGACGCGCGCCACCGCGCCCTCGATGTTGCCGGTCAGTTCGCGGTCGATGGTTTCGGCGGCCGCGCCGTCGAAATCTGTCGAAACGGTGATGACGGCGCGGTCGACATCGGGAAGTTCGCGGATCTCGACGCCGTAGAACGCGGCGAGGCCGGCAACCGCGATCAGCGTATTGAGGACGAAGGCCAGCACCGGCCTGCGAATGAACAGCGCGGTGAGGCTGTTGTCGCTGGTGTTGACGGTTTCGGTCATCGGCGCGGCGCCGTCACGAGCCGCTGGCGCTTGCAGCGCCCTGATCCTCGCGGGCGATGCGCACCTCGCCGCCTTCGCGCACGCTCTGGACGCCTTCGGTGACGACGACGGCGCCGCTGCTGACCGGCGCGTCGATCAGAACCGTCTCGGTGTTGCGCTGGACGATGCGGACGGGCACGCGCTTGGCCTTGCCGGCCTCGACGGTCCAGATGAAGGCGCCGTCGGAACCCCACTGGATGGCGAGCGGGGTGACCGCCGGATAGGTGTCGCCCGGGAACTGCATGGTGATCTGGAACGACATGCCGGCGCGCAGCGAATCCGCTGGATTGTCGATGGTCGCCTGCACCCAGAGCGTGCGGCTTTTCTCGTCGATGCGGTTGTCGATGGCCGAAACCGTTCCCTCGAACGCCGCTCCCGGATTGGCGAGCGATGCAGCCTTGATGACGGCGCCGATCTTCACGGCGGGCGCGAAACGTTCCGGCACCCAGAAATCGACAAGGATGCTGGAGCGGTCGTCGATGGTGGCGATCGCCGTCTGGTTGGTCACATAGTTGCCGGCCTCGATCGGCAGGATGCCGACAATGCCGGAAATCGGTGAGGTGACCGAACGGCGGTCGAAGGCGACCTGCGCGTCATGCAGGTTGAGTTCGGCATTGCGCAGCGCCAGTTCGGCGTCGGTCAGCTGTACGGAGGTCACCGCGTTGGAGGCGCGCAGCGCGCGGGTGCGGTCGACCTTGGCCTTGGCATCGTCGCGCGCCGCCTTGGCGCGCTCCAGTGCGATTTCCTCCGTCTCGGAATCGAGCCTGGCGATGACCTGTCCGGCCTCGACATGCGCGCCGGACTGGACGAGGAATTCAGTCAGACGTCCGGAAGCGTAGGGGTTGACGGTCACGGTCGCCTTGGCGCGGCCGGTGCCGATGGTCTGGAGCTTGTCGTTGATCGTGGCGCTCGAGACCTGCGCGGTGACGACAGGCGTCTGCGCGCCGCCGCCACGGTTGCCGCCGCCGCGCCGGTTGCCCGTGTTCTCTTCTTCCGCCGTGGTCTTGGGGGTCGAGGCGTGGGCCCATTCAATGCCCCAGCGGGCAAGAACGTCCTGCGAACCGGGAAAAAATCCGACCCATGCCGCCGCGGCGACGATCAGGATCACCAGCGAGAGTACAATCTGTTTCCAGGTGGCCATCGGCGCTCCGGTGAGGAAAACGTGCGTCCAGGGTCTCGACCCTTACCGGTTCCTCCGACCCGGAAGGACGCAGCAACGTACCTAGACATGCACGAAGCAACGTCGTTACCAGGCCTTTATGGCAATTCTCCCGCGTTTACGCACATTAAATCTGCGTAAGGTTAGGGGTGGGGGTAAAGACCGAGGCGCAATTGCGCATCACCGCAGGTTCTCCATCTCGTCGATGCGGCGCGCGCTGCTGTCCTCCAGCTTGGCGGTGATGGCGCCGATCAGCGTTTCGGCGACGACCATCAGGGAAGCGGAGGAGTCCCAGGGCGAGGGCACCGCGGTGCGGCCGGCGACGACATGGCGGGCGAGGCGGGCGATGGGCGACAGCCACTGGTCGGTGAAAAGAACGACCTGCACGCCGCGCTGGTGCGCCTTTTCGGCAAAGCGCAGCAAGCTGTCCTGGTAGCGGCGGATGTCGAAGACGATGATGACATCGCGCTTGCCCATGTCGATGAGCCGGTCGCGCCACAGGCTTTCCTGGCCGGCGAGATGGAAGACGCCGGGCCGCACGATGGCGAGGTGGGCCGCCATGTAGCGCGCCAGCGGGTCGGTGAAGCGGCCGCCGACGAGAAATACCTTGCCGCGCTGGTCGCTGAGCGTCTGTACGATGGCGGCGAGCTGCTTCTGCGACAGATGCATGAAGGTCTGGCGCAAATTCTCGATCGTCGCTTCCAGCATGGGCGGAATGCGGTCGCGGGCGGCAGCGGCGCCATGCGCGCGCGACGCCGGAGACTGGAGCTGGGCGGCCAGCTCGTCCTGCAGCGCGACCTGGAATTCCGGATAGTTCTGGAAGCCGAGGCGCGCCACGAAGCGCAGGATGGTGGGAGAAGAGACGCCGGCGGCCTGCGAGAACTCGGCCACTGTCCTGAGGCCGACGAGAGGATAGCCGGCGATCAGCGTGTGCGCGGCGCGGCGTTCGCCGGCCGGCATGGCGTCGAGCCTCTCGGCGATCAGTTCGGCAATGCTCGTCGTCATTCTCGGCCTCCCGCCTTCATCCTCGCCGCAGCTGTGCGCCGGCCCGAAATGGCGTTTGACAATGCAGGATAATGTGTATGAAATCATCCATACGAGCGCAATGCGAGAAAATTCGTACCATACGATACGCGCTCGCGGGGATGGCAGGACGATGGAGACTGCACGGCGCGTCAGCCTTGTCGCATCGGAGTCCGTGCGGGTGACGAACCCCGCCGGCACGAGCCCCCTCGTGCTGACCTGCGATCATGCCTCGAACTTCGTGCCGCCTGAATATGGCGCGCTGGGCCTTTCGGAAACTCACCTTTCCGCACACATCGCCTGGGACCCGGGCGCGCTCGCCGTTGCGCGCGGCATCTCGGAGAGGCTGGATACGGCGCTGATCGAGACGCGCATCTCGCGCCTCATACTGGACTGCAACCGCCCCCTCGACGCGCCGGACCTGATCAGCGAGATCAGCGAGACGACGGCGATTCCCGGCAACAGGGGCCTTTCGGCCGGCGAGCGGAACGCGCGGATCGCACGCTGCTGGAAACCTTTCCACGATGCGGTCGATGCGGTTCTGGATGACAGGAACCGCGCCGGGCTGCCGTCATGGCTTGTGTCGGTGCATTCGTTCACCCCGGTCTATAAGGGCGTCCATCGGCCCTGGCATATCGGCATCATCCATGACGAGGATACGCGGCTGGCGCTGCCGTTGATCGCGGCGCTCGAGGAACTGCCGGGGATCACGGTCGGCGTCAACGAACCCTATTCGCCGGCCGACCGCGTTTATTTCACGCTGGAGCAACATGCGCGTCCGCGCGGACTGCCCTGCGCGATGATCGAGATACGCAACGACGAGATCCGGGACGGAGCCGGACAGGAGAAATGGGCGGCGACGCTTGCGAAGATTTTCGCAACGCTTCGTCCGCTGCAATCGCACAGTGAGGAACGCATTCCGGAAAAGAGACGTCAAGCCATCTAGGCCAATCATCTGAAGGGGACTGACATGGTCGATTCGACAAGGCATGAAGCAGGCGGGATCGCGTATGAGAAGCGCGACAAGTCCTATTTCGAACAACGGGAACTGGTTCGTCACGCCAATGTCTGGCATCTGTGGGCGCTGGGCGTGGGCGCCGTCATCTCCGGTCATTTCTCCGGCTGGAACTTCGGTTTCTCGACCGGCGGCTGGGGCGGCATGTTGGTCGCCGGCATGATCATCGCGGTCATGTATCTGGGACTGGTCTTCTGTATCGCGGAAATGAGCCCGGCGTTGCCGCACACGGGCGCCGCCTATTCCTTCGCCCGCACCGCCATGGGGCCTTGGGGCGGCTTTATCACCGGCCTGTGCGAGAACGTCGAATATGTAGTGACGCCGGCCGTCATCGCCTTCTTCATCGGCTCCTATGTCGGGGGCATCGTGGGAGGCGATATTCCGCCCTATGTCTGGTGGATCATCACCTACATTGCCTTCCTTTGCCTGAATGTCTTCGGCGTGGCGCTATCCTTCCGGGTGACGCTGATCGTGACGATCGCGTCGCTGGCCGTGCTGGTCGTGTTCTGGCTGAGCGCCATTCCGAACATGGATTTCTCCCGCTGGGCGCTCAACATCGGAGCCGGCCCGGACGGCGCGGCGGTCGAACTGCCCGAAGGCAACGGCTCCTTCTTCCCGTTCGGCTTCTCGGGCGTGCTGGCAACCCTGCCTTTCGCCGTCTGGCTGTTCCTCGCCATTGAGCAACTGCCGCTGGCGGCGGAGGAGTCGGTCGATCCGAAGCGCGACATGCCGCGCGGCATCATCGCCGGCATGCTGACGCTGATCGTCTCGGCTTTCATGATCGTTCTGCTCAACCCGTCCGTCATCGGTGTCGGCGCCTTCAAGCTCGGCTCGTCGGGCGAACCGCTGCTCGACGGCTTCCGCGCCATCTATGGCGATGCCGGCGCGGTGCTGCTCGGCCTCGTCGCGCTGGTCGGCCTGATCGCATCGTTCCACACCATCGTCTTCGCGATGGGACGGCAGGTCTATTCGCTGGCGCGCGCTGGCTATTTCCCCAATGCGCTGTCGGTGACGCACCAGACCTACAAGACGCCGCATGTGGCGATGATCGCTGGCGCACTGCTCGGGCTGGCGATCATGATGATCATGTGGTTCTCGCTCGGCGGCGACCAGGCGGGATCGCTGATCGGCTCGGTCCTGCTCAACATGGCCGTGTTCGGCGCCATGTGCTCCTACATCGCGCAGGCGGTCTCGTTCATCCTGCTGCGCAAGAACCAGCCGAATATGGAGAGGCCCTATCGCAGCCCGCTCGGCATTCCGGGAGCCGTGCTGACGATCGTCATCGGCCTCGTCACGCTGCTCTACCAGGTACAGGATCCGAACTTCTTCAAGGGCGTCATCTGGGTGATCGTGTGGTTCGTCGTCGGCATCGTCTATTTCGCGCTGGTCGGCCGCCACAAGCTGATCCTGTCCCCGGAAGAAGAGTTCGCTCTGGAGCACAAGCAGGCCAAAGCCTGATCGTCACGACGACCGGCCTGGCCTCCGAGACCGGGCCGGTCGCAAAAGCAATGCAGCCGCAGCGGAGTTGGAAATGGCCGGAAATCTCTCGTTCGATCAGTTGAAGAAGGCGGTGCAGTCGGCAGAGATCGATACGGTGCTGGCCTGCGCCGTCGATTTGCAGGGGCGGCTTATCGGCAAGCGCTTCCTGGCGCGGTATTTCGTCGAGTCCGCCCATGACGAGACGCATGGCTGCAACTACCTGCTCGCCAATGACATCGATATGGAGCCGGTGCCGGGCTACAAGGCGGCAAGCTGGTCGAAGGGCTATGGCGATTTCGTCATGAAGCCGGACCTCGAGACGTTGCGGCGGGTACCCTGGCTGGAAAAGACGGCGCTGGTGCTGTGCGACGTGCTCGATCACCATACGCATGGCGACCTGCCGCATTCGCCGCGCGCCATCCTGAAGAAGCAGGTGGCGCGGCTGCGGGAGCGCGGCTATCTGGGCTACTTCGCCTCGGAACTCGAATTCTACCTGTTCGACGAGACCTATGCCTCGGCGCGCAGCAAGCACTGGCAAAACCTCGACACCGCCTCGCCGCACATCCAGGATTATGTCATCCAGCTCACCTCGAACGAGGAAGGGGTGATGCGCCGGCTGCGCAACGAGATGGAGGCGGCCGGCATTCCCGTCGAGAACTCGAAGGGCGAATGGGGGCCGGGGCAGGAAGAGATCAACGTGCGCTATGCCGAGGCGCTCGACATGGCGGACCGGCATGTGATCCTGAAAAACGGCGCCAAGGAGATCGCCGCATCCGAGGGCAAGGCCATTTCCTTCATGGCCAAGTACAATTACGGTCTGGCGGGCAGTTCCAGCCATATCCACAACTCGCTGTGGAGCGCCGACGGCAAGACGCCGCTGTTTTTCGACAAGAAGGCCGATTGGACGCTGTCGACGCTCGGCCAGCAATGGGCGGCGGGCCAGCTTAAATATGCGCGCGAGTTCACGCTGCTGCTGGCGCCCTACATCAATTCCTACAAGCGCTTCCAAGCCGGCACCTTCGCGCCGACCAAGATCATGTGGTCGGAAGACAACCGCACCGCGGGTTTCCGCCTGTGCGGGGAGGGGACGAAAGGCATCCGCATGGAATGCCGGATCGGCGGCGCCGATTTGAACCCTTATCTGGCCTTCGCCGCCCTCATCGCGGCGGGGCTTGCCGGCATCGACGAGAAGCTGGAACTGCAGAAGCCGTTCGTCGGCGACGCCTACCAGGCTGCCAGGCTGCCCGAAATCCCCAAGACGCTGCGCGACGCCACGGAAGCCTTCGCGAAATCCAAGATGTTCAAGCAGGCGTTCGGCGAGGAGGTGGTGGAGCACTATGTCCACACCGCCCGCTGGGAGCAGTTCGAATATGACCGCCGCATCACCGACTGGGAACTGCACCGGGGGTTCGAGCGGTATTAGAGGCGCGCAGCTATCTGTGCCGCCAGTGGAATAAAGTGGAGTTGGAAATTTTGGAAACCATCAAACTCAAATCGCCCATCGACGGCTCGGTCTATGCGGAACGGCCTGTCGCCACCGATCAGGCGGTGAATGCCGCGGTCGAGCGGGCGCGGACGGCGCAGGCCGACTGGGCGAAGGCGCCCGTGGCTGAACGCGCCGGCTACATGCTGAAAATGCTGGAGGCGCTGGTCGGCATGGCTGACGAGATCGTGCCGGAACTGGCCTGGCAGATGGGCCGGCCGGTGCGCTATGGCGGCGAGTTCGGCGGCGTCAGGGAACGCACGCAATACATGGTCGAGATCGCCGAGCAGGCGCTGAAGCCGGTGATGGCCTCCAACCCGAAGGACGGTTTCCGCCGCTATGTGAAGAAGGAGCCGCTCGGCGTCGTCATGGTCATCGCGCCGTGGAACTATCCGTATCTCACCGCCGTCAACACCATCGTACCGGCGCTGATCGCCGGGTCGACCGTCATCCTCAAGCACGCAGCGCAGACGCTGCTGGTCGGCGAGCGCTTTGCCAGGGCGTTCGAGATCGCGGGGTTGCCGAAGCATGTCTTCCAGAACCTCGTGCTGAACCATGCACAGACCGAGAAGCTGCTGGCATCCGGCAAGATCGACCACGTGAACTTCACCGGCTCGGTCGCCGGCGGGCGCGCCATCGAGAAGGCGGCGGCGGGAACGTTCATGACGCTCGGCCTCGAGCTCGGCGGCAAGGACCCCGCCTATGTGCTGCCGGACGCTAGGCTCGACCACGCTATCCCGAACCTCGTTGAAGGCGCGTTCTTCAATTCCGGCCAGTGCTGCTGCGGCATCGAGCGGGTCTATGTGCACGAGAAGGTCTATGACGATTTCGTCGGCGGCTTCATCGAGGAGACGAGGAACTACCGCCTCGGCAATCCGCTCGAGCAGGACACGACGATGGGGCCGATGGCGCAGGCGCGCTTCGCCGACCTGATCCGTGAGCAGAAGGCGGAGGCGTTGCGCAAGGGCGCGACCGCGCATCTCAACACCAGGGACGAGCGTGACGAAGCCGGCTCACCATATCTGCCGGCCGAGGTGTTGACCGGCGTGGATCATCAGATGAGCGTCATGCGCGAGGAAAGCTTCGGACCCATCGTCGGCATCATGAAGGTGCGCAACGACGAGGAGGCCGTCGCGCTGATGAACGACAGCCCCTATGGGCTGACCGCCTCGATCTGGACCCGCGATATCGAGCACGCGATTGCCGTCGGCGACCGTGTCGAAACCGGCACCGTGTTCATGAACCGCTGCGATTATCTCGACCCGGCGCTGGTGTGGACCGGCGTGAAGGACACCGGCAAGGGCGCGGCGCTGTCGGCCATCGGCTATGACAATCTGACCAGGCCGAAGAGCTATCATCTGAGAGAGGCGATCTAGGCGGCAACCAAGGAGGGGGAAAATGGCGGACACGCAGCCTACAGCAAGCTCGGACGGTCCGGTTGGCATTGGTGGCTGGCTGATCCTGCCGATCCTCGGTCTGGTGGTCACGCCGCTCCGCGGCGTTTTTCATCTGGCCAGCTATGGCGAGTTATTGGAGTCGATGAATCAATTGACCAGTGGCCAGATCGCTTTCATCGTCGTGGAATTCATCGGCAACGTGGTCGTCCTTCTGGTGCTGCCGATCGTGCTGTTGGTGCTCTTGTTCAGAAAAAGCGCCTCGTTTCCGCGTTGGTTCGTCGTCTGGGCAGCCGTCGGGCTTGCCTTCATCATTCTGGACATAGCCGCGGCCCAGGTCTTTTTCGGCGACGTTCTGGCGGCGACGGGACAGGCTCTGCTCGACGCCGATACAATGAGGGAACTCGTCCGCAGCATCGTCCTGGCGGTCATCTGGATACCGTACGTGCGGATATCGCGGCGCGTCGCCAACACTTTCGTCAATTGAACATTCCCACAGGTAAAACCGAAAATGACCACGCTCGTCTCCAAATGGAACTACCCCACCACCGTCCGCTTCGGCGCCGGCCGCATCAGGGAGCTGCCGGACGCGCTGGCCGCCGCCGGTATCAAGCGGCCGCTGTTCGTCACCGATCCGGGACTGGCGAAGCTGCCGGTCGTCGCTTCGACCCTGAAAATTCTCGATGCGGCCAAAGTGCCTTATGGCGTGTTTTCCGATGTGAAACCGAACCCGGTGGAATCGAACCTCACCGCAGGCATCGCCGTGTTCAAGAACGGCAAGCATGATGGGGTCATTGCCTTCGGCGGCGGCTCGGCGCTCGACCTCGGCAAGCTGATCGCCTTCCAGGCCGGGCAGACGCGGCCGGTGTGGGATTTCGAGGACATCGGCGACTGGTGGACCCGGGCCAATTCCGACGCCATCGCGCCGATCATCGCCGTGCCAACAACGGCGGGCACAGGCTCGGAGGTCGGGCGGGCCGGGGTCATCACCAACGAGGCGACGCACACCAAGAAGGTGATCTTCCATCCGAAGCTTTTGCCCGCCATCGTCATCGCCGACCCGGAACTGACGACGGGTATGCCGTCCTTCATCACCGCAGGCACCGGCATGGATGCGTTCGCGCATTGTCTCGAAGCCTATTGCGCGCCGGGCTATCATCCCATGGCCGACGGGATCGCGGTGGAGGGTATAAGGCTGGTGTTCGAGAACCTGCCGAAGGCTTATCGCGACGGCAGAGACCTTGTCGCCCGCGCGCATATGATGAGCGCCGCGGCGATGGGCGCGGCGGCCTTCCAGAAGGGTCTCGGAGCGATCCATTCGCTGTCGCATCCGGTCGGCGCGCTCTACGACACGCATCACGGCATGACCAACGCCGTGTTCATGCCCTATGTGCTCGCCTTCAACCGCGATGCTGTGGAAGACAAGATCGCCCGCCTCGCCGCCTATTGCGGCATCAGGGGCGGGTTCGACGGCTTCGCCAAGGCGGTCATCAAGCTGCGCAAGGAGCTCAAGGTGCCGCATGCGCTTCCCGGCCTGATCAAGGGGCTGGACATGGACAGGAAGCGCAAGGCGTTGATTGCCGACATGGCGGTGGTCGATCCGACCGCCGGCGGCAATCCGGTGAAGCTGACGAAGAAGGCGGCGCTGTCGCTATTGGAAGACGCGATGTCGGGATCGGCATAGGAGGCCGGTCTTGCAGTTGCGAGCATGACCGCCGACTTGCGTAGAAAATAACAAGCAAGGGGAACGAAATGAGAGGAGAGGATAGCCAGACCGCTTAGCCGGAAAAGAATCCGCACGCCTGATTGCGGGGGTGCGGCAAAAGGAGTTTACTTTCCGTGCCCTCGCGGGTGCGGAGGGCGGTCCGTGCTTCATCGGACTGTCATGGAACAGGGATACCGCACTGGGCAGGGATACCGGTGCAGGCGTCCCACGGCGTCAGTTCAACGGAGAGAACAACATGTTCAAATTCACGGGAAAAATCCTTTCCCTCTCGGCCGTCGCCCTTATGGCGACATCGGCGATTTCCTCGGCGCAATCCATGGACGAACTGGTTGCCGCCGCGAAGAAGGAGGGACAGCTCACCACCATCGCGCTGCCGCATGACTGGTGCGGCTACGGCGCCGTGATCGACGGCTTCAAGAAGAAGTATCCGGAGATCACCGTCAACGAGCTCAATCCCGACGCCGGCTCCGGCGACGAGATCGAGGCGATCAAGGCGAACAAGGACAACAAGGGCCCGCAGGCGCCGGACGTCATCGACGTCGGTCTCTCCTTCGGCCCGTCGGCCAAGGCCGACGGCCTGATCCAGCCCTACAAGGTATCGACCTGGGATTCGATCCCCGACAGCGCCAAGGATGCCGAAGGCTACTGGTATGGCGACTATTACGGCGTGCTGTCGTTCATGGTGAACAAGGACCTTGTGCAGAACCCGCCGGCCGATTGGGCCGATCTCCTGAAGCCGGAATACGCCAACGCAGTCGCGCTGGCGGGCGATCCGCGCGCCTCCAACCAGGCGATCCAGGCGGTGTACGCCGCCGGCCTTTCAAAGGGCGCGGCGGCCGGCGAAGCCGCCGGGACCGCTGGTCTGGAGTTCTTCAAGGAACTGAACGCCGCCGGCAATTTCGTTCCAGTCATCGGCAAGCCGGCGACGCTGGCGCAAGGCCAGACGCCGATCCTGATCAACTGGGACTACAACAACCTGTCGGGCCGCGACACGCTGAACGGCAATCCGCCGACCGACATCGTCATCCCGACCACCGGGGTCGTGGCGGGCGTTTACGTACAGGCGATCAGCGCCTACGCACCGCATCCGAACGCCGCCAAGCTGTGGATGGAGTATCTCTATTCCGACGAAGGCCAGCTCGGCTGGCTGAAGGGATACTGCCACCCGATCCGCTTCAACGATTTGGCCAAGAACGGCAAGATCCCGCAGGACCTGCTCGACAAGCTGCCGCCGGCCGCGTCCTATGAAAAGGCCGTCTTCCCGTCGCTGGAAGAGCAGGGCAAGGCGAAGGACGCCATCACCAAGAACTGGGATACGGCGGTCGGCGCCAACGTCCAGTAAAAGGCTGATCCGGCCGGGCGGCGGCAGCGCCATCGCCCGGCCTTTCGCGATAGGCTTTCGATGACAGATATCGGTATTTCCGATCCGGCCATTGCCGGCAACAGTGCGCCGCCGGCGAAGGCCGCGGGCATGCGGCTGCCGACCCACTGGCTGGGCATCGCGCCGTTCGTCGTCTTCAGCCTGATGTTCCTGATCCTGCCAACCGCCTATCTCATCCTGGGGGCGTTCCAGAACGAGGCGGGCGAGTTCACGCTGGAAAACCTGGCCGCGCTGGCGCAGCCCTCCATCGTCGCCGCCTACTGGATTTCGATAAAAGTGAGCGTGGCCTCGGCGCTGATCGGCGCTTTCGCCGGCCTTGCGATCGCAATCGCCATCGTGCGCGGCGGACTGCCAAGATGGATACGCTCGGCGACGCTGACGTTCTCGGGCGTCGCCTCGAATTTTGCCGGCGTGCCGCTGGCCTTCGCTTTCCTGGCGACGCTGGGGCGGCTCGGTCTGGCTACTGTTCTGCTTAACACGCTGTTCGGCATCAACATTTATGCCTACGGCTTCAACATCCTGTCGTTCTGGGGTTTGACGCTCACTTACGTCTATTTCCAGATACCGCTGATGGTGGTCATCATCGTGCCGGCCATAGACGGCTTGAAGAAGGAGTGGGGCGAGGCCGCTGCGACGCTCGGCGCCACGCAGGCGCAGTACTGGCGCATGGTGGTCATTCCGGTGATCTGGCCGAGCTTTCTCGGCACGGTGATCCTGCTCTTCGCCAACGCCTTCGGCGCCATCGCCACCGCCTATGCGCTGACCGGCTCCTCGCTCAACATCGTGCCGATCCTGCTCTACGCGCAGATACGTGGCGACGTGCTGCACAACGCCCATCTCGGCTACGCCATCGCCTTCGGCATGATCTTCATCACCGGCCTCGCCAACATCTTCTACATCTGGTTCCGGACGCGGTCGGAGCGGTGGCTGAAATGAAGACAGGACGCTTCTGGGCCTGGGTAACCTTCATTCTGGGTGCCGCCTATTTCTTCATTCCGCTCATCGCCACCGTCGAATTCTCGATGCGGATGCGGCGCGGCGCCTATTCCTTCGACGCTTATGCCATCGTTCTCGGCGATCCGCGTTTCCAGGCGACGTTCGGCTATTCGGTGGTGGCGGCGATCTTCACAATCGTCCTCGGCGTGCTCATCGTCGTTCCGACCGCCTACTGGATCAGGCTGCGCCTGCCGCACCTGCGGCCGATCGTGGAATTCATCACGCTGCTGCCGCTTATCATCCCCGCCATCGTCATCGTGTTCGGCTATATCCGCATGTACGGCTCGAACTCGCCGCTGCCGTTTCTCGCCAGCGACATGGGGACCAATGCGCTGTTGGTGATCGGCTATGCGACGCTGGCGCTGCCTTACATGTACCGCGCCGTCGATACAGGGCTGAGGACCGTCGACGTCAAGACGCTGACGGAGGCGGCGCAGATACTGGGCGCCGGCTGGACGACGATCATCGGCAAGGTGATCCTGCCCAACGTCCTGATCGCCGTGCTGTCTGGCGCGTTCCTGACCTTCGCCATCGTGCTGGGCGAATTCACAATGGCCAGCCTGCTCAACCGGCCGGCCTTCGGTCCCTATCTGCAGAACATCGGCGCCAACCGCGCCTACGAGCCGGCGGCGCTCGCCATCATCGCCTTCGTCATCACCTGGGGCTGCATGTCGGTCATCCAGGTGCTGTCGCGCTTCGCGCCGAAATCCTCGAACCGACCCAATTGAGAAGAGAGCGCAGCTCATGTCCGACACGTTTCTCTCCATCCAGAATGTCCGCAAATCCTTCGGCGCCGTCACGGTGGTCGACGATTTCAACCTCGACATCGAACGCGGCGAATTCGTTTCCTTTCTCGGCCCGTCCGGTTGCGGCAAGACGACCGTTTTGCGCATGGTGGCCGGCTTCGAGGACCCGACAGAAGGCAGCATCGCCGTCGCCGGCAAGGACATCACGAGGCTGAAGCCGAACCAGCGCAATGTCGGCATGGTGTTCCAGGCCTATGCGCTGTTCCCGAACCTGACCGTGGCGCAGAATGTCGGCTTCGGGCTGAAGATTGCCGGCATGCCCAAGGCCGAGGCCGACAAGCGGGTGGCCGAGATGCTGGAACTCATCAAGCTGCCGCTGGCACAGTTCGGCGACCGCTATCCGTACCAGCTCTCAGGCGGCCAGCAGCAGCGCGTTGCGCTGGCGCGGGCCTTGGCGCCGAAGCCGAAGCTGCTGCTGCTGGACGAGCCGCTGTCGGCGCTCGACGCCAAGGTGCGGGTGTCGCTGCGCGACGAAATCCGCATAATCCAGAAAGAGCTCGGCATCACCACGATCTTCGTCACGCACGACCAGGAGGAGGCGCTGTCGATCTCCGACCGCATCGCGGTGATGTATGGCGGCAAGGCCGAGCAGGTCGGCACGCCGTTCGAAATCTACAACCGGCCGGCGACCAAGTTCGTCGCCAATTTCGTCGGCACGCTCAACGTTCTGGAAGGCACGGTCAGCGACGCGGCGAAGGGCAAGGTGCGGGTCGACGTGCAGGAGATCGGCCTCAAGGGCAAGCTCAACGGCTCGAAATCGGGCGAGACCATTTCGCTTGCGCTGCGCCCGGAGGCAATCACGCTGGGACCGCGCCCCGGGCATGACGCCAGCCTGACCGGCGAAATCCACGACGTGCAGTTCCTCGGCTCGGTCATCCGCGTGCGGGTGGGAGTCGGCGGCAGCCGCATCTCGCTCGACACGTTCAACAATTCGTCCTCGCCGCCGCCGAAGGCCGGCGAGAAGACGACGATCAGCTTCGCATCGAACGACGTGCTGGTTTTGCACTAAGATCGTAGCTACTCGCGGTACGCTCGATCGTTTTCGTGCCACCGCCGCTTGCGTTGGAGAAATCCCGCATCGTGAACGATCGATCAACCTGAATGGCTTTAAAGCCGGCTCAGGCACGTGAAAGCATAAACGCTGCTCGGCTGCGATGGTGTGGTTTCGCCGAAATCCAGCACCGTATAATCGGCCAGCCAGAGAAGCCGCTCCCGGGGCAGATGGGCCCGACCGGGATCGCCGACGAGCACCCCGATGCCGGCTTCGACGCAGCGCTCCAGGAATGCGGTGACGCGGCGGGCGAGCCGCTTTTCATAGAAGAGATCGCCGACGGCAACGAGATCGACCGCCGGCGGTGACGCGTCCAGCAGATCCTTTGCGACTGTTTCGATGGAAACGCCGTTCGCGGCCGCGTTGAGACGCAACGCCGCTCTCCCCACTTCGTTCGTCTCGGCGGCGAGAACGCCGGCTGCACCGGCCTTGAGCGCGGCGATGCCGACGATGCCGCCGCCGGCGCCCAGATCGAGCAGGCGCTTGCCGGCAACGGTTTGCGGGCGGTCGAGAAAAAAGCGCGCCAGCACGCTGCCGCCTGCCCATGGATAGGCCCAGTAGGGCGGCGCGGCGCCAGTCGTTCCGACCAGCCGCCGCAGGCCGCTGCCGGGATGCGCGGTGTGAAGCCGGATGGAGTTCAGCCCCGGCACCGGCCGCAGCGGCAGGTTGGCTTGGATGAACAGGTGGGGATCGAGGGCTGGAACGCGGTCGGCCATGGCGTCAATCTATCCGAACTGACGGCGCCTGCGGCGATTTTTGGCGTCGTCAACGGTTTCTGGCCCAAAGAGCCCGGCCATGCTTGGCATTGCGGTCCCGCCGATAAACAGTTACCCCGCTTGCCAGAAACTAAGCCGATTAAAAAACGCCTCCTGCCACAATGCTGCCGGGGGCGGATTCGAGCCGACCCATGACGCCTTTCGTTTTTCTTGCCGTGCTTCTGGCGGCCGCCATGCATGCGACATGGAACGCTCTCGTCAAGGTCCATCTCGACCGTTTCCTTTCGGTGACGCTGATGACGCTCGGCCTGAGCCTCATCTCCTTGCTGGCCGCGCCCTTCGTGTCCTTCCCGAAAGCGGAGGTGTGGCCCTGGATACTCGCCTCGGTGATTTTCCACATGGGCTACAAGCTGTGTCTGATCGCTGCCTACAAGGCCGGCGACATGGCCCAGACCTATCCGCTGGCACGCGGAACGGCGCCGCTGCTGGCTGCCTTCGGCGGTATCTTCGTGGTCTCGGAAGTGCCGGCGCCGCTGGCGATCGTCGGCATCCTGTTGCTTTCGCTGGGGACGCTGGCGCTGTCATTGCGCGGCGGCGCCGGCCTGCAAAAGCTCAACCGCCATGCTGTCGGCTTCGCGCTGGCGACATCGGTCTTCATCGCCAGCTATACGCTGTCGGACGGCAGCGGCGCGCGCGCCGCCGAGACGGCTTCGAGCTATGCGGTATGGCTGTTCATCTGCGACGGGGTCTGGTCGCTGGTGCTTTGTCTTTTCCTGCGCGGGCCGGCATCGCTGCCGGTCATGGCGCGCGACTGGAAGGCCGGGCTGGTCACCGGGACCCTGGGCGGTGCGGCCTACTGGATCGTGATGTGGGCGATGACCAAAGCGCCGATTGCCTCGGTGGCGTCGCTGCGCGAGACGTCCATCCTTTTCGCTATGCTGATTTCGGTTTTCGCCCTCGGCGAAAAGATGACCGGCTGGCGAGGCGCCGCCGCGCTTTCCATCGTTGCCGGTCTTGTCGCCTTGCGGATGGGATAGCCAGCCGCCATTCGAAGCGGCATTGCGCAAGGTCTTCCACAGCGCCGCAACGAAAGGTTGACTGGCAGGCCAAAAACGCTTAGGCGGTTCGCCAAAAGCGAAGTCCCTGAGTCTGCCGTATCGGCAGGGACTGCAAAATCGTAAAATAGTCATTGCCTTGGAGCATCGATCGAGGAAGCGCGCGCCACGAAAGTGCGCGGCGGTTGCAGCACGGAGCGACGAAAGATCATGAACATTGTTCCTTCGAACATTGTACAGACCGCCGGCTTCCACTACGGCGACGTTCTCATCGAAAGGGCAAGAAAACTCGATCATTGCTTCTGCCTCGGGCTCGATCCGCACCTTGCGATGATCCCTGCCGCCTTCCGGCGCGGCGACATGAGGCCGGGCGCGGCCGAAACGATCGAGGGCATCGAGGAATTCCTGATGGCGGTCATCGACCGCACCGCCGACAAGGTGGTTTCCTACAAGCCGCAGAGCGCCATGTACGAGCGGCTCGGCTCGGCCGGCATCGCTCTGCTGGAACGCATGGTCGCCTACGCTCACGAAAGGGGAACGCCGGTCCTGCTCGACGCCAAGCGCGGCGACATCGCAGCCACGGCGGACGCCTATGCGGAAGCCTATCTGGCGCCCGACAGCCCCAATCCCGTCGACGCGCTGACGGTCAACCCCTACATGGGCGTCGACACGATCGAGCCCTATCTCGAACTCGGCAAGCGTCACGGCAAGGGCGTCTTCGTGGTGCTGCGCACCAGCAACCCCGGCGCCGGCGCGTTCCAGGACCTCACGGTCGGGAATCGCACCGTCTATGGTGTCATCGCCGACGCGTTGCGGCCGCTGACCGAGGAAGCCATCGGCGAGACCGGATGGTCGTCGTTCGGCGTGGTTGTCGGCGCCACCTATCCGGAAGAAGCCGTGCATATCCGCTCGCTGCTTCCGAGGGCGCTGTTCCTGCTGCCCGGCTACGGCTATCAGAAGGGCGAGGTCGCCAGGCTCACCGGCGCGCTGGTACCCGGTCCGCGCAAGCTGGAAGGCGGGCTCATCAGCTCTTCCCGTGCCACCTTGTTTCCGCAGGCAGGGGCCGACGGCTCCTACGACGCCTGGAAGGCGGCCTTCGACGACCAACTCGGCCGTCATATCGGCGCGGTGGCTGAAAACCTCTGAGCAAGGTTGTCATTAAAACGATTTGATGGCTACACTAAAGTCCAATACTGCTACGTCCTGACGCACTGGACGCGGCGGAACGCAGTTGCTCTATTCAAGTTTACTGAAATAAGAAACAGGCTGTGACTCAGTCACGCAATCGTCGAATGGGGGTGCCGGAATGAATGCCGAGCCTTGGTGGGAAACCAGTTTCGAAAATCTGGAAACGAGCACGTTCGGCAAGGTTACGGCGGAAGTCGAGATTCTGAACCAGCAGCTGGCGCCGGGGTCGAAGATCCTCGATCTCGGATGCGCCGATGGCCGCCACGGCATCTATCTCGCCGAGCATGGCCACGACGTGGTGATGGTCGATATTTCTCCCAAGGGCATCCGCAAGGTGCAGCACAGGGCTGCTGTGCGGGGGCTGAAAGTCACCGCGCTGCAGATGGATATAAGGGACTACGTCTTCGACCAGCAGTTCGATGCGGTGCTCGCCCACGGCATCCTGATGCTGGTCAAGCGCGAGGAATGGGCCCCGATCTTGCGTAATATGCAGGACCATACGAAGCCTGGCGGTTTCAATCTCGTCGCGGTTCTGACCGATTCCGAGCCACCGCCGGAAGACCTCAAGAATTTCCTGATCGGAATCTTCCATGAGGGCGAGTTGAGGACCCTCTACGAAGGCTGGTCGGAATTGTTCTGGGAGCGGAAGCGCAAGATCGACCGCGACCAGGCGACAATCGACCGCGAGAGTGGCAAAGAGCGCATCCTGACGCTCAACAAGATCATGGCGCGCAAGCCCGTCTGAGCATCAGGCGGGGGTTCTGGCGCTTGACGGCGGAGCGGGCGGCTTCAGCCGCGCAACTGGCCAACAATGGCGCGGACTTTTTCCAGGCTGACACGGCCGCCGGCCTGCTTCGGTTCCTTCAGCGAGGTGCCGACGATGAAGCCGCCGGCGATTTCGGCCAGAGACTTGATGTTCTTTTCCGTGATGCCGCTGCCGACGAAAACAGGGGCAGCGGTCGCGCCTGTCAGCGCCGCAAGGTCGGAATCGGCAATCGCCATGCCGGTGGCCGGGCCGGTGACGATCAGCGCGTCGGCGTGGGAACGCGCCACCAGGTCCATGGCGTCGGCCTTGATCGAATAGACCGACGACAGCGGATAGGAGTGCTTGATATCCACGTCGGCGAAAATCTTCACCTTGGCGCCGAGGCGGGCGCGGTCGCGGATCAGCTTGGAGGCCGCTCCTTCAATGACGCCATGGTCGGTGACGCGCGGCGAGCCCAGCACGCAGACGCGGATGAACTGCGCCTCGATGCTGTGGGCGATGGCGAGACCGGCGCGGGCGTCGTTGCGCAGAACGCATACGCCCATCGGCAGGTCGATGCGGTCGCGCACGAGACCGCCGATACGACTCATCCAGGCGATGGTTTCGCGCGGCACGCGGTCGGGGAAGTAAGGTGTGTCGCCGAAATTCTCGATCATCACGGCGTCGACGCCACCTTTGACGAGCGTGTCCGCGTCGGCAAGCGCCTGTTCCTTGATCAGCTGCGTGTTGCCGTCGAAACTGGGCGAACCGGGCAGCGGGCGCAGGTGCAAGACGCCGATGATCGGCTGTTTGTTGGCGAAGCCGGGGAGATTTTCCTGCATGGCGGGCTCCTTGTGCGGGCTTGTTGGGAGCAATCTTCGAAAGACGTTATCTCATTGCGACGGCGATGACGATTGGCGCGCCGCCTGCAGCAGTTCCCATATCTGCGGCGGCGACAATGGCAGATCGCGCGGTTGTACGTTGAAGGATTTCAGCGCCGCGGCAACGGCATTGCCGACAACGCCGGCGACCGAGAAGATGCCGCCTTCGCCGCCGCCCTTGGCGCCCACCGGGTTCATGGGCGAGGGGTGATTGCCCATCGGTACGCCACGGACTTTCGGGAAATCGCTGGCGGTCGGCAGCATGTAGTCGGCGAGCGAGCCGGTCAGCAGCTGGCCGCTGGCGTCGTATTTGAAATGCTCGAGGAAGGTGCCGCCGAGCCCCTGCATGATCGAGCCGACGATCTGGCCCGTCATGGTCAGCGGATTGATGACGCGACCGACATCCTCGACGGCGACGTAGTCCAGCACTTCGATATGGCCGGTCTCGGCATCGACCGCGACATGGGTCGCGTGTGCGCCATAAGCCCAGGACAGCCGCTTGTTGATGAAGCTGCCCTCGACCGAGAGACTGATGTCGGCAGCAAGCTCCGCCAGCGTAACCGACCGACCGTCGGGGCCGACGGCGGCGGTTCCCTCCACGATCTCGACGGAATCGGCGCCGCAGTTCAGCCGCCTTGCAGCCTCGGCGCGGATCATGTCCTTCAGCTTCGCCACGGCATCGAGGATCGCCGATCCGCCCATGACGGTGGAACGGGAATGGTATGCGCCGAAACCATCGCTGACGTTGCGGGTGGAGCCATGGTGGACGCCGGTAATGCGGCTGAGCGGCACTTCCAGCGCGTCGCCGGCGATCTGGGCGAAGACCGTCTCGATGCCTTGGCCAACCGCGGCCGAGCCGACATAGACGGTGTAGTCGCCACTCTTCTCCAGCGTGATGCGCGCGAATTCCTTCGGGCCCGCGCCGCCGGCCTCGACGAAGCAGGCGATGCCCAGACCGTGATAGCGGCCGTCGATTTCCTTGCCGTTCAGCGCGGCTTTCTCTTCCCAGCCGATTTCGGCCAGGCAGCGATCCAGCGTTTCGGAATAATCGCCGCTGTCCAGCTCGTCGTCGGCGTCGAAGGGCGTAATGCTGGCCATGCGGTAGGGCATCTCGGCATGGGTAACGAGATTGCGGCGGCGGATTTCCACCCTGTCGATGCCGAGGTCCTCGGCGATCATGTCCAGCATCCGCTCGCGAAAGAAATCGGCCTCGAAGCGGCCGGGCCCACGATAGGTACCGACCGGGGTCTTGTTGGTGACGATCATGCCGACTTCGTAGTTCATGTTCGGCACGCGGTACGGGCCTGAGATGAACTGGGCGATGTTGCGTGCGCCGACCGCGCCGTTGGTGCGCATATAGGCGCCGATGTCGACGACGCCACGGCCGCGCAAGCCGAGGATTTTGCCTTCGAGGTCGCAGGCGATCTCGACCTCGCAATCGCATTCGCGCGCATGGTTCATGGCCATGAGGTTTTCGCGCCGGTCCTCGATCCACTTGATCTTCCTGTTGAGGGCGCGGGCGGCGAAGGGCAGAAGGAAATCCTCGGGATAGAACTCGCCGCGCGGGCCGAAACCGCCGCCGACGTCGTTTTCGATCAGCAGGATCTGGTCTTCGGCGAGGCCGATCAGCTTCGACAGGATGCGGCGGTTGAAGAAGGGAACCTTGGCGGCGCCCCACATGGTCAGGTGCTGGCGCTCGGAATCCCATTCGGCCAGCAGGCCGCGCGGCTCCATCGGCACGGCGGTGTGGCGCTGCACGGTGAAGCGCTCCTTGCGCGTGTAGGGCGCGGTGTCGAAGACCGAGATATCGCCGCGATACCCCCTGTAGCCCAGCACCTCGTTGGTCCCCTTCCTGTCAAACAGCAGGGTTTCGCCGCTTTCCGCCTGCGGTCTCGTCATCACCGCCGGCAGAGGCTCGATCTCGACCTCGATCGCATCGACGCCGTCCTCGGCGATGGCCGCGCTGTCGGCGACCACGAAAGCAATCGGTTCGCCGACGTAGCGGACCTTGTCGTGCGCGATCACCGGCTGCCAGAACGGTTCCAGCTCAGGCAGCGGATGCAGGCGCATGGGGATGTAGGGAATGTCGTCGCCGATGTCTGCCGCCGTGAAGACGGCACGCACGCCCGGAATCGCCAGTGCGGCGGACGTATCCACCGAGCGCAGCAGGCCGTGGGCGACAGGGCTGCGGAAAACCGCCGCGTGGAGCATGTCGTCGAAGTTGAGATCGCCGACATACTGGCCGCGCCCGCGCAGGAAGCGAAGGTCCTCGACCCGCTCGATGGGAGAGCCGACGAGTGCGTTGGCGACGGTCACGCGCGGTCCTCCTCGGCGCCCTTCCGGTAGGCTGCACGCGCTTCCAGGACTGCCTCGACGATGGAGACGTAGCCGGTGCAGCGGCAGATGTTGCCGGACAGGACTTCGCGCACCCGGTCTGCGTCGCAGTTGGGTTCGCTGGTCAACAGCGCATGGGAGGTGGTGAGCATGCCCGGCGTGCAGAAGCCGCATTGCAGGCCGTGGTTCTTGCGGAAAGCAGTCTGCAGCGGCGTCAGCCGGTCCTCGTGCGACAGGCCCTCGACAGTAGTAATGCTGGTGCCTTCGGCCTGCACGGCGAGCATCAGGCAGGAGCGGACCGCCGCGCCATCGACGATAACGGTGCAGGCGCCGCAAACGCCGTGTTCGCAGCCGACATGGGTGCCGGTGAGGCCGAGCTTGTGGCGCAGGCAATCGGCGAGCGTCATGCGGGCCTCGACCTCGACCTCGACCGGTTTGCCGTTGACCGTAAACTCTGTCTTCATCGCGCCTGTTGTCCGTTCACGCCAGCGCGCTCTTCAGAGCGCGCTTGACCATGGTGCCGGCGAGCGAACGGCGATAGGCCGCGCTCGAATGGATGTCGTCGAAGGGATCGACGGAGGCCGCCACCGTCTTTTCGACCTTGGCCAGCAGGGCGTCGTCCACAGACATGACGCCGTCGAGGATGGTTTCCGCCGCGGGAAGCCGCACGGCCCTGTCGCCCATGCCGATGACGCCGATATGCGTGTTTTCAATCCGGCCGGCGCTGTCGCGGTCGAGGAAGACGGCCGCGCCCGCCATGGCGAAGTCGCCCCGCCTGCGGGAAAATTCCTCGAAACCCCAGCGGCGGCCCGCAGGCCAGGCGGGCAAGCGAATCTGCGTGATCATTTCGCCCGGCTCCAGCGCCGTGGTCAGCGGAGCAATGAAGAAGTCGTCCGCCGCGACGATGCGCTTGCCGGCCTCGCCGAGAACGGTGATCTCGGCATCGCAGGCCACCAAAATGCCGGGCGTTTCGGCGGCTGGGTCGGCATGGGCGATGCTGCCGCCGACGGTGCCACGGTTGCGGATCTGGTAATGGGCGACGTGCCCAATCGCCGCCACGAGAAGCGGGTGAGCCGTGCGCAGGCGCGCGTCGCCCAGTATGTCGCGATAGCGGACCATGGCGCCCAGCCGCACGCCATCGGTGCCGATCTCGATACGGTCGAGGCCGGGCAACTTGCGCATGTCGATGACGAGGGAGGGGCTGGCGATCCTGAAGGCCATCATCGGCATCAGGCTCTGGCCGCCGGCCAGAAGTCGTGCGTCGCCATTTGAGGAAGCGAGAAGCGAAACCGTTTCTGCCAGCGTCGTAGGGCACGCATAGTCGAACGCCGGCAGTTTCACTTAACGAATGCTCCGACTTGGGATTGAAAGCCTAGTTGGACGGAATCGAACTAGCACCGAATTCGCGTGCCGGTCAACGCCGGCGAAGCATCTCGATAACCGAGCAGCTTTCCAAAAAATGCGACATTCCGCTATTCTGTGGGATATTAGACAAAAATCGGGATACGCTTGCGCTTCTGATAAAAATCGGCTCATCTTGCCGCGGGCACTGGAAAAATGCGAGCGTAGACATGAGCGACAAAGAGTTGGCAGCCGGGGACTTCACCAGCGAGGAGGAGCCGCTGAAGCTCTTCGCCAAATGGCTTGCCGATGCGACGAAAAGCGAGGTTAACGATCCCGAGGCGGTTGCCGTGGCGACCGTCGACGAGGATGGGTTGCCGAACGTGCGCATGGTGCTGCTCAAGAGCGGTGACGAGAACGGTTTCCTGTTCCATACCAATTTCGAAAGCGCCAAGGGGCGGGAAATCCTGGGCGCCAGGAAAGCGGCGATGTGCTTCCACTGGAAGAGCCTGCGCCGCCAGATCCGCCTGCGCGGCCCTGTCGAAGTCATTCCCGATGCCGATGCCGATGCCTATTACGCCACTCGCCCGCGCGGCAGCCGCATCGGAGCCTGGGCCTCGAAGCAGTCGCGTCCGCTGGAGAGCCGGTTTGCACTGGAAAAGGCCGTGGCGGAGTACACCGCCCGTTACGCCATCGGCGAGATTCCCAGGCCGAAATACTGGTCGGGTTTCCGCCTCATTCCGCAGACGATCGAATTCTGGCACGACCGTCCGTTCCGCCTGCACGACCGCGTCGTCTTCACCAGGCAGGAGGGTGGCGGCTGGACGAAGCAGCGACTGTATCCGTGACGGCATTCGCGGCCACGTTTCCGGCCGCGAAGCACCCGATTTGCGGGGGCGGTCGCAGGCGTCTCAATCGTGAGATTCCATTTGACAAGCGAACTGCCCGCGCGTTTACTGTTCCGATCCTCGATTTAGCCCTATAAGTTTTTTGCATAACGCCAGAAAGACAGCACAGTTTTTGCAGCAGGTTCTTTCAAGCTAGCGGGCTTCCTTGAAGAATTAACGGGCGATTTCCGAGGAAAACTGTCAAGACGGCGGCCAAATGAATCTTCAATTATCGCAAGACAAGACGATTGATCTCAAGGTTCTGATTTTCGACCGGAGTAATATTGTCTGCGACGGCGGATCGCAGATAGAGGGTTTCGGGACCAGACGTTCCGATCATGACCTCTATCTGATTTTCGATGCCGACCAGCGCGAAGCAAACGGCATTCCAGACACGACATTCGACTATCATATGCCGGTGGGCGAGATCGATGGCCGTACAGTCGACATCGAATTGATGTCGAAACAATATCTTTCCAATCTCGCCGACACGATCAACCAGCTTGAAGGCAAGCCGAACAACAAGGTCGTCAACGTCAAGCTGGAACGGCTCAACACATATTACCGCATGTGCATCGCAAAGGCGCTTTACAACGGCGACGATTTCGCGCCGATCCAGGCGAAGTTCAACAAGGAATGGTTCCGTCGCCTGTTTGGCTTGTGGTGCGAATTGCATACCGCGCGCACCAAGCGCGAGGGTAAGGCACAACTGGAAGCCGGCCAGGACGAACTGGCCTTCGAGACTTATCGAGACTGCTACCAGTTCGCGACGGACGCCCATCTTGCCAGGAACGGCGAGGCCTTCACCAGCCGCAAGTATCGCTTTTCCAAGCTGGCCCGCCGGTTCGGTCGCGACTCCGAGGTTTTCCAGCGCTGCTGGGGACTGAAGTCGCTCGGCAACCGTTCCATCGCGGAGTATGTGCGCGAAGTTGAGCAGCTTTGCGACGATTTCGGCCTTACGGCCGACATCGCCGAGGAGGAGCGCGTGCAGATGGCGCGCGCCCGCAAGGCCTTCACGCCTTTCCGCGTCGGCCAGCAGCACTATCTGGTGGAAAACCGGACACATATGGTGCCGGTTCCGGCGGATGCGATCGCGCTCTGGCCGGATCTGGACGGCAAGACCGACCTCGACCAGTTGGCTGCGACCTTTGCCAAACGCGAGGGGATCGGCGCCGATGCCGCAGGGCAGCGCGTCCGCGCGGCCCTGGAGGCGCTTGAAAAAGTAGGCGCCTGCGCGCGGTCCTACGCGCCGCGCCATAGCTGATTGCCGAAGATGCCAGGCAGGATGACGGAAACCATCATGAAGACCGGTTCAAGCAAATCAGGCGGCTCGGCAAACGGCGGAAGAAACCAGCTTCCGGCTCCGGAGTTCGTCCAGGCGCAGGCGCGCGCGCTGTGGCTGACGATGTCCAACTACAAGACGATCCGCTCCAACATCGAGGGCGCGCTCGACGAGGGCGAGTATGAGCTGGCCGCCTTGCAGGCCCGCTTCGGCCTGCAGATCGGCATACGCTCCGTCATTGCCCGCCGCGGCCTCTACTATGTCGACAAGGGGCCGTTCGAGGTGATGCGAACCTATTTCGCCGAGGACGATCCGGTGCGCGTCAAGGGTTTTGCGCTCGACAGAAGCAATCCGATGACCAAGGAGGAGGTCGTCGCCTATTGCGGCGACTGCCATCATTTCGTCGAAACGATCTGCGGTGTTACGGCATCGGCGCTTACCGATGCCGTCTCGCGCGACGACCAGATCGAGGCGGCTATCGGTCTGATGGAGGACGTCACCGGCCTTGCCGACCATCTGAACGTCCATCTGCCGTGGCCTGGCGAGGACGTGGTCATCCTCAGGATGCTGCGTTCCAAGCTCAAGAATGCGCAACAGAAAGCGGCACAGGGTTCGGCATGACAAAGCCTTTCAACAAGCGTGGACTGCTGGTGGCGCTTTGCGGCCTGGATGGCGCGGGCAAAACCACCCAGCTCGACCGCATAACGGCAAGACTGTCCGCCACCCGGAACATCTACAAGACCAAGCAGCCCACCGACTGGTTCCGCCAGCTGGAACTGGTGCAGGATTTCAAGAACCTGCTCGGCGATCAGTCGGAACTCCTGCTTGCCGAATTGGCGCTGCTTTCGGCCACCGACAGGCTTCGTCATCATCGGCTCGAAGTGGAGGCGGAGCTTTCGAGAGGCAAGCTTGTGCTTACCGACCGCCACATCGTGTCCACCTTCACCAGCTTTATGGCCAGCGGCTTCACCGATATCGAGTGGCTTAAAAGTATCAACCGTTACTCGCTGATTCCCGATCTGGTGGTTTTCATCGACGTGCCGCCGGAAACGGTGATCGCCCGGGTCAAGACCAGGACGGAGATCAAGAAGCAGGAAATCGACCTCGAGCTGGTCGTCAAGACGCGGCAGGCTTTCCTGGATCGTCCATGGGGCGACGACCTTATTCCCAACTATCACATCGTCGATGGCACCGCGCATCCGGACGAGGTGGAAAAGAATATTCTGGCGCTGATCGATCAGGCGGAAGGCCGGAACGCCACGACATCGATGCATGCACTGGTCAATTGAACTCCTCGAACAGACGAAGGGATGGAGTCATGGGTACGACGCTGAAGCAGGACAACAGGTTCCTGAAATTCATAGAAGCGCTTGAGGATTTGTGGGGTCGCAGCGGTCCGCCTGCCAAGCTGGCCGATTTCGACCCGATCCTGGAATTTTCGCGGCAGTTGACGAGTACCAAGGAGGACCGTATCCGCCTTTGCGAGGACAGCGCTGATTTCATCGAGGCCGACCAATATCCGCGCGGCATGTCCTACAAGCACCAGCACGGCTTTACCAAGCTGTCGCTGTACCGCTCGCCGAAGCACCAGTTCAACGTCCGTACCCACATATGGTGGGACAGCGAGATTTCCGACGAATCGCCGCATGAACACCGGTGGCCATTCTGCTCGACGCTGCTTTCCGGCGCGCTGCGTGTTGCGAATTTCGTGATCGCCGAAGAGGGCGGTCCCAATTCGGCGGAGGGCGAGACCGTGCCGCATGTGCAGCACAAATTCTACGATGCCGACAAGGCCGGCGACAAAGCCGTTGAAGTCGTCAGGCAGGTGGAGCTGATGTGCGCGGCCAAGGTGCGGATCGTCGCCGGTTCGCAGCACATGCTGTGGCACGACCAGCCGCACCAGGTGTTCGGCGAGGGCGGCGAAGTGTCGGCAACCTTCCTGATTACAGGCGCCGCCTGTCGTGAGTTCTCGAATGTCTATCGCGGCATGAGCTTCGAATCGAAGAAGCGCGAGCTTGCCGGCAAGCACATGACCGCCGATCAGATCGCGGAGGAGCTGCGCCTCTACGCCCGCGAGATCGAGACGCCGGGGCAGAAACACGCAAGCGCCGCCTGAGCGTAAAATGACTGAGACCGTCGACCTGGACAGGATAGATTGCCTATGCCGTCATTGAAGCTTATCGACCACCCCGGACCGGGACGTTTCCTGGTTTTCTGCGGCGTGGACGGCACGGGCAAGTCGACGGTCGTCGATCTGGTGCGCCAGGGTCTGGAAGAGCGGGGGCAGGTGCCCCAGATGATCAAGCAGCCCAGTCCCTTCATCCGCGAGTACAGGCCTTTCCGCGACCATGTGGAAGGGCGCAACCGCGAGGACTACGCCTATTCGGCGATTTCCATGATCGTGCAGGCCGACCGGGTGCAGATGTCGGCGCAGGTGATCGGACCGGCCATGGCGGAAGGCAAGGTCGTCATCTCCGACAGATACGTGTTGTCCGGACTGGCGCGGCTGATCCTCGCCGGCGAGACGGAAACGGAATGGTTCTATGCGACCAGCCGGCTGATGATCAAGCCGACGCGTACCTTCCTCCTGCATGCGGATCCGAAAATCATCCGCAAGCGGCTGGACGCGCGCGATTTCGAGGTGACCGACGACCAGCAGTTCCAGGAAATCGTGACGCAGCAGGAGATCATGCTCAAGCTGGCCGAGGAAATGGACGTGTTGACCATCGACACCTCCGGCATCCAGGCCGAAGAAGCGGTCGCCAGAGTGTTTGCAAATCTTCCCGATATGTCGCCTGCATCGGCTCCGGCCGATCACAGCTGGAACAGCCAGGCGGCGGCGGTACCCTGATTGCCGGCGGGCGTACGGATTGCGGGCGGCAGCGTCCCTGAACAGAACTTGACTGCAAGAGGTTAGACAATGGCGCAGAAGGACCGATCGGCGATTGCACGGGGCCTTTGGGAAATTCGGGCCGTGCATGTGCGCTTCGACAACCCGGTCACGCTGCCGCATGCGCAGCCTTCGCCATTGTTCATCGACAACCGCCGCGTCTTTTCCGAGCCGCCGCTGCGTCGTCTGATCGTCGACAGCATGATCGAAGACATCAAGGCTCCCGGCGGCGAGCCGGTTCGCGTCATCATCGGCGACGAGACTGCGGGAATACCGCTGGCTGCCTGGGTCGCTGACCGGCTGGACCTTCCGTTGACCTATGTCCGCAAGAAGCCGAAGGGCCATGGCCTGCCGAACCTCATCGAAGGCGGCGATGTCGACGGCAAGCCGGCGGTGCTGATCACCGACCTCATCAATGTGGGCGAGTCCATCCTGCCCGGCCTGCGGCAGCTGCTGGAAAAAGACGTCAAGATCGAGCAGGTCATCGCCATCGTGCAGCGTTCACCCAACCGCGCCTATCAACCTTACGCGCCGATGGGCATCCAGGTCAGCGGGCTGATCCATGTGACGGACCTCGTCGCTGCCGGCCGCGACGGCGGCTATCTTTCGACCGAGGCCGCCGACCGGATTCTGGCCTATCTCGACAGGGCTGCAAAGGAACCGGTCTACACGGAAATGCTGAGCTCCACTGCCGTCTGAGCCTTCCGTCGACTGCCTGAACCCGCGGCGCCGATATCGCAGCGGGCCCGCGTCTCTTGGCTGCCTTCGGATTGAAGGTATTCCTGCTATAACGCCGTTCATATTCAAGGATGAACCGGCGGCACTGGCTAGAATCGATTATTTGCGCAATTATGCCGCGTCGACCTGTAGTGGACGACCCCTGAGACGGTATGTCGTCTGAGGAAGGATGGGGCTAAATTAATTGTGCGATATAATTCTGGCACGACACTTTAACCAGCCGATATGAAAAAAGTTTTACAGCCCGCGCTTGCCGCCTATGATGCCGGTCTTGATGAGGCAATTCGAGATTCTTCGGCAGGAAGCGATGTGATCGACCTTGAAGGACAACCGGTCCATTTCAGTGATATCGGCGCCCGGTTGCGGGCTTATCGACTGGGAAAGGGGCTGACGCCGGATGCCCTGGCGAAAAAACTGGGCGTTTCCCGGGCTGCGCTCTACCGCGCCGAAAAGGGTGAAATCCGCAAGATCGAAACGCTGACGCGCGTTGCCGACGAACTTGGCATCTCGCTTCCAAGCCTGATGGGCGTCGGCGTCGAATATGTCAGCACCGCCACTGCTTTCTTCGAGCGGATGCGCCAGTTGGAAGAAGGATGCCAGCAGGTGATTGGCCTGTTCAGCCCGATTTCCTATCTGCTGACCTCGGACGAGTACGATACCGTGCTGCGGCAGGTCCTGAAGGAATCGATCCCCGAGGGGACCGACCCCGATGGCGAAGCGTCTCAAGCCATCGATACAATGGTCGAGATATTGCAGGCGAGAAAGAAGACGTTTCGCCTGCGCCGGCCGCTGATCGTCAGCCTTGTTTCCTCGGCGGATCTCGAACCTTTCCTGTTGCATGGGCTGGTCGGCCGTCACGACCTGCCGGAGGAGACGGTGCGCCAGCGCAGGCGGATGGCGCGGCACGAAGCGGAATATATCGTCGGGTTGATCCGCGATCAGCCCATCGGCATCCAGATCGGCATCGTGCGCGAACAGGTGCCGGCGACGAGCTTCCAGATTTTCCGCCAGACCAACCGCTCGGTGCTGGCGATAAGCCCTTACCGGCTGGGCGAGCAACCCAATGTCAGGCTCGGCGTCGCGCTCATCACCTCGGCGCCGGAGGCGATGTCGCTGCATGAGGAGATCGCTTCGCGCCTGTGGAGCGAGGCGTTGAAAGGTGCCGACGCAGTCGCCCATCTGGAAGCGACGATCGCGAAATACGGCATCTGATCGCTTTCGAACCGGAAGGCCGTTCGCGGCGAACACAATGCCCGGATTGTCTTGCAGCGGATTGTCTTGTTGCGTTTGACGCCACAATAGCCCTTTCGCCCGCCCGAAAAGCGAATTAGGCGCGCGCCGCGCTCGATCTCGAATTGTCGATCTGTCCTGGCGCCGGCGCTCTATGCCTTCCGGCGCGCCGACGTTTCGGCGATGCCGTACTGTTCGATCATGGCTTCGAGGTATTCGATAGCCTCGGCGCCCTTCAAAGCTTCTCCCCACAGGCGCGAAGCGATCTCCTCATGCAGCGACATCGCCTCCGGCGCCGAGGTGATGAGCGCGACGCCGAGCCTGACATTGGGTTGCTCGCCCAGCCGGTAGGGGCTGATGGCCAGAACCGAGCGGTTGGTCTGGCGGAAAATCTGGAAGCTCGTCGCCGGAACCGGCTCACGTACGATGCCGATCTGGATGCCGATGGGCTGATCGCGGATCAGATCGACGATGTATTGAGTTTCGCGGCGCGCCTTGCGCCGCCTTTCATCCACAACGCGCTGCGGCAGGTCATGACGGCCGACCAATCCGTGCAGCAGGAAACGTTCGAGATCGGCGGAAGAAATCAGGCTGGCGATCAAAGGCCGCCGCAGCCTGAATGCGCTTTTCCGGTTTACGAGGATTTCAAGCATGGCGTTGATGGCCTTGGTGGCCGATCCATCGCGATCCTGCTCCTCGGTGATGGATTCCTGCAGCACTTCGCGCAGCATATCGTCATAGGCGTCGGAGGTCAGCAGGTAGGAAACCGGGCTGAACAAGCCGACGATCTGCTGGCAGTCCTCTTCCAACTGGCGCATGCGTTCGAAGAAGGCGGTGGCGGTGCTGACATATTCGACGCCGACGCCCATGAGACTGGTGAGCGAGACGCCAAGCTCGTCGGCGACGCTGGTCAGCATCTCGATCTTGCGGATCTGGCCCTTCTCGGCCCGATAGAGCGCGGCCCGGGAAATGCCAAGCTTCTCGGCCAACATTTCGGGCGTCAGCCCCTTGCCGATACGGTGCGCCCGCAAACGCGAGCCTATGTCATTGAATCGTATCGATGTTTCCATGTATTCAGCCGGAAACCGGTTTTGATTGGTTAAATTTGGGTTATTGATTGGCAAGGTTGACTTGTCAAGGTAACTGGCGGCTCGGCACCGATCTGACGGCATGTAACTTGTGAATTTCGATCATTTTACTCGGCGTTTTCTACTTCGGCGTGCGTTCCACGCCGAAACGGCAGCTATCCGATCGGCCGGCGGCCCGTCAATTCTGTCGCAGGTCCTTCGCGAGTCGATGGCCGAAAGGCGGTAACCAAAAAAATTATCGATAAGGATTCATCATTGATTAATGACCATTGACAACATCTCGTCGATTTGAAAAAGTCTCAAAAAATAGACTTTTAAAGCAACTAAGGGGAACGGACTTGATCACTCGTCGTACACTTCTGAAAGTCGCTGGCGGAGCTTCGGCTGCCGCCGTAGTGGCGCCTGGCGCCTTTGCGCAGAACGCGGCCAAATTTCCGGCCAAGATCGCCCACCTGGAGGCGCCGACGCAGCCCCGCCACAAGGGTCTGGAAAAGGTCGCGGCGCTTGTCAAGGACCGCACCAAGGGCGAAGTCGAATTCACTCTTTATCCGCTATCCCAGCTTGGCAATGCCCGTCAGATGATCGAGGGCACGCAGTTCGGCGCTATCGAGTGCACCGTGCAGCCGGCAGCCTTCCTCGGCGGTTTCGATCCGGTCGTGTCGGTTCTCGATGTTCCGTATGTCTATCCGACGGACCGTGCGCTGAGCCAGAAGCTGCGCGAAGGTCCGTTCGGGCAGGCGCTGCTCAAGAGCTTCGAGAAGCGCGGCATGGCCCCGCTGACGATCTGGCCGAACGGCCGCAAGAGCCTGACGTCCAACAAGCCTATGGACGACCTGGAGAAGCTGGCTGGCCAGAAATTCCGCGTCATGGACTCCAAGATCCTGATCGACCAGTTCGCGGCCGTCGGCGCCAGCGCCGTTCCGATCAATTTCGGCGAGCTCTACACCTCCCTTCAGACCGGCCTGGTCGACGGCGAGGAGAACCCGTTGGATACGATCACCACGATGAAGTTCCACGAGGTGCAGAAGTATCTGGTGGTGACCGAGCACGGCGCCATGGAAGACTTCGTGCTGTTCAACCCGACCTGGTGGAACGGTCTGCCGGAAGGGCACCGCGAGATCATCAAGGCTGCCTTCGACGAAGTTCGTCCGGAAGTCGAGAAGAACAAGGAAGCCGCCCAGGAGAAGTCTCTCCAGATCATCAAGGATGCCGGCCTGAATGTCCGCGTGGCGGACGAAGCCGAGCGCAACAAGCTGCGGGACGCCGCGGCGCCCAAGGCGCGCGAGGCCTATCTCTCGCTGGCGGGCGACGAGGGCAAGGAAGTGCTTGCCATCTACGACGAGGAAATCAAGAAGCTCGGCGCGTAGCGGTCAGTACTTTGTGATGGCAAAAGTTTATGCTGCAGTGCAAATGGTGCAGATGACGCTCCTTGGCGCGTTGATGTTCTGTCTCACTTTTGCCTACACATTCAACGTTGGGGTCCGGGAGTTTTTCCCGGCCCTGGCACCTCATTTCGCCTGGATCGACGAGATATCGCTTTTCGGTCTGGTCTGGATGGTTTTCTTGTCATTGTCGCTTGCTCTCGATGCCGGCCGACATATCGGCATGCCCATGCTTCTGAACAGGCTTCCGCCTGGAATCCAGAAGCTGGTCAAATTCGTCGTGAATCTGTTTGGGCTTCTTTTCAGTCTCTACCTGGTCAAGGTGGGCGTTGAGATCACCAATTTCGTGGCGAACAGCGGGCAGCGCAGTCCAGTGCTGGAAGTTTCGGTCGCATGGCTTTACTTCGTCATGCCGGTCGGTTTTGCCCTCTTGGCCATTCAATATCTTCTCGAACTCGTCACCTCAGCAGATCGATATTCCAAGGAAATCGATCCAACCCACCACATCTGAGTTCGTCTGATGATCATTCTAGTGCTGGTGGCCCTAGCCGTCCTGCTTTTGGCGGCTGGCGCCGAGATTTTCATGGTCCTGGGTATCCCGGCTATCCTGACCAAATATACGTCATTCCCGATGATGCCCGACCTTATCGTCGGGCAGCGTCTGGTGGGCGGCGTCGAAGTGGTGACGCTGCTTGCCATTCCTTTCTTCATCTTCGCTGCGGATCTCATGGCCCGCGGAAGGATGGCAGCCCAACTGGCAACGCTTTTCGACGTGCTTGTCGGCCATTTCCGTGGCGGCATGGGGCATTCCACGGTGGTGACCTGCATGGTCTTCGGCGCCGCGGCGGGTTCTGCTCCGGCGACCGTGGCGGCGATGGGGCGTATCGCCTATCCGGAATTGCGCCGCACGGGCTTCAACGAGAAATTCAGCCTGGGCCTGATCGCCTCCAGCGCCGAATGCGCGCTGCTGATCCCGCCATCGATCACCTTTGTTGTCTATAGCTGGCTCACCGGCACCTCGATCGCCGCACTTTTTGCAGCGGGACTGGTGGTTGGCATCGTGTTGGGCCTGGCGTTCATGGTGCTTGTCGCTCTGGAGGCAAGGCGTCTTGGCCTTCAGGGCGGGGACAAGGTTCAGATCAAGCTTCGCTGGAAGGCGTTCAGAGATGCCTTCTGGGCGCTGCTCATGCAAGGCATCATCCTGGTCGGTATTTTCGCCGGCGTCTTCACGGCCACGGAAGCGGCGGCCGTCTCTGCTGTCTACGCCATTCTGGTCGAGGTCCTGATCTTCAAATCCTTGCGGTGGCGCGATATCTTCGTCATCGCGAAGGACAGCGCCATCTCCACCGGCGTCATTTTCGTGCTGCTGTCGATGGGAGCGTTGCTGGCGTATTTCCTGACGCTGGGCGGCCTCGACCGCGCCGTACTTTCTTTCCTTCAGGAGCACAACGTCAACTGGGTCGTCTTCATGCTCGGCGTGAACGTGCTGTTTCTCTGCTGCGGCATGTTCCTCGATCCGAACTCGATCATGGTGATCTTCCTGCCAACCCTTTATCCGGCGGCAGTGGCGCTCGGCATCGATCCCATCCACTTCGGCATGGTGGTCACGCTCAATGTCTGCACCGGCATGATCATGCCGCCGATCGGGCTGGACCTTGCGGTGACGGCCACAACCTTGAACAGGCCGGTCGAAAACGTCGTGAGGGGCATCCTGCCTTTCGTGGCAACCAACATAGTGGTGCTGCTGATCATCAGCTACATCCCCTCGTTGTCCACCTTCCTGCCGAAACTGCTCATCGGATAGGCAGGCGCAGCGGGAAAAGATGCGTGGTGCGAAAGAGTGGCAAGGGCCGGGCATAGAATCCGGCCCTTGGCTTTCCCGGCGGCTCTCCCAGGCGGGATCAACGGACGGGTTTCCTGCCTGAAGCCCGGGATTCGAAGCGAAATCAGGCTGAATCGGGTGTGGATTGCACCGATATGCGGAATCGTTTGGCGACTCACGACTTTGTCTCGCTGCGTGAAGCGGCAAAAAGCCAGCCTTTTCGGATAGATAAAACTTTGCCCATTGTCGCTTGAGACGGAGGTTAATATCAATTATTGGACAATTTTGGAAATCTATCTCAATTTTGGGATTTTTATTGACAAGAGCGGTCCTTAGGCTCTTGATTGCGAATGACTATATAGGAGGCATGGGTGGAGGCGTTCGGTTTCCCGGAATGATTGTATCGGGTGGTTTGAACGAACCTGTCCATTTTTCGGGATCGGTTATGAGATGACGACGTGGAGTTGTGTTTTTGGGGGCGTCGATTTGCCGGCAGCGGCCGGCATGGGGACCGTGGGCTTGCATTGTTTTGCAAGCGCGAGAGACGAGGTGTCTGAATGAGCCGCGTCCATGTCATGCACGCGAATTCCAATCGCGACCAGAAGGTCGCTCCGGTTTCGGAGCTTGAGCTTCGCATCAAGAGTAACGAGCCGGTAAACGGTGAATATCGCAAGCTGGTGCTCGATGCTCCGGTCGAGCTTCTCGCCCGTTGTCATGCCGGGCAGTTCTTCCATCTGCTTTGCCCGCACATTGGCGGCGAGTCGCCTTTCCTGCGGCGCCCGATGAGCATCTACGGGTTCTATCCGGAACTTGGAGAGCTTCATTTCCTCTACAAGGTGACGGGTGAAGGGACGCGTGCCTTGGCCTTCCTGCGCCAGGACGAGACGCTCAACGTGCTCGGCCCGCTCGGCAAGCCGTTCGCCATCGAGGCGCATTGGGAGCATCTGGTGCTGCTGGCGCGCGGCGTCGGCCTGGCAACGCTGGCGCCGCTGGCGCTCGAGGCGAAGCGGCTGAGCAAGCGCATGACGGTGATCTGCAGCGCGCGCTCGCCCGAACTCCTGATGTCGGTGGATTATTTCAAGGACCTCGGCGCCCGGGTGATCACGGTAACCGATTCCGAAGGCACGTCCGCAACGGGCAATCTGGAAACCATCATCGAGCGTCTGATCGCGGATGACGGCGTCGATGCCTTCTACACCTGCGGATCGAACAGGATGCTCAAGCTGTTGCAGCAGCTTGGCCGTCGTCACGACGTTCCCGGCCAGATTGCGCTCGAGCAGCAAATGGCTTGCGGTTTGGGCATGTGTTACTGCTGCGTCCGACCCTTCCAGAAAAACGACAAGGTCGTGCAGCTGCGCGTGTGCCGCGAAGGCCCTGTGTTCGACATTCAGGAAGCGATGACATGGTAGATCTATCGGTCAATATTGCGGGTCTCAAGCTGAAGAACCCGATCATGCCGGCATCGGGCACCTTCTCGGAGGATCTCGCCGACGTCTTCGATCTCGACAAGCTCGGCGCTCATGTCACCAAGACCATCACCAAGGGCTGGCGCGACGGCAACCCGACGCCGCGCGTCTGCGAAGTCGGCGGCTCGATGCTGAATTCCATCGGCATCCCCAGCAAAGGGTCCCGCTACTTCCTCGACAATGTCGTGCCGTTCTACCAGGCCTACAAGACACCGTTGGTGGTCAGCATTTCCGGCAATACGGCGGATGAATTCGCGGCGCTCTGCTCGGAAGTCAGCGTCGACGGCGTCGAGGCGATCGAGGTCAATATCTCCTGCCCGAACATCGAGGAAGACGGCAAGGCCTTCGCTATCCGGCCGTCTTCGACCTATGAGGTGATGCGCAAGCTGCGCAAGGCCACCAAGCTGCCGCTGTGGGCGAAGCTGACGCCGAACACCGGCGAGACGCCGGATGTGGCGCGCGCCGCCGAAGAAGGCGGGGCCGATGCGCTGGTGGTGGCCAACACCATCCTGTCGATGGCCATCGATATCCGTTCGCGCCGGCCGAAGCTCGGTAACCTGCTCGGTGGCCTTTCGGGGCCGTCGATCAAGCCGATCACGCTGCGCATGGCCTATCAGTGCGCCAAGGCGACCAATATCCCGGTCATCGGCTGCGGCGGCATCTCGACCGTCGAGGACGTTATCGAATATCTCATCGTTGGCGCCAGCGCCGTGCAGGTGGGCACCGCGACCTTCATCAACCCGACGGTCATGGTATCGATCATCGAAGACCTGAAGAAGTACCTGACGTCGGAAGGCATTCCGTCGGTGCGCGACCTGATCGGGACGATCATCGACGAAGAGCAGGACGACCGCGTCGTCTTCATGGAGGCCGCTCCATGACGGCGGTACGCAAGCTTTCGGCGGAAGACGAGGTTGGCGACATAGACGTCGCCAAATACCTGCTGGAGACGATCGCCGAGAAGACAAAGGATGTCGAAGGCGTCAGCCGCCCGGCCTTTTCCGATATCGAGACGCAGACGCTGAAGTTCCTGGAGACGTTCGCCCGCAAGAACGGCCTCGCCGTCTGGTATGACGAGGGGATGAACGCGAATTTCAGCCTGCCGGAGGACAAGGACGCGAAGCGTTTCGTCGTCGTCGGTTCGCATGTCGACAGCGTGCCGTTCGGTGGCAATTTCGACGGCCTTGCGGGCGTTGTCGCAGGTCTTGTCTGCCTGGTTCGGGCGAAGCGCGAAAAGCAGACCTTCGAGCGGCCCGTCCATGTGCTGGCCATGCGCGGCGAAGAAAGCGCCTGGTTCGGTCCCTGCTACATCGGCTCGAAGGCGCTGACCGGCACGCTCGGCGCCAAGGAAATCAAGGCCAAGCACAAGGCCGACGGCCGGTCCCTCGGCGAGCACATGGCCGATATCGGCATACCGATGGCGAAGGTGAAGCGCGGAACGCCGCTGATCGACTTGAAGGCGATCGAGTCCTATCTCGAATTGCATATCGAGCAGGGGCCGCTGCTGGTCGGCAAGAAAATTCCCGCCGCCGTGGTGACCGGCATCCGCGGCAATTTCCGCCACCGCACCATCCGCTGTCTCGGCGAGGCCGGGCATTCCGGCGCCGTGCCGAAAGCCTATCGCCGCGATCCGGTGCTGGCACTGGCCGATCTGCTGGTGCGGCTCGACGAAAGCTGGACGACGATCCTGAACAAGGGCGACGATCTGGTGTTGACGAGCGGCGTGGTCATGACCGACCCGGACAAGCACGCGATGTCGCGTATCCCCGATTCGGTTTCCTTCAGCCTGGATGTCCGTAGCCAGAGCAAGAAGACACTTGAGGAAATGCGCAAGCTGCTCAAGACGGAGATGAAGCAGATCGAGAAGGAGCGCAAGGTGCGCTTCGAAATGGACGAGGAAATGACCGTTGAGCCGGCGCTTTGCGACCCGAGGCTGGTCGACGGTCTGAAGGATGCCATGAGGCGTGTCGGCCAGGAGCCTTTCGCCATGCCGAGCGGCGGCGGCCACGACGCGGCGGTGTTCGCCGAGGCCGGCGTTCCCTCGGCGATGGTTTTCGTGCGCAATCGCAACGGTTCCCACAACCCGGACGAGGCCATGGAGTTGACGGACTTCGTCGCGGCGACCGATATTGTCTATGAGTTCCTCAAAGGAAAATCATGACAAGCCTGACAATCAGGACGCCCGACGACTGGCATCTTCATCTGCGTGACGGTTCGGTTCTGGAAGGGGTGCTGCCGCATACGTCGGCGCATTTCCGCCGCGCCATCATCATGCCCAATCTCGTACCGCCGGTGGTGACGACCGCGGATGCAAAGGCCTATCGCAAGCGGATCATGGCGGCGCTGCCGGTGGGAGACGATTTCACCCCGCTGATGACGCTCTACCTCACCGAAGGCACCGATCCCGATGACGTCGAGGCCGGTTTCCGCGCTGGCGAAATCACCGCGGTCAAGCTTTATCCCGCCGGCGCGACGACGAATTCCCATGGCGGTGTCCGCGATATCACCAAGGTCTATCCCGTGCTCGAACGCATGGCCGAGATCGGCCTGCCCCTGTGCGTGCATGGCGAGGTGGTCGATCCGAAGGTCGATATTTTCGACCGCGAGGCCGTGTTCATCGAAACGGTTCTCGACCCCATCCGCCGGCGGCTGCCGGAGCTGCGGATCGTGATGGAGCACGTCACCACCCGCGACGGCGTCGAGTATGCCCGCTCGCAGGCGGAAAACACCGCCGCCACCATCACGACGCATCACCTGATCATCAACCGCAATGCGCTTCTGGCGGGCGCCATCCGGCCGCATTACTACTGCCTGCCCGTGGCCAAGCGGGAAGAACACAGATTGGCGCTGCGCGAAGCCGCCACGTCGGGCGATCCGCGCTTCTTCCTCGGCACGGATTCGGCGCCGCATCTCGATCCGCTGAAGGAATGCGCCTGCGGCTGCGCCGGCATCTTCTCCTCGCTGAACACGATGTCGTGCCTTGCCGAGGTCTTCGAGCAGGAGAACGCGCTGGACAGGCTGGAAGGCTTCGTCTCGCTCCACGGCCCGGCATTCTACCGGTTGCCGGCGAACGAGGGCCGCATGACGCTTCAGCGCGGAACGGAACCGGTCAAGTTCCCGGCCAAGATCGACACCGGAGCCGGCCCGATCACGGTTTTCGATCCGATGATGCCGCTTCATTGGAGCGTCGTGGCCGAAACCGGCTAATTTGTCAGCAAACGGTTGAAAGAAATCCGGAGCGGCACGAGAGTGCGGGTTTCCGGCGAAACCTCTTTTTTCAAGGAAGCGATATCAACCGGCAGGCGGTGAAAAGGAAATTCATGTTCGATACGCTGGTGAAGACACTGGATGAGCAGGGCGGAAGCGTGCGGGCCTACGATGCGTGCGCCCGCGCTGCCCGCGCCCGGATCGCCTCGGAGCCGGAAAATGCCGCTGCCCTGTTCCTGATCTCCTATGCCGCGCAACGCTTCGTCGATGCCTATGACGACCAGCCGCTGACGGCAAAGGCAGCGGGCGAAGAATTCGAGCAGTTCCGGTCGATGGTCGGCAAACTGGAAAGCGGCTTTGCCGAAGCGAGTGTCGAGGGCAGGGTGGCGGCTCTCAATGCAGTTGCCGCGCAACTGGGCATGCCGAAAAGCTAAGGCGCGCCTGGATGGCTGTTGCCTGCCGGACAGGCTGGTGATTTGACTACGTCTTGCGGTCCGAGGCAGTGGCGTGCCGAGGTTTTCGAAGCGGAGAGGCGGTTTGGCTTCAGCGGCGGCTTCCTATCTTGAACATGAGGTGCGTAAGGTCAGCGGGCGCGCCGACTATGTGTCGGACCTCGTGCTGCCCGGCATGGCGCACGCCAAACTGCTGCGCAGCCCGCTGGCGCACGCACGCATAATCCAAATGAACATCGCCGCCGCGCAGGCCATGCCCGGCGTGATCGCCATCGTCACCGCGCGCGACCTCGAAGGCCTCGATCCCTATTACGGCATGTTCGTGCGCGACCAGCCGCTGATCGCCATCGACAAGGTCCGGCACATCGGCGACCCGGTGGCGGCGGTGATTGCCGTGGACGAGGCGACCGCCTATGCCGCGATGGCAAAGATCGAGGTGGCGTACGAGCCATTGCCGCCAGTACCGACAATTGCGGATGCGCTGGCAGCCGATGCGCCGCTGCTGTTTCCGGACCGGACGGGGGCGCAGACCTACAATCCGGGCGTCGGCGGCTTCATGGAGCCGGAGGGCAACGTCCTCTACCGGTTCGAGCACGGTTTCGGCGATCTCGACAAAGCTTTCGCCGCCTGCGCGCACGTCTATGAGGATGCATTCGAATTCTCCCGCATGGCGCACTACCATCTGGAACCGTTGGTGGCGATTGCGCGGGCCGATGCGACGAGCGTCGAGCTGTGGAGCAACACGCAGGAGCCGTTCGAGATCAAGCGCGAGATCGCGCGGGTCTTCGGCATGGCCGAGGAAACGATCCGCGTCCATTCCGGACTGATTGGCGGCGGCTTCGGCGCCAAGAGCCATTGCAAGATCGAGCCTCTGGCGGTGCTTCTGGCGCGCAAGGCCGGATGTCCCGTCCGGCTCGCGCCCGGCATGGACGAGGCGATGCTGAGCCTCAGCCAGCATCCGGCAATCATGCGGCTGCGCACCGGCGTGTCCGCCGACGGCCGGCTGGTCGCCCGCGACTGCAAGGCGTGGCTGAACGGCGGCGCCTACGCGGATGCCAGCGTGCTGGTCGCTTCGCAGCTCGGCTATTGCTTTCCCGGTCCCTACAAATGGGAGGCAGCGCGCATCGAGGTTTCGGTGGCGCGCACGACGACAATCCCATCGGGTTCCTTTCGGGGCTATGGCAGGCCGCAGGCGACATGGGCCTCCGAGTCCCAGGTCGACATGATTGCGCGGCGGCTGGCGCTGGATCCGCTGGACATACGGCGTAAAAATCTTGTCGGCCGCAGCAAAAATTATCTGCCGGACGACACGCCCATCGATTGCGATTTCACCGGCGGGCTGGAAAGCGTCGCCGAGGCGATCGGCTTCAGGGAATCCCGTCCTGCCAACAGAGGCGTCGGACTGGCGGTCGGATTCAAGAGCGCCGGCGCACATGGCAGGCGCTCGGAAGCGCGCATCAGCCACGATCCGCATGGCGAGACGATTGTCGAGTTCGGCACGGCGGAGATGGGGCAGGGCGCGCGCGCCGTGGCGGCGAGAGTGGTCGGCGAAGTGCTGGGGATCGCGCCGGAACAGGTGCGCATCATGGGCACCGATACCGATGTGACGCCCTATGACGATGGCACCAACGCCTGCACCGGCGTGGTTCTCGGCGCCGGCGCGGTCGAGCGGGCGGCGAGGAACGTGCTGGAACAGCTCAAGGCCGGGACCAACGCGCCCATTGTGGTGGGTAGCGGCGAGCAGGCCCATGCCCGCAAGGCCGGCATCAAGTTCGGCTCGAACCCGCTCTATTGGCAGCCGGCCTGGGCTGCGGCGGAAGTGGAGATCGACGAGATCACAGCGGCGATCAAAGTGCGCAAGCTGGTGGTGGCGGCCGATGCCGGCAGGGCCATCGATCTGGCGAAATGCAAAGGCCAGATTATCGGCGGGGCGATCCAGGGCTACGGACAGGCGCTGTTCGAGTGCCTGCGCTTCGAGGGCTCCGATGCCGTTAACGCCACCGGCCAGCGCTACCGGGTGCCGCGCACCGTCGACCTGCCGGATGAGGTGCAGGCCATCGTGTTCGAGACGGGCGGCGGGCCGGGGCCGTTTGGCGCGAAGGGCATTGGCGAGGCTGGCATCCTGCCGATTGCGGCGGCGATCGCCAACGCCATCGACGATGCGGTCGGCGCACGGTTGACGGCGCTGCCGATGACTGCGGCAGACCTGTTCAAGGCGCTGCAGGAAGCCAAACCGGCAGACAGGCCAGCGCGGTGACGGTGGCTGAATTGTCCCTGCAGCCGGAGCTGGTCGGTAGCCATTCCGGCTTCCGCATCGCGCCCTTCGAGCTGGCGCGCCCTTCCACTGTGGAGGAAGCGCTTTCGCTGATTCAGGAGGGTGCAACCGTCATGGGCGGCGGACTCGATCTGGTCGACCGGATGAAGGCGGGCTTTTCGCCTCGTCGCATTGCGAGCCTGTCCGGGGTCGGAGCATTGAAGTCGGTCGCGTTCGACGGCCGCACGCTCCGGATCGGCGCGGGGGTGACGCATCGCGGCGTGTCGTCGGATGCGCTGGCGATCTCGTCGTTTCCCGAACTGGCGCGGATTTGGGGCGGCATCGGCAATGTCCGGATCAGGGTGCGGGGTACCGTCGGCGGCAATCTCATGGCAGGCATGCCGGCTTATGAAGGCGCCACGATCCTTGCCGCATGCGCGGCGCAGGCCATATTTGCCGACAGTGACGGTAGAACTCGCGTAGTGCCCGCAGGGCAGGCCGTGGATGCCGGTGGCCTCCTGCTGCATGTGGCCATAGAGGAACCGGAGAAAATTCGGCTCAGGATCGACCGCTCGTTGCGGGACTATGCGCTGGTGGCGCGCGGCGATTTTGCAGACGGGCGTGTGATCGTCGCCCTTGGCGGACTTGGGCGCAATCCGCTGGTCGCGGTCAGCGACCGTCCAACGGTTCCGGTGCTTTCAGGACCGAGTGCGGACTATCTTTCCGCCGTGCTGCCGCGGGTTCTGGAAAGGATGCGCCGTGATTGAGATCAGATGCACGATCAACGGCGAGGCCTGGAGCGGCGCGGTCGAGGAAAATCGCGTGCTGGTCGATTTCCTGCGGCGGGAGCGCGGCCTGACCGGCACGCGTGTCGCGTGCGACCATGCCGCCTGCGGGGCCTGCACCGTGTTGCTGAACGGCCTGCCGGTGGCGGCCTGCGCCACGTTCGCCTTCGAGGCCGATGGCGGCGCGGTCTCCACCATCGAGGGGTTGGCGGATGCCGACGGCCGCCTGCATCCGCTGCAGCAGGCGTTCCTTGACGAAGCGGTCTTCCAGTGCGGGTTCTGCTCCAGCGGCATGATCATGCTGGCCAAGGCGCTTCTCGACACGAAGCCGGACCCGAGCCGGCAGGAAATCATCGAGTGGATGGGCGCCAATGTGTGCCGATGCACCGGATACACTCAGATCATCGACGCGGTCGCGCACTGCGCTGAGAAACAAAAGAGGTTACCTTGACTTTATCGTATCGAAAATCATCCGCCCCGGCGCCATCGCACAAGCCTGTTGTCGGCAGGGCGTTGCTGTCGGTGTCGGACAAGACCGGGATCGTGGAATTCGCGCGTGCGCTGTCGGGCAGGGGCATCCAGCTTGTTTCCACCGGCGGCACCCGAAAGGCCCTCGCGGACGCCGGGCTCACGGTGCTGGACATCGCCGAACTGACCGGTTTTCCCGAGATCATGGATGGCCGCGTCAAGGCGCTGCACCCGAAGGTTCATGGCGGGCTGCTGGCGAAGCGCAACGACGATGAGCACAGAGACGCTATGCGCAAGCACGGAATTCCGCAGATCGACCTTCTGGTCTCCAACTTCTATCCGTTCGAGGAGGTCGCGCGTTCCGGCGCCTCCTTCGAAGACTGCGTGGAGAATGTCGACATAGGCGGCGTCGCCATGGTCCGGGCGGCGGCGAAGAACCACGCCGATGTCGTCGTGGTGGTCGACCCGGCGGACTATGCGGCGGTGCTCGACGACCTTTCCGACAATGAGGGCAGTACGACGCCGATGCTGCGCCGTCGCCTGGCGGCCAAGGCTTTCGCGCGCACCGCTGCTTATGATGCCGCGATCGCCGGCTGGTTCGCCGAGCAGGTCGAAGACAAGCCGCTGGAGTGGTTGACGGTCGGCGGCACTCTGGCGGAGACGCTGCGCTATGGCGAAAACCCGCATCAGACCGCCGCATTCTACCATACGGCCGAAAAGCGGCCAGGCGTGGCGACGGCGCGGCAGGTGCAGGGCAAGCAGCTCTCCTACAACAACATCGTCGATGCCGACGCCGCCTATCAATGTGTCGCGGAGTTCGATCCGGCGCGCACGGCAGCCTGCGTCATCGTCAAGCACGCCAATCCCTGCGGCGTGGCGGAGGACGCGACTTTGCTTGGTGCATACCGGAAGGCGCTGGCGACCGACCCCACGTCGGCTTTCGGTGGCGTCGTGGCGGTGAACAGGACAATCGACGCGGAGGCGGCACGCGCCATCACCGAGATTTTCACCGAGGTGATCATCGCGCCCGGCGCCAGCGAGGAGGCAATCGCCATCATCGGCGCGAAGAAGAACCTGCGCCTGCTGCTCGCCGGCGACCTGCCCGACCCGCGCGGCGCCGGTATCACGTTCAAGTCGGTGGCCGGCGGCATGCTCGTGCAGGCCCGCGACAACGCCGTGGTGGAAGACATGGATTTCAAGGTGGTGACAAAGCGCCAGCCGACCGAGAAGGAAATGGAAGACCTGCGCTTTGCTTTCCGCGTGGTCAAGCATGTCAAGTCGAACGCGGTGCTCTATGCTCGCGACGGCGCGACGGTAGGCATCGGCGCCGGACAGACCAGCCGCGTCGATTCTGCCAGGATCGGCGTGCTGAAGGCCGAGGACGCGGCGAAGATCGCCAAGGCGCCAGGTTCTCTGGTCAAAGGCTCGGTCATGGCTTCGGATGCCTTCCTGCCGTTCGCGGACAGCCTGCTTGTCGCGGTGGAAGCCGGAGCGACCGCGATCGTCCAGCAGGGCAGTTCGGTGCGCGACGAGGAGGTGATCAAGGCTGCCGATGAGCACGGCATCGCGATGGTGTTCACCGGAATGAGGCTGTTCCGCCATTGACGGGTGCGGTGGCTGTTTTTGTCACAATTGCAGTTTGTAGTGACCCAGCATCTTGCCGCTTGGGTCCAAGGTGTCCATTATGGGATTAGAAATTCGTATCTATTCTGAGACAAAGAATGACTGAGTATCACGCCGGCAATATCGCGGATATCGAAGAGGGCGGCCGCAAGCTGGTCCGCTGCGGCGAGGACGAGATAGGCATCTTCAAGCTGGGCGGCGAGCTCTACGCCTGGCACAATGAGTGCGCCCATCGCGGCGGGCCCGTGTGCCAGGGCGTGATCATGAAGCGTGTGCTGGAGCCGTTTGGAACGGACGGCAAGGTGCGGACGTTGGAGTATCACGAGCACGATACCCATGTCGTCTGTCCCTGGCATGGATATGAGTACGATATCAGGACCGGCGTGCATCCCGGCCATCCAGGCGTCAAGCTGCGCAAGGCAGGCCTGATCGTGCGGAATGGAGAAGTTTATGTTGAACCCGAACGATCCACGGCGGAATGACGAATACGCCTGGATCGACGAAGCGGCGGCCAGGCTGCTGGCTTCCAGCCGGGATCTGGTCGGAAAGGGCGAGGCCTCCCGCATTTCCGACGAGGCTGTGGCGCAATTGATGACGGCCGCGGTGCGGCTCTACTACGCCAAGTCGGACGGCGAGGAGAGAACGTTCAAGCCGGTGGCCGGTCGAGGCGACGAGGAAGTGACCGCGACGGAAGTGCTCACGGCTGTGGCCGAACTTTTGCGGGCCCTGAAGCTGGGGCCGATGGAACTTGCGCTCTGGTACCGCAGGCGTCCCGACGAGGACACCTATCGCGACGACGAGCAGACTGAAGGTGTAAGGCCATGAACGACGCGACCCCGCTCTCCCGCCCCGGCGAACCGATGCCGGTCCAGACGATCGGCATCCATACCGACACGCGCGATATCCTGGATCACGCCCGCAAGGACGCCAAGAAGCGCGGCTTCGAGGACTGGCTGATCTGCGACATCGACGCCCATCACATCGAGTCCATCTCCTGGCACGAGATCATCCAGTACATCGAAGACCCGGTCGTGAAGGATAACGCCATCCGCTACTACAAGCAGCGCATGGGCGCGCCGCCCTATGGGCTGAACGGCGATTTCGGCCTCCGCTATCAGTCGGTCGGCGGTCGCATCCCGATGAGCGACGACCGGCGCGAGACGGTGACCGAGACGGACGTGCACCGCGACGTGGTGCTGACGCAAAGGGCGATGAACTCGCTCGGCATCGACTACATGGTCGTGTTCCCGACGCCGATGCTGTTCCTCGGCATGCATCCGCAGCCGGAGATGGAGGTGTGGCTCGGCCGCGCCTACAACCGCTTCATGATCGAGCGCATCCTGGCGGCGGACGACCGCATCAAGACGCTGGCCTATATCCCGTTCAACACCCCGGAAGAGGCTGTGCGCACGGTTAAGGAAATCGGCCACCACGAAAGCGTGATCGGCTTCTGCATCACCAGCACGCGCTACAAGCCCGTGCATCACAACGACTATATGGAACTTTATTCGGTGATGCAGGAATTCGACAAGCCGGTGGCGTTCCATTCGGGCTACCACTGGCAGGATCCGTCGCTGATGACGGTCAACCGCTTCCTCGGCATGCACGCGCTGGGCTTCGTCTGGTGCAACATGGTGCACATGACGAACTGGATCCTGAACGGCATTCCGGAGCGCTTCCCAAAGCTGAAATCCATCTGGGTGGAGAGCGGCCTGGCCTGGATTCCGTTCCTGATGCAGCGCCTGGACGACCAGTTCCTGATGCGCCAGTCGGAGGCTCCCCAGCTCAAGAAGCTGCCGAGTGAGTACATGCGGCAGAACTGCTGGTACACGACGCAGCCTATGGAGACCACGCATCCGGACGCGCTGAAGGTGACGCTGGAGATGATCAACGCCGAGACGCAGCTGCTGTTCGCCTCGGACTGGCCGCACTTCGACTTCGACCTGCCCTCGACCATCTATGACCTGCCGTTCCTGTCGGAGCAGGCCAAGCGCAACATTCTGGGGCTGAACGCAGCGCGGATCTTCAATCTCAATCCCACGCCACGCAAGAAGCTCTGAACCGCCGGCGCTTCTCCGGCCGCCCGACAAATCCTGCCGGGCGCCGGTTTGGTCGTTGACAGTGATTAGCCGTGTTCCTAATCTGCGAAAAATCGCAATAATGCGACAGGCTCAGAAAACGGGTGTGATATCGTAATGCGGGCAGGACCAGACGCTTCGACGCTTTCAGCCGTACCGGCTCCCAGCTTCTCGGAACTGCGGTCGGGCGACGAAGGATGGTCGGTCCGCGTCACGTCAGCGGCCCGCCTCAGCTTCACGCTGATCGACCTGAACGGCGAAATGGGCCGCAAGAACGGCATGGCCTCGCTGGCCGTTGCGGCGCCCAGCTTCCGCGTGCTCGCCACGCCGTCCAAGAAAATGAGCGTCGTCACCGACGAGAACGCGTCGGACTACAAGGAAATCTTCGAGGATTACCTGCAGCGGCTGCGCAAAGGTATCAAGGGCGATGCGGCGAAGGTCGTGGTCGAGGCCGGCCTGCCGCGCCATAGCGGCTTCGGCTCCAAGACGACGGCGTTGCTCAGCATCGGCAAGGCCTATGCGGCGCTCAACGAGCGCAACATGACGACCGAGGAGATCGCCATCTATGCCGGACGCGCCGGCACCTCCGGCGGCAGCGTCAACCTGACCGACCGCGGCGGTTTCATCTGCGACGGCGGCCACCGCGTCACCACCGACTTTTCCGACGATCCAAAGAAGTATCTCGTGCCGAGCCGTTATGCGCGCGCGGGCCGCAAGCCGCCCGTGCTGGTCTCGACCGCGTTCCCGAACTGGCCTATCCTGATGATCATGCCGGCGGGCGAGCACATCCATGGTCAGCCCGAGGCCGATTTCTTCCGCAAGGAACTGCCGATCCCGCTGGTCGAGGCCCGCAAGACCGCGCACGCCGTTTTCATGGGGTTGGCGCCGGCCGTGGTGGAAGCCGATTACGAGGCGTTCTGCATCGCCTTCAACCGCATCACCTTCGACACCTATTTCAAGCAGAAGCAGATCGAGATACAGAACCCGAAGGTCCACAAGGTGCTCAACGAGTCGCGCAAGAACGGCATCGATGCGATCGGCATGAGCAGCATGGGGCCGGGTTGTTTCAGCTTCACGCGCAATCCCTCGAAAGCGATGGGGTGGCTGAAGGAAATGAAAGAAGAAGGCACTGTCAGCGACTACTGGTTCACGCGCGCCACCAATACGGCGGCGTCGGTGGAGCGTGTTCCGGATTGGGCTTTCACTTCCAAGTAAGAGTCAATCGCGCCCTCTTGCGGCGCCTGTAGCGAGTTGCATACCCGGCCATGCCAAAGAAGTGGTCCACCAAGAATCTCACTGTCGTGCAGGCGCCGACCGACGATGCCGAGGGTATCGGCATCTTCGAGTTCACCGACGACTACTCGATTTTCCACTATGGCAAGATGCCGGACCAGATACCCGGCAAGGGCGAAGCGCTTTGCCGCATGGCAGTCGCCAATTTCGCGTTGCTGAAGGAGCATGGCATCCGGACGCACTTCCTGCGCTTCCTGCCGCCGAACCGCATAGAGTTTCAATTGCTGCGGGTGCTCGACCCGGCTGACGGCGCGCTTTATCGCAACGCACGCAACTGCCTGATTCCGCTGCAGGTGATCTTTCGCAATTCGCTGCCGCCGGGGTCGTCGGCGTTCCGCCGCCTGGACAGCGGAGAAATCTCGCTGGAGTCGCTCGGCCTCACCAAAATGCCGAAGCCGGCCGACCGGCTGCCGCGCCCGATCATCGAGTTCACCACCAAGCTCGAAGAGATCGACCGTTTCATCACCGAGGAAGAGGCGAAGGACGTCGCGCTGCTTTCTGACGCCCAGATGGCCCGCGTCAAGCAGCTGACCATCCAGATCGACGATGTGCTGACCCAGCACGCGGCCAAGGTCGGTCTCGACCACAGCGACGGCAAGTTCGAATTCGGCATCGCCGCCGATGGCGAGATCATCATGGTCGACACGGCAGGCACCGCCGACGAAAACCGGTTCCTGCTCGGCGATTTCCATGTCGGCAAGCAGATTCTGCGGGACTACTACGCGCGTATCGATCTCGGTGGACAGGTGCGCCATTGGGCGGCGACGAAGCTGCCGCGCGACAGCTGGCCGAAAATGGACAAGGCGCCGCCGCAGCTCATTCCGCCGATGACCGCCATGTACCGAGCGCTGACCGAGCGCTGGACCGGCGATCCGATCTGGAAGGAAGCCAGTCTCGAGGACACGATCACCTCGGTGAAGCGGGTCCAGGAAACGATTTGAAAAACGCCCGGTCTGCGGGTGCAGCCGGGCGCTCGAACTGAACGGATGGAATACCAGCCAACGGCAGAAATGCGGCCTGCCGTTGCTGTGTGGCGGGAATTATCCCAAGGCCGCCCGGGCTTCTTCATGGAAGCGTCGAACAAGGTCGAAATCCTTCCGGAACGAACCGTCGTTGCGGTTTGTCTTGGAGAAGGAGTCAACGCCGAAGGGCCTGACCTTGCGGATCGCTTCGGCGACGTTGCCGGGGTGCAGGCCGCCGGCCAGGATCACCGGGGTCTTCACCTGCTCAACGATCTTGCGGCTGACGTTCCAGTCATGCGTGACGCCGAGCGCGCCGAACTGGCCGTTGGACGCAATGCTGTCGAGCAGCAGGAAATCGGCGATATTTTCGTAGCTTTTCGCGATGTCGATGCTTTCCTCGCCGGTCATCGGAATGCTGCGCATCAGCTTTGTGTTGGGAAGTTCACGCTTGAGGCGGGCGACATCGGCGGGGGTGATCTTGTCGGCGTGCGCGCCCAAGTGCAGCACGGGCGCCTTGAGACGTCCGACCCAGTCAGCGATGAAATCGACGTTGCTGCTCATGAAAAGAGCCAGGAATTTCGAAGGGCCCTTGATTTCCGCTGCGATTTCCACCGCCCGGTCGAAAGGGAGCTCGCGCGGATACTCGCCAGATCCGATGATCAGTCCGACGTGGTCGATGCCGATCTCGCACATACGGCGGGCGTCATCGGGCGTGGCTGCTTCGTAAACCTGCGTCAACATGAAAGGGGTGCCTCATAGCTGTTGGATGACATCATGCGGAAACTGCATGGTGCGGTGATGGAAGGCGGCCGCAGCCGCAAGCGGACGAAAGTCTGAGCTTCAATGTTAAAAAAAGTATCGGAAGGCTTCAACTCGGTCAATCTGGCGGATCAAAAAAGAGAGATCGGGGTGCAGCGGATCAAAAAAAGGAGCCGAGATCAAAAAAGAGCTTGCTTATGAAGGAAGAAAGTTCTCAAATTTGACAGAGGCATGACATCTTTATGAAGAGGGTTGCTTAATGAACGACAAGATGGCCGAAGTTGGCAAGGCGCCGAGCGCCGACAAGTTGTCCAATACGTGGATAGAAAGCCACAATCTCAAGACCGTAGCCGACACAGTCGGCACGCCGGCCTTCGTTTACAGCGAAGCCCATCTGATCAAGAACGTCCGGCGTATCAAGCACGCCGCTCTCGCCGCGGGGCTCGACCAGAGAGTGGAACTCTTCGTTCCGTTCTTCCCGAATTCCAACCCTCACGTGATCAAGCCGTTCCAGCAGCTTAACGTGGGCGTGCTGCTCCAGCTGCCGGCGGAATACAAGCTGCTTCACGGGCAGCACGGCTTCAACAAGTTCATCATCTCGCCCGGCCACGTGTCGGATGCGGACATCGACTACTGGGCGCCGACGGGCGATCCAGTGTTCCTGTCGAGCCTCGATGAGATTTCGTATCTCATCAAGAACCATCCTAAGGCGTCGATCAACGTTCGTCTCGACAGCCTCGGGTCAGGCAAGCCGGGCATCAAGTACAGCCAGCTCGGCGAACTGCGCGACCTGCTCGACAAGAACAACCGCAAGCTCAATTGTTTCGAGCTCTATTGCGGCAGCGGCAACTCGCTCGGCGGCATGGTCGGCATCCTCGAGCAGGTTTTCATGATCCACAAGACCTACTTCCCCGAGGCTTCGGCCATCAACTTCGCCGGCGGCTACGCGTTCGTCTACGAAGAGATCGAGGAAGAAAAGAAGCACTTCGAATGGGACGAATATTTCGTCCGCCTGCGCGAAATCGCCAAGAAATACGGTGTTGGCGAGCATGTGAAATTCTGGTTCGAGCCGGCCCGCGACCTGCTCGGCGACTGCGCCGCGCTGCTGCTCAGCGTCAAGCGCGAGCCGATCCGGAACCCCGGCAACTACCAGGTTCTGACCAACGGTTCGCGTGTGCTCATTCCTTCGGCCCAGTACAAGGAACGCCACCACAATGTGAAGTTCCTCGACAAGAACATGAAGGAAATCCCCGCCGACAAGGATGCGATCGACGTCGCCATCCGCGGGCGCGGCATCCTGCGCCACGACTACGTGCTGCCGGGTGAATACACCGCGCCGAGCACCGTTGGTCCGCAAGACTATGTTCTGGTCATGGACGTGGGCTGCTACTGCGCAACGCAGCACATGGAGTTCCTGAACATTCCGCCGGCCGCCGAGGTCGTCATCGACACGGCCGGCAAGGCGAACCTGATCACCGCGCCTGGCGGTGAGATGGACAAGTGGCGCCATGTGCTGCCGGAGAAGAAGCCTCTCTAAGGCTTCCGCTCTCGACCGGTTGCCCATTCCGGGATGCTTTGCCGAATCGTGGCAAAGCATCCCGGTTGGTTGCCCGGATATCGCGGCTTGCTTGTGACGGATCGTTGAATTCTGCGGGGCTTTGCCGTTGTCCTGATTTGGCCGGCAAGGTTTTTTCATTTTCGAAATCGGCGGTTTTCGTCGGCTTTCGTCATGCTAAGGCTGTTGCCTTGGCTGCGACGAATCCCAGGAAACATCCATGCGCATAGTCACTCTCGAAGAACACGTCCGCTTTTCCTCTTTCACCGACCGGATCGATTCGGCGGCGAAGGAAAAAAGAGGCTATTCCAAACAAGCGCGGCAGCCTGGCATCGAGAATTGGGTGCGCCAGCTCGACGATATGGCCGAAGAGCGCATCCGGCTTATGGACGAGAGCGGCATCACCGTGCAGGTGCTTTCCGTTCTGGGGCCGGCGGCCGATCTGGTCGAGGGCGAGGCGGGCATCGCGATGGCCCGCGAATACAACGATGCCGTCGCCGAAAAAATGAAGGCCCATCCCAGCCGCTTCGCGGCTTTCGCGCATCTGCCGATGACCAGTCCGCGGGCCGCCGCCGACGAGCTGGCGCGCACCGTCAACGAACACGGCTTCGTGGGGGCGCTGATCAGCGGTCTGACCGATGATCTGTTTCTGGACCACGAGTCCTTCGAACCGATCCTGGCCCGCGCCGAACAGCTCAAGGTTCCGCTCTACATCCATCCGGGCATTCCGCCCAAGGCGGTGCGCGATGCTTATTTCAGCGGGCTGAAGCCGCCGGTGAACATGCTGCTGGCCATGGCCGGTTTCGGCTGGCACGCCGAGACGGCGGTTCACGTACTGCGGCTGATCGCTGCCGGCTGCCTCGACCGTCATCCGACGCTGCAGCTCATCATCGGCCACATGGGCGAGATGCTGCCGATGATGCTCGACCGCTGCGACGAACTTTTCGTGCCGGATTTCGTCGGTATCGAGCGGTCGCTGAAGCAGACAATCCTGGAGCAGGTGCATCTCACCACCAGCGGCGTCTTCAGCCAGCCGGCGCTGAAGGTGGCGATCGATACGTTCGGCATCGATCGCGTGATGTTTTCCATAGATTATCCGTTCAGCAGCAACGAAGAAGGCCGGGTCTTCCTCGACAGGATCGCGCTGGCGCCTGCCGATGTCGCCAGGATCGCGCATGGCAACGCGGACCGTCTGCTGAAACTGACCTGAGACACGCATGGCGGAACGACGCCTGCGCAGTATTGGAGGACCTGAAAAATGAGCCAGGCCGCGAAAGCAAAGCTCGATTCGACAGGTGGCCGGATATACGAGTTTCTTGGCGGCCAGCTTGTGGTGTCGGAACAGGAGATATTCGAGCGGGCCTGTGCGTTGCCGGGCGATATGGTTGTACTGTCAGGCACTCTGGTGGAGGGCATCGGCAACAAGCATTCGGACATCGACCTCTATGTGATCGGCAACGAACTGCCTGACGATGCGCGCGTCGGGCCGCGCTCCTACATCGCTCGCGAAAATGGCGGGGTTCGCGCCTACTACGATTATCTCGATGCCGGCGGCTTCGGTTTCGATGTCGAGTATCTGACGCGTGCAGACGTTGAGGACTGGAAGACGGAGGTGCTTTCGCTCTATGACCGGGCCAGGGCCAGCACGAAGATCCTCCGGCGGCATCTCTCCGACGGGGTGGGCGATGGCCTGCACAAGCTCCGGGTCGGGCGCTGCGTTCAGAACGCGGAGGAGTATGCCTCGCTCTTCAACGAGGAATTCTGGAACAAGCTGGCTTTCATTTTCTACAGCAACAGGAAGGGCGGCTATCCGGAGTTCAAGGACATCATGGGTGCGTGGGCCTCGAAGGATTACGACACCAGCCTTCACATCATGCGCGAGACGATGCGTTTCGAGCTCGCGGCGCTCTGCCATCTGCACGGCATGACCAACGGCCGGACGAAATGGCTGTTCCAGAACTACAAGCGCTTGCCGGAGCGTTTCCAGGGGCTGGTGAAGGCTGTCATGACCTGGCTGAATTCGGAACGCCTGACCGACGAAGCCAAGCGCGATTCCATTCTGGCCGGCTGCGACATCATCGACAGCATCTACCGCGCCGATGCGATCATGCTCAGGGAAAAGGCGCCGCTCAGCTATACGCCCGAGGAGGCCCTGGAGATGATCGAGGAGGAATATGCCCGCGAGGTGGTGCACGACCGGCAGACCGTCGCGGAATACCAGCATCGCCGCCGTGTCTTCTCGACCGATGTGCCGGACATTCGCACGCTGTTCCTGGCGAGCGCCTGACCGGCGTTGGGGAGCGCGATGATGCGACCCGGCCAGCTCGGCTTCTACTATGCGGCCCTCGCCCTCACCAATGTGACGCGCGGGGCCTGCATCGTCGCCCAGGCCTGGTCGGCGGCGCTGGTCGGGGCAGGGCTTGCGGGCGTGGGGCAAATCTTCGTCGTGAGCCATGCCGTCATCATCCTGTGCGGCCCGGTCGTCGGCGTGATGATCGACCGCTACAGCCGGCGGCATCTCGCCATCATCGGGCAATTGCTGATCGGCTGCGCCACGCTCATTCCCTGGCTGTGGGTGTCCGCCGGCTGGCCGCTCAGCCTGTGGGCGCTGGTGTTCGTCGCCGCCGGCTCGTCACTCGGCTACGTGGTGATGTCGGGGGCGCTAGACGCCATCCAGCAGGCGGTCGGCGAGCGCAAGGACCAGCCGCGCATCAGCGCCGTTGCCGGCAGCATCCGCCAGGGTTTCATGATCGCGGGTTCGGGCATTGCGGGGCTCGGCATCCACTATCTGTCGCCGGCCGCGGCCTATCTGTTCTGCTCGCTGTTCTGCGTTATCGCCGCCGGGCTGATCTATTTCCTGCCCGACGCGCGGGTGAATGCGGTGCGCAGGGGAACGGTTCTCACCGAGGTGGCGATCGGCCTGCGCGAACTCAATGCGATGCCGGCGGTACTGCGCATCGGACTTCTCACCGCCATCGGCTTTTCGGTCGGCCAGCTCTCCAACGTGCTTTTGCCGAATTTCGTCAGGGACGAACTCGGCGGCGACAGCCGGCTGTTCGGCATCGTCGACGCGCTCTGGTCTGTCGGCGGCGTGCTGTCACCGCTGCTGCTGGCGCGCTTCATCGGCCTGCACAGGCTGTCGAATGTGGAATACTGGTCGGCCATCCTGCTCGGACTGGTGACGGCGCTCGTATGGTCGGTCGAGCGCCCGACAACCCTGATGATCGCCTATTTCTTCCTCGGCTGCCTGTTTTCCGTCACCAAGGTCGTGTGCGACGGCCGTGTGCTCGAGATCTGCGCCGAGGAGGTGGTTGGACGGGTGCGCACCCACATCCAGTCCCTCATCAGCGTCGTCGGCCTCTTCATCTATCTGTCGCCGTCGATCCTGCCGATCCGCACCGCTTCCGCATCGTATCTCCTCTGGGGCAGCCTGGTGGCCCTGTGCGCCGCGGCACTGTTCTGGACCGACATGAAGGCACGGACGCGCGATACCGGCCTTCAGTCGGAGCGGACAGGGTAGTGCGGATGTCCGGCGCGAAAATTTCGGGCAGCCCAAGGCGACCCGGACACTTTTCAACGGCACGGTTTTCGTGCTCGATATGTCTTTGCGCAACTGGATTTTGTCATGAACCTCGAAGCTAGCAAATTCGGCATCGGCCAGCCGGTTCAACGTGTGGAAGACCCCCGGTTCATGACCGGGCGCGGCAAATATGTCGCCGACATCACGCTCGGCCGGCAGGCCTACGCCGCCTTCGTCTATTCTCCGCACGCCCATGCGGACATCAAATCGGTCGATGTATCGGCCGCGCGGGAAATGCCGGGTGTGATCGAGGTGCTGACCGGCGCGGACTGGCAGGCGGACGGTCTGGGAGCCATCGAACCGGAAACCATGCCGGAAGACATGGGCGGGCCGAAAGGCTATCGCACCAAGCGCTGGCCGCTTGCCTTCGAGCGCGTCCGCTACGTCGGCGAACGTGTGGCGGTGGTGATCGCGACCAGCGAAGCCGCCGCGCGGGACGCCGCCGAGCAGATCGAGGTGGACTACGACATCCTGCCGGCAGTCATCGGCGCCGCCGACGCGGCGAAGGCGGACGCCGTGCAGGTCTATGAAGGCGCGCCGGGCAACAAGTCCTTCACGCTGATGATGGGCAATGGCGGCGAGATCGAGAAGGCGTTCGCCGCGGCGCATCATGTGACCAAGCTGGAGCTGTTCAACAACCGCGTCAATGCGTTCGCCATGGAGCCGCGTGGCTCGATCGGCGACTATGACGAGGGCACCGGGCGCTACACGCTCTACACCAGCACCCAGAACGTCCACGGGCTGCGGCAGGCGCTCAGCACGCGCATCCTGCGCGTGCCGCAGGGAAAGATTCGCGTCGTGGCGCGCGATGTCGGCGGCGGCTTCGGTATGAAGACGCAGGTCTATCCTGAAGACGCCGTGGTCGTGTGGGCGGCGCGCCGGCTCGGCCGCCCGGTGAAATGGGTGGCGACGCGCTCGGAAGCGCTGATGGGCGACAACCACGGCCGCGACCAGACCGTCACGGCGGAACTGGCGCTCGCGGCGGACGGCAAGTTTCTTGCGCTGCGCTGGTCGGCGCTCAACAATGTCGGCGCCTATATCGAGGGCGCCGGCGTGGTGCCGCTGCTGATGGCGCTGAAGCTCGGGCAGACGGTCTACGATATTCCCGTCGTTTCGGTCTCGACGTCGGCCATCTTCACCAACACCGCGCCGACCGTTCCCTATCGGGGCGCCGGACGGCCGGAAGCCGTCTACATCGTCGAACGGATCATCGAGCAGGCCGCGCGCGAGCTCGGCATGGACCCGGTGGAGTTGCGTGCCAGGAATCTCATCGCCAAATCGGCGATGCCCTACGCCAGCAAGACCGGCTGGACCTACGATAGCGGCGATTTCATCACCGCTCTGGAAAAGGCCAAGGTGAATGCGGACTGGAAGGGCTACGAAGCACGCCGCGCCAAGTCGGAGAAAGAAGGCAAGCTGCGGGGCCGGGGGCTGACCTACTACATCGACAATACCGGCCTGTTCAACGACCGCATGGAGATCAAGTTCGATCCCAGCGGAACGCTGTCGGTGGTTTCCGGCCTTGTCTCGCACGGGCAGGGGCATGAGACCGCATTCGCGCAGATGGTCTCGGAATGGCTCAACGTGCCGCTCGAAAGCGTGCGTCTGGTGCAGGCCGATACCGACGAAGTGCTGGTGGGTCGCGGCACCTACGGATCCCGCAGCATGATCGTCGGCGGCAGCGCCCTCAGGGTGGCGGCAGACGACGTGATCGAGCGCGGCAAGAAATTCGTCGCGCATTTCATGGAAGCGAGCGCGCAGGATATCGTCTTCGAGGAAGGCCAGTTCAGCGTGGCGGGCACCGACAAGACGATGTCGATCGTCCAGGTGGCGCAGAGGTCGTATATGCCCTTCGGCCTGCCGAACGAGTTGGGCGTCGGCCTGCACGGGTCCGGCACTTTCTCGGCCGATGTCCCAAGCTTTCCCAATGGTTGTCACATATGCGAACTGGAGATCGATCCGGAGACGGGCGTCGTCTCGCTCGACCGCTATTGCGTCGTCGACGATATCGGCTTCGTCATCAATCCGCTGACCTCGGCGGGCCAGATCCATGGCGGCATCGTGCAGGGCGTCGGACAGGCGCTGATGGAGGACATCGTCTATGACGAGTCCGGCCAGTTCGTCACCGGCTCTCTCATGGACTACGCGGTGCCGCGCGCTGATATCATGCCGGACATCGGGGTCGATTTCAGCCTCGTGCCGAGCTCGACCAACCTGCTCGGCGTCAAGGGCGTCGGGGAGGGCGGCACCGTCGCCGCCACACCCACCGTCATCAATGCCGTGCTCGACGCCTTGTCGCCGCTGGGGATCACCGACATTGCCATGCCGGCGACTCCGCTGAGGGTGTGGGAGGCCATTCAGGCAGCCGGTTCGCGGACTGCCTGAGCCAGTAAAGCGCCGCGCCGAAGTCCGTCAGGTCCTCGGCGTCGCCGCGGCCAGTTGCGCCGCCACTGTATTCAGCGCGGCGATTTTCTTTTCGGCGGAATCGGTCGCATAGGCATCGCCCAGCAGGGCGATCAAGGAACCGATCTGGTCGAATTCCTCGCCAGCCTTTTCGACGGTGAGCGGCTGGTCGTCGTAAGCATCGACGAACCGTTGCGCGGCGATGGCGATCAGCAGGAAGGCAGCCGCCTTGTCGGGATGGTTGATGGTGTTGTTGCGCGCGGCGCGCGCGCACGCATCATAGGCACGTACACCGCGGCCCTGCTCGTCCAGGTTCTTGAGAAGTGTATCAAACATCGTTCCTGTCCTTTCCACTTCAGCTGGGCAAGCTGGAAACGCCGCCATGGTTGGCCGACCATTTCACGGGTTCGTTTAGAAAAGCCTCCACTTCGGCCAGTGTCTCCGGCGTGAAGCGGTTCTGGTCCTTGGCGACTTTGAGGATATCCCTCCAAGTTGCCAGATAGTGCAGCCGCATCCCGGCGGCTTCCAGCTTGGCCGGCGTGTCGGGGAATATGCCATAGTAGAAGACGGCAAACGTGTCGGTGACGCGTGCGCCGGTCTTGGCGACCGCCTCGGCGAACTTGATCTTGCTGCCGCCGTCCGTCGTCAAATCCTCGACGAGCAGCACGCGGGCGCCTTCCGCAAGGGTTCCCTCGATCTGTGCGTCGCGACCGAAGCCCTTGGGCTTCTTGCGAACGTACTGCATGGGCAAGCCCATCCGGTCTGCGAGCCATGCGGCGAAGGGAATGCCAGCGGTCTCGCCGCCGGCGACAGCGTCAAACTGTTCGAAGCCGACATTGCGGAAGATGATGGAAGCGGCGAAGTCCATCATCGCCGAACGAATGCGCGGATACGAAATAAGCTTGCGGCAGTCGATATAGACCGGGCTCGTTAGGCCCGAGGTGAAGGTGTAGGGTTGATCGGCGCGAAAGTGGACCGCGTTGATCTCGAGCAGCATCTTCGCCACGGTTTCGGAGATCACCGCGCGCTCGGGAAAGGTGTTGGTGAACATGGGTCCCCCTGAATGTTGACGGAGGCTCCTCGCTATCAACTTTGATGGCGCGTAGCCAGCCTCTAACCGCAATTTCCGGTGGATCGGCCTGCGATCGCGCGGCGCGGTGCGGCAAGCGGCAGTTTCATGCCGGCAAAACAGATTTGCCAAGGCAAAAAACCGGAAAAATGCTACTCTCCTGTTGGGAAAACCGATTGTTCATATGTTGCACGATGGACAATCAGTTAGTGTTTGACTTAAACGATTATACCTGCGAATTTTTCGCATTAATTAGACAAGAATGGGGATTTGTCGAAAAATTGGAACACGTATCGGTAATACCTCAAAAGACCGCATTGGTTCGGGCAAACGGGGTCACCAAGGTCTTCCGGTCGCGCAATGGCGAGACCGTGGAAGCCCTTACCCCGACAACGATTGATATTGCAGAAGGCGAATTTTTGAGCCTGATCGGGCCTTCCGGTTGCGGCAAATCCACCTTCCTTCGTATTCTCGCAGGGCTGGAAACGCCGACCGAGGGTACTCTCGACTGGCGCGACGGTGCACCGTCCAGCGGCGCCGACATCGGTTTCGTCTTCCAGGAACCAGTCCTGCTGCCGTGGCTGACCATTCTGGACAATGTGCGCTTTCCGCTCGACGTCCTCGGCATCGGTAAGCAGGAAAGCACAGAACGATCGAGGGCTATGCTGGCACTCGTGGGCCTGGGCGACTTCACCAAGGCGCTGCCTAAGGAACTGTCGGGCGGCATGCGGCAGCGCGCCGCCATTGCCCGCGCGCTCGTCTACAAGCCGCGGATCGTGCTGATGGACGAACCTTTCGGCGCGCTGGATCTGCTGACCCGCGACCGGCTGAACGACGAGCTGCTCGGCATCCATGCCGAAACCGGCTCGACGATCGTCTTCGTCACTCACTCGATCGAAGAGGCAGCCTATCTGTCCGACCGCGTCGCCGTCATGTCGGCGCGGCCCGGCCGAATCCGCACCGTCCACGAACTTGGCCTGAACCGTAGACGTTCGGAAGCGCTCAAGGACGATCCCGAATTCCATCACTGGCTCGCCACGCTCAGGAAAGAACTGAAATGAGCGAGCAACAGCTGCGTGTCGTTTTCGGGCTTGCCACGCCGCTTGTCCTTCTGGGCTTGTGGTGGGGATATGTGATTGCCTTCAAGGTGCCTCCGTTCGTCCTGCCGCCGCCGGATGCCGTGCTTGCCGAACTCATCAGGCTTTTCGTCGACGGAACCATATGGCCGCATCTCGGGCATACGGTCGGCGTTATCGTCGCGGGGCTTCTGATCGGTTCCGTGACCGGTTTCCTGCTGGGCGTCCTGCTTGGCAAGTCGCCGCGCGTGGAGAGGGCAATCGGCCCCTATCTCTTCTTCTTCCAGACGGCGCCCAAGATCGCTCTGGCGCCGCTGTTCATCCTCTGGTTCGGCCTCGGCCTGACCTCGAAGATCGTTCTGACCGTTTCACTGGTCTTCTTTCCAGTGATGGTGGGAACGGCGATCGGCCTGCGTTCGGTACCGGCCAATCTCCATTCGCTTTGCGCCATCCTCAAACTCGGCGGCAGCAAAAAGCTGATGCGAGTGGAACTGCCTTCGGCGGTGCCTGAAATCTTCGCCGGCCTCAAGGTCGCCGCCGTCCAGGCGACGATCGGCGCCATCCTGGCCGAATGGCTTTCGGGCGGCACCGGCCTCGGTTACCTGATGGTGTTTGCCGGCACGACCTACAAGACGCCGCTGCTGTTCGCGATGGTGCTCATCACCTCGCTGCTCGGCATCTTCATCTACCAGTCGCTGGCAACAACCGAAAGATGGCTGTTGTCATGGCGGTGATCGAACGCAGCGCGATCTGGCCGTGGCGCGGCAACATTCCGCCGCACGTACCCTTGCCCGACGTCGTGCCGAAGGCGTTTCTCCTGCCGGGAGATCCGGGACGCGTCGACTTCGCCGCCGGCGTCCTGGACGATTTCCGGATCGTCGGCCAGAACCGCGAATTCCGCATGGGGTACGGACTTTATGGCGGCACGCCGATCGGCATCTGTTCTACGGGCATCGGCGGCGCTTCGACGGAGATCGTCATGGTGGAGCTTGCCGCTCTTGGCGTCGAGGTCGCTATTCGCACAGGCGGCTGCGGGGCGCTGGCGCAGGATCTGAAGCTGGGCGATTTCCTGGTGATTGACGAAGCCCTTCCCAACAGCGGCGCGGCGAAAGCCTACCTCGGTCCGGCCGAGCGCGCCTGCGCCGACAAGGGCGTGGTGGCGGCTCTGGAGGCGGCGCGTCGGGCGCGGCAACTGCCGGGGCGCGTGGGCAAGTGCATTACCGCTGACGGCTACTATCGCGCCCAGGGCCGCCCAGCCCGCCCGGGCGGCGCTGGCGACCCGGCGCTCCTCGACCGGTTCGCGGCCCGCGGTGCGGATACCGTGGAGATGGAAGCCGAGATTGTCCTGGCTGTTGGCCAGGCGCTCGGCGTCCGGACCGGCGCGGTGCTGGCCGTTCACGCCCATCGCCGGAGCGATGGCTGGCTGGAAGACTACGAGAAAACGCAACGCGACCTGCTGCGTGTCGGCGCCGAAGCCGCAGCTGCCGCTTGCTCATGAATTGCGGCGACAATCCAACGTGAAACAGGAGTAACAAAATGAAGATGATGAGGGGAATAACCAGTGCTTTGAAAGCACTGGCACTCGTGATGGTCATGGCAGTGGCCGCAACCGCTGCCAAGGCTGAAAAAGTGACGATCCAGATCGACGGGGCGGCGGTTCCCTACTATCTGCCGCTCTTCGTTGCCGATAAATACGGGTACTTCAAGGAGCAGGGGCTGGAAGTTGAGTTTCTCTATGCCAATGCGTCCGACATCCTGAACAACATCGCTGCCGGCAACGTGCAGTTCGGCTTCCCGAACGGCGACTCTGTCATTTCCGCCCGCGCCAACGGTCTGCCGGTCAAGGTCGTCCACTCGACCTATCAGCGCGGTATCGGCGCCACGCTGTTCAAGAACTCCAGCGGCATCAAGACGCCTGCCGACCTCGTCGGCAAGAAGGTCGCCGTGACCAGCTACGGCAGCCCGAACTACATCCAGCTGCAGGTCATGATGAGCCAGATCGGCAAGAAGGTCGAAGACGTCAATGTCCAGATCGTCGGCACCGGTGCGATCATCGACGCCCTGAAGTCGGACCAGGTCGATGCGGTCGTCTTCTCGGCTCTTCGCTACTACGCGCTCAAGAATGACGGCGTCGATGTCGGCATGATCAAGTCTGACGACTTCATGCCCAGCCACGGCAACGTGCTGGTGACGTCCGAAGCGTATCTGGCTTCGAACAAGGCCCAGGTGAAGGGCTTCATCACCGCGCTCGACAAGGCGCTGAAGCACATCATCGACGGCGATCCTGAAAAGGAAGTGGCGATGGTCATCAAGGACTACACGCCGACTTTCGCCGGCCAGGAGAAACTCGTCACGGAGATCATCAAGGAGGTCTTCATCAAGACGCTCTGGCAGAGCCCCGACACGGAGAAGAACGGCTTCGGCTACGGCAACATCGCCGACTGGCAGAAGAACATCGACATCGCCGTGCAGTACAAGGTCATTCCGGGAACGTTCGACGCCAAGGATATGGTCGTCGAGAAGCCGGCCGACCTCTAGTCGCAACTGAACGCAACAGCGCCCGCCCCGTCGGGCGAAACCGGAAAGAAACAGTAGGCAAATTCATGTTTCGTGCTCTTCTGTCGATAGGGATCTTCGTCTGCCTGTGGTGGGCGCTGGTTGCGTTGTTCCAAGTCCCGACCTACCTGGTTCCAGACCCCTGGACGCTTGCCCAGAAGGCCTGGTTCCTGACCACGAAGGCCGGTCTGTTCGGCCATATTCCTGTGACCCTCTATGAAATCGTGCTCGGTTTCGTCATCGGCACGGTTATCGGCGTTCTGACCGCGGTGCTTTTCGTGCGCGTTCCGGTCATCGAGATCGTAATGAATCCGCTGATCATCTTCGTTCAGACGGCGCCGAAAATAGCGATCGCGCCACTCCTGCTCCTTTGGCTCGGCCTCGGTGCCACGCCGAAAGTCGTGCTGGTCGCGATCGTCACGTTCTTTCCCGTGCTTTCCAATATGCTGAGTTCCTTGCGGTCTATCGACCCGAACCTCCTGGCGCTGGCCAAGATACTGCACATGAATCCGCTCAAGCGGCTGCTGCGGATAGAATTGCCGCAGTCCCTGCCACTGCTTTTCACCGGCATGAAGGTCGGAGCGACGCTGGCCGTGACGGCGGCCGTTATCGGCGAACTTATGGGCGCGCGCGCTGGTCTCGGCTATCTTCTCAATCTCGGCCAGGAAACCGCCGATGTCGGCATCGTTCTGGTATCGGTCATTCTTTTGTCACTTATCGGCTATTTGCTTTATCTGTTGCTTGCCTTCGCAGAGCGGCACTTTCTGGGCTGGCACGAAAGCCGCGCCGCGGTGGAACTGTCGCTCGAATGATGGGGCCGGTGCCGGTAGTTGCACCGGCATCTGCCCGAGACTCGGTCGATTAAGACCGCCAGCGTTCCAAAGACGATGTTTTCCATTCAAAATCTAAAAATATGGACACGTCTCAGGATCGTCGCTAAGCTGGTTTAATTATTGGTCGGCGTACTGGTCGGCATTTCAAGCAAGGGTGAGCAAATGACATCGAATATGCGTGAGCAAGCCGACGTTGTAATCATTGGCGGCGGGCCCGCCGGAAGCGCCTTGTCGATCCTGCTGTCGAAGGCTGGACGCTCGGTTATCCAGCTTGAGCGCGAGACATTTCCGCGTGAACACATTGGCGAGGGGCTTATCCCCAGCGCCGTGCCTGTGTTGGAACGCCTTGGTGTCAAAGAGGAACTGGACAAGCGCGGATACAACCGCAAGCGCGGCACGACCTTCGTATGGGGCGACAATGCCGAGCCCTGGACGGTCTATTTCGTCGAAGGCAATCCGAGCGCGGGCTACTCCTATCAGCTCTACCGTCCCGAGTTCGACGACCTGCTGCTCGATCTCTCGGCCAAGAACGGCGCGCGTGTCTATCGCGAGCACGAGGCCATGGATCCGATCATGGACGGCGACCGCATTGTCGGCGTCAACGTCCGCTGCAGGAAGACGGGCAATACGTTCGAAGCTCATGGCCGTTTCGTCATCGACGCCAGCGGACAGTGGCGTGTGTTGGGTGAAAAGTTCGGTGGTCGCGAATGGGACCCTCAGATCCGCAACATGGCGGTCTACGGCTACTTCGAGAATGCCGGCCGCCTGCCGGGCATCGATTCCAGCAACACGCTGGTCGAAGGTTTCGAAGACGGATGGTTCTGGGCGATTCCGCTGCATGTCGGTCTGCTCAGCGTCGGCGCGGTTCTCGATCTCGACGAGTATAAGCGCCTGAAGGAAGGCGACTGGACCGAAGCGCTGATGGACAAGATTTCCAAGACCCACAAGGTCAAGGAGCTGGTCGAAGGCGCCACGATGACCAAGGGGCCGTATACGCTGCGCGACTGGTCCTACAAGAGCGAACGCTTCTGGGGTCCGGGCTTTGCGCTCCTCGGCGACGCCGCCTGCTTCATCGACCCGCTCTTCTCGACGGGCGTGTTCCTGGGCATGCAGCATGCCGAAATCCTCAACGCCTGCCTCAACTCCGTTTTCCGCGGCGACTGCACGGAAGAGGAGGCATTTAACCTCTACGAACGCGAATACCGGGCCGAGTACGAGGATCTGCGGCAGATCTGCATGGCGATGTACAGCGGCGCTGCAGGCCCGCGCAATTCGATCTTCTGGAATGCGCGCCGCATCCAGAACTTGCCGGATCGCGTCTCCGCACGGTCCGCTTTTGCCCGCCTGATTTCGGGCCGCGAGCGCCGCGGTTTCGAACTCAACCCGCTGACCCGCCTCGACCTTCCCGACCAGATGTCGGAAGATTTGAAGGACTTCGAGCAGAGCCTGCGCGCGCGTATCGCGCTCATCGACGATCACGAGCTTCAAGGCGCGGCAAGCCGCATCCTGAAGGAAAGCACGGTCATCGACGAACGCCACGCCTTCCTGGATGCCGTTCTGGTCATGGATCCGAGCGTCAAGAGCGAGGAACGCCTGCTGGTGAAAGGCGACTATCTGCGGCGCGGCTATATCATGAACACACGGCTCAATCCGCGCGGGATCTCGTCCAGCGCGGCCGTCGTCAACCAGATCATTCCTTTGGTGGATGGCGTGCGCACGGTTCGCGAGATCGCCGATCAGGCCGTCGAGAACGATCCGAAGATCGAGCGCAATTTCGTCATTCGCGAGCTTGCCAATCTCTATTGGTACGCGGCTTGCGAACTCGCAGATGCCCAGAGCGAAGACGATCTGATCCACAAGCTGCGCGGCGGCGACATTTCGATCGTGGTGCCGCAGGCGGTATAGACCCTGCGAGGCAGACAAATGCGAAAAGGCCGGCCCTGATCTGCAGGGCCGGCTTTTTTGCGCGGGCAGGAAAGGCTGTAGTAACGCGGCGCGGTAGGGTCTGCGCGGCGAAACTGAAGCGCCTCAATTCAACCCATGAAGCGCTCCAGGCCGGTTCCTGCTCAAATTTCCCCGGCGGTTTTCGAGCGCGGCGTCAGTTTGCGTCGGGGTCGTCGACGAGGCAGCCTGCGCCGTGGCACCCCTGGTAGTTGCCGTGGGTGTCGAAATTGGGCTCGCCGTTCTTGTCGAACTGCGGCCTGTCGTCGATCGTGTCCGGATTGTCGACTTTGCAGCCGAGGCCATGACAACCGTTGTAGCTGTCGTCGGCACGGTAGTTGCTTGTCGTATGGCGATGGCTGTGCTTCTTGTCGTCCGCCATTCCCTCGATGATGGCGCCCAGAACGGCTCCGGCGGCGACGGCGCCGAGATCGTGTCCACGATGGTCATACATCCTGGCATTCCGGTCGAAGTCGTCACCGCGGCCGTAGTGATAGCCGCCGACATCCGCAAAAACGCCGGCGCACCCTTGTGCAACCCAAATATACCTGCTCCTGGGGTTGTACCCCCATGTGCGGTTCAGGATGCAGGGACTGCCCGACATCTGGTGAATCAATTGCGGTTTGCTGAGCGGGCCGGCAAAGCATTCGTCGTACTGATAGTGTCGCGAATGGCATTCGACCGTCGACTGCGCGCTGGCCGGCTGCACGAAAGTCGGCGCGCCGAGAGCGAGCGCCAATGCGATTAAATATCTGAACATAACAACCTCCAGCTTCGTTCAATCGTTTATCGCGGTGATCTTGATCTTGTCGTTCCCGCCTATTCCGGAAAACCAGACCTCTCCGTCGCCGATCATGACACCCTGCCAGTTGGCGAACAGCGTCGCATAGGTCTGGTTCGCCACCGCCTGCTTCACCTTCGGCGTCACGATCTTCTCGTAATCCGCGACAAAATGGGCGGCGTCCTTGAGCCTCGTGGCCTTGTCGTTGATCCGCGCCTGAAACGGGTAGTCGACCATGGCGGCTACGGCTTTCCTGTCGTCCGCTGCGACTGCCTTTTGCAAGGTTTCGAAAAAGTGGCGGTAGGGTTCGTGGGAGCCGAAGGCGGCATCGAGCGCCGCGTCGGTATCCTTAGCGGTCTGGGCCGGGGCCTGGCCGGCAACGGCAAAACTGGACCCGATGGCCAGTGCAAAAAGCAACCTGCGCATAGTTCTTCTCCATCCTAGGCATTGTCGATACGGCGTACGCTGCACTTTGGCGGACGGAGCATGAAGGCTTTTTTTCAACAGCCGTAAAAAGTTTAATTGTATGAATTCGCCAGATCGCTCCGTCAGTCCGGCTCGGGTATCCAACGGAAGATCGTGTCGGCATGGCTGTTTGCTGCAGGAGGCTGCCCTGAGGCTCCAATGTTTCCCCGGTCCTGGCATGAGGCCAGTCGGCAACCGCGCAAGACGGCGGGCATGGCCGAAAGCTGACAGACCCGGCGCGCGGAGGGCCGCGCACCTCGCCCTACGAGGGGCTATTTTCTTCGGCGATTTCAAGAGGTTGGATGGTGGGCGTACCAAGGATCGAACTTGGGACCCCTACGATGTCAACGTAGTGCTCTCCCGCTGAGCTATACGCCCATCCGAAGCCGCGCATACACCATTTTTGCTTGGGGACGTCAATAGCGGCGACGGGAAATAAAGCGGAGCTGGGCAAAGAACCCGGCGAACGCGCCAGGAACCGTCAGGCTGCCTGCAGCATCTTCTCGACTTCGTTGACGAGATCGCGCAGATGGAAGGGTTTGGACAGCACCTTGGCGTCCTTCGGGGCCTTGGAATCCGGGTTAAGGGCCACGGCGGCAAAGCCGGTGATGAACATGACCTTCAGATCGGGATCGATCTCGGTGGCGCGGCGGGCGAGTTCGATGCCGTCCATCTCCGGCATGACGATGTCCGTCAACAGGAGCGAGAAAGGCTCTTCGCGCAGCCGCTCATAGGCGCTGGCGCCATTGTCGAAATCGCTGACTTGGTATCCGGCGCGCTCCAGCGCCTTGACGAGGAAGCGGCGCATGTCGTCGTCGTCTTCCGCCAGAAGAATGCGTGCCATTTTGTCCCGTCCGAATCAGGCATCAAGGCTGCCAATCAACAGCCCCGTTAACCATCCTGTATATGAATAGCGGACGGTAAACATCAAGTGAATGCTGCGCACGATCTGTTTGAGATGCAACGCTTTCAACGCCTTTGAAACGCTGGACATCGGAAGGCCGAGGTGGCACGTTCGGGCCCATGGAAAAGTGGTTCTTGCGGGTACGTTCACGTTGAAACCGGCAGCGGAGGATTTTTCGGCCGTTCCGCCTTTCGAGATTCGTTCGGGCGCCGAACAGCGTGTTCCCTTCATCTTCAATTCGCCGCATAGCGGCCGGTTCTATCCCGAGCGTTTTCTTGCCATGGCGAAGCTGGACAGCAATGCCATCCGCCGCTCGGAGGATTGTCATGTTGACGAACTGTTCGGCGGCGCGATTGTGCTCGGCGCGCCGATGCTGGCGGCGAATTTTCCGCGCGCCTATCTCGACGTGAACCGGGAACCGTGGGAGCTCGACCCGCGCATGTTCGCCGAGCCGGTTCCTTCCTATTGCAACATCCGCTCGGCACGGGTCGCCGGCGGGCTGGGCACCGTGCCGAAGCTGGTCGGGGAGGGGCTGGAAATCTATTCGGGCCGCTTGCCGCTGGCGGAGGCGGTGACGCGGATAGAGACGATCTACAAGCCCTACCATGAAACGCTCAAGCGGCTTTTGACGCGCACGCACGCCGTGTTCGGCTTTGCCGTGCTGATCGACTGCCATTCGATGCCGGCAAGCATCCGCGTCGGCGATTCGGGATTCAGGCCGGATTTCATCGTCGGAGACCGTTTCGGCACATCGGCTTCAGCGGCGCTTACCGAAACGGCGATCGGTCTGCTCTCGGCAATGGGATACCGGGTGGTCCACAACAAGCCTTATGCCGGCGGTTTCATCACCGAACATTACGGGCGTCCTGCGCGGCATTTCCACGCTCTGCAGATCGAGGTCAACCGTGGGCTCTACATGAACGAGTGCACGTTCCAGAAGACCGCCGGCTTCGATGCGCTGGCTGACGATCTGACGCGCTTCTGCGCCGACATGATGGCGATGCCGGACCATCATTTCGTCGACCTGCCGCTGGCCGCCGAGTAGGGTGCCGGTCGGGGCGCTCGTTTCCTATCGTGTTCCGAGAGCGCAGCAAAAAAAGACCGCATCGTTTGCACGACGCGGTCGAAGTCTAGGGAGGAAACGCCCAAGGAGGGCATGGACAGGAAAACCTGTCCGACAATCAGCGTATTGTGCGCTGCACAAATGTCAACCCGGCGAACGATATTTTCGTGCGTCCGCGCGGTTCTGCGACGGCAGGCGAGCATCCGTGACATTGCGACCACAGTTCATTATGGATGCGCTGCGCCGCCGCCAGCGGCATCCTGGGGAGAGCGATCTTGGAGATTTCGGCAGAATTCATGCGCAGGCTGGCGCAGGTCGCGGCGGCCGAGACGCTGCCGCGCTTCCGCAGCGAAGGAACGGTGTCGAACAAGCTTTCAGGCGGATTCGACCCCGTCACCGAGGCCGACCGGGAAGCGGAAAGCGCCATCCGGGCGCTGATCGGGGCGGAGTTTCCCGACCACGGGATTCTCGGCGAAGAGCACGGCAATCACAATCTATCCAGCCATCACGTATGGGTCATCGACCCCATCGACGGTACCCGTGCCTTCATTTCGGGTATACCCGTGTGGGGCACGCTGGTGGGCCTTACGGAAGACGGCGATGCGGTGGCCGGTCTGATGTCGCAGCCGTTCATCGGCGAGCTGTTCTACGCCAACGGCTCGGGATCGCATTACGAAGGCCCGCGAGGGAGCCGTAAACTGGCGACACGCAAGACGACGCGCCTTGAGGACGCCACGCTTTTCACCACCACGCCGGCGCTGTTCAGGGGCGAGATGCGGGGGCGCTATGACCGGTTCGAAAGCCAGGTCCAGCTCGCCCGCTACGGCACCGACTGCTATGCCTTCGCCATGCTTGCGGCGGGTCACGTGGACATCGTCGCCGAGCCGGGGCTCAAGCCTTACGACATCGTGGCGCTGATCCCCATCATCGAACAGGCGGGCGGCGTGGTTACCACTTTCGAAGGCGGTCCGGCGGAAGCGGGCGGCGATGTGGTTGCCGCGGCGACGCCGGAGCTTCATCAAGCGGCCATGGCGGCGTTACGGGGCTAGGAAACGTCTTCCGTTCCGGGAACGAAGGCGAAGAATGCGGCCATGAGCTGCTCGCGATAGATATCCGCTTCCTGCAGGATTTCGTGGCGGGTGCCTGGGATAAGCAGCAGTGAGCCAAGCCGCATACGCTCCGCGTATTCGGCGACCGCACGGGTCGAAACCACCTCGTCGGCGCTGGCCGCGACGATGAGCGTCGGAATGGCGATCCTGGCGATGAATTCCGGGCGCCGGATGGTTTGCGATGCAACCGCGCCGGCGTGCAGCCATTGCACGGTTGGGCCGCCCAACGCCAGATGCGGGAAAGATTCGTAGATGAAGGTGTTGCGCCTGTAGCGGTCCGGATCGGTGGTCAACTTGTTGGTCTCGAAAGGCGCCGTCTGTTTCGGTCTCGGTCCCCAGGCGGCGTAGCGACGGCCAAGACCGAAAAAGCACATCACCGCCGTGACCCAGCGGACCGTCCGGATCGACACCGGCTGGCCCGGCAGTTCCAGGAACGGCGCGATCAGCACCATCCGGCGGACGCGGTTCGCCAGCAGCGGCGCCGCCAGCAGCGCCACCGTCGCGCCGGCCGAATGCGCCAGCACGTAATAGGGACCGCGGCAGTCGGGCAGCACGACCTGTTCGAACAGAAGGTCGAGATCGGCGACGTAATCGTCGAAACTCTTCACGTAGCCGCGTTCGCCGTCCTTGAGGAAACGGTCGGACGCTCCCTGTCCGCGCCAGTCGAGCGTGGCGACGCCGAAACCCTTCGCGGTGAGGTCCCTGATGGTTTCGAAGTACTTCTCGATGCACTCGTTGCGGCCGGTCAGGACGATGACCGTGCCCATCAACGGCCGCGTATCCGCACCAAAGCAGGCATAGCGAATCCTGCGGCCGTCGCTCGCCGTCAGGAAGCCGCCGCTCGCGTTGTCCGGCTCCGGATTGCCGGGCGTATGGTGGAAAAGGTCGGTCATCGGCGTTTCGGTGCTGGGACGCCAGTTTGCGCGCAGGTCCGGTGATAGAAGCAAACGCGCCAAATGCAAAGGTCGGATGGACAACGGACCAGAAAACAGGCCCAAGGTTACAGAACAGGAAAGCCGGAAGCCGCTCAATGCGCACTTCCGGCCTCTGTCGATCCGGGAGGAAGGGACGTTACACCCGGCTCGCTTCTGCGGCGCGTCGGTACGCCGCTTTGTCCATGTTGGTCGCAGGATAGGCGAACGCGTCTGAATGGAGACCGAAGCGCCGGTTCATCTCACGTTCATCGAACGACGCGTTCAGAACGCGCAAAAATCTTGAAACACGGGATTGCCGCCCCCAAATGTCTCCTGCGGTCGCCGATGTCGGGACCGCTGGTCTGTCCGGAATGCCGTCAGGATTTCGCCGGGACCAAACGCAAACCTTGTTGCTCACAGGAGAACACATCATGCGTCATGTCGATTTTTCCCCGCTTTATCGATCGACCGTCGGTTTCGACCGGCTTTTCACCATGCTGGATTCGCTCGCGCAGCCGGAAGGTGGCCAGAGCTATCCGCCCTACAATATCGAACGCACGGGCGAGGATTCGTACCGGATCTCGATGGCCGTCGCCGGCTTTGCCGAGGACGACATCTCGATCGAGGCGCACCGCAACGTGCTGACGATTAAGGGCGAACGCAAGGACGAGACCAACGGTGAGGGCAGCGAAGTGCTCTACCGCGGCATTGCCGCGCGCGCTTTCGACCGTCGCTTCCAGCTTGCCGATCATGTCGACGTCGTCGGCGCGGCGCTTAAGAACGGCCTGCTCCACATCGATCTGAAGCGCAACATTCCCGAAGAGCTGAAGCCCCGCAAGATCGAGATCGCGGCGGCTCCTGCCAAGGCCAGGCAGATCGAGGCGAAAGCCGCGAACTGACCGGTCTCCTCTCTCGAGACGGAAGCGGCGCCGCAAGGCGCCGCTTTTTTTGCCTGACGGTCGGCTGACAGACCTTAATCCTGCCCCAGCACAATCACTTTATGGCGTCCCGGAAGCGTTCCACGTCGGCATCGGTTGTGGCGAAACTGGTTACGAAACGATAGAGCGCCTCATTTGCGGCGATTTCCCTGTCGAAACCATGCGGAGGCTGCCAGTCATAGAAGGTAGCGCCCGCTGCGCGCAGCCTCGCCGCGGCTTCTCTCTCGATGACTGCGAAAACCTCGTTCGTCTGCGGCTGCCAGGCCAGACGGGAAGCCGGCGAATTCTCAAGCGCCGCCGCCAGCTTCGCGGCCATGGCGTTCGCATGGCTGGCCGTTTGCAGCCAGAGACCGTCCTTCAGATAGGCATCGAACTGCGCGGCGACGAAGCGAGACTTGGACAAGAGCTGCCCCGCCCGCTTGCGCAGGAACGCCATCTCGCGCGCCAGGCCGGTGTCGAACAGGATCACGGCTTCGGCGCACCAGCAGCCATTCTTGGTGCCGCCGAAGGACAGGATGTCGACGCCGCGTTTCCATGTCATCTCGGCCGGGGTGGTTCTCAGCGCGGCCAGCGCGTTGCCGAAACGCGCGCCGTCCATGTGAAGCGGCAGGCGGTGGCGCTTGGCCAGCGCGGAGATCGCTTCGATGTCGTCGAGCGCATAGACGGTGCCGGCTTCCGTCGACTGGGTGATGGTGATGGCCATGGATCGGCCGGCATGGACGAATTCCGGTTCATAGCGGCTCAAAGCCTGTTCCAGCCTGTCCGGATCGATGCGGCCGAAACTTCCGTCGACCGCCTGCAGACGCGCGCCGCTCAGATATTCCAGCCCGCCGCACTCGTCTTCGATGACATGCGCTTCGCGGTGGCAGAAGACGATACCGCCCGGCCGGTTGTAAGCGGCCAGCGACAGTACATTGGCCGCGGTTCCGGTGGCGACGAAGAAGACGGCGACTTCGCGCTCGAAAATCTCGTTGAACCGTTCGGCCACTGCCCTGTCCAGTTCGCCATTGCCATAGGCGGCGGAGAAGCCGGTGGAGTTGGCGGACAGCGCTTGCGCGATGGCGGGATGAACGCCGGCCCAGTTGTCGGAAGCGAAGAACATGGTCATCGATCTGTTGCAGGGACCGGCGAGGTTGACCAGCTTCGTGCGCATTTAGCAAGGGCCGGCAAATGTGGCCTGTATGGGGGTCAGAGGACGGCGTTCGCGGCCCATAAATCCCAAAAAATGAACACCATCGGAGACGCGCACGAAAAATATCGAGAGTCCAATTTTTGGGACATTTTATGTCGTGACAGGGGCGTGATTTTTGTGAATCGGTCTTGTAGCAAAGGGCGAATTCTGCAATATGAATTTAGGACAGTAATGCTGTCTTATTTATTTTGCGAGATCGTGCCGGGTCGGTGTTCGACACCTGTCCGGTTTTGCCGCGAGTGCTATATGGACCGACATCGCTGTCCCGAGGGGTGGCGCTACGCCCGGGCCCGGCAGTCGGGGCAGTGATTCAGCAAGACGTGCATGGATGAAAAGGGAAGCATTCGCTTCCCACAGCCCAAGCGCCTGAGCGGCGTGGAACGGAGGACAGGACGATGACGGACGTGACGCCATCTGTGACGACGGATCTTGTGCCGGCCGCGCAGACGAAAGCGGCCGCCGTCAAACGCATCCTGCGAACCGACAACGGCCTTGCAGCGCAGGGTCTCTACGATCCGCGCAATGAGCACGACGCCTGCGGCGTCGGCTTCATCGCCAACATGAAGGGCGTGAAGTCGCACGGCATCGTCGAGGACGGGCTGTTCGTGCTTGAGAACCTGACGCATCGCGGCGCTGTCGGCGCCGACCCGCTGATGGGCGATGGCGCCGGCGTGCTGGTGCAGATTCCCGACCGCTTCTTCCGCGAAGAAATGGCGGCCAAGGGCATCGAACTGCCCAAGGCCGGCCACTATGCGGTCGGCCACTGGTTCATGCCGCACGACGCGGAGGTCCGCGCGCATGTGGAGACGATCATCCGCGAAGCGGCTCAGTCGGAAGGCATTCCGGTTATCGGTTTCCGCGATGTGCCGGTCGACAATTCGTCTTTGTCCAAGGCGCCCGATATCGCGGCGTCGGAACCCTTCCATCAGCAGGTTTTCTTTGGCCGGCCGGCGGAGATTGACAATGACGACGAGTACGAGCGGCGGCTCTATATCTTGCGCAAGGTCATTTCCGGCCGCATCTATGACGAGCACGGCAAGCGCGACATCGGTTCCTACTGCGTGTCGATGTCCTCGCGCACCGTCGTCTACAAAGGCATGTTCCTGGCCTATCAGGTCGGCGCCTACTACAAGGATTTGAAGGATCCGCGCTTCGAAACGGCGCTGATTCTTGTCCACCAGCGGTTCTCGACCAACACCTTCCCGTCGTGGAAGCTGGCGCACCCCTACCGCATGGTCGCGCACAATGGCGAGATCAACACGCTGCGCGGCAACGTCAACTGGATGGCGGCGCGGCAGGCGTCGGTCGATTCCGAGCTGTTCGGCAACGACATCTCGAAGCTGTGGCCGATCTCCTATGAGGGGCAGTCGGACACCGCCTGCTTCGACAACGCGCTCGAGTTCCTGACGCAGGGCGGCTACAGCCTGGCCCATGCGATGATGATGCTGATCCCGGAGGCCTGGGCCGGCAACAAGCTCATGGATAACGACCGCAAGGCCTTCTACGAGTATCACGCGGCGCTGATGGAGCCGTGGGACGGTCCGGCCGCGGTGGCCTTCACCGACGGGCGGCAGATCGGCGCGACGCTCGACCGCAACGGCCTGAGACCAGCCCGCTACATTGTCACGGACGACGACCGCGTCATCATGGCGTCCGAGGCCGGCGTTTTGCCGGTGCCGGAAGAGAAGATCGTCAAGAAGTGGCGGCTGCAACCTGGCCGCATGCTTCTGATCGATCTGGAAAAGGGCCGCATCGTTTCCGACGAGGAGATCAAGTCGGAGATCGCGACAAAGCATCCTTACAAGAAGTGGCTGTCCAACACCCAGCTGATCCTTGAGGACCTCAACGCCGTCGCGCCGCGCGAGCTGCGCCGCGATGTGTCGCTGCTCGACCGGCAGCAGGCCTTCGGCTATACGCAGGAGGACGTGAAGCTGCTGATGTCGCCGATGGCGACGACGGGGCAGGAAGCGGTCGGCTCGATGGGCACCGACACGCCGATTTCGGCGATGTCGGACAAGTCGAAGCTACTTTACACCTATTTCAAGCAGAACTTCGCCCAGGTCACCAACCCGCCGATCGATCCGATCCGCGAGGAACTGGTGATGAGCCTCGTCTCCTTCATCGGGCCGCGTCCGAACATCTTCGACCTGGTCGGCTCCTCGCGCCGCAAGCGGCTGGAGGTGCGCCAGCCGATCCTGACCAATGGCGACCTTGAGAAGATCCGTTCCATCGGCCACACCGAGGACCGGTTCGACACCAAGACCATCGACATCACCTACAGCTCCACCGAGGGCGCCGGCGGCATGCAGGGCGCCATCGACCGGCTGTGCGAGCGCGCCGAGGCGGCGGTCGCCGGCGGCTACAACATCGTCATCCTGTCCGACCGCCAGCTCGGGCCGGACCGTATCGCCATTCCGGCGCTGCTGGCGACGGCGGCGGTGCATCATCATCTGATCCGCAAGGGCCTGCGCACCTCGGTCGGCCTCGTCGTGGAATCGGGCGAGCCGCGCGAGGTGCATCATTTCTGCTGCCTTGCCGGCTACGGCGCCGAGGCGATCAACCCGTATCTCGCCTTCGACACGCTGCTCGACATGCACAAGCGCGGCGAGATGCCTGCGGAGGTCGATGTCTCGGAAGTGGTGTCGCGCTATATCAAGTCGCTCGGCAAGGGCATGCTGAAGGTCATGTCCAAGATGGGCATCTCGACCTACCAGTCCTATTGCGGCGCGCAGATTTTCGATGCCGTCGGGCTGCGGTCCGATTTCGTCGGCAAGTATTTCACCGGCACCGCGACGCTGATCGAGGGCGTCGGGCTGGAAGAGGTCGCGGAAGAGACCGTGCAGCGCCACGGCTCGGCTTTCGGCGACGATCCGATCCTGCGCAACGGGCTGGAGGTCGGCGGCGAATACATGTTCCGCATGCGCGGCGAGGCGCATATGTGGTCTCCCGACGCGGTCGCCTCGCTCCAGCACGCGGTGCGCCAGGGATCGTGGAGCACGTTCAAGGAATATTCGCAGCAGATCGACAGCGAAACGGCGCGGGCGCAGGCGATCCGCGGCTTGTTCAGGATCAAGACGGCGGAGGAAACCGGCCGCAGCAAGGTCGCGCTCGAGGAGGTGATGCCGGCGGCGGAGATCGTCAAGCGCTTCTCTACCGGCGCCATGTCGTTCGGTTCGATCAGCCGCGAGGCGCATACGACGCTGGCCGTCGCCATGAACAGGATCGGCGGCAAGTCCAACACCGGCGAGGGCGGCGAGGAGCCGGACCGCTACCTGCCGCTGCCCGGCGGTGGCGCAAATCCGGAGCGCTCGGCGATCAAGCAGATCGCGTCTGGCCGCTTCGGCGTCAGCGCCGAATATCTCGTCAATTCCGACATGATGCAGATCAAGGTGGCGCAGGGCGCCAAGCCGGGCGAAGGCGGGCAGTTGCCCGGCCACAAGGTGGACGCCACCATCGCCAAGGTGCGGCACTCGACGCCCGGCGTCGGCCTGATATCGCCGCCGCCGCATCACGATATCTATTCGATCGAAGATCTGGCCCAGCTCATCTTCGACCTGAAGAACGTCAACCCCGCAGCCGACGTGTCGGTCAAGCTGGTGTCGGAAGTCGGCGTCGGCACGGTGGCGGCGGGCGTCGCCAAGGCGCGCGCCGACCACATCACCATTTCCGGCTATGACGGCGGCACCGGCGCTTCGCCGCTGACTTCGCTCAAGCACGCGGGCAGCCCGTGGGAGATGGGGCTCGCCGAGACGCACCAGACGCTGGTGCTGAACGGCCTGCGTTCGCGCGTCGCCCTGCAGGTCGACGGCGGCCTGCGCACCGGCCGCGACGTCATCATCGGAGCGCTGCTGGGGGCCGATGAGTTCGGCTTCTCGACCGCGCCGCTGATCGCAGCCGGCTGCATCATGATGCGCAAGTGCCATCTCAACACCTGCCCGGTCGGCGTGGCGACGCAGGATCCGGTGCTGCGCAAGCGCTTCAAGGGCACGCCCGAGCACGTCATCAACTTCTTCTTCTACGTGGCGGAGGAAGTGCGCGAGCTGCTGGCCGAAATGGGCTTCACGCACCTCGACCAGATCGTCGGCGACAGCGACCTTCTGGAAAAGCGCGAAGTCGTGCGCCACTGGAAGGCCAAGGGGCTGGACTTCTCGAAGATGTTCCACAAGCCCGACGCGCCGCCGGAGGCGACGCGCTGGACGGAGCGTCAGAAGCATCCGATCGACGACATCCTGGATCGCAAGCTGATTGAACTGGCCGCGCCAGCGTTGGATTCGCGCCAGCCGGTCGAGATCGAATTGCCGATCCGCAACGTCGACCGTTCCGCCGGCGCGATGCTGTCGGGCGAAGTCGCCAAGCGTTACAAGCACAAGGGCCTGCGGCAGGATACGATCTCGGTGAAGCTGACCGGCACCGCCGGCCAGTCCTTCGGTGCCTTCCTGGCGCGGGGCGTCTCGTTCGATCTCGTCGGCGCCGGCAACGACTATGTCGGCAAGGGCCTTTCGGGCGGCCGCATCGTCATCCGTCCGCCGGAAGAAGCGAAGATCGTCGCCGAGGAGTCCATCATCGTCGGCAATACGGTGCTCTATGGCGCGATCGAAGGCGAGTGCTACTTCCGCGGCGTCGCCGGCGAGCGCTTCGCCGTGCGCAACTCAGGCGCGGCCGCCGTCGTTGAGGGCGTCGGCGACCATGGCTGCGAGTACATGACCGGCGGCATCGTCGTCGTCATCGGCCAGACCGGCCGCAACTTCGCGGCCGGCATGTCCGGCGGCGTCGCCTATGTGCTGGACGAGGCGGGTGACTTCGCCGAACGCTGCAACATGGCGATGGTCGAGCTCGAGCCGGTGCCGGAAGAGGACGATCTGATGGAGAAGCTGCTGCATCATGGTGGCGACCTCGATCACAAGGGCCGCGTCGACGTCACCGGCGACATGACCAGCCATGACGAGGAGCGCCTCTACCAGCTGATCTCGAACCATGTGCACTACACGGGCTCGACGCGCGGCAGGGAAATCCTCGACAACTGGGCCAGCTACCGGCCGAAATTCCGCAAGATCATGCCGGTCGAATACCGCCGGGCGTTGCAGGAGATGGAACGCTCGCGGATGAACGTGGCGGCGGAATAGGTTTATTGATTGAGTCGAACCTATGGCATATGCTTAAGCATATGCCATAGGAGGCGCGCATGAATGCTCATGACAAAGATGTTCGCACTGCGAGCCTGTTTCGCAATGGGCGCAGCCAGGCCGTGAGGATACCGAAGGAATTTGAATTTGAGGGAGAGGAAGTTCTGATCAGTCGGGATGACGAGGGTAAACTGACGATAGAGCCGGTCAGAAAGAAGCCGACCCTTCTGGAGGTATTGGCCACTTTGGAGCCGCTGCCGGAGGAGGATTGGTTGCCTGAGATAGAGGATTATCCGCCGGAACCCTTCGACCTGAACAAAACCGAGCGGTGATGACCTATCTTCTGGATACAAACATTGTCTCAGCTTTGATGAAGTTTCCGAGGGGTGCCGTGGCTCAGCACCTGCAGAGGATTGGCGCGGAGAAGGTTTGCACGAGCATAATTGCGGTGGCGGAAATCAGGTATGGGATCGGCAAATCGGGATCGAAGCGATTGGCTACGCAGTTTGCGCAGATCGAACCGGTCTTACGTGTTGAGCCCTTCTCGCAACCAGCCGAGGGGAACTACGCCCGCATACGGAATGAGACGGAGAGTATCGGCCTCACAGTTAGTCAGAATGACCTCCTGATTGCAGCTCACGCTGAGGCGTTGGACGCAATCCTGGTGTCGGACGACCGGATATTCCTTCGTATCCCCGGACTGAGAACAGAAAATTGGCTGTCGTCACAGCCCTGAACGTTGAATACCAGGCAAGTTGGAACTCACTATGGGCAAGGTTACAGGATTTCTCGAGATCGACCGGCAGGTTCACAAGTACCAGCCGGCCTCCGACCGCATTCGCCATTTCCGCGAATTCACGCTGCCGATGTCGGACAAAGAGGTCGAGAAACAGGCCGCGCGCTGCATGGATTGCGGCATTCCGTTCTGCCATGGGCCGACCGGCTGCCCGATCCACAACCAGATCCCTGACTGGAACGACCTCGTCTACAGCGGCGACTGGGACGCGGCGATCCGCAACCTGCACTCGACCAACAATTTTCCCGAATTCACCGGCCGCATCTGCCCCGCGCCCTGCGAGGAAGCCTGCACGCTGAACCTCGAGGACATTCCGGTCGCGATCAAGACGGTGGAACAGGCGATCGCCGACAAGGCCTACGAGACCGGGCACATCCGGCCCTATCCGCCGGAGAAGAAGACCGGCAAGCGCGTCGCAATCATCGGCTCCGGTCCGGCCGGCATGGCGGCGGCGCAGCAGCTTGGCCGTGCGGGGCACGAGGTTCATGTCTATGAGCGCGAGAGCCGGCCGGGCGGGCTGATGCGCTACGGTATTCCCGACTTCAAGATGGAGAAGCACTATATCGACCGCCGCGTCGAGCAGATGAGCGGCGAGGGCGTCACTTTCTTCTGCGGCGTCAATGTCGGCGTCGACAAGCCGGTGGCGGAATTGCTCTCGGACTACGACGCCGTGCTTTATTGCGGCGGCTCCGAAACCCCGCGTCCGGCCGGCATTCCCGGTGACGATCTCGAAGGCGTTCACGACGCCATGCCCTATCTGGTGCAGCAGAACAAGCGCGTCGGCGGCGAGGATATCCAGTCCGTCGCATGGCCGTCCAAGCCGATCCTCGCCAGCGGCAAGCATGTCGTGGTGGTCGGCGGCGGCGACACCGCATCCGACTGCGTCGGCACGGCGTTCCGCCAGGGCGCGGTGCGCGTCACCCAGCTCGACATTCGTCCGCAGCCGCCAGAAAAGGAAGACAAGCTCGCCGTGTGGCCGTATTGGGCGACCAAGATGCGGACTTCGTCCAGCCAAGCCGAGGGCGCGGAGCGCGAGTTCCAGGTGGCGACGCTCGAATTCATCGGCGAGGACGGCGAACTGACCGGTGTCCGCTGCTGCGAAGTCGATCAGAAGCGCAAGCCGGTCGCAGGCACGGAATTTGTCATCCGCGCCGATCTCGCCTTCATCGCCATCGGCTTCGCCGGGCCTCTGGGCGCCGGTGTGCTCTCTGAGCTGGAGGGTTCGCTGGACGTCGCTACCGACAGCCGCCGGTCGCGGAACGTCGGCGCCAACGATCGCGACTACAGGACCAATGTCGACAAGCTCTACGCCGCCGGCGACGTGCGGCGCGGCCAGTCGCTGGTGGTCTGGGCGATCCGCGAGGGCCGGCAGGCGGCACGGTCTATCGACGAGGCGCTGATGGGCGCGTCGGTCCTGCCGCGCTGAGCATTGGCCGTCATCCGGCCAAGCATAAGCGCAGCGTGGGCTCCGCGAACCATGCCCCCTCCGGCCCTTCGGGCCACGTCCCCCGTAAAACGGGGGAGGATTAAGGGCGTGCCGGCTTCGCCGCTGCAATCCTCCCCTGCGAAGCGGGGGAGGTGGCCCGAAGGGCCGGAGGGGCACTCGAAGGTTTGGTGGCCCGATGTAGCACGGCCCGCCGGTCATCATCCCGGAGACGCAGGGCAACTGATTTCTAACGTCTGATCGCCGTCGTTTTGTCGCCTGACGTGGCAGCCGTCCGGGCGGGCGGCTGCCTGGGCGGCCATGAGAAATCGTCAGCCCGGCCGGGTGACGGGTTTTCCGCCAGCTTCTTCGCCAGTGAAGGCTGTTCGGTCTTGCCGACCGGTTCGGCGCCAAGCAGTTCGGCCCCGCCATCCAGCGCCGGGTCGTTCAGGGAAATCGGCGGCGTGCGGTCCACCGCGGCGGGCACGAACGGCTCGGCGGGTTTGCCGGTCGGGGAAATTTCCGGAAGCGCCGGGGCGGCGCCCGCCGGCGAAGAAATGCCCAGCAGTTTCATCAGCGGCTTTTCGGCATAGAAGGCGAGTTTGCGTTTGCCGGCGCGGGTCATGTTGATGCCGTCGTCGGAACGCAGCCGCACCGGCTGGCCGTTAATGTCGGGACCGGTGCTGACGAAGACGCCGTCCTCGTCGACAAAGCCGTCCCAGACATCGACAAACTCGCCGCCGGCGGTTTCGGCCGCCGAGCGGTAGATGTCATTGAAGGCCAGCATGTCGGAGGTCATGTTACCGACCCTGAAGGCCGGCATGCCGACCCACAGGTAAGGCACCTTCGTCGATGAAATCGCTTCGCCCAACGCTGCCGCGCGTGTCTCGTATTCCTTGGTCCAACCTGCGCTGCGCGCCGGTTCGCGAGTGTCGCCGACCTTCATCTGCTGGCGATCGTTGGAGCCGATCATGACCAGAACGACAGCCGGCTTTTCAGTCTCGATGAGCGCCTTGATGCCGCCCGGCCAATCGAAGACATCGTCCCGCACGAGACCGGACGAACCCTTGCCCCGGTCGGATATCCGGATCGCGGCATTCTCGGCGAAGACGGCATCGAGCCCCTCGGCCAGGCCGCTGGCCATGAAGTCGCCGACGACCAGGACGGTCCGCGCGTCGGCCGCCTTTTCCACGACCGGAACTTTCGGCTCGACGGGGGCTGCCTTGCGAACCTTCGCCTTGGCCTTCGGCCTCGGCGGGGGCGGCGGTTCGGGGAATTCATTGCGGCGTGGGAACAGCAGATCGCGCAGCGACCACGGGCGATAATAGTCGCGTTCCTGGGCGAGGGCGGGGGCTTCGAAAGCCGCGACAATGGCGGCTGCCAGCACGGCTGCGGCGAAAAGCAGGATCGGCACGCGGAAAGCGATTTTTCGGATACGCGCCGATCTCAACCAATTCCTCCTGCCGGGACTATTTCTTCCGCAGCCAGTTGAGCACTTCCATGCTCGGATGCCCGTCCTGGGTCAAGCCCGCCTGAGCCTGGAAGGACATGATGGCGGCCTTCGACCCGTCGCCGATCTTGCCGTCGAACTTGCCGGTATAATAGCCATGATCGGCAAGACGCTGCTGCAATTCCTGCTTTTCGACGAAAGTCAGCTTGGTAAAAGGCCGGTTCCAGTCGTTGACCAGCCCGCCATAGCCGGCGATTTCGTCGGCAAGAAGACCGACGGCGAAGGCGTATTTGTCGGCGTTGTTGTAGCGCTTGATGACGGAGAAATTCTTGACGACGAGGAAGGCGGGGCCGCTCCTGCCGCCCGGCAGTTTCAGTTCGGCGCGGTCGGACGGGTGCGGGAATGCCTTGCCGCTGGCGCGCGTCACACCAATCGCCTGCCATTTGGCCAGCGACATCGAGCCGGACGGGAATTTCCGGCCTTCCGGAAGCTTGACCTCGTAGCCCCAGGTCTTGCCGGCCTGCCAGCCGTTCTTGCGCAGAAGGTTGGCGGCGGTGGCCAGCGCGTCGGGCACCGAATTCCAGATGTCGCGCTTGCCGTTGCCGTCGATATCCACCGCGTAGGCCTGATAGCTGGTCGGGATGAACTGCGTGTGGCCCATGGCGCCGGCCCAGGAGCCGCTGAGATGGCTTTCGTCGATGTCGCCGGTCTGGAGGATTTTCAGCGCGGCGATGAGTTGGGTTCGGGCGTATTTCGACCGCTTCTTGTCCGCATAGCCGAGGGTCGCGAGAGAGCGAACGACGCTGCGCATGACGTCGTCGCGCTTGAGGATTTCGCCATAGTTCGATTCCATCGACCAGATGGCGAGAAGGACATAGCGGTCGACGCCGAAGCGCTGCTCGATGCGGTCGAGCCACGGCTTCCACTTGCGCGCCATGGCGCGACCGTTGGCGATCGAATCCTCGTGCACGCGGTTGTCGAAATAGTCCCAGGCGGGAGACTTGAATTCGGGCTGATAGCGCGCCTTTTCCAGCACTTCGGCGTCGACATCGCTGATGCCGCGGAAGGCGCGGTCGTAGATGGCGCCGGAGACGCCGCTCTGCATGGCGGTGGAACGAAAACTGGCGATCCAGTTGCGGAAGCCGGCATCGGCCTGGGCGGTGCCGCTCGGCAGGATAAAGGCGAGCGAAAGGCCGGCGGCGACAGCGAAGCCGGTCAAGCGCTGAGCGGCGGTGCGAGCGGACATTTTTTCCTCCTTCTTCATCGCAGGAAGATCATTCATCGCCGAAGCCGGTTAGCAATTAGTTTACCATGGTGTTTCGTGGAACAAAAAGCCTGCTCACGCCTTTGTCGCTGCACGATATCGATCGTGCATTCGCTATTCTTCAATTTCGGCGTGATAATGTCCCGTATTCAGGTTACTCCATCGAGCTCAAACGGATAATTGGCACATGAGAAAAGTTCGCAAGGCAGTTTTCCCCGTCGCAGGCCTGGGGACGCGGTTCCTGCCCGCCACCAAGGCCATTCCGAAGGAAATGCTGACCGTCGTGGACCGGCCGGTCATCCAGTATGTCGTCGACGAGGCGCGCGAAGCCGGCATCGAGCATTTCATCTTCGTCACCGGCCGCAACAAGGCGGTCATCGAGGACCATTTCGACATCCAGTTCGAGCTGAACCACACGCTGGCGCAGCGCGGCAAGGACGGCCAGATCGCCAAACTGCAGGAATTGCAGCCGATGGCCGGCCAGACAAGCTTCACCCGCCAGCAGGAACCGCTCGGCCTCGGCCATGCCGTGTGGTGCGCGCGCGAACTGGTGGGCAACGAGCCTTTCGCGCTGCTTTTGCCGGACATGATCACGCTGCCCGACCATGGCTGCATGAAGAACATGGTGGACCTTTACGAAAAGACCGGCGGCAGCATCATCGCCGTCGAGGAGTGCGATCCCGCCGAAACCCATAAATACGGTATCGTCGGGCGCGGCGATGACGCGCATACGGGCTTCAACATCACCAGGATGGTGGAGAAGCCGGCGAAGGGCACGGCGCCGTCCAACCTCTACATCAACGGCCGCTATATCCTGCAGCCGGAGATATTCTCCATCCTGGAAAGCCAGGAAAAGGGCGCCGGCAACGAGATCCAGCTCACCGACGCCATGCTCAAGCTGCACCAGCAGCATGGCTTCTACGGCTACCACTATCAGGGCCGGACCTTCGACTGCGGATCGCCGGAAGGCTTCGTCGAGGCCAATGTCGCCTTCGCGCTGTCGCGCAGCGACATGAACGATAGCATGGCCGACGTCATCCGCACGCTGCTGAACGAGCTGAAGCCGGAAGCCCGCAAGACCGCAGCCGAGTGAGATCGGCGGAGTGCCCCGGCCATTTACTCCCACCCCTAACCCTCCCCTCAAGGGGGAGGGGATTTCGCTGCATTATCGCTCGGCGTCAGACGTGGACGGTTCGTGCCGCATCGCGTGCATAATTCCCCTCCCTTGAGGGGAGGAGTTAGGGGTGGGGGTTAAATTCGAAAATTGCTAGCATCAACGGGTTCTGATGGGCGCGATGCCTAACGCTGCAGCTTCATGCCGACGAAGATGCTGTTGGTGGTGGCGTCGCGGTCCGGCAAATTGCTCTTCAGCCGCTCATGGCGCGCCCGGGTCGTCAGGCCGACATAGCGGTTGATCCACCAGGTCAGTCCGGCCTCGGCGCTCAGCGTCAGATCGTGGCCGTTGGAGCCGACATAGTCGCGCCAGTCGGCGCCGAGAATGGCGGTTCCGGTCAGGTTGGCGCGGATTTCGCGCTCGACGGAGAGGCGGCTCGAATAGAGGATCGAACCGCTCTCGCCGGCGCTGGTGGTGCCTTCGACCGTAGTTGTGCCGTTGAGGCCGACGGTCGTGCCGCGTTCCGGCGACCAGCGCAGATCGGCGTTGAGGGTCGCGCCGGACACCGGGTCGAGCCTGTCGTCGTCCAGCGTTTCCCGGAGCCAGCCGGCGGAGAATTCGCCGCCGAGCTTCTCGCCCATGTCCAGCTCGACGCCGGCGCGGCCGCCGACGCGCGTGGCGGAGCGTTCGTAGCCGTTGAGGTCGGCGCGCATGTCGTAGACGCGGCGGCCGAGCTCCAGCTCGGCGAACGGCGTCAGCGCCGGGGAAATCTCGTAGCCGCCGCGCAGTCGGGTCGAATAGAGCGTGAAGTTGCGCTCCTTCTGCGAAAGCGTTCCGCCCATGGAAAGCTCGGCGTCGCCATATTCCTCGCGTTCGACGGCGCCGGTGACGCCGAAACGCAATTTGCCGACATCCTTTTCCAGTCCGAGGCTGCCGTCGAAGGTTTGCCGCAGCGGCTGTGAAGCGGTCCCCGAGATGATCACCGGCGACGAGGCCGATTCCGGTGCGCGCTCGTAACCGAGCTTGGCGATGGCGCGAAGCTCCTTGCTCAGGTCGATGTTCAGCGTACCGTCGATGCGGCCTTTGGTTTCCTCGATTTCCTCGCCCGACAGCGACTTGCGGTAGGTGCCGTAGCCGGTGATGAGTGCCGAATTCTGCTCCCAGTCGGAGGCGGCCTCGAAACGAAGCGTGGACTCCGACAGCACGCCGGGCTTGCCGCCATTGCTGGAACTGGCGTTGGAGCTGGCGGTGATGCCTTCCTCCAGCGTCGGCTTCAGGACGAAGCTGCCGAAGCGGATGCCGACCGGCGCAAACGGGTCCTCGTCGCGCCTTGCCGCCCGGCCGTCGATCGAGCCGGTGCGTTCGGCGCCAGGATCGAGCGGCTCACGGAATTCCGAATCCACCGTGCCGGCGCGGATGTTGTGGTTCTCATTCTCTTCTTCGGCAGCCTCGTCGGCATTTTCTGCCGCTGTAGCGGTGCTGCCGACCGAGCCTGTCCTGTTCTCGGCGTCAAGGGCAGCCTCATCGCTCGTGCGGGAAGAGGGACGGCGCTGTGGAACGGGTGCCGTGCCAGCGTCGTCGAAAGCCGCCAACGGGTCCTCGGGCGCTTCCGCTGTCGCCGGATCACCGGATGGGTCAGGGGTCGCTCCGGGGCTGACGGGCTGATAGGGCGGGGCGGCCATCGTGTCGGGTAGGGCTGCCTGGGGGTCCGCCGAGGCGCCTTGCGCCGCCGTCTGGCTGCCATAGAGGCGCAGCGGATCGGCCATCGAGCCGCGCAGGCCGCTATCCTGAGCGTAGAGCACAGAAGGCTGGGTCCAGGCAAAAATGCCGGTAGCCAGCAGCAGCACGCATGGCGCCGAGCCGTTCCGACCGCATTTTCGTTCAGGCTGGGCCCGTGACATGTTCACCACTGCTTCGGCGCACGCGCCATACTTACCGAACCGTAAACGGCGATGGTTAACGGAGGGTTGAAAGCCGCTGCCATTATGGTGTGCGCGGCTTCGCGAGCTGACGATAGGGTTGGACACAAGGCGGCCAAAGCGGTAAGCGCAAAAGCCATGCATGCTGGATCGCTGAAGAAGAAAAAGCCAGATGGCCGCGCCTCGATCGAGTCCGGTCTTCGGACTGTGTCCATCGAACGCGCCGGGCTTGACGCGCTTGTGACTGCGCTGGAAGCCGAATTGGCCGAGCCTTTCGCCCATGCCGTCGACATCCTCGCCGGCATCGAAGGCCGGGTCATCGTCACCGGCGTCGGCAAGAGCGGACATATCGGCTCCAAGATTGCGGCGACGCTGGCCTCGACCGGCACCCCGGCCTTCTTCGTCCACCCCGCCGAAGCCAACCATGGCGATCTCGGCATGATCGCGGCCGACGACGCCATCATCGCCCTGTCATGGTCAGGAGAGAGCGCCGAACTGAAAGGCATCATCGCCTATTCGCGGCGTTTCTCGATTCCGTTGATTGCGCTGACGGCGGGCACGAAATCGGCGCTGGCGCGCGCGGCCGATGTCGTGCTGGCGCTACCACGCGCGCCGGAGGCCTGTCCGCACGGACTGGCGCCCACGACATCGACCCTGTTGCAGCTGGTCATGGGCGACTCGCTCGCCATCGCGCTGCTGGAGGCGCGCGGCTTCACGCCCGATCATTTCCGCACCTTCCATCCGGGCGGACAGCTTGGGGCGAACCTCACCCAGATTCGCGAGATCATGCATATGGGGGACGAGGTGCCGCTGGTGGCATCCGGAACCGGCGTGCGCTCGGCGATCGAGGAGCTGTCGCGAAAAGGCTTCGGCTGCGTGGCGGTAACCGGCGAAGACGGTTCGCTGGCCGGCATCGTCACCGACGGCGACATCAGGCGTCAGATCGGGCGCGACCTGCTCAACATGACCGTGGACGAGATCATGACACGGAGCCCGAAGGCGATCGGGCCTGAAACGCTGGTTGCGACGGCCCTGCAGGTGATCAACTCATCGGCGATCACAGCGTTGATCGTCGTCGAGGCCGGTCGGCCGGTGGGCCTCGTCCATCTGCACGACCTGCTGCGGATCGGGGCAGCCTGACGCCGCTTGAAGGCAAACCGTTTATCAGGATCACTTCCTGGTGCTGGCGATTTTTCGAATGGTTACCGCCCACCGAGCGCAGCGAATCCAATGAGACGCGACGTGGCTTAGAGGATTGCTTCCACGGTCAGTTCGAGGTCGGTTTCGGCCGCGCCGGTGACGCGGACGCGGGCGCCGGCCGGCAAATCTGGTCCCGAAACCCGCCACAGCGTATCGCCGAGCTGGATGCGGCCACGGCCTTCGCGGATCGGCTCGGCAAGCGTCGCCGTGCGGCCGATCATCTGTTCGCCGCGCCGGTTGAGGAGAGGCTGGTCGGAAACATCTCCGCGCCCGCGGATGATCTTCTTGCCCACATAAGCCGATACGAGCGAAAGCAGCAGGAAGGCCAAGACCTGCACCTGCCAGACCCAGAAGGCAATGTCCCAGAGCAGCATCGAGACGGCGCCGATCAAAAGGGCGGCGATGCCGATCCAGAGCAGGAAGACGCCCGGAACGACGATTTCCAGGATCAGCAGGATCAGGCCGAGGACCATCCAGTTCCACGGGCCGAGTTCGGTGAACAGACGCTCCAGCATGGCGCAGCCTCCGCCTGTCAGCTTTCGCCGGAGCGGACGACGGGCGGGCGGCTTCCCGCGCGCGGCGCGCTGGTCTGGCCGTCGTTCTTGAACACTTCCCTGGCGATCTCGCCGATGCCGCCCAGCGTGCCGATCAGCGAGGAGGCTTCCATCGGCATCAGCACCAGCTTGGAATTGTTGGCTGAGCCGATGCGGGCAAGCGCCTCGGTGTATTTCTGCGCGACGAAGTAGTTCAGAGCCTGCACATCGCCCTTGGAGATGGCGTCCGAGACAACCTGCGTCGCCTTTGCTTCGGCTTCCGCAGCGCGCTCGCGCGCCTCGGCGTCGCGGAAAGCGGCTTCGCGCCGGCCTTCGGCTTCGAGGATCTGCGACTGCTTGAGGCCCTCGGCGGTCAGGATCTGCGCGCGCTTGTCGCGCTCGGCCATCATCTGGCGGCCCATGGATTCCACCAGATTGGCCGGCGGGTTGATGTCCTTGATCTCGACGCGGGTTATCTTGATGCCCCACGGGTGCGCCGCCTCGTCGACGACGCGCAGCAGGCGTTCGTTGATAGCATCGCGGTTGGAAAGCAGTTCGTCGAGGTCCATCGAACCCATGACGGTGCGGATGTTGGTCATGGTGAGATTGAGGATGGCGTTCTGCAGGCCGGCGACCTGATAGGCGGCCTGCGGGGCGTTCAGCACCTGATAGAAGGCGACGCCGTCGACGGCGACAATGGCGTTGTCGCGGGTGATGATCTCCTGCGTGGGAACATCGAGCACCTGCTCCATCATGTTCATCCTGGCGCCGATCCGGTCGATGAACGGAACGATGAGATTGAGGCCGGGCTCCAGCGTCTTGGTGTAGCGGCCGAAGCGCTCGACGGTGTAATTGTAGCCTTGCGGCACCGTCTTGATGCCGGTGAACAGGATGAGCAGGACAAGAACGACAAGAACCGGGATGACCACGTCGTAGCCGGTGAAATCCATCTGCTTCTCCCTCGCAAGCAGCGCCAAAGCCCATCTTCGCGCCTGAAAACACTTAAGGATGTTTCTGGGACGATACAATCGGGAACGGGACGGTTTGTTGACGGCTGCGTTCAGCGGGCGAAGCCGAACAGGGCGGCAGGCGCTGGTCAGCCGCTTCCGACAGTCCACGACGGCGGAGTTCGGTTCCGGCAGTGGCGGTTCAGGCCCAGCCGGAAAGTTCCCGCCGCACCAGCGCCTCGATCACCGCCATGCCGTCGGCGCTGTCGTTGAGGCAGGGAATATGGGCGAAGTTTTCGCCGCCCGCGTGGAGGAATTCGTCCCGCACCTCACGGCCGATCTCGTCCAGCGTCTCGATGCAATCGACCGAGAAGCCCGGATTGACGATGGCGATGGATTTGACGCCATCCTTGGCCAGCTTCTCGACGGTCTTGTCGGTATAGGGCTGCAGCCATTCCTGCGCGCCGAAACGCGACTGGAAGGTTGTGATGAGCTTCTGTTCGCTCCAGCCCAGCTTCTCGCGCAGCCGCCGCGTCGTCTCCAGGCAGTGGTCGCCATAGGGGTCGCCCTTGTCGGCGTAGGGCTTCGGGATGCCGTGATAGGAGGCGACGACAATCTCCGGTTCGAAATCCAGCGTGGCCAGATGGGCTTTTATGGAATGCGCCAGCGCGTCGATGTAGACGGGCTCGTCATAGTAGGGCGGAACGCTGCGGACCGCCGGCGCCTTGCGCATCTTCATCAGCGCGCGGAAAAGCTGATCGTTGGCGGTGGCGGTAGTCGTCGCCGAATATTGCGGGTAGAGCGGGAAGGAAAGGATGCGCTCGCAGCCCTGCACGCACAGCTTTTCGGCGACGCTCGCCGTCGACGGATTGCCATAGCGCATCGCCCAGTCGACGGTGACGTTCGGCAAGTCGGCAAGGGCGGTAGAAAGCTTTTCTGCCTGGCTGCGGGTAAAGGTGCGCAGCGGCGACTCGTTGCGGTCGCGGTTCCATATCCTGGCGTAATTTGCGCCCGATTTCTTCGGCCGGGTGGTCAGCACCAGCCCGTAGAGGATGGGATACCAGATCGCCTTGTTCAGTTCGATGACACGCGGGTCGGACAGGAATTCGCGCAGGTAGCGCCACATCGGCTTATAGTCGGTGCCGTCCGGCGTGCCGAGATTGAGCAGCATGACGCCGACCTTGGCGGTTTTGACCGCCGAAGGGATGATCGTGGCTGCCTTGGGAGCAGCCTTCGACCGCGAAGCGGCGGGGCGTGCGGTCTTCACCGGGGTTCCATCTGCTGTGCCTGCTTTGGACATGGCCGGAAACTAGCGATCCGCAATGGTATTTCAATGCCACGTCTGGCCGCACCCGGAGGTTTACTCTCCCCTTAAGGGGAGGGTAGTCGCGAAGCGGCCGGGTGGGGTTGCTGGTCGTATGGTACGACAATGACCCCACCCCGCGTCTCTCACCTTGCTTCGCAAGGCTCGTTCCGCGACCCTCCCCTTAAGAAGGAGGGAACCTGGGCTCACTTCGCCGGAATCTTCAGGTCTGCGCCGACCGGCAGTCGGCGCGGCTGGTATTCCGGATTGGCTTCCGAGATGCGCTTCCACTCGGCGCCGTCGCCATAGGCCTTCTCGGCGATATCCCAATAGGTATCGCCCTTGACCACGGCATGCGTCGTCTCGCCGCCGGCGGCCGGTGCAGCAGCCGCGTCCGTGGCAGGCTGCGCGGGCGTAGCGGCGGGCTGGTTCGGCACGGGAGCCGCAGGGGCTCCGGCAGGAGCGGTCGGAGGCGTCCTGGAAATATCTGCCGAACCGGCCGGCAGGTCGGGCAGTTTCGGCTCAGGCGCAGCTGCCGGAGCCGGAGTTGCAGGCGTCGGTGCCGGGGCGGCAGGCGCGGGCGCTGCAGGGGCCGGCGTGGCGGGAGCC
>CBFGLW010000009.1:0-97275 GCA_965649745.1 uncultured Mesorhizobium sp. | reverse complement strand
GCCGCCGGCGGCAAGGGCGCCAACCAGGCGCTGGCGGCGGCGCGGGCCGGCGGACAGGTGCGCATGGTCGGCGCCGTCGGCAAGGATAGCTTCGCCAGCGAGGCGCTGGCGCTGCTGAAGACCGGCATGGTCGATCTTTCCGGCGTCGGCGAGACCTTCGCGTCGACCGGAACCGCGCTGATCCTCGTCGGCGGCGACGGCGAGAACATGATCGCCATCGTGCCCGGCGCCAACGGGACGGTCGTGCCGGGGGATATTTCGAAAGCCTTCCTGAAAAAGGGCGACATCGTGCTGCTCCAGAACGAAATACCCCTGCCGACAGTGGATGCGGCGCTCGACGCGGCAAAGGATGCGGGCGCTATCACCGTCCTCAACACCGCGCCCTTCCGCGCCGAGGCGGCGGACATGCTGGCCAAGGCCGACTATGTCGTCGCCAATGAAACCGAATTCGACCTCTACGCCGACACGCTTTCGCTTTCCGGCGGCGACCGGCCGGCGCGGATGAAGGCCTTTGCCCGGAAAACCGGCCACACCGTCGTGCTGACGCTGGGCGGCGACGGCGTCATGGCAGCGACACCGCAGGATTTTCTGCAGGTCAAGGCGCTCGCCATCAAACCGGTCGACACGGTCGGCGCCGGCGACACCTTCTGCGGCTATCTCGCAGCCGGGATCGCGGCGGCACTGCCGCTCGAAGAGGCGCTGAGACGCGCCGCGGCGGCCGGATCGCTGGCCTGCCTGAAGCCGGGCGCACAACCGTCCATTCCGCTCAAGGCCGATGTCGACGCGGCTCTGGCCGGCTGAACGGGCTTGCTGTCACGGCAATCTTTCCACGCCTTCCTGTCCTCGCTGCCCCCCACCGTCTTGCCCGGCCGGTTTTGCCATGCATTGATGAGGCCGAACCGAGGAATAAGCCATGTCCGCTTCGCTTTATGCCGCCTATCTTGTGGCCTGCCTGATCATCATTCTGGTGCCCGGCCCGACCGTCACGCTTATCATCGCAAATTCGATCCGCCACGGCGCCCGCGCCGGACTGGCCAATGTCGCGGGCACGCAGGCAGGCCTCGCGGTCATGATCGCCATCGCCGGCGTCGGTCTCACCTCGCTCATCGAAGCCATGGGACACTGGTTCGAATGGGTGCGCCTGATCGGCGCTGCCTATCTGGTCTGGATGGGCATCCAGATGTTCCGCTCCAAGGGAAGCCTGAACCCCGACGGTAGCGCCCGCAAACCGCGTGGCGGTTTCTTCCTGCAGGGCCTGCTGGTCGCCTTGAGCAACCCGAAGACACTGGTCTTCTTCGGCGCTTTCTTCCCGCAATTCATCGATCCCTCGGGCAACTACGCTTTCCAGATCGCCATTCTGGGCGCGACGGCGATGGTCTTCGCCGCCATATCGGATTCCGCCTATGCGCTAGCCGCCGGCCGCGCCGGCAAGGCGCTTTCCGCCGGCCGTATCCGGTTGCTGTCGCGCATCAGCGGGACATTTCTGGTCGGCGGCGGCCTCTGGCTGGCCTTTTCGAAGGGTAAGTAGGCAGCGGAGCGCCTCAACGGCTCTCCTCTCCCTGTCTACGGGGGTGAGAACCCGGTTTGCCGAAGGCGAATTCCTCGTGCCGGTGGCACGATGAAAGGGTTCGAACGCTGGGGAGCCGCGAAGCAGTGGGCCCCAGCCAGATGCCGGCAGAAAGGTGAGGGGCGGCACTGCGTTTTGAACAGTTGGCTCCGCCCCTCATCCGTCACTTCGTGACACCTTCTCCCCGTAGAGGGACGGGGAGAAGGAAGAGCCGCCCGCACCCTCACTCCGTCATCCCGGAAGCGAGCCGAAGCGTAGCGAAAGGCGAAGCTATCCGGGACCCATTGGCGGCTCCGCTCTTCCCTTCTCCCCTTGTGGGAGAAGGTGTCGCCCTCCCGCGAACGCAGTAAGCGGGAGAAAAGGCGACGGATGAGGGGTGCTTGGCGCACCCTACCCCTTGTGGGGGTCCGAAGGACGGGCGAGACCCGTGGCTCGCCCCGGAAGTCGGAGAAAGCCGAGCTTGCGAGGTTTTTGACGCGGGGTGGGGGGTGGATAGCACCTGGCCGAGGTTGCGGTTCCTGTCAACCGCCGAGCACCCCCACCCCGCGCCTTCGGCGCGACCCTCCCCACAAGGGGGAGGGTAAAGGCGCCTGCGCCGGACTGCCCTTTTCCTCACCGCGAAGCGGGGGAGGTGCCGAGCGAGGCGGAGGGGGCATGCGTGATGGATGGATTGCCGGCAGGGCGCGGCCGGCACGCCCTATTCCTCCGCCCCTGCCCCTACAGCCGCCCTAACCGCTCCACCAGCAGCGCGAAGAACCCGTCATGGTCGATATCGCGCATGACCAGGGCGTTCTTCGGCCGCTTCGTCACGCCCCACCAGTCGATCACTGTCATGCCCATGGTGAGTTCCGATGCCGTCTCGACCGAAACATTGCAATTACGGCCCTTGAAAAGCGCGGGCTTCAGCAGGTAGGCGATCACGCACGGGTCGTGCAGCGGCCCGCCGTCGGTGCCGTATTTCTCCTCGTCGAAGCGCTCGAAGAATTCCAGCATGTCGGCCGTGGCGTTGCCGACGCGCGTGCCGAGGTCGCGGAACGCCTGCGTGCGAACCGCGCTGGTCAGCGCCTTATGGGTAACGTCGAGCGGCATCATGACGATCGGGATGCCGGAGCGGAAGACGATATCGGCGGCGTGCGGATCGACGAAGATATTGAACTCCGCCGCCGGCGTCACATTGCCGCCCTCGAAGAAGCCGCCGCCCATCAGCACGATTTCCTTAATGCGCGATGCGATGCGCGGCTCGCGGATCAGCGCCAGCGCGATATTGGTCAGGGGCCCGAGCGGACAGAGCGTGATCGTGCCGCTGTCCTCGCCCATCAGCGTCTCGACGATGAAGTCGACCGCAGGCCCGTCCTGAAGCTTCATGACCGGCTCCGGCAGCTCGGGGCCGTTCAGGCCGGTCTTGCCATGCACCTCCTCGGCAGTGACGAGCTCGCGCACCAGCGGGCGAATCGCCCCGGAGAACACCTTGATGTCCGGGCGGCCAGCCAGTTCGCAGATCTTGCGGGCGTTCTTTTCGGTCAGCCTGAGCGGCACGTTGCCCGCAACGGCGGTGATTCCGACGACCTCCAGCTCTGGACTGCCGAGCGCCAGAAGTATGGCGACGGCGTCATCCTGGCCGGGGTCGGTATCGATGATTATCCTGCGTTTGGCGGACATTTTTTATCCTTGTCGGGGGAGTCTTTCAGGGGGACCGTTAGGCTGGGATAAAGCGCCTTGAACTTGGCCTTCGGGCAGACCATATCAAGGCTACCGTGAAGAATGCCAGTTGGGTTTTTCCGGTTTGATGTCGCTCTTGGAGGACAGCTGTACCATGTCTCGAATGACGCCTTTTTCCAGCCCCCTTTTGCTGGGTTTCGACGCGATGGAGAAGACCCTGGAGCGTCTGGCGAAATCCGGCGACAGCTACCCGCCCTACAACATCGAACGATTGCGCGGAACCGAGGGCGCCGCCGAACGGTTGAGGATAACGCTTGCCGTTGCAGGATTCGCGGAAAGCGACCTGGACGTGACGACGGAGGAAAACCAGCTCGTGGTGCGTGGCCGCCAGGCCGACGAGACCGAGCGGGAATATCTCCACCGCGGCATCGCGGCCCGTCAGTTCCAGCGCTGTTTCGTCCTTGCCGATGGCATGCGGGTTGTAGGAGCGGAGCTGAAGAATGGCCTTTTGTCGATCGATCTCGACCGACCGGAAGCCGAAAGACTGGTACGGAAAATAAACATATCGGTGAAAGACTGATCTTTGCCGATGGCTCTCATGCGGGACGGCCCAGTCGGCGCCTCGCTGAAAGGAGGCTGAAATGACCAGCATTGACGAAAGACTGACAATGACCAGCGGTGAATTCGCCCATCTCGGCGAGGGCTCCGTGGCCTACCTTCGCAAAATATCCAGCGACGATCTGCGCGGCCGCTTTCCCGGCCTGGACGAAATCGCTCCCGGTCTGGAATTGTGGGCGCTGTTCTCCGCCAATGGCGAGCCGATCCTGCTGTCGGACGCGCGCGAAAGGGCCCTTGCCGGCGCCATGGAAAACGACCTTGTGACGGTCGCCATCCACTGAGGGCTACCGCCTGCGGCGCTAGGTCGTGAACTCATGAAAAAGGGCCGCCAATGGCGGCCCGAAGCAATCGTCACTCGACGTAGTCTATCCCGCCGGACCTAGGCGGCATGCGAGGCCGGCGTCTGCGACAGCAACGCATGGATCGCCGAGGCGTCGCGCGTTCCGCGGACCTTGGCGACCGTATCGCCGTCGCGCAGCACGCGTGCGATCCGCGACAGCGCCTTGAGGTGATCGGCCCCTGCGCTTTCGGGCGCCAGAAGCAGGAAGACCAGATCGACCGGCTGGTCGTCCAGCGCTTCGAAATCGACCGGCGTCTCCAGCCTTGCAAAGACCCCCGTTATCCGTTTCACCCCGGCCAGCTTGCCATGCGGTATGGCGATGCCGTTACCGACACCGGTGGAGCCGAGGCGTTCGCGCTGCAGGATGGTGTCGAACACCTCCCGCTCGGAAAGACCCGAAATCTCGGCGGCACGCTCGGCCAGAAGCTGCAGGAGCTGCTTCTTGGAGTTGGCCTTCAACGCCGGCATGATTGCCGAAACGTCGATCAGGTCGCTCAAGTCCATTTTGACGATATCCTTTTTTCGCCCGCCATCGCTGGCTGATGCCGGAATGGCGGATCGGTCTTTATCCCTCGGCGACTTTCGCCGTCGAAGGGTCGATCCAGCCGATATTTCCATCCGGCCGACGGTAGACGATGTTGAGATGCTCGTTTCCGGCGTTGCGGAAAACAAGAACGGGGCTGTCCTTATTATCGAGTTCGATGACCGCGGAAGCCACGGACATGGTCTTCAGCGTCATGGTGGATTCGGCCACAATGGCCGGAGCATAATTTTCAGGAATGTCTTCCTCGTCGTCGGCGAGCGGCGCTACCACCGTGTAGGCGATGTCGGTTGCATTGCCGTCGACTGCACCCGATGCATGCGATTTCAGCCGGCGCTTGTAGCGGCGAAGCCGCGTCTCGAGGCGGTCCGCCGCGGTTTCGAATGCCAGCGTGGGCTCCTGCGCGTCTCCCGTGGCCTGCAGCGAGGTGCCGGAATCGAGCCGCACCATGCAGTCGGCCGTATAGCGCGAACCGGCCTTGACCAGCGTGACGTGACCCGAGAACCCCCTGTCGAAATACTTCTCGATCGCTTCGCCGATCCGGTCGTTGATGCGCGTGCGGAGCGCATCGCCCACGTCCATGTGTTTCCCCGATATGCGCAGCGTCATCTGAAACTTGACCTTCCCTGCTCAGGCATCACACGCTTCGGAGTTTATACCCGTGGTCGGTGCGCACAAGCTTCGAGGAGCCTTTCGCCCCGATTTTACATCCGAATTTGCGGCTGGCTCCAAGCGGCCCGCGTTGCCGTTCCCCAGCCAACGTCGTGACGGACCTCCCGCATGCAAGCCCAGCAGGGCCCGTCTCATGCGGGCGGGCTTCTAGACACTTCGGCGGTGCTTGTCAACGAAACGGCAAGGCTGTGGAAATCCGAACGCAGCGAAGCCGGTCAGCGCCCGGCACTGGCCATGGCGCGCTTCTCGCGCCGCCTTTGCACGGAGGAAGGGATGTTCATGCCCTCCCGGTACTTGGCGACTGTCCGGCGGGCGATGTCGACGCCGCGCTCCTTCAATTGATTGACGATCGCATCGTCGGAAAGCACGTCCTCGGCCTTCTCTTCGTCGATCATCTGCCGGATGCGGTCGCGCACCGCCTCGGAGGAATGCGCCTCCCCTCCTTCCGCCGAGGCGATGGCCGCGGTGAAGAAATAACGCAGCTCGAATACGCCGCGCGGCGTCAGCATGTATTTGTTGCTGGTCACCCGGCTGACAGTCGATTCGTGCATGCCGATGGCTTCCGCCACCATGCGCAGGTTGAGTGGCTTGAGATGGCGCACGCCATGGGCGAGGAAGGCGTCCTGCTGACGCACGATCTCGGTCGCCACCTTGAGGATGGTCTTCGCCCGTTGATCGAGGCTGCGCGTCAACCAGTTGGCGCTCTGCAGGCACTCGGACAGGAAATCCTTTTCAGCCTGGTTTTTGGCATGACTGGAAACATGGGCGAAATAAATGTTGTCGACCAGCACCCGCGGCAGTGTCTCCGGGTTCAGCTCCACCGTCCAGCTGCCATCGTTTGCAGCCCTTACCTCCACATCCGCCACGATCGCATCGCTGGCGCCGCCTGCGAAAACCGCGCCCGGTCTCGGGTCCAGCGCACGGATTTCCGCTAGCATGTCCAGAAGATCGTCCTCGTCCACACCGCACAGACGCTTCAGCGTGTGGAAATCACGGCGCGCCAGAAGATCGAGATTGGCCACCAGAACCTTCATGGCCGGGTCGAGCCGGTCGCGAACGGCCAGCTGCAGCGACAAGCACTCTGCAAGGTCGCGGGCGAAGATGCCTGCCGGTTCGAACGTCTGGCACCGCGCCAGAACCCTGTCGACTGAAGCGCTATCGGTACCCAGCCGGGCGATGATCTCCTCAAGGTCGCCGCGCAGGTAGCCTGTCTCGTCCAGCCCATCCGCGAGTTCGCCGGCGATCAACCGGTCGGACGGCAGGGCAAACCCCAGAGCGATCTGCCCGGCCACATGGTCGCGCAGGGTGATCCTGACCGCGGCTATGTCTTCCATGTCGAAGCCATCGGAAACGGACCCGGCGCCGGCAGGAGCCGACTTCCATTGCGCCGAAAGATCGGGGCCTAGTCTTTCTGTGGCGCCCGGATCGTCCGGAAACAGGTTTTCCAGGGATGTGTCGAGCTTTTCGGAGATTGCCTTGGAAGACCAAGCCGTCTCCCCTTCGAGCCAATCACCCTCGACAGGCGCGGCCGCACCGGCTTCGTTCGCTTTCCGGGCCTGATCGCTGGCGGCGTCGTCCTGCGGATCGGCGCGTTCGATCAGCGGGTTGCGTTCGATCTCCTCGTCGATGAAGCGCTCCAGTTCCGCATGGGTGAACTGAAGCAGTCGAATCGACTGCATCAGCTGCGGCGTCATCACCAGTGACTGCGACTGTCTCAGTTGTAGTTTGGCGGTCAGCGCCATGGTCGGATAAACGCCCTTTACGCAAAAACTTCCTTGTCACTATACAAACTGGCCCATCTTTTGCTTGTCAAGGCAAATAGACAGTGAGGTTGTTGTTCTATACGCGCACGGGCTATGTCGCCCGCGCCGTGGACGGCACGCACACATGGCGTGTTCAAAAGAAAAAGAAAACGGCGTCAGCCCTTCAGAGCGTGAAGCCCTCTCCGAGATAAAGGCGGCGCACGTCGGGATTCGCCACGACTTCCTCGGCTTTGCCGTGGGTCAGCACCTCGCCGGCATGAATAATGTAGGCGCGGTCGATCAGGCCGAGCGTCTCGCGCACATTGTGGTCGGTGATCAGCACGCCGATGCCCCGTTGCGTCAGATGCCGAACGAGCTGCTGGATGTCGGCCACGGCGATCGGGTCGATGCCGGCGAACGGCTCGTCCAGAAGCATGTAGTTCGGCCGGCTCGCGAGCGCCCGGGCGATTTCCAGACGCCGCCGCTCGCCGCCGGACAGCGACAGCGAGGGCGCCTTGCGCAGATGGCTGATATGGAACTCGTCGAGCAGCGCGTCGAGGCTCTTCTCGCGCTCCTTGCGACTCTTCTCCACGACCTCAAGCACCGCACGGATGTTCTGTTCGACATTCAGCCCCCGAAAAATCGAGGTTTCCTGCGGCAGATAGCCGATGCCGAGCCGCGCGCGGCGATACATGGGCATGGAGGTCACATCGAAACCGTCGATCTCGATGGTGCCTTCGTCCACCGGCACCAGTCCCGTGACCATGTAGAAGCATGTGGTCTTTCCCGCTCCGTTCGGTCCGAGCAGGCCTACGGCTTCGCCGGCGCGCACGCCGAAGGACACGCCGCTGACGACCTTGCGGCCCTTGTAGCTCTTGGTGAGCCCCTTCGCGATCAGGGTGCCCTTAAACTTGGCGGTTCTGGCCGGATCAGGCGTCGAAACGGTCGTTTTCGAACGCCGGAATCGGAAACGCGGCAATGCTGTCACGGTCATCAGGGCTTCTGCGAACCCGGCGTGATCGACATCATGACGCGCCCGCTCGAACCGCTCTTGGCGCAGCCGTCCACTTGGGCAAGTCCGGTTTTCATCTGCACCGTCAGCTTGCAGCCTACCAGTACGTTAGGCCCCTCCGAGAGCACCACCTTCGAACCCGAAAGGACAAGAACCTGGCTTTTCATGTCGAACGTGCCGCGATCGCCGGTGGCGACCTGCGTATCCGACTTGATGTAGACTTTGTTGTCGACTTCGAGGTGATCGATATTGGCCGAACCTGTGGCGGCCGAACCGCCATCGTTGACATAATAGACCTTCATCGAGCCGGCCTTCAACAGCGTCGGCCCCTGGACCACGCTGACATTGCCGGTGAACACCGCCACGTTCTCCTCCTGACGGACCTCCAGCTTGTCGCTCTCGATCTGGATGGGCTTGTCGCCGCTCAGCTTCAGTCCGGACATCGTGCTGTTGCTACCCGTACCCGCATTGGCGCCGCCGGATTGCGCGAATGCGGCCGCGGCCCCCGCCAGCATCAAGGCCGTTGCCGCGGCGATAAGCCTGATCGAACTACTGGGCCGCATTCGTTTCTCCGCTCTGATTTTCGGCCGTCTTCAATTTGGCCGGATCGATGTTGACGCGCACCCGCTTTTCGAAAATCAGGATCTTGCCGTTGTTCTCAACCGACATCGTATCCGAACTGATGCGCGATCCGTCGCGGGTGATGTCGACGGGATCGTCTGTCTTCATATTGCCTTTGCCCATGTCAAGGAAGGCCGATTTCAACTTCACCACCATGCCGTCGCTGGTGCTGACCGTAACCGGGCTGTCGAGATCGATGGTGTTGTTCTCGCGGTCGTAGGTTCCATGGGCCGCGTTTATCTTTGCCGTCGTCTTGCCGTCGATGGGGAGCTTGGCGTCTATGCCCTCGAGTTCGATGATGCTTTCCTTCGATACATCCTGGACCGCCCTGACGGCGTTCATGGAGTATGGCAGGTTCTGCTTTGTGAAGCCTTCCAGCTTTGGGTTGGCCATCACCAGCTTCCCGTCGCTGAAGGCGCTGTTTTCGGTTTTGACCGGAACCGCGGGGGGCGGCGCGACCATGTAGGAATAGACCGGAAATGCAATGGCGATGACCGCGGCGGCCGATGGCAAGGCCAGTTTGAGAAACCGCACGCGCTGGGAATGCCGCTGGGCATTGCCGAAGGCCGCCTCCAGCCCGGACGCATCATTGGTTACCGCAGTCACGTCCTGCTCCACAGACTTCACTTTTGTCGGTCGTGCCAAAATATATTGTTCCCGGTAATTTCGTCGCTTGAGCGTCGCCTACAGTTTGTGTCGCCGGGCCTTGCGAACAAGCACAACCCAAAGAAAGTCGCAAAAATATGACTGCTTCGCCGTCGAAACGCGCGCGCGGTCGGCCAAGATGCGCGAACCTGACTGGCAAGACGTGCGTTTTGGCGTGTTCGAGCCACGTATCACAAACGGTCAGCCAAGGTTAATTTCGAGTGAACGCCTGCCTGACGGCTGCGTCAAGGCCGACCTTCTCTCAGGAAACCGGTGGCAGCCTGCCGGCGGTTGCTCTAAAAGCAGCAACGTGCCCCAAAGACGAGGCTGACCATGACGCTCAGAGCCGACGATTTGATCGACCGACGCCGCCTGCGGCGCAAGCTTACCTTCTGGCGTATCGCTGCCTTGGCCGTCGCCGCCATCGGCATCGCCGCCATTTCCTTCTGGTTCTACGAGGACGATTTCGCTGGCTCGGCCGTCGATCATATCGCCAAGGTAAAGATCGAAGGCACGATCACCGAAGACGAAGAACTGATCGCGCGACTGGAAAAGATTCGCGAATCGAAAAGCGTCAAGGGCGTCATCCTGACCATCGATTCTCCTGGCGGCACCACCGCGGGCGGCGAATCCATCTATGACGAGGTGCGCAAGCTGGCGGGCGACAAGCCGGTCGTCGCCCAGGTCGGTACGCTTGCCGCCTCCGCCGGCTACATGATCGCCAGCGCCGCCGATCACATCGTCGCGCGCAAATCCTCCATCGTCGGATCGATCGGCGTCCTGATCCAGTTTCCGGACGTCACCGGCCTGATGGACAAGCTCGGCGTCAAGCTGGAGGAGGTGAAGTCCTCGCCCCTGAAAGCGGAGCCCTCGCCCTTCAACCCCACCACGGACCAGGAACGCGAGATGGTCCGCAAGCTTATTCTCGACAGCTACGACTGGTTCGTCGGCATCGTCGCCGAGCGGCGGTCGATGACGCGCCCACAGGTATTGGCGCTGGCCGACGGCTCCATCTTCACCGGCAGACAGGCGCTTACCAACAAGCTCATCGATGCCGTCGGCGGCGAGCAGGAGGCCATCGACTGGCTGGCAACCAAAGGTATCGACGCCAAGCTGAAAGTCATCGAATGGAAAAATACGGAGGGTAGCGGCAGCTTCCTGTTCTCGAAGGCGCTGACGCAGACGCTGGCCAAGGCCCTCGGCCTGCCGGAATATAGCGGCGACCTGGCGCGCGAATTGGGCCTGGACCGCTTGTTCCTTGACGGTCTCGTCTCGGTCTGGCACCCTTGAGCTCTTGTCCGGTACAATGAAAAACCGAATAAAATCATCCTCCTAATTTTGACTTCATCGTTTTCACGGGGAACGGCGGCATGATCAAATCCGAGCTTGTGCAAATCATTGCAACGCGCAATCCACACCTGTTCCTGCGGGACGTCGAGAACATCGTCGGCGCCATCTTCGACGAGATCACCGACGCCCTGGCGGATGGAAACCGTGTCGAACTGCGCGGCTTCGGCGCTTTTTCCGTCAAGAACCGGCCGGCGCGCACCGGCCGCAACCCTCGCACCGGCGAATCGGTCGAAGTCGAGGAGAAATGGGTGCCCTTCTTCAAGACCGGCAAGGAATTGCGCGAGCGGCTGAACGGCGGCAAGTAGCCGGTAAACCCAGCCGCCGGAAACGCATCCCGGAAACCGCAATCATGTTCAACCGCTTCCTGCTGATCGTCGTCTTCGTGCCGCTGGCGGTCGTCCTGATCGCGCTGGCGGTGGCGAACCGGGAACTGGTTGCCTTCACCATCGATCCGTTCAACCCCGGCAATCCGGCCCTGACCGTGAACCTGCCGCTGTTCATCTTCCTGTTCGCGGCAATAGCGCTGGGCATGGTGATTGGCAGCATAGCCACCTGGATAAAGCAGGGCCGCTACCGCAAACTGGCGCGCCAGCGCGGTGTGGAAGCCGAAAGCCTGCGCCAGGCAGCGGCCGCCCGGCCGCCGGTGGCGCAGGGGCCGGCATTGCCCAAGCCGCACGGGCCATAGGAACGCGCGTGCCCGACCGATCGTTCCGATGCTGACTATTTCGGCCGCAGATATCGACCGAGCGCTGACTTTCCCGAAGCTGGTTGAAACATTGCGCGGCGCCTTCCGCGAAGGCGCGGTACAACCGGTCAGGCATCACCACACGATCGACCGCCCGCAAGGAGCCAGTTCGACTCTGCTTTTGATGCCGGCATGGACCGCCTTCGAGAAGGCCGGTGTGTCGAAGGGCGGGCACATCGGGGTCAAGATCGTCACCGTGTCACCGGACAACAATGCGCTGGGCAAACCGGCAGTGATGGGTCTCTACTTGCTGCTGGACGGCACGACCGGCGAGCCGCAGGCGCTGATCGACGGCCAACGCCTGACCCAGTGGCGCACGGCCTGCGCCTCGGCCCTCGCCGCCGACTACCTGGCGCGCAAGGACGCTTCACGTCTGCTGGTGATAGGAGCAGGCGCTCTCGCCCCTTTCCTGGCGAGGGCCCATGCCGCGATACGTCCCATCGCCTCCATCCATATCTGGAATCGCACGCGGGCGAACGCGGAGAAAGTGGCCCATGGCCTGCGTGCCGAAGGCTTCGCCACCGAGATTGCTGACAATCTCGATGTCGAACTGGAGAAGGCCGATATCGTCTCTTCGGCAACCATTTCGGCGAGCCCCCTCGTCAAGGGCGCGCTGCTCAAGCCAGGCGCTCACGTCGATCTTGTCGGTGGCTTCACACCGGAAATGCGCGAAGCGAACGACGATGCCATCCGCCGTGCCCGAATCTATGTCGATACCCGCGCCGGCGCCACCAAGGAGGCCGGCGACATCGTCCAGCCCCTTGCTTCCGGAGTTCTTGCGTCCGACGCGATCGTCGCCGAGTTGGCCGAACTCGTGCGTGGAGAGAAAAAAGGGCGCGAAAGCGCCCCCGAGATAACATTGTTCAAATCGGTCGGCACTGCCCTGGAGGACCTGACTGCCGGTATCGCCGTCTATGAAGCGTTGAGATAGGTCCCTGCAAACATGCCCTTGGCATCTTCGCTTGCGGTTTCGATAGTGCTACTGGACGAAAAGCTCTTAACCAACCTCACTCAGGAGTGCCTATGAACCGCAACGGTCTCTATGCCATCATCGGCGCGCTGATTGTCGCGGTTATCGCGCTGGGCGTCTATGTCTATCGGGAAGAACAGAAGCCCGAAGGCGTCGAACTGAAGATCGACGACAACGGCATCTCAATCCAGAAAAACTGAATATCGGCGGCTGCGTAGGGATAATTGCGCGTCAGGTCGCTGTCGGGACGATCACCGGGGATTGGTCAGCCGGCTTTTCGGACCGACGCCAACATGTCTGTCACGCATGATCGAGCTGCGCGTCCCTTCCCTCAGCAGGCCGGTAATCCTGGCAAAGCTTGAAAAGGATTTCCGCGCCTCTTCCGCGCTCATCTGGCCCGCCATCGCGGCCGCACAGCAATTCACGGCGCAAAGATAGACAGGTCCCCGCCTGCCGACCGGCCAGTTCCTCAGGAACACGACGGCTTCGGCGACGCTGTCGATTTCCTCGACAGGATGACCCGAACCGAGCGAGAGCCGCACCGGCGAGAAGAACTGCAGGCGATCCATGGAAGGCCTCCCGATTATTATTTTTAGAGACAGCCTTATTAAACGCGCAAAAGCGCCGTGGGTTCCACCAAATTTTCGGAAAGATCAAACTATGGAGCGACGGCCGCCTTCGATTCTCCGACAGATGGTCTTTAAATAATCTCGTGCTCACCGGCGAGGATGTGGATCAGCGCTGCCTCGCTCCGATATCCCTTTTCGAACAGGCGCATCAGGGTCGCAGCCCGAAATTCGCGTTCCGTCGACGTTGCATCCTGCGGACAGGATTTCTCAAGCACCCGGCCCAGCAGAGCCAGATCGTCGGAATTGAGATATTCGCGGGAATTTGCGATGAACATCGCGGCCTCCTTGAAACAGGGCGGAAGCGTGATCGTCGCTCACAGCCGCTGGCGCCCGAACATGTCAGCCAGCGATAAACCCACCTTACACCTGTAAGCCCTGAAGTCCATTTAACTTTGACATTCCAGAGAAGAATTCCGTCTCGGAGACCAAGGCGCACGGGACAGCAGAGCCACGCCGATTGTGACAGGGCGGATTGCTTAACCCGCCTTTAAACCGCCGCAACTACTCTTCAACCGGAACGCCATCGGCACAGGGACCATAAGGGCGCATGGCGAACCGCAGGGACAGACGCATCGAGCCGAGCTTCGACGGCCCTTCAAGGGCCCGTTCGTCGAACGGCTTTTCGGTGCGGGAGGAGGACCGCGTCGTGCCGTCAAATCGGAAATCTCCCGCCAAGCGCAAGAAATCCAAGGTTCGCTCTTCCCGCCGCGGTAGCCGGCGCGGCCTGTTCGGCATGTTCGGCCGGCTGTTCTACTGGTGTTTCGTGCTCGCCATCTGGGGCGGCATCGCCGCCGCCGGCATCGTCGTCTACTACGGCGCGAAAATGCCCGCAGCCACGACATGGTCGATCCCCGACCGCGCCCCCAACATCAAGATCGTTTCCGTCGACGGCCAGCTGATCGCCAACCGCGGCATGAGCGGCGGCGAAGCCGTCGGTCTGCACGAGATGTCGCCTTACATCCCCGAGGCGGTCATCGCCATCGAGGACCGGCGCTTCTACTCGCATTTCGGGATCGACCCGATCGGGTTGACCCGCGCCATGGTCACGAATGTGATTGGCGGCCGCTTCACCCAGGGCGGCTCGACGCTGACCCAGCAATTGGCCAAGAACCTGTTCCTCAAGCCCGACCGCACCGTCGAACGCAAGGTCCAGGAGGTGCTGCTCGCCCTTTGGCTGGAGCAGAAGCACACCAAGGACCAGATCCTGGAAATGTACCTCAACCGGGTCTATTTCGGATCGGGCGCCTATGGCGTCGAGGCCGCTTCCCGGCGCTATTTCGGCAAGAGCGCGCGCGACGTGACGCTGGCGGAGGCAGCACTTCTCGCCGGCCTCCTGAAAGCCCCGTCGCGACTGTCGCCCGCCCGCGATCCGAAAGCGGCGGAGGAACGCGCGCAGCTCGTCCTCGCGGCCATGAAGGACGAGGGCATGGTCACCAGCAAGGAACTGGCGCGGGCGATGAGCGCGCCGGCGACACGCGCGGCCTCCTACTGGACCGGCTCGGAGAATTATGTCGCCGACACGGTGATGGAGGAACTGCCGGATCTCATCGGCGACGTACGCAGCGATATCGTCGTTGACACCACAGTCGATCTCAATCTGCAGAAGCTGGCCGAAGACTCCATCCGCCGCCTGATCGACGAGAAAGGCAAGAAACTCGACGTCACCCAGGGCGCGCTGGTTTCCATCGACAACTCCGGCGCGGTGCGCGCCATGGTCGGCGGCTACGACTATTCCACCAGCCAGTTCGACCGCGCATCCGAGGCCCGCCGCCAGCCCGGTTCCGCCTTCAAGCCGTTCGTCTATATGGCGGCGCTCGAAGCCGGCCGTACCCCGGACAGCGTCCGCAACGACGCGCCGATCAAGATCGGCAAATGGACGCCGGCGAATTTCGATGGCAAGTATTTCGGCAAGGTCACGCTGGCGACGGCGCTGGCGAAATCCCTCAACTCGGTCGCCGCACAGCTGACCATGGAGGTCGGACCCGACGCCGTGGTCGAAGCCGCGCACCGCATGGGCATCCAGTCCGACCTGCAGAACAACACGTCGATCGCGCTCGGCACCTCGGAGGTCACGCCGCTGGAGCTGACCTCCGCATACGTGCCTTTCGCCAATGGCGGCTACCGGCCGGAAATCCATTTCATCCGCCGCGTGACGACGACGGACGGCAAGCTGCTCTACGCCAATGACGGCGGCAGCGCGCCGCGCGTCGTGCGGCCGGAAGTCGTCGGCATGATGAATTCGATGATGACCGGCACGGTCGAGATCGGCACCGCAAGGAAGGCCGCCTTCGGCTGGCCCTCGGCCGGCAAGACCGGCACCAGCCAGAATTCCCGCGACGCCTGGTTCGTCGGCTACACCGCCAACCTCACCACCGGCGTCTGGTTCGGCAACGACGACGGCACGCCGATGAAGCGCGTCACCGGCGGCGCGCTGCCGGCGCAGGCCTGGCATGAATTCATGATGGCCGCGCACAAAGGCGTGCCTGTCGCACCGCTTCCCGGAACCTGGAAGTCGTCGCCGCCGGCCGCCGATACAATCGTGCGCAGCGAGCCGTCCGGCAAGCTGCCCCCCGTAGTCGTGCCGCAGGCCGACGTCGGCGCACAGCAGGATGCGGCTGCCCAGCCCCGCCGCGTGCCGAGGCCCGCGCGGCCGGTCGATTCCAGCGGCGGCTTCGGCATGCCCGGCGACGATGCGCCTACTGCGTCGATCAGCCGGCCGGTGCCACCCGGCGATGTCGGCGGACCATTGAAGAAGCGCCCGACCTCGATCCTGGATATTCTGTCGGGCGGCTGACGCCGTTCGCGGCAGAAACCCAACCGGCTTGACCGCCCGGTCCGCGTGTCGTGGGTCTGGTTACGGCCGCGCGCTTCCGCTACATGTCATCGCTGGAGACAGCGATGACGCAGAGCGACACCAGAAAGACGATTGTCCTGACCGGAGCCAGCCGTGGCATCGGCCATGCCACGGTCAAGCGCTTTTCACGCGAAGGCTGGCGCGTCATCACCTGTTCGCGGCAGGCCTTCGCCGACAACTGTCCGTGGCCGGCAGGACCGGAAGACCATATCAAGGTCGATCTCGCCGACCCGGAGGATGTCGGCATTGCCGTATCGGAAATCCGCCACCGGCTGGAGGCCAATGGCGGCCAGCTGCACGCGCTGGTCAACAATGCCGGAATTTCACCGAAGCTGCCCGACAGCGGCCGAATGAATTCAATCGAAACCCCGATGCATGTCTGGCGCGACGTATTTCAGGTGAATTTCTTTGCCCCGATCATGCTGGCGCGCGGCCTGTTCAAGGAGCTGGCAGCGGCCAAAGGCTCGATCGTCAGCGTCACCTCGATCGCCGGAACCCGCGTGCATCCCTTCGCCGGCACCGCCTATGCGACATCCAAGGCCGCGCTTGGCTCGCTGACGCGCGAGATGGCGCATGATTTCGGCCCGCACGGCATTCGGGTGAACGCCATTGCGCCTGGCGAGATCGACACCGCCATCCTGTCGCCCGGCACCGACAAGATCGTCGAGACGATTCCGCTGCGGCGGCTCGGCACCACGGCGGAAGTCGCCGATATCATCTATTTCCTGTGCTCCGAGCAGGCTTCCTATGTGACCGGCTCGGAAATCCACATCAATGGCGGCCAGCACGTCTGACGCGCTTCGAAGGAGCGCCAGAGATTAGGCGACGGTCGGTGTGCTTGGCGTCTGGTCTTCGGGATCGACCGTATTGTCTTCGCCCGCGAGAACTGGCCCTGCCCGCCCACTCAGCACTGTCTCGACAATGCCGCGCGCGATCTCGCGCTCGCCCATGATCACCGTATCCGCCTCGAGACCGGTCAGGTGCTCGACCTCGGCGTCGGAGTGCGCCCGCGCGATGACTGAGATCGCCGGATTGGCAGCGCGTGCGCGCAGGATGATCTGGCCGGCCTCGAACGCATTTGGAATGGCCAGGATCAGCCGTTCGGCGCCGGCCGCATTGGCGGCGGCGAAAATGTCGCCGCGCGCGGCATTGCCGGCGACAGTTTCTATGCCTGCTGCCTTCAGTTGCACCAGCACCTTGTCCGCATCCTCGATGACAAGAAAGGGGTGGCCCGCCAGTTTCAGCGCCGTCCCGACCAGGCTGCCGACACGGCCATAGCCGATGAGGATCGTATGGCCGGAAAGGGTTGTCGGCGGCGGCGGGCCGTCCTCGACTGCCTTGGTCGCCGTTGTGGCGGCAACCATACCCGGTGCGGTCGCCGGTCCCGTCGGCCTCGCTATGGCTTCCGGTTCCTTTGCGGCGGCGCGGCTTTCCAGCCAGGGCTTCAGGCGGTCGACGGCGGCGAACATCACCGGATTGAGCACGATCGACAGGATCGCGCCCGCCAGTATCAGATCGCGGCCCTCCTGCGGCAGCAGGTTGAGGCCGACGCCCAGTTCGGCAAGGATAAAGGAGAACTCGCCGATTTGCGCCAGGCTGGCCGAGATCACAAGCGCCGTCGCCGGCGGATGGCCGAAGGCGAGCACGATAAGAAACGCGGCGATCGACTTGCCCAGCACGATGATGAACAGCGTTGCAAGGATTGGGCCCGGATGCGCCAGCAGGCTGGTCGGATCGAACAGCATGCCGACGGAGACGAAAAACAACACCGAGAAGGCATCGCGCAATGGCAGCGATTCCTCCGCCGCGCGATGGCTGAGTTCGGACTCGCTCATGATCATGCCGGCAAAGAAAGCGCCGAGCGCCAGCGAAACGCCGAACAGATGGGCCGCGCCGAAGGCGACGCCCAGTGCGATCGCCAGCACCGACAGCCGGAAAAGCTCACGCGAGCCGGTATGTGCGACATAATGCAGGATCCACGGAATGACCCGGCGTCCGACGACCAGCATCACCACGACGAATGCCGCCACCTTCAGCAGCGTGACGCCGACGACGCCCCAGATGCCATAGTCTGCCGACAGGGAAAACAGCCCGCCCGCGGAATGTGTGATGTCGGCTTCCTGTCCACCCAGAACGCCTGCCAGGGCCGGCAGCAGCACCAGCGCCAGCACCATGGCCAGATCCTCGACGATCAGCCATCCGACTGCGATGCGGCCGCGTTCCGTCTCGATCAGCCGCCGCTCCTGCAAAGCGCGCAGCAGCACCACGGTGGAAGCAACCGAAAGCGCCAGGCCGAAAACCAGCCCGGCGCCGACAGTCCACCCCAGCAACCAGGCCAGGCCGGCGCCGAGCGCGGTCGCGAAGGCGATCTGGACGACCGCGCCCGGCACCGCGATGGCGCGAACGGAAAGCAGGTCTTTCAGCGAGAAATGCAGGCCGACGCCGAACATCAGAAGGATCACGCCGATTTCGGCCAGTTCCAGCGCCAAACCCTGGTCGGCGACGAAACCCGGCGTGTTCGGCCCGACCAGCATGCCGGCAATCAGGTAGCCCACCAGGGGCGGCATACGGAAACGGTTTGCGATGGCGCCGAAGACGAATGCCAGCCCGAGACCTGCGACTATGGTTGCGATAAGGGGCGTGTCATGCGGCATGGTCGATGGAGCGCCTTTCAAAAATATCGATGTGGGATGCGCGGCAAAATCCCGCCGCTCCCGCCAATATGGTGGACGGCAGAGGGCGGGCGCAACCCTGGAAAGATGTTAAACTTGAGGGTTTTGCTGGAAATTCGGTTTTTGCTGCGGCGACTGCTGCGTCAAGCCGCCTTCAGGACCTGCTCTATGTCCCATACTGGCTGATTTGTCAGCGTCTTGGCGATCTCCGCCTTCACCTTGTCCGAGACCTCCTTGTGAAGCTTCCTCCGCATTTCGCCAAGAACCCGCGGCGGCGCCACAAGAACGATCTCCTCGAAATCGCCACGGTGCGCAAGCTTGTAGAGCTGCTCGGCAATCTCATCGGCGAACCGCTCCTTGCTGAGGCGATGCCAGTCCGTTTCCGCGTAGGCGCTGTTGTGCGGCGAGGGTCCGTCGCTATGCCGGCCGGGCCGCTCGACGCCCTGTTCCCTCGTCGCAGGATTGTCCTGCGCCATCTCGCTGGCCACCTTGAAATCCGGAAATTTGGCGTCGCCTTCGTTCTTCAGGAAAAGCGCCTTCTCGCCGTCCGCCACAACCACCCACAGTCCACGCTTCAGAATGAGATTTTCCACGACGGTTTCCTTTCGACGGCTGGGCGCCCCACCGATTTTCAACGCCGGCGCGAGCCGGAATGTTCCACTGCACTACATCGCTATCACACGGTCTGTTGGTCGTGGACGAATTTAATCTACTAAACTGGTAGAAATTAGAATCGGATGTTTTGGACAAACGACGCGAGATGGCTAAAAGGAGCCAAAGCTCGGTATCGCATGGGATGAAAATCCGCATTCCATGGCGTTCTGGAATGTTTTTCTCCGTCTTTTTGTGCAATCAGAAAATCGATTGCCTTCGTCGGAAGGGTGCGCGAGTGCGTTCCTTCTGCCGAACGTCGCTTGCCGGTAGAACTGCTCGCCAGAACGAGATTTTGCAATGCAACATGAGTCTCAGGAAAAGCCGAAGCTGAACGCCTTCCCCGTTTTCATGCGGGTCGAGGGCGAGGTGGTGGCGATTGTCGGCGGTGGCGAGGAAGCGCTTGCGAAAGCCCGCCTGCTCGGCCAGTCCAGCGCAAGCCTGCGCATTGTCGCCAAAAATGCCGAGCCGGCGCTTCTCGACTTCATCGCGCGGCATGGCGCCGTCCATATCGAGGCGGACTACACGCCGGATCATCTCGAAGGCGCGGCGATGGTCTTTGCCGCGACCGCTGTCGAAGCGCTGGACGCCCGCATCTCGGCAGACGCGCGCCGCATGGGCATCCCCGTCAACGCGGTCGACAGGCCCGAGCTCTGCGATTTCTTCACCCCCGCGCTGGTCAACCGCGCGCCGGTGGCGGTCGCCATCGGCACCGAAGGCGCCGGCCCCGTGCTGGCCCAGATGATCCGCGCCCGCATCGACCAGATGCTGTCGCCGTCCCTGGGGGCGCTGGCGAACTTAGCGGCTTCGTTCCGGGGTGCTGTCGAAAACGTGTTGCCGAAGGGCAATCGGCGCCGCTTCTGGTCCGATTTCTTCAATGGATCGCCGGCGCGGGCTGTCGCGGCCGGCGATCTTTCCCGTGCCCACGACGCCGCCACGGAACTGCTGCTCTCCCGGACGCCGTCCTCCGGCCATATCGCGCTGGTCGGTGCAGGCCCCGGCGCCGAGGACTTGCTGACGCTCCGGGCGCAGCGCCTTCTCATGGAAGCCGACGTCATCGTCTTCGACGCATTGGTGCCGGAAGCGGTTGTCGCCATGGGCCGCCGCGATGCCGAGCGCATGCCCGTCGGCAAGCGCAAGGGCTGCCATTCCAAAAGCCAGACGGAAATCAATGCCCTGCTGGTTTCTCTCGGCCGCGAAGGCCGGCGCGTCGTGCGCCTGAAGAGCGGCGACCCGCTGGTGTTCGGCCGCGCCGGCGAGGAAATGGCCGCATTGCGCCATGCCGGCATCTCCTACGAAGTGGTGCCCGGCGTCACCGCCGCGTTCGCGGCCGCCGCCGATTTCGAGTTGCCGCTGACGCTGCGCGGCGTCACCTCGTCCATGGTCTTCACCACTGGCCATGACCTGAAGGGCGGCACGCTGCCGGATTGGGCCAGGCTCGCCATCTCCGGCGCCACCGTAGCCGTCTATATGGGCCGTTCGGTCGCCGCCGATGTCGCCGGCCGGCTGATCGAAGCCGGGCTTTCGCCAGACACCGCGGTCGCCGTCGTGGAAAACGCCAGCCTTGCCGAGCGCCGGCGTTTTCACGGCACGCTCGCCGACCTGCCGTCGCTGGAAGCCCGCCGCGATCTGACGGGTCCCGTCATGACCATCATCGGCGACGCAGTGGCCGGTGCAAATTTCGAACGTTCGGAACCGCTGGTCGCGCAGAAGCCGGCTGCATCCGGACAAGAAGATATCCTTACCAGCGTCGCGGAAGGAAAAGCCCCATGAAAATCCTCACCGCGAACCGCCTGACCGATGGCGAGGCCGTGTGGTACGGCAATGGCGCCTGGTTGGAAACCATCGACAAGGCAGACCTTGCCGAAGACAAGGCAGGTGAGGAAAGGCTGGAGGCGATCGGCGCGGCCGCGCTCGCCAACAATGTGGCCATCGATATCAACCTGATCGACGTCAACGTGACGGACGGCAGGATCGAGCCGTTGCGGCTGCGGGAAAAAATCCGCGCCGCCGGCCCTACCAATCGCCTCGATCTCGGCAAGCAGGCGGATCATGGCGCTGGGCAGGCAGCGTAGCACTACAAGGCAAGCGGGCGGACGCGCCCGGAAAGACGAAACGCAATGTACCGATACGACGAATTCGACCATGAGTTTGTGAAGGCCCGGGTCGCCCAGTTCAGCGACCAGGTCCAGCGCCGCCTCGTCGGCGAGATCACCGAGGACCAGTTCCGGCCGCTGCGGCTGATGAACGGCGTCTATCTGCAGCTCCATGCCTATATGCTGCGTATCGCGGTGCCCTACGGCACGCTGAGCTCGAAGCAGCTGCGCATGCTCGGCCATATCGCGCGCAAATACGACAAGGGCTACGGCCATTTCACCACGCGCCAGAACATCCAGTTCAACTGGCCGGCGCTGTCGGACATGCCGGCCATCCTCACCGATCTGGCGAGCGTCGAAATGCATGCCATCCAGACCAGTGGCAATTGCATCCGCAATGTCACCGCCGATCACTTCGCCGGCGCCGCCGCCGACGAGGTCGCGGATCCGCGCCCCTACGCGGAAATCCTGCGCCAATGGTCGTCGGTGCATCCGGAATTCTCGTATCTGCCGCGCAAGTTCAAGATCGCCGTCACTGGCGCCGAGCGCGACCGCGCCGCTATCCAGACCCACGACATCGGCCTGCATTTGAAGAAAAACGACAAAGGCGAGCTTGGCTTTGCCGTCTATGTCGGCGGCGGCCAGGGTCGCACCCCGATGGTGGCGAAGAAAATCCGCGACTTCCTGCCGGAAGAACACCTGCTTTCGTACTGCACGGCGATCCTGCGCGTGTACAATCTCTATGGCCGCCGCGACAACAAGTACAAGGCGCGCATCAAGATCCTCGTTCACGAGACCGGCGTCGAGGAAATCACCCGCCAGGTCGAGGCCGAGTGGGAGGCGCTCAAGGACGGCGAACTGAAGCTGCCCGAGGCCGATATCAAGGCCATCGACGCCTATTTTGCGCCACCGGCTCTACCGGATCGCCCGGAGGGCGACGAGGCGGTGAAACTGGCGCGCCTCGATTCGCGCTCGTTCAGCGAGTGGCTGGACCAGAACGTCATCACGCACCGGCATCCCGACTATGCGGCGGTGACGATTTCTCTGAAGGGCATCGGCGAAGCGCCGGGCGACGCCTCTGCCGAGCAGATGGAAGCGGTGGCCGACATCGCCGAGAAATATGCATTCGACGAATTGCGCGTCAGCCATGAACAGAACCTTATCCTGCCGCATGTGGCGCGCGCCGACCTCAAGGCCGTCTACGAGGCGCTGGTCGAGATCGGGCTGGCGACGGCCAACTCGAACCTCATCACCGATATCATCGCCTGCCCCGGCCTCGACTACTGCGCTCTCGCCAATGCGCGCTCCATCCCGATCGCACAGGAAATTTCGCAACGCTTCGCCTCTCTGGAGCGGCAGCGCGACATCGGCGAGCTGAAGCTTAAGATTTCCGGCTGCATCAACGCCTGCGGACACCATCACGTCGGCCATATCGGCATATTGGGCGTCGAGAAAAAGGGCACCGAACTCTATCAGGTGACGCTGGGCGGTTCGGCTGACGAAAACACCAGCATCGGCGAAATCGTAGGCCGCGGCTTCGAACCGGAAGAGATCACCGATGCGATCGAAAAGATCGTCGATACCTACCTGGCGATCCGCCTGGACCCGTCCGAGAAATTCATCGACGCCTACCGCCGTGTCGGCCTCGCTCCATTCAAGGAGGCGCTCTATGCTGGCGAAACCAAGGCCGCTTGATCGGGTCGAATCGGCTGAGGCTGCGGTCGCAGCCCGCGCCGCCGATCTCGATGCGCTTTACGGGCATCTCGATGCGCATGACATCATCGAGCGGTCCGTGCGCGAACTGTTCGCCGGCGAGATTGCGGCGGTGTCTTCTTTCGGCGCCGATTCCGCCGTGTTGCTGCACCTGATCGCCGAAGTCGACCCCGGCCTGCCTGTCATTTTCCTCGATACGGGCAAGCACTTTGGCGAAACGCTCGAATATCGCGATACGCTGGCCGCCGATCTCGGGCTGGAGAACATCCGAGTCGTCCACCCTGATGAGGCGGCGCTGGCGCGCATCGACCCGACAGGCAAACTGCATGAAACGGATACGGATTCGTGCTGCGACGTGCGCAAGGTGGAGCCGATGGCTCGCGGGGTCGCGCCTTACCGTGCCTGGTTCACCGGCCGCAAGCGTTTCCAGGCATCGACCCGCGCTGCACTCCCGGTGTTCGAAGCCGTCGGCTCGCGCATCCGCATCAATCCGCTGGCGAAATGGACCACGGCCGACCAGGCTGAGTATATGCGCAGCCATGCGCTGCGTGAAAACCCGCTGGTCGCCTACGGTTATCTGTCCATCGGCTGCTTTCCCTGCACCCAGCCTGTCAAACCCGGCGAGGACGCGCGCAGCGGCCGCTGGGCCGGTCAGGCGAAGACCGAATGCGGCATCCATCTTTCCGGGCTGGAGCAGTCTCTTACCGACGCCTCGCTCTAGGTTGCACCGACATAGTCATCAAGCGGCCTTCACGGGCTGGAAACTTGCCGAAGAATAAGCCATATGCTCGCCCTCATGACCGACGCTCATTCAGATGCCATCGCGCCGCGCCTGTGGACGCCCCAAGGCTTCCGCGAGGACGAGTGGACGCATGCCGAGAACGGTGAAGCGCTTGCCGGAAACGGCCGCTTCATCCTCCCCCTTGCAGCCTTTCTGGAACTCGACCCGCAGGTGCGCATCTCGGCGCGGGAGCGGCTCGGCGTGCAGCTGCAGCCCGGCGACGAACTTGGCAAGATCGTCGGCCTGCTCGATCAGCTGTCCCTGGTCGCGCTGGCGTTCCCGGCTTTCAGCGACGGCCGCTCTTTTTCCAAAGCCTCGCTGCTGCGCAACCGGCATGATTTCAGGGGCACGGTGCGTGCGACCGGTCAGGTCTTGGTCGATCAGCTTCCGCATATGCTGCGCGTCGGGTTCGACGAATTCGAGATCGTCAATCCGGTGTTGATGAAACGTCTGGAAGAAGGCCGCATCGACGGCCTGCCGCTTTACTACCAGCCTGCTGCGAAAACGGCCGTTGCCGATGGCAAGTATTCCTGGCGTCGCAAGCCTGCCGGCTGATACCCAAAAGGACCCAAAACGAACGCCATCAGTCGTGGCGCGAATGGCTTTCCATTCCGTCGAGGCGTTCGAGCAGTTCCCGCAGATGGTCAGGAATATCCGAAACCACTCTGAATGAGGGAACGGCGCGGGCAAGACGCCTGCTGGTGTTGTCGCCTATCTGGCGCCGGATTTCGGCCGCCACCCGACCCTCCCTCTCATGCGCGTTGCCGTTCATTTTTCCATCCTTCGGTTGAATGAAAAACTCGCCTGCAACTGGAATCGTTCCCCCAACAGGCCGCAACTGCAAGCTGCGACGCGATTTACGGTAAAATTTGATTTAATTTATAGCGTCTGCCCGGGTCTCCCGCGTCGCACCGGGATTGCCTTTGCAGGCCGGCATTGCCCCTTGATTTTTGGCCCTTGAACATCGATATCGGGCGCAAACAATCAATTGAAATGACAGACGGGAAACCGATGAGCGATCACGCGAAAGACGAAAGACCGCTGGCGGAAGAACAGGCTGCCGATAACGCCCCCGAACGCAGCGAAGACAACGTCGACGGCGACTACGAAGCGCTTCTGCGGCTGATGAAGGAAAATGACGAGCTGAAGGATCGCGCCTTGCGCGCCGCGGCCGAAATGGAGAATTTGCGCCGCCGCACCGCCCGCGATGTGCAGGATGCGCGGACCTACGCCATCGCCAATTTCGCCCGCGACATGCTGTCTGTCTCCGACAATCTGCGCCGCGCCATCGACGCCATCCCGGACGAGGCCAAGGCTTCCGGCGACGCCGGCTTCAAATCTCTGATCGAAGGCGTCGAGATCACCGAACGGGCGATGCTTTCGGCGCTGGAACGCCATGGTGTGAAGAAGCTGGACCCGCAGGGCGAGAAATTCGATCCGAACTTCCATCAGGCGATGTTCGAGGTTCCCAATCCCGAAGTTCCGGCGAACACCGTCGTCCAGGTCGTCCAATCGGGTTATTCGATCGGCGACCGCGTCCTGCGGCCGGCCATGGTCGGCGTCGCCAAGGGCGGTCCGAAGCAGCCCGCCGCCGCGGCGGAACCGGGCCCGGTCAACGAACAGGCCGAAAAAGACGCATAGGCCGCCGCCTTTCCAATCAACATCTTCAGACGGCCTCCGGGTAGCTATCGGACACGACTCCTCGCATAGTCCGGTAGCTCATTGTTGATCCGGGATGCAGACAATGCCGGACCTCCCGCCGTCAACGCTACCGTTTTTGATCATGGCCTTTCTGGTGGAAATCACACCGGGGCCGAATATGACATATCTGGCACTCGTCTCCGCTGCAGACGGCCGAAGAGCGGGCTTTGCCACGGTCGCGGGGATCGCGCTCGGTTTGGCGGTCGTCGGAATGTTGGCGGCGCTGGGAGTGGCCGAGCTGATTCAGGCGTCCAATGTGCTCTATGAGTTCCTGCGGTGGTCCGGAGTTCTCTTCCTGCTCTATCTGGCTGCAGAGGGCTGGAGGCAAGGTACCGACATCGTTGCCGGCGCCCCGGTTGAGGGCAGCCGCTATTTTGCGCGGGGCCTGGTCACCAATCTGCTCAATCCAAAGGCCGCGCTCTTTTACGTCTCGGTTCTTCCGACCTTCATAGAGCCGTCTTCGCCGACGACCCGGCAGGCGATCGTTTTGACCGGCCTCTATGTTCTGGTCGCCACTTTCGTGCACATAATGATCGTGCTGCTGGCCGGCTCGCTCGAAAGGACCCTGAATGCCCCGCATCGCGAAAAAGCGACACGGAGAATCCTGTCACTCGTTCTGGCTGGCGTGGCTATCTGGTTTGCAGCGACCACCATTCGGTGATTCTGTCCGTGACGGTGCAGTCAGGCGTTCGATCGGATTTTCATCGGAATCTTGGCCTTGGAGGCTTCAATGATCATACGAAACATGACTGAGGTTGAATGTGCCGCCCTATTGGATCGTGTCCGACTTGGCCGGTTGGCATGCAGCCATGACGGCCAGCCTTATGTGGTACCTTTCCATTTCGTCCACCGCGACAATCGGCTCTATGCCTTTTCTGTTCCGGGCAAGAAGATCGACATGATGCGGGCGAACCCGAAGGTCTGTGTGCTTGCAGAAGAGCACGGCCCGGCGCGACAGTGGAAAACTGTCGTCGTCAATGGTGTTTTCGAGGAATTCCCCGACCGGATCGGTTCGAAAATAGCAAGAGACCACGCATGGTCGCTCCTTTCGAAGCACGCCGCATGGTGGGAGCCCGGGGCGTTGAAACCGATAGGGTCGACACCCCCGATCGCCGGCGAAGTCGTCTTCTTCGCAATTCAAATCGAGAAGCTTTCAGGGAGGGAATCTCTCGAAGCGGAGTGACCCCCCCTGAAGGTCCGCTTGACTACACGGCCAACCGCTGGCTTTCCCCACCATAGTAGCTGACGTAGCGCGCACCAATTTGGGCCACCGGCATCACGACATGGACATCGACCGTCGAAAACGCGTGATCGATGACGCAGCCGTCGCCGAAACGCGCCCCTACCCGAAGATAGGCCTTTACCAATGGCGGCATCGCCAGGATCGCCCTTTTGGCATCGACGGCTTCGATCGGCATCAGATTCATCGAATGGTAGCGGTCCGGCCGCGCGCGCACGTACCAATCCGGGGCAGTACGGCAGTGATGGGCCAGGTAGGTCAGTGCTTCGGCATGCGCTCCCGGATCCACGCCGGAAAATGCGGCGCAGCCGATCATGACGTCGACATCATAGTGGTTGAGATAGGCCCAGATGCCTTGCCATAGAGCCTCGATGGTGCGCCTGGAGCGATATTCCGGCAAAACGCAGGAACGGCCGAGCTCGAGGAAGCGCTTGCCCGGATGACGCGCGATCAGATGACCGATGTCGAATTCGTCTTCCGAATAGAAGGCGCCGGCGGCGAGCGCCGATTCCTGTCGCAGCAGCCGATAGGTGCCGACGATGCGACGATGTTCGGGACCAACCAGGCTCATATCGAAGACCAGAAGATGATCGCACACCGGATCGAACCGGTCCGCATCACGGCGGTCCAGCGCATGCAGGTCGTCCTTGCGCGCCCCGAGTTCGTCGTAAAAGACGCGGTAGCGCACTTCCTGCGCAGCAGCGATCTCGGCTTCGTCGCGAGCCAGCCGCACCTCGAGATTGCCGATGCGGCCCAGCAATGAGCCGAAGGATGTCTCGTCTATCTTCACTTGAGTGAGCACGGCGCCTTCCCGCTTGGACGACTGCTGCTAGTTGGCACGACAAAGGTGCGACCTAAACGAATGAATGGTTCCCCTTCGAGCCATCCTCCAGGCGCGGGATACGGTGTTGGTGCGATAGGAATATGACAGTAGCGTGATAAGCTGTGCGCAACAACGCTTCTTGCCGGCTAACTGAAGCTGGCGCTGCGGGAAACCTAGGCGGCAATCTGCTCGCGCAATGCGTCGATCAGGGCATCGGGATCGAGCGGCTTGGTGATGAAACCGCTGGCGCCGTGTGCCAGGACCGTATGACGGGTTTTTTCCTGGCTGTCGGCGGAAAGCACCATGATCGGTACCGGCGCGGTATCGGTTTCTTCCTCATGCCGCCTTATGGCGGTGATGGCGTCCATGCCGTCCATGACCGGCATGTGCAGGTCCATGAGCACGATGTCGTAGCGGCGGGCCGCGCTGACCACGGCCTCGACAGCAGCCCGGCCATTGCTTACTACATCCACATCATAGCCGGCTTTCAGCAAGGACGATCTCACCAGCAATGCGTTGATCTCGTTATCTTCGGCGATTAGGACGGAAACGTTGGGCTGGCGATGGCTGAAACTGGCCGGCTGGGACACGGCCTCCGCCGGCGGCTTGCCGGTCAGGACACCGCCTCCCAGAAGCACACGAAGCAGCGTCTCGCTACGGACTGGCCGCGCCAGGAATGTCGTATAGCCGTTGGCGCGAAACTCGCCGAGCAGGCCGCGTTCCGATGGCGCGATCAGCGTGACCGCCTCGCAATCCGGAAAACCGGATTGGCGCAGACGATTCAGCACTTGCCCATCGTCTCCTTCCATTGCTGCGTCGACGAGAAGCATGTCGCATTCGCCGCTCATGGAGGCTGCTTGCGCCAGGGTCGCGGCGACATCCGCCGATCCGCCATGCGCCCGAATGGTGCCGGCGATAGCTTCGGCCTCCGTGGTGTTGCGCGACAGGATGATGATCCGCCGCCCGTCAAGGAGCGTCTTGCGCGCCTGCATCTGTTCCACAGGGTCGGTGGCGGGTATCTCGAAAATGAACTCTGACCCCTCACCCAGTTCGCTCGCCACTGAAATCGAACCCTGCATGGCCACCACCAGCCGTTTCGAAATGGCAAGACCCAGTCCCGCCCCGCCATGCGCCCTCGTCGACGTGGTATCGGCCTGCTCGAAATCTTCGAAGATGCGGTCGATGTCTGCGTTCCGCAGCCCCGGTCCTGTATCGATGACCGTGAACCGCAGGCGGTCTCCTGTCTTCTCCAGCACCCGCGACAACTTGACGGTGACACCGCCGGTCTCAGTGAATTTGACGGCATTGCCGATCAGGTTGAGGAGGATCTGTCGGACCCGTCCGGGATCGGCTGAAATCATCTGCGGCACGTCCGCCTCCACCAGACAGCCGAGACCGATGCCTTTGGCATAGGCGCGCGAAGCGAGAAGCTCCACCACATTGTCGACGATCTCGCGCGGCGACATGGGTTGTGGCTCCGGATCGAAGCGCCCGGCCTCGATCTTGGAATAGTCGAGAAGATCCTCGATGAGCGCCAGAAGCGCGCCTGCCGATGTCGAAACAGCGGACACATAGGTGCGCTGTTCCGGGGAAAGTCTGGTGTCGGCAAGCAGCTTGGCCATACCCATGATGCCGTTCATCGGCGTACGGATTTCATGGCTGACGGTGGCAAGGAACCGCGACTTGGCCTGGCTGGCGAACTCCGCGCGCTCCCGCGCGTTGATAAGCGACGATTCCGCGCGCTTGCGTGCCGTGATGTCGCGCGCGATGGCCCGGTGCGAGACGGTGTCGTTCTCCTTATCCCGGACAGAAAGCTCAATCCAGGAAAACCAGCGCGGTCCGCCATTCGTGCGGATGACGACGTCCGTGGAACTCAGGCATTCGTCGTCGGAAAATGCCGCATCTGGCACCAGCCCGACATCGATTCCGAGCTCGGCCAGCGTCTTTCCGCGCAGCGCCCGCACATCCTCGCCGATCAGTTCGGCGAAGACCCGGTTTGCATAAACGACGCGCCCGTTGCGGTCGCGATGCACCACGAGATCGCCGAGCGCATCGATCAGTCCGCGAAACCGCTCGTCGCTTTCCTGCATCTCCCACATGCGGTCGGCGAGCGTTTCGATCTCAGCCTGGCTGCGTGCCGTCGTGTCGCCGAGCAAGACGGCGGCGCGGCGTTCCGCCATCTGGGATCTGATATGGAGCGCCATTGCGGCCGCCGCGGTTGCAATCAGGCCGAGAGGCACGAAAAACGGCGTCCCGTACAGGAACGAAAGTCCGGCCAGCACCAGCAAGGCAACGAGAGTGAGAAACGGCAGAACTTCGCCTCGCCCGGCCGGCAAAGATGGGACGAGCGGCGGCGCATCAATGCGACGCCGGCTGGATACTTCGGGCTGCGCTTCCTCGACAGTTTCGAACAGATTGCGCTCCATTCAGGCTCACGTGCCGGTAAAAGAGCATCCTGATACGCAGAGATTAGAGAAGATTTCGGCAGATCATTCCAATTTTAGCGGTCGCCTGATTTCCGCACCAAAAAGGTTTTCGCGAGCTTCGCGATTTCAGAGACGTCTGGAGTAGTTGGCACGGAATCAGTCGTTCGAAGGTTTGGGGTCGTTGCGCCAGCCGAGGAACTCGTCCAGCACGACCAGAACCGCACCTACACTGATGAAAACGTCCGCAAGGTTGAACACCGCAAACGACCAGACCGGCGTATGGAACAGGATATAGTCGATCACATGTCCATAGACGGCGCGGTCGATCAGATTGCCGAGCGCGCCGCCGACGATCAGCGCGAAACCCACACGCGCAATGATCTGGCCGGACGTCGTGCGGGTGGCGAGATAAAGCACGAAAGCGGCGACGACGAGCGATACGACGATAAGGCCGGTATCGCCGAAGGACGACAGCATCGAGAAGGCGATTCCGGTATTGTAGGTGCGAAACAAGGCCAGGAAGGGCAACAGGTCGACCTTTTCCTGGAAAGCCAGGGTCATTTCGACCAGATGCTTGACCCACTGGTCGAGCGCGATGGCCGCGGCGACGAGCAGCACGTAGGGCGAAAGCGTTTTCAAGGAGCGGTCTCCGGACCCAGTTTCAGCGCGCCGCGCCTGATCTCGAACAGCATGACGCCGGTGGCCACGGCAAGGTTGAGCGAGTCGGCACGGCCGGCCTGCGGGATACGCAGAAGCTTATCGCAGGTTGCAGCCAGTTCATCCGGCAGTCCCTGCTGCTCGTTGCCCATCAGAAGCAGCACGGGGCCGTTCGAGAAATCCACCGAGCGGTAATCCACGGCCCCCTTCAGATGCGTCCCGACCACCAGGCCGGAAACCGTCTTGCGCCAGGCAAGGAAAGCCTCTGCCGTCGCCTTCGCGACCGGCACGGCGAAGACCGAACCCATGGTGGCGCGCACCGTCTCGACCGAGAACGGATCGGTGGTGTCACCGACCAGGATAACACCCTTGGCCCCGACCGCATCGACGGTGCGGATGACGGTGCCGAGATTGCCGGGGTCGCGCACCCGGTCGAGCGCCACCCAGACATCGCCATTGGCCGGGCGGATATCCTTGAGCGGCCGGTAGCGCTGGGTAAAGACGCCCACCACCATCTGCGGGTTGTCGCGGCGGGTGATGGCGGACAGTACTTTCTCAGAGACCTCCAGGACGTTGCCTCCCGCCGCCACGGTGCGCGCGGCCGCCTTTTCGACAGCGACGTTGCCACGCCCGGCCTTGGCGAAGACGAGCGTCCTGATCTGCCAGCCGAGATCGAGCGCGTCGATCACCAGCTTCAGTCCTTCGGCCATAAAGGCATTCTGCTGGTCGCGGAATTTCTTCAGCGCCAGAGCCTTGATGTCCTTCACCAATGGATTGGCGAGACTGGTGACTTCCTTGACCTGACCGACAACGCGGCGGTTTTCGTGATCGTTCACAATACGCCCCCTCCAACGCCTCCGGCGGTGCCCCTCCCCCGTGAACGCAGGGCAATCGCGTATGGAGGACTTATGGCGTCGGCCTGCAAGTTACCCCCACCCCTAACCCCTCCCCTCAAGGGGGAGTGGGACTGTGTGGCAGTGCCGCCCGGCTCAAAACGCAGAGGATTTCGTGCTGCATAGCGGCCGCAAAATCCCCCTCCCCCTTGAGGGGAGGGGTTAGGGGTGGGGGTAACGGCCATATCCAATTGCGCGGTTCTCATCCCGCCACCCAGCGCGAAAACAGCGAGGTCGACAGCGCCCTGCCGGCGGATTGCTCGCGGATGATGAGTTCGCCCGATTCCACCCGGCCGCCCATGCCGGCGAACGTGTCGCGCATCAGCGCATGAATGGCGAAGAACGAGGACCGGATCGAATAGGCGGTGAGCACCACGGCGAGCGGCTTCGGCGTCAGGATGGCGCGGCAGATATCGGTCAGCGCCGGAAGGTCTTCGAACAATTGCCAGACCTCGCCTTTCGGTCCGCGTCCGTAGGCGGGCGGATCGAACAGCACGATATCGTAGCGGCTGCCGCGCCGCTCCTCGCGCTCGGCAAACTTCATGGCGTCCTCGACGATCCAGCGGATCGGCCTGTCCGCCAGCCGCGCCATGTCCTGGTTCTCGCGCGCCCAGCCGATTGCCTTCTTCGAAGCATCGACATGGGTGACCTCGGCGCCGGCACGCGCTGCGACCATCGAAGCGAGGCCAGTATAGCCAAACAGGTTCAAAACCTTCACCGGCCGCTTCGCCGAAGCGATCAGCGCCGCCATGTGGTTCCAATGCGAAGCCTGCTCCGGAAAAACGCCGACATGGCGGAACGAGGTGAAGCGGCCGAGATAGTCGATACCGTCATGCTTCATCGGCCAGGTCTCGCCGAGCGGCTGTCTGGGGAAGCGCCAGCGACCCATGCCTTCCTCGTCGGTATCACCCGTGAACACGGCGTCGGCGCGGTCCCATTCCTTCGCTGGCAGCGCACGCTGCCAGATCGCCTGTCCCTCCGGACGCACGATGCGGTAGGGACCGTACTGCTCGAGCTTCTGTCCGGCACCGCTGTCGAGCAAAGCGTAGTCGGCGTTCGGCGCCACTTCGAGGATCAGCGGCAGCCGTTCATCCGGCAATACGCCTTCGCGGCGGACGAGTCGGCGAGGCTCCGTCTTAGGCGGGTTACCCACAGCCTCGGCCGGCTTTTCTGGACGGCCCCCATCGCGCGACTGACCCTGCCCTTGTGACGGGCGTTGCGGGCGGCTGTCGCGGCGTCGGTCGCGAAAGGATTTCAACAGGCAGTTTCTCCGAGACGGTCGAACGCTTCTGCCACGACACCTTGCGGGAGCCAAGCGGCAAAAGCGGGGCGTTTTGGAGAAGTCTATTCAGATGACGGCGCTGGAGCCTCGGTAAGGAACCGCCCAGCGCTCCCGGCCTTCAATCGTCTTCGTCTTCAGAAGAGGCCGGACGCCACGTCGTCGGCTCGACCTTTTTCTTGGTATGGCCGTCGGTATAGACCCACCAGGCCGAATCCTCGCTATCCCAGCGGCCGATGGACTCATTCATCACGCCGTCGCCGTCGGTCCAGTAGACGGTGACGCGGGTGCCGTCCCTGGGCGCGCTCGATATGGGTTGCCTGTCAGCCATGGTTTGTCTCCCTCGAAGCCGGCGAAACGCGCTTTGCACGCGACTAGTTCCGCTTGTCGCCTACAAACAGCCGCACGTTTCGCAGCCTAGAGCGTTTCGTGGCTGGATTGAATCGCTCTAGCTGTGGGCGAAAATGTCTTCCTCGTCCCAGCCCATCAGGTCCAGCTTGGCCCGCGTCGGCAGGAAGCGGAAGCAGGCGTCCGCCTCCTTGGCACGGCCATCGCGTTGCAACCGAGCCGCGAGCACCTCGCGCAGCCGATGAAGATAAAGAACGTCGGAGGCGGCATATTCCAGTTGCTCAGGCGACAGTGTCTCGGCCGCCCAGTCGGAAGACTGCTGCTGCTTCGACAGGCTGACGCCCAGCAGTTCCGAGCAGATGTCCTTGAGCCCGTGCCGGTCCGTGTAGGTACGGGTCAGGCGCGAGGCGATCTTGGTGCAGAAAACCGGCTCGGCCATAACCCCGAAAGCCTGGTAGAGAACTGCGATGTCGAAGCGGCCGAAATGGAACAACTTGGTGATCCGCCTGTTCCTGAGCAGGCTGACGAGGTTCGGGGCGCGCCTTTGGCCGGGCGCAATTTGGATCACGTCGGCGGTGCCGTCGCCCGGCGAAATCTGCACCACGCACAGCCGGTCGCGATGCGGGTTGAGCCCGAGCGTTTCGGTGTCGATGGCGACCGCATCGGCATTGTAGTTCGACAGGTCCGGCAGGTCGCCCTTATGGAAACGGATGGTGTTCATAGTCAGCTTTCAGCGGGTTAGCGCGTCGAGGATCCGCGCCCAGGAGCGCTGTCCCTTCTGGAACGATTTCAGATCGTATTTCTCGTTCGGCGAGTGGATGCGGTCGTCCGACAGGGCGAAACCGACAAGCAGCGATTCCATGCCGAGGTAAGTGCGGAAGTCGCCGACAATCGGGATCGAGCCGCCGCTTCCGATCATCACCGCCTGCTTGCCCCATTCGTCCGTCAACGCACCCTTGGCGCCGGTCAGGAAAGGCGAATCGTAGGACAGCTGTATTGCCGGCGAGCCGCCATGCTCGTGAAAGTCGATGCTGCAGTCGGCCGGAACGCGCTCGGCGGCGAACTGGCGGAAAGCAGCGCGGATTTTCTTCGGATTCTGCGAATGCACGAGGCGGAACGAGACTTTTGCCGAGGCCTCCGCTGAAATGACCGTCTTGAAACCCTTGCCGGTATAGCCGCCGGTGATGCCGTTGAACTCAGCCGTCGGCCGCGCCCACAGAAGTTCCTGCACGGACCGGCCTTTTTCGCCGACCGGTATCGACAGGCCGACAGGGCTGAGGAAGCTTTCAGCCGTTTCGCCGAGCGCCTCCCACCCCTGCAGGATTTGCGCCGGGGTCTCTTCGACCCCGTCATAGAAGCCGGGGATCGTTACCCGGCCCTGCTCGTCGTGGATATCTGCCAGGATGCTGGCCAGTATGCGGATCGGATTGGCGGCGGGTCCGCCATACATGCCTGAATGCAGGTCGCGGTTCGCCGCCTTGACGGTGATCTCCTCGCCCACCAGCCCGCGCAGCGAAGTGCAGATCGAGGGCGTCTCGGCGTTCCACATGTCGGTATCGCAGACAAGCGCGAAATCGGCCTTCAGCTCCGCCGCATTGGCTTCGAGGAAAGGCTTGAGCGACGGCGAGCCGGATTCCTCCTCGCCCTCGAACAGGATGGTGATGCGGCAGGGCAGCGTGCCGTGCTCGGACTTCCAGGCCCGGCACGCCTCGACGAACAGCATCAGCTGGCCCTTGTCGTCGGAAGACCCGCGCCCGGTGATGACCTTTCGGCCAGGCTCGATTTCCTTCAGCGCCGGACCGAACGGGTCGCTTTCCCACAGTTCGAGCGGGTCGACCGGCTGCACGTCGTAGTGGCCGTAAAACAATATATGCGGACTGCCGGCGGGCCCATCGTGATGGGCGACCACCATCGGATGACCCGGCGTCGGCCGGATGCTGGCCTCGAAGCCGATGGATTTCAGATCTTCGACCAGCCATTCGGCCGCCTTGCGGCATTCGGCGGCGAAGGCGGGATCGGTCGAGATCGACTTGATCCTGAGCAGGTCGAACAGCCGGTCGAGGCTTTGGTCCAGATTTTTGTCAAGACGGACTAAAACGGGGGCAAGGGCAGTCATAAAACGTTCCTGGAAAGCGAATCCGCCGCGACCCTAGAGCATTTTACGGCAGGGTGGAAACACCCGCATCGTACATCAAGGCGTATCGTCGGTTCCCGGCGGCGCATAGACGGCGATCGCTTCGGGATGCACGCGGAAAGTGGCCGGCGTCGCAGTAACGATTTCGCCATCGGTGTTGATCGGCTGCGGAAGCTTGGTCGTCACGTCGAACTGCACGCAGCGCGCCGTCCGAACCTCGTTCCAGGCGCCGTGCGTGCCGGACCGGAACGAACGCAGCATCAGCGCCAGCTTCCAGACATTGCCCATTTCCAGGCTATAGAGATCGAGATGGCCGTCATCGATCGCGGCACTCGCTTCGACGACATTGCCGCCGCCATAGTGCCTGCCATTGCCGATGGCGATCTGGAAGGTTCTGACCTTTACTGTCTCCCCCTTCTCGCGGATCCAGGCGGTGAACGGCCGTGCCTTGAACAGGACGCGGGATGCCGCGATGGCGTAACCCAGCCTGCCCCAGCGACGCTTGATTTCCGGTTGCAGACCCTGGGCGAGCTTCGCGCTCAATCCGATGCTGGCGACATTGAAGAAGGCATGGCCGTTGACCGAGCCGACATCGATGCGCCGCTCATAGCCGGCGACGATAAGATCGACCGCCTGCATGATATCCATAGGCAGGCCGAGGGTGCGGGCAAGATCGTTTGCCGTGCCCATCGGCAGGATTCCCATGGGGAGGCCGCTTTCCATGACCGCCATAGCGGCGGAGGAAACGGTTCCGTCGCCGCCGCAGACAATGATGCAATCGGCGCTCTCGCGCAGGCGCACGATGTCGCGGGCAAGCTCCGGCAGCGCCGAAAATGGCTCCACCGTCACAGTGAGCCCGCCAACCTTCAACCTCTGCAGAATGTCATCGAGCGGCATCGAGCCGCGGCGGGCTTTTTCGTTCAGAAGCAGCAACGCCCGCCTTGTGGCCGGTTTGTTGACTGCGCGCTTGCGAGCGGTTTTGCTTTTCACCGAGTGTGTCATACCCAAGAAAATGCCGCCGTGGTGGAGGGGGAACCACGGCGGCCTTACTCGAAACGATGCGGCAGCCCGGAGAGGGGGGTAGGCTGCCGCAAGTGTCCGGTATAGGCGGGGGACGGGCCTTGCTCCGGACTTCGGCGAAAATTGCCGATGACTGCTATCTGGGTCTCTGAACATGGCGATTCAAGGGCACGAAAATTACAAGTTTGTAACATAGCCGTGAGCATTCAGGGTCTGTCAGGAAGTCGTGGCGAGGACGAGCCCAACGCGCGTTTGGCATGGACCGCGAGGCTGCGCCGCGCTATCCCTTCGCCATGAAAAAAGGCGACCATCTCTTCCTCGTCGACGGCTCCGGCTACATCTTCCGCGCCTACCATGCGCTGCCGCCGCTGACCCGAAAATCCGATGGCCTGCCGGTCGGCGCGGTTTCAGGCTTCTGCAACATGCTGTGGAAGCTGATGGTGGACGCACGCAACACCGAAGCAGGCGTGGTGCCGACGCATTTCGCGGTCATCTTCGATTATTCCTCGAAGACGTTCCGCAACGACCTGTACCCCGAATACAAGGCCAACCGCTCCGAGCCGCCGGAGGACCTGATCCCGCAGTTCGGCCTGATCCGCGAAGCCACCCGCGCATTCAACCTCCCTTGCATCGAGATGGAAGGCTTCGAGGCGGACGATCTGATCGCCACTTATTGCCGGCTCGCCTGCGAGGCCGGCGGCGACACCACCATCGTCTCCTCCGACAAGGATCTGATGCAGCTGGTGGGGCCGACAGTCGGCATGTACGACCCGATGAAGGACCGGCAGATCGGCATCCCCGAAGTCATTGAGAAGTGGGGCGTGCCGCCGGAAAAAATGATCGATCTGCAGGCGCTGACAGGCGACTCGGTCGACAACGTGCCGGGTGTGCCGGGCATCGGCCCCAAGACGGCCGCGCAATTGCTCGAACAGTTCGGCACGCTCGACGCGCTGCTAGAGCGCGCTGCCGAGATCAAGCAGGACAAGCGCCGCCAGTCCATCATCGATAATGCCGACAAGGCGCGGATATCCCGCGAGCTGGTGACCTTGAAGAACGACGTGCCTGTGGCGGCGGGCGAAGGATTGGACGATTTCGTCCTGCACGAGCCCAATGGACCGAAGCTGATTTCCTTCCTCAAGGCGATGGAATTCTCGACGCTGACCCGCCGCGTCGCCGAGGCAACGGCGACCGAACCCAGCGACGTGCAGGCCGCCGCTCTGACGGTCGAACGCGCCGACACCGCACACGGACCGGATGTGGGGAGTGGGTCCTCCCCCCTTGAGGGGGAGGTATCTGCGAAGCAGGCGGAGGGGGTCGCCAGGGGTAGCGCTCCACGCTCGGCAACCCCACCCGGCCCTTCGGGCCACCCTCCTCTCAAGAGAGAGGGAGACACCCCTTCCCTCCTCTCCGCACTTCGGGCCGAAGCTGCGGTTAACGCCAGGATCGACACCGGCGCCTATGTCTGCATCCGTGATCTGCCGATGCTTAAAGTCTGGATCGCCGAGGCGCGCGAAGCCGGCGTCGCGGCCTTCGATACACAGACATCGTCGCCCGACCCCATGCAGGCCGAACTGGTCGGCTTCTCCCTGGCGACCGCTCCGGGGCGAGCGGCCTACGTGCCCCTCGCGCACAAATCCGGCGACGGCGACCTTCTCGGCGGCGGTTTGCTCGAAGACCAGATCCCCGTCCGCGATGCGCTTGCCGCCCTGAAGCCCCTGCTCGAAGACGCCTCGGTTCTGAAAATCCTGCAGAACGCCAAGTTCGACCTTGTCATGCTGCAGCGCCACGGCCTCGATCTCCGGCCCTTCGACGACACCATGCTGATTTCCTACGCCCTCGACGCCGGCGTCGGCGCCCACAATATTGACGCCCTTTCCGAAAAATGGCTGGGGCACGCCGCGATACCTTTCAAGGACGTGACCGGAACGGGCAAAGGCGCGGTCGGCTTCGACCGGGTGGTGCTCGAACGCGCCACCGCCTATGCCGGTGAGCAGGCGGATGTGGCGCTGCGCCTGTGGCGGGTGCTGAAGCCCCGGCTGCCAGCCAAGAACGTTGCGTCTGTATACGAGCGCCTGGAAAGGCCGCTGGTGCCGACGCTCGCCGCCATGGAGCAGCGTGGCATTTCGGTCGATCGCCAGATCCTGTCACGTCTCTCCGGTGAACTCGGCCAGAAAGCCGCCGCGATCGAGGATGAAATCTACCTGCTGGCGGGCGAGCGCTTCACCATCGGCTCGCCCAAGCAACTCGGCGACATCCTGTTCGGCCGCATGGGCCTGCCGGGCGGCACCAAGACCAAGACCGGTCAATGGTCGACCACCGCCCAATTGCTGGAAGAACTTGCTGCCGAAGGCTACGAACTGCCGCGCAAGATCGTCGACTGGCGCCAGCTCACCAAGCTGAAATCGACCTACACCGACGCCCTGCCCGGCTATGTCCACCCGCAGACGAAGCGCGTCCATACCTCCTACGCTCTGGCGTCGACGACCACCGGGCGGCTGTCCTCGGTCGAACCCAACCTGCAGAACATCCCGATCCGCACCGCGGAAGGCCGCAAAATCCGCACCGCCTTCATCGCCGACAAGGGCAACAAGCTGATCTCCGCCGACTACAGCCAGATCGAGTTGCGGTTGCTCGCCCATATCGCCGACATTCCGCAGCTCAAGCAGGCTTTCGCCAATGGCGACGACATCCATGCCATGACGGCGTCGGAAATGTTCAGCGTACCGATCGAAGGTATGCCGCGCGAGGTGCGCAGCCGCGCCAAGGCAATCAACTTCGGCATCATCTACGGCATTTCGGCCTTCGGGCTCGCCAACCAGCTGTCGATTCCGCGCGAAGAAGCCAGTGACTACATCAAACGCTATTTCGAGCGTTTCCCGGGTATCCGCGACTATATGGAAGCGAGCAAGGCTTTCTGCCGCGAGAATGGCTACGTCGAGACGATCTTCGGCCGCCGCATCCATTATCCGGAGATACGCGCCTCAAACCCCTCCATCCGCGCCAACAACGAGCGCGCCTCGATCAACGCGCCGATCCAGGGCTCGGCCGCCGACATCATCCGCCGCGCCATGGTGCGCATGGACGAAGCGTTGGCGAAAGCCGGACTTTCCGCCCGGATGCTGCTGCAGGTGCACGACGAATTGATCTTCGAGACAGCCGAGGCGGAAGCCGAGGCAACGATGCCGGTGGTGCGCGACGTGATGGAGAACGCCGCCATGCCGGCAATCTCGCTATCCGTGCCGCTGCAGGTCGACGCCCGCGCCGCCGACAATTGGGACGAAGCGCACTAGAAGGCGTAGCGCCTACTCCTGCACGGTTTTCCGGGGGTATTCCAGCTGCATGGCGACGATATCGGCCGTCCGCTGCCCATAACGAATCTCGATGGCACGAAGCGTCTCATCGAGGGCTTTCGCCGGCGGCACGCCATCCATCGCGGCCAGCCTGTATTGCTCAGGCCAATCCGTTGCGGCCTCGTCAGGGATGATGCGAAGTCCGCTGCGCGTCTCGACCGGCCCGCTGGCAAAGGTGACGGCGTTGGAGCGGTAAGTGCGCGACCAGGCGTCGGCGATGAGTGCAAGGGATACCTCGTCCACCCCCGGCGTCAATTCGATGCCGAACCGCTCGCGGTTCCAAAATGTAGCCATGTTGCCCATCGCCGTAAGGGCGAACGGCCGTGTGAAGCGGAACGCCGCGCTGTCATGGCGTGCGTCCCATTGCGGAAGACCGAGATCGCGGCCGACCGCTTCGGCCTTCTCCCGGCCGGCAATGGCTTCGATCAGGGTCAGCATCATTGGCATGGAAGCCGTGATGCCGGTCGTCGTGGCAACGCCGCGGTCGACCACCAGCCGGCGGTTGGCGACATAGTCCAGTTCGGGATGCTTTTTACGCAGACCCTTGAGGTAGTACCAATGTGTGGTGCCACGCCTACCATCGAGCAATCCGGCCTCACCGATCACCTTGGCCCCGGCGCAGACGCTGACGATGACCGCACCTTTTGCCGCCTGGCTCTTGATCCATTCGAGAGCTGCCGAGTCGTCTTCGGGAGTCATTGCAGGCACGACGATGTAGTCCGCGCCGTCCGGGTTCTGCGCATCGAACTCGGCGGTCGTCGCGTCCGGTTCGACCTTCAGCGCAGGATAAAGCGTTACTGGCCCTGGTCCGGTCGCCAACGCCACGACGTCGGCGACATCGGCGCGGCGCAGGATGCCATAGGTCATCAAATAGTCGGTGACCTCGGTGGCGTTGTTGATGCCGATGACCGCGATCAGCGGACGCTGCCGTTTCGGCGGCTTCAGCACTGCAAGCGTGGCCTCGGTTTCCTGCTGGGCAACTGGCGGTGGAGCGCCCGGCGGACCCGCTGGCGGCAGCGTGAAAATCCAGCCGGTGAAGCCGGCAAGTCCCAGCAGCGCGACAGCCAGTACGCCCCACAGCAACAGCCGCTTTGTCATCGCTATTGCAGGTCTCCTCGTTCGGCCAAGCATTTCGCGCAAGTGCCCCGGAACTCGATGACCGCCTTCTTGGCCGTGAAGCCGTTGGCCCGCACCCAGTCGTCGAGCTGATGGCCGACGTCATGGTCGGAAAATTCCGTCACCTGTCCGCAGGTGTCGCAGATCGCGAAGGCCGTCATCGAATGGTTGTGCTCATGCGGCTCGGCGCAGGCGACGAATGCATTCAGGCTTTCGAGCCTGTGAACGAAGCCTTCCTTCACCAGCGTGTCGAGTGCCCGGTAGACCTGCAGCGGCGCGCGGAAACCGCGCTCGCGCAGCTGGTCGAGCAGCATATAGGCGCTGAGCGGCCCGCTGGCCGCTTCGAGCTTTTCCAGCACCCAGGTCTGGTTCTTGGTCAGGGCAGTCCGTGCCGTCATGCGTTCGTGTTCCATCTGCAGGGCGCAGCCATATTGACCGGCTTTTCCTGAAATAGCCATGAACGCGGGAATTTTCCACCCGCCCCCTCGGGCCGGCGATGCTGACCGATCAGACCTTGCGGGGCGGACCCTTGCGTTCGGCCGAAGGCGCCCAGAGATTGATGTCGGCCTCACGCGCGTATTTGTCGATCTCGGCGAGATCGGCATCGGAGAACTCCAGGTTCTTCAAGGCGCCGACGCAGTCCTCGACCTGCTGCGGCCGGCTGGCGCCGATCAGGGCAGAGGTGACGCGGCCCTTGCGCAACACCCAGGCCAAAGCCATCTGCGCCAGCGTCTGCCCGCGGCGCTTGGCGATCTCGTTGAGCGCCTTGATGTTGCTGATCGCGCTGTCGCTGAGGAAGGATTGCCGCAGCGACTTGCCCTGCGTCGCGCGGCTGCCCTCCGGAATGCCGTTCAGATATTTGTCGGTCAGCATGCCCTGCGCCAGCGGCGAGAAAACAATGGAGCCGATCCCCTCGCCTTCCAGCGTATCGAGCAGCCCGTCGTCTTCGACCCAGCGGTTGAGCATCGAATAGCTCGGCTGATGGATGACGCAGGGCGTGCCGAGGCGCCGCAGGATTTCCGAGGCCTCGCGGGTGCGCTGCGAGTTGTAGGAGGAAATACCGACATAGAGCGCCTTGCCCGAGCGCACGGCATGGTCCAGCGCGCCCATCGTCTCTTCCAGCGGCGTGTTCGGATCGAAACGGTGGGAATAGAAGATATCGACATAGTCGAGACCCAAGCGCTTCAGGCTCTGGTCGAGGCTGGCGAGCAGATACTTGCGGCTGCCCCACTCGCCATATGGCCCCGGCCACATGTCGTAACCGGCCTTCGTCGAGACGATCAGTTCGTCGCGATAGCCGGCGAAATCGCTGCGCAGGATTTCGCCGAACGCCACTTCCGCCGAACCCGGAGGCGGACCGTAATTGTTGGCGAGGTCGAAATGGGTGATGCCGAGGTCGAACGCCTTCTGGCAGATGTCCCGCTTTGTCTTGTGCGGCGTGTCCCCGCCGAAATTGTGCCACAACCCGAGCGAGATGGCCGGCAGCTTGAGGCCGGACTTTCCGCAGCGGTTGTAAATCATGTGCTCGTAGCGGTTGGCGGCGGGGGCGTAGGGCATGGATCAATCCTTAAGGTGCATGACGAGACCGCCGCTTACCCTCCCCCTTGTGGGGAGGGTCGTGAAGCATGTCGCGCAGCGACAATGCGGAACGGGGTGGAGGTGTCAAGATTTGTCGCGTTTTTAGGTGCAAGATGCATTGCGGCACCCCCACCCCGTCTCACGCGTCTCACTTCGTTCGGCCCGTTCGCCGACCCTCCCCCACAAGGGGGAGGGTAACCATCACCTCTTTGCTAGCATGGCTCCCGCCTCCCTGATCCCAAGCGCCGCCGGCCGCTCGCAGGTCGTCTGCATCGCTACGAACTTGCCGGTCTCGCCGGATTTCAGGATGCCGGTCATCACCTCTACCGCATGCAACGCCAACTCCATCGAACAGCGATGCGGCCGGTTGCCGGCGATCGCCAGCGCCATGTCAGCCAGACCGGCGGTTCGGTAGTTCGCCATCATGCCGTGCGAGTGCTTTTCATTCAGCACCGCGAAGGGATGATCCCATTTCGGCAGCGCGTTGACCGGCTTGCCCTGCTTGGTGAAACGCACATCGCCGCCGAAGAAATTCGGGTCCGGCACGAAGACGGTGCCATTCTCGCCGTAAAGCTCCATCGGCGCATGGCCATGGTTCCACACGTCCCATGAGGCGTTGAGCGTCACCACCGCCTCGTTGGCGAATTCGAGGATCGCATGGATCGTTGTCGGCGTGGTCACGGGGATTTTCTCGCCCCGCCGCGGCTTGGAGCCGATGGTGCGTTCCTTGGCCGGGGTCGTGGCGAAAGCCGCCACCTTTTTTACCGGGCCGATCAGCTGGATAAGATTGGTGACGTAGTACGGTCCGATGTCGAGGATCGGCCCCGCGCCCGGCTGGAAGAAGAAATCCGGGTTCGGATGCCAGTTCTCCATGCCGTGGCTCATCACGAAGCAGGTGCCGCTTGTGATCTTGCCGACCTTGCCGCCGTCGATGATGTTGCGAACCAGTTGATGCGCCCCGCCGAGGAACGTGTCCGGCGCGGAGCCGATACGCAGGCCCTTCTTCTCGGCCCGCTTCTTCAGGTCGAGGCCTTCGCTGACGGACAGCACGAACGGCTTTTCCGAATAGACATGTTTGCCGGCATCGAGAATCCGCCGCGAAATCTCGTAGTGCACGGCAGGGATGGTCAGGTTGACGACGATGTCGATATCCTTGGCGGCAAGCAGACCGTCGACCGTTTCGGCCCGCAGCTTGAACTCTTTAGCTCGGGCCTTCGCGGCGTTCATGTTGATGTCGGCGCAGGCGCGCATTTCGAAGCCGCGGAACATCGGCGCCAGCCTGAAATAGGCCGCCGAAATATTGCCGCATCCGATGACGCCGACCCCAAGTTTCCTGGGCATGCTGTTCTCTCCTAATAGGCCTTGACCGAAGCGAGCGAGCGGCTGGCGAAACGCTCGATGTCGTTCGGATTGTCCTGTTCCATGATGTAATACCTTGCGTCCGTCTTCGAGCGCAGCGTCCTCACCAGCGAAGCCCAGTCGATGCTGCCGTGCCCGACATCGGACCAGCCATCCTCGTCCAGTCCCTGGCCCGGCTTCGCGATGTCCTTCACATGGACAGCGACGATGCGGCGCCCGTATTTATCGAGCCAGGGCGCCGGATCGGCGCCGCCGCGGACGACCCACGCGACGTCGATTTCCCAGCCGATATCAGGGGCTGCGTCGAGTATGAGCTGCTGCGGCACCGAACCGTCAGCCAGCGGCTGGAACTCGAAATCATGGTTGTGCCAGGCAAAGTCGTAGCCAGCCTTGTCGACCGTCTCGCCCACCTTGGCCAGCCGCTCGCCGAAGCCCCGCCAGCCGGCGGCGTCGTTCGGACGCGCCTCCGGCTGCAGATAGGGACAGATCAATGTTTTCGTACCGAAAGCGTCGGCGATACGCCGCACGCCGTCGAAATCGTTCTCCAGCGCATCGATGGAGAAATGTCCGGTCGGCATTGACAGGCCGTTCCTGTCCAGTTCGGCGCGGAAGGCGGCCGGATCGTCATAGACGCCGCCGAAACCTTCGACTTCCTTGTAGCCGAGATCGCCGAGCATTTTCAGCACCTTGTTCCAGGGCTGGAAATTGCGGGCGCTGTAGAGTTGGAATGACCAGTTCATGATGTTCGTCCATCCTGCCTTTGCTATGTCCTCCCGGCGTCACAGCCGGTTGCCTTGTTCGTCGAACAGCGAGGCGCGCATCGGATCGAAGCCGATCTCGACGCTCTCGCCGGTGTGCGGCGCGCGCTCCGAGGTCACGCGCACCGTGAAATTCTGCCCGGCAAGCTTGAGCCAGACCAGCGTGTCGGAGCCCATCGGCTCGACGACATCGACGCTTGCCTTGGCGCTGAACGGCCAGCCGGAGCCGCTGTTCAGGCCGACATGTTCGGGACGTATGCCGAAAACCGCTGGGCCGGCTGACGGCTCGCGTTCGAAACCATAGCTCGCCAGCGACACTTTCAGGGCGCCGGCGACGAAATGCCAACCGCCCTGGTTTTCCAGCCTGCCGTCGAGGAAATTCATGCCGGGCGAGCCGAGGAAGCCGGCGACGAAGCGGTTGACCGGGCGGTTATAGATCACCTGCGGCGCATCGAACTGCTGGATGACGCCGCCGCGCATGACAGCGATGCGGTCCGCCAGCGTCATCGCCTCGATCTGGTCGTGCGTGACATAGATCATGGTATTGGCGAGCTTCTGGTGCAGGCGCTTGATCTCGACGCGCAACTCGGACCGCAGCTTGGCGTCGAGATTGGACAGCGGCTCGTCGAACAGGAACACGTCGACGTCGCGCACCAGCGCCCGGCCGATGGCGACGCGCTGCCGCTGGCCGCCGGAAAGCGCCGCCGGCTTGCGCTGCAGCAGCGGGCCGATCTGCAGGATTTCGGCGGCCCGCGCGATGCGCCTGTCGATCTCGTCCTTCGGCGTACCGGCAACCCTGAGCCCGAAGGAAAGGTTTTTTTCCACCGTCATCTGCGGATAGAGCGCGTAGGACTGGAACACCATGCCGATGCCGCGGTCGGCCGGCTCTTCCCAGGTGACGTTCTTGCCCTTGATGAAGATGCGGCCGTCCGAAATGTCGAGCAGGCCGGCAATGCAGTTGAGCAGCGTGGACTTTCCGCACCCCGAGGGGCCGAGCAGGACGACGAACTCTCCCTCGGCGACATCGAGATTGAGCGATTTCAGCACCGTGACGGAGCCGAAGCTCAGCGACAGATCCTGCACCGAGACGCTGGCGTTTGCTGCATTCATGCGGGTCACCCCTTCACAGCGCCCGCGGCGATGCCGCGCACGAACAGTTTGCCGGAGACGAAGTAGATGATCAGCGGCACCAGCCCGGTGATCAGCGTCGCCGCCATGTTGACGTTGTATTCCTTCACGCCCTGCACGGAATTGACGATGTTGTTGAGCTGCACCGTCATCGGGTAGGTGTCCGGCCGCGTATAGACGACACCGAACAGGAAGTCGTTCCAGATGCCGGTGATCTGGATGATCAGCGCGACGACGAAGATCGGCATCGACATCGGAACCATGATGCGCAGGTAGATGCCCCAGAAGCCCGCGCCGTCGACGCGCGCCGCCCTGAACAGTTCGTCGGGCAGCGATGCGAAATAATTGCGGAAAAGCAGCGTCAGGATCGGCATCCCGAAGATCGAGTGCACCAGCACCAGCCCCCATAGCGAGCCGTAGAGGCCAATCTCGCGCAGGATGATGACGATCGGATAGAGCATCACCTGATAGGGGATGAAGGCGCCGACGATCAGGATCGTGAAGAAGATGTCGGCGCCCCTGAAGCGCCAGTTGGCGAGCGCGTAGCCGTTCACCGAGGCGAGCGCGATGGACAGGATGACGGACGGAACCGTGATGCGCACCGAGTTCCAGAAGCCGCGCGAAAGCCCGTCGCAGTTCAAGCCGGTGCAGGCTGTCGCCCATGCCTTCACCCATGGCTCGAAGGTGATCTCGACCGGCGGCGAAAAGATGTTGCCGAGCCGAATTTCGGGCATGCCCTTCAGCGATGTCACCACCATCACGTAAAGCGGCAGCAGATAATAGACCGCGACCAGGAAAAGCGTGCCGTAAAGGAAGACGTTGCGGCGCGACAGGATGCGGCGCGGCTTCGATCCGCGCGGTCCCCTGAGTTCCCCCCGAACGGCATCGGCGCCGGCGACGGCGGCCGACAGGACAGCCGGATTGCTCATGTCCTGCTCCTCCTCCCGAATTCCAGATAGGCCCACGGCACGATGACGATCACCACCGTCAGCAGCATCATGGTCGAGGCAGCGAAGCCCTGGCCGAGGTTCTGGGCGAAGAACATGTAGTCGTAGACATATTTCGCCGGCACTTCCGAGGCGATGCCGGGGCCGCCCGACGTCTGCGCCACCACGAGATCGTAGACCTTGACAATGCCGGAGGCGATGATGACCAGCGTGGTGATGAAGACCGGCCGCATCATCGGGATGATGATCGACACATAGGTGCGCCAGATCGGTATGCCGTCGACGCGCGCCGCCTTCCAGATGTCCTCATCTATGCCGCGCAGACCCGCCAGCATCAGGCACATGACCAGCCCGGTTCCCTGCCAGAGCGCGGCGATCAGCACGCCGTAGATGACGATGCTGGAATTATAGAGCGGATCGAAGTCGAAGCTTTCCCAACCGAGGCTACGGATCACCCCCTGAATGCCGAACTCGGGGTTGAGCAGCCATTGCCAGACCAGGCCGGTGACGATGAAGGAGAGAGCGAACGGGTAGAGGAAGATGGTGCGTAACGTGTCTTCGAAGCGGATTTTCCGGTCGAGCATGGCGGCCAGCAGAAAGCCGATCGTCAGCGAGAATATCAGCGACAGCACGCCGTAGATCAGGAGGTTCTCGATCGAGACCATCCAGCGCGGCGCCGCCCATAGACGGTAATACTGGTCGAGACCGACGAAATTGAGCCGTGGCAGCAGACGCGAATTGGTGAAGGAGTAGAGAACGGTCCACGCCGTGCCGCCGACGAAGACGACGGCTGCGGTCAGGATCATCGGGACAGAGGCGATCTTCGCATTGAGGTTGCGGAACAGCCGGTTCGGGCGTTCATTCTTCATGCTGACGGACATGGCTTCACCGGTGAGGAGAGGTCACGGGCATCCCGGTCCCGCCGCCGCGCGGGACCGGGATGATCGGATCGACCAAGCGGTCAGTCGGCCGAGCCGATGATCTCGGCGAAGCGCTTCTGCGCGTCCTCCGGCGTCATGCTCTGGTTGGCGAAGAACTCGGAGAACAAATCCTCCTTCTGCTTTTGCGTATCCTGCGACAGGAGCTGGTCTGTCCACGGCATGACATCGCCCTTGGCAAGGATGTCGAGACCCTTCTTCATGCAGTCGTTCGCCGCATTGAGGTCGACGTCGCCGCGCACTGGCAGCGAGCCCTTCTTGAGATTGAAAGCGACTTGCGTCTTCGGGTCGAGAAGCGTTTCGGCCAGGGCCTCCTGAGCCTTCGCCTTGGCCTCGTCCTTGAGGAGCGGGAAATAGAAGGCATCGCCGCCCGTGGCGATCATCGGGTTGAGCCCGAGGCCCGGCAGGCAGCTATAGTCCTTGCCGGCCGTTTTGCCGGCGACCTGGAATTCGCCCTGCGCCCAGTCGCCCATGATCTGCGCCGCCGCCTTGCCGGTGATCACCATGTTGGTGGCCTGGTTCCAGTCCTGCACATTGGTGTTCTTGGCCATCTTGCGCGCATCGTCCGCCGCCTTGAACACCTTTGCGATCTCAGGCCCGGCCGCGAATTCGGCGTCCTTGTCCTGATAGACCTTGAGGAAGGTATCCTTGCCGCCGATCGCCGCCATCAGCACGTCGAACGCGCCGGAGGACTGCCAGGGCTGGCCACCGACCGCCAGTGGCACGACGCCTGCCTTTTCCAGCGCAGGCGCCGCCGCGACCAGATCGTCCCAGGTCTTCGGCACCGCGACGCCAGCCTTCTCGAACGCCTCGTTCGAAAGCCACAGCCATTGCCAGGAGTGGATGTTCACCGGCACGCAATAGATCTTGCCGTCGATGGTGCAACTGTCGAGCAGGCTCTTCGGCCGAACCACCTCGGTCCACTTGCCCTTGGTGGCGATGTCGGTGAGATCGCGCATCAGCCCGGCCTGCACCAGTTCCTCAGCCTGGCGGCCATGGTTGAACTGGGTCGCGCCCATCGGGTCGCCGCCCGTGATGCGGCTGATCATGATCGGACGCGCCGTGCCGCCGGAGCCGGCGATCGCGCCGTCGATCCAATGATTGCCGGTCGCGTCGAAAGCCTTGGCGAGTTCTGCAACCGCGGCGGCCTCGCCGCCAGAGGTCCACCAGTGCGTGACCTCGAGATCCGTGGCCGAAGCGGTTCCGGAAAATGGCAAAGTCACAGAGGCGGCCAGCGCGGCAGCCATCATTTTAGATCGCATTTCGGTTCCTCCCAGAATCTGAAACGTTACAGATTTTCGATAAAGCAATTGCCACAGACTCGCAAGCCGTGGTCGTTCATTTTTTTCGCGAGTCGAAGAAAGTGCCCTTGGAAGCGGCGGAAAATTGCTGCACTGCAAGAAAACTCCTTTTGCAATGCGCAAATACCCCGAGAAACACCCTGCCGGCCCGTTTCCCGTCAAATAAGATCGAAGGTGCCAAAGGTCGCTCACTTCTCAGCCAGCCGTATCCTTTGCAAACTGTAACGTTTCAGTTTATTCAAAAATCTCAACCGAAAGCAGGCCGGATGCATTTGCAGCGCGCAACAGCGCCTGCTATGCGCCTGCGGGGCGGGACAAATGGACAGACAGGACCGAGACGATGATGGCGAGGAAGCGGAGGCCCGGCGGCCGACGTTGAAGACGCTCGCCTTCATGACTGGGCTGGGCGTCACTACCGTTTCCCGCGCCCTAAAGGATGCGCCCGAAATTGGCGCCGAAACGCGCCGCCGTGTCCAGCTCGTCGCCCGGCAGATCGGCTACCGGCCCAACCGCGCAGGCGTGCGCCTGCGCACCGGCAAGACCAATGTCATCAGCCTCGTGCTCGACACCGAGGAGCAGGTCGGCGGTTTCGTGTCCGACATCATTTACGGCATTTCCGGCGCGCTGGCGCAGACGCCGTACCATCTCATCGTCACGCCCTATTCGCGCAACAACGACCCGCTGGAACCGGTCCGGTATGTCGTCGAAACCGGCTCGGCCGACGGCATCATCATTTCAAGGACGGAGCCGGACGACAAACGCGTCCGCTACATGACCGAGCGCGGCTTTCCCTTCGCCACCCATGGTCGCACCGACATGGGCATCGAGCATCCATTCCACGATTTCGACAATTATGCCTATGCGGCCGAGGCGGTGGCTACCCTTGCCGGACTGGGCCGCAAGCGCCTCGCCCTGCTCGGCCCGCCCGCCAACCTCAGCTACTTCCACCACATGCGCAACGGCTTCGCCGACGCCATGCTGGATCGCGGCCTGGCCGAGGTTTCGTTCCCGAGCGTCACCGTCGACCATTCCATCGACGAGATACGCCGCCGCGCGGCTGAACTCCTGCGGCGTCCCGGCCGGCCGGACGGCATCGTCAGCGGCGCGGGTTCAGCCACGTTCGCGCTGGTGGCCGGCGCCGAGGATGCCGGGCTCGTGCTCGGACGGGACATCGACATAGTATCCAAGCAGGCGTCCCGCCTCCTGCATCTGCTGCGGCCGCAACTGCTCGTCGTCAACGAGGATGTCCGTCTCGCCGGAACGGAGCTTGCCAAGGCTGTGATGGGACGCATCGCCGGCACTGCCATACCGTCGCTGCAGACCTTGGCTAAACCCGGGCCAGTGGAGGCCTATCGGGCGGCAGGATGATACGCCGGCATCTTACCCTCCTCACAAGGGGGAGGGTAAGATGCTAAACCCCGCTTCCCCACGGTCCATGGAAGGCGCCCTTGTCGTCGATCCGCTCGAAGCCATGCGCGCCGAAGAAGTCGCGCTGCGCCTGGATCAGGTTGGACGTGCCGCGGCCCTGCCGGTAGGCGTCGAAATAGCCGAGTGCGGACGCCAGCGCCGGAGTCGGCAGGCCGGCCTCGGCCGCCTGCGCCACGACATGCCTGAGCGACGGATGCGCCTCCTTCATCATTGAAACGAAAGCCGGCGCCATCAGAAGGTTGGTGTCGGCGCGGCCGGAACCGAATGCCTCCGCCATCGTGTCGAGCAGCTGCGAGCGGATGATGCAGCCGGCCCGCCATATTTTGGCGATGGTCGGCATCGGCAGGTTCCAGCCGAATTCCCGCGATGCCCCCGCCATGACCGCGAAGCCCTGCGCATAGGCGGCTATCTTGCCGGCGAACAAAGCCAGTTCGAGATGCTTCAGAAGCGCGTCCTTCGATCCGTTCAGGGTTTTTACGTCGAGCTTGCCATAGACCTTTTCCGCCGCCAGCCGCTCGTCTTTCAGCGAAGACAGAACCCGCGCGGCAACCGCGGCCTCAATGGCGGTCGCCGGAATGCCGAGCTGCTGCGCCTCGATGACCGACCATTTGCCGGTCCCCTTCTGGCCGGCGCGGTCGAGGATGATATCCGCGACCGACTTGCCGGTCCTGGGATCGTCGGCAGCCAACACATTGGCAGTGATCTCGATGAGATAAGATTCCAGGCGCCCCTTGTTCCAGCCGGCGAAGACGGGCGCAATCTCCTTGGCGCTCATGCCGAGCCCATCGCGCAGGATGCCGTATATCTCGGCGATCATCTGCATGTCGGCATATTCGATGCCGTTGTGAATGGTCTTGACGAAATGGCCGGCACCGTCACTGCCGAGCCAGGCCGCACATGGCTCGTCCTTGAACTTTGCCGAAATGGCGGTCAGTACGCTTTCCACCCGCTTCCAGCTTTCCTCGGTGCCGCCGACCATGATCGACGGTCCGTGGCGTGCGCCCTCCTCGCCGCCGGAAACGCCCATGCCGATGAAGGTGAGGCCCGATCCTTCCAGTTCCTTGAAGCGGCGCATCGTGTCGCGGAAATTGGCGTTGCCGGCGTCGATGACGATGTCGTTATCCGCCAGCTTGCCGCGCAGCGCCGCGATCTGCTCGTCGACCGGCCTGCCGGCCAGCACCATGATGATGATGGGGCGCGGCGGCCTTATCGCGCCTGCGAGTTCCGAAAGGCTGCCGCATGGAACGAGCCTGTCGCGCAGCGTGCCGGCATTGTTGACGAACTCGTCGGTGCGCGATTGCGTGCGGTTGTAGACAGCAATCCGATGTCCTTTCTCGGCGATGTTGAGCGCCAGATTGGAGCCCATCGTGCCAAGGCCGATCAGGCCGATTTCGGCTTTTTCCATGGTTTCCTCCCTGCTTGCCGCGGCGACGCCGTTCCCGGTTGCGGGCATGTTTGAGCTTTGGCGCAGGCTTCGTCAACCGGATCTGCTGCCCGGCACCTGCCTTCTTTCAATCGATTGTAAGTGGGTGGCCGATCCCGAAACGCGCCTCAGGGCCGGATATCGATGGAGCCTTCGATTTGCGCCATCTCGAAATCCGAAATGAGGATGTCGAGCCGCGCGTTCCACTTGCCGCCGAAGGGAACGACGAGATTCTTCACCCTCCATGTGCCGTCATCGGCCTTGATTGCTGCCCGCTTGAGGGGCTCGATGCCGGAATCCGGCTTGGACAGCACCAGCGTCAGTTCCTTGGCGTTGAGCGGGCCGAAATCGCCGGTCATCACGACGATACGTGCTTCGACTGGTCCGGCATGGCCGGGCATGACAGAAAGGTCCGCCATCGCTTGCAGCGTATGGATATGGGTGGATGCCGGCTGAGCCGCGGCGATAGCCAGGGCGCGCGGCGGCGGCGTGAAGCGCCAGCCAGCGGCCACGCAGAATATGGCCAGCACGATCAGCGTCTCGGCGGCAATCGAACGGCGAAGTTGCTTATACGCGGCCGGTTCGCCCGCAGCGACACGCGCCGTGAGCCGCCAGCGGTTGAAGGCGGCAAGTCCGAACAGGACCGAAAGCAGGGCCAGCTTGACGAGAAGCAGGCGGCCATAGGCGGTTTCGAGCAATGCGGCGGGTTTCTCGACCTGGACTATTGCGAGCATGACGCCGGCAATTACCAGAACCGCCAACACGACGGGGATCGCCCTGGAAAAACGCTGCAGGAAAGCCACCGCGCCTGGGTCGCGCCGCCGCAACGCCAGACCGAGTGGAATAAGCGCCCCGGCCCACACCATGATTGCCGTGGCGTGCAGGAAAACCATTGGCCGCATCAGCCACTGAGGTTGCGCCGCGCTGGCATGGCCGCTGGCAGCGAGCGCAAGACCTGCCACGGCCAACGCCGCCGGCGCAAGCTGCCTTGAGGAAGCAGGTACCATCAGAGCCAACAGCGCCAGACCTTGCGCCGCCAGTGCAAACGCCACGGTTAACCCGAAACTGGTCGAGAACGCGGTTTGCCAGACGATCGATTCGAAGAGGTGTGACAGCGGCGCGCCCAGGGCGTCTACGCCTTGCAGGCCGAGCGCGAGCACGGTCACCGTCATGCCGAGGATCAGGAACGCCAAAACCGCGCGCGTGCCCGCCCGGTTTCCTTCCGACAGCCATGCCAGAGCGAAAGCGCCGCCGACGCCTAGGAAAAGCCCGCAATAGACCAGCACCCGGGCAATCCACACCGCGCTGCGGACCAGCCAGTCCACCGGCTCCACGGCAACGGGCGTGGCGCTTGGCGCGCCAATAGAAAAGAGCAGCGAACCGGCAACCGGATGCCCGTCTGCCGAAACGACCCGCCAGCTCAGGACATGCGTGCCGTGTGCGAGCGTCTTCGGCGCATCGATGACCAGCGTACCGCCATCGACGCGCGACGAATCCAGCTTCGTCTGTCCGGCGTCCGGACCGGTCAGGGCCAGCGCGAGTGGCGACACCGGCTCGTTAAAAGTGAGCGAAAAGCGGGACGGCACAGTAGGCAGCACCGCGCCGTCCGCAGGCTCCGCGCCGATCAGCGTCGCATGGGCGAAGGCTGTGGCCGGCAGCGCCAGCCACAGCAGAAGGATCGCCAAGAGACGGAAGAGCCTCACTTTTTCGGCAAGAGCTTGATGCCCGGCGCCGGCAGTTCAAGATCGTCCGCCTTTTGCCCAGCCGCCGGAATCTGGATCCAGCGCTCGGCAGCATTGCCCTCGCATTCCTGCACGACCGGAAAATAAAGCATCCCGCCCGCCGGAAGGTCGGCAGCAAGCGTTCCCCGCAGCACGAACTCGTCATAGTAGGCGTCTGGCAGATTGCCGCCGCTCCAGCCGATCTCCTGCACACCTTCGGTGACGGCTTCACCATAGAGTGTATAGGACTTGGCGTATTTGCCCGTCTCGGTCTTCAGCGTCCAACCGGGTTTCGGCATCGGCTTTGCGGCGAGGAACCCTTCCGGCACCTTGACGCGGACAGCGACAGTCGCCTTGCCCTCGCAGCCATGCGGCACGCGCAGAACCGCCTTGTAGCTTGAGCCGACGGAAGCCTCGCCGGTCTCCAGGGTGACATGGGCGAAAGCCGAACCGGTGCCCAGCGCAAGAACCGCAGCGACGATGGAAATGTGTTTCAGCATCGTTGTCCCTCCAGAAATCGCCGCGATCATTTCGCGTGGTCCATCTTCATCGCGCCGGAACCGCCGCCCATCGCCTCGACATCGAATTCGACGGGGATGCTGCCGGCCTTTTCGAACGTCAACGTCGCTGCGAATTTTTCGCCTGCCTTGGGCGCCTGCTTGAGGCCGATGAACATCAAATGATATCCGCCCGGCGCCAGTTCGAGCTTGCCGCCGGCCGGGATTTCCAGCCCGCCTTGAACCTGACGCATGGTCATGACGCCGTCCTTGACGGTCATCTCGTGCATCTCCGCTTTTTCGGAAATGTCGGACGAGATCGAAACCAGCCGGTCCGGTGTCGATCCTTCATTGGCGACGGTGAGATAGCCGCCGGCAACGCTGGCGCCGGGCGGAGTCGCGCGCGACCAGGGGTGGTCGATGTCAAGCTGGCCGAGTTTGAACTCATGCGCCCATACGGCATGCGCGCCGGCGAACAGCAGGGCGGCTGCAAGGACGGAAATTCCAAGCCGTTCCTCGAAGGAACGCAGGAAGCTGGAAGGCAGGCGCGACGCGACGATGCGTCCGACAGATATGCGATTGTAAATGGACATGGTTGCTCCATGGATGAGCGGGCCGCGCAGGCCGCGGCAACACAGGAAAAACCGGCAAAGCCTTGCGGGCTTACCGGACGGACATGTGGGTTCAGGCCTGGAGTGGCGGCGCGCGCGGATTGGCCGGAGTTCGCTCGTTACGCAAGACAAGGCCGGCATAAGCCAGCTTTTGCGGCTCTATCCGTTCCCAGACAATAGCCGGAAGCAGAGCGGCGACATCCAACGGCACGCCGGCTGACGCGACGGAGAAGCTACAGCCGAAGAGGCAGCAATTCTCGTGACGCTGCTGCTGGCGGTCGCCGGCGGGAAGCTCGGCGGCGCCGTCATGCGTGCAGATCACATTGCCGAAGGCGTCAAGCTGGCTGGCCTTGGGGCCGGTGCCGAAGGCAAAAGCGCCGAGCAGGGACTGCAGCACGAGCAGATAGGCCGCGGCGAATATGGCCGCTGCCTTCCATCTCCTGCGCCCTGCCAGCAAAACCGTCCCTCGAAATTCCTGCGACGGCGATACCTAGCACAGGCCTGCAATGCAGGACATCGGCAAATCCGCGCTGCGGCATCGCGGCGCGGGCGGAGCCGCTCTTGGTTCTGGCGGCCGCTCAGCCATTTTCGCTTTCGGGGATCGAGGCAAGGAGGGTCTGCCGCGCCGACTTGAGATGAGCGCGGCAGGCGGCGTCCACTTTGACGGGGTCGCGCGATTTCAGCGCAGCGATATAGGCCAGGTGCTCCTGCACCGCCACCTCGTTGCGCTGGCGTTCGCCGGCCTTGTTCCACTGGTAGTGGTAGTGGAAGATCATGGCGATGACGTCGTAGAAGTCGACGATGAAGCGGTTGCGCGAGGCGCGGTGGATCAGTCGGTGGAACCGCTCGTCCAGCTCGGAAAAGGCATTGAAGCGGGAGCCGATGTCGGCGGCCAGCGCACGATGCTCCTCCTCCAGAAGATCGAGGTCGTTCCACACCGGACTGTCGGGCGGCAGACCGGCAAAGGCGGTGGCTGAGCGCAGTTCGAACATTTCGCGGATTTCTGTCAGCTCCAGCGCGAAGGAGCGCGTGAAGCCCTTCAACACCCAATGGCTGTTGCGGCGCTTCTCGATCAGCCCGAAGCGGCTGAACCGGATCAGGAATTCGCGCACGCTGGTGGTGCCGACGCCGATTTCGCGCGCCAGCTCCAACTCGTTGATCTGCATGCCGGCTTCCGCACCGCCTGCCAGAAGCCGGCGCATGAAACTGCGCTCGATGATTTCCGAAAGAGAATCCGTTTCCTCTTCGGGAAAATAGTCGTCCGCCCGCGGCTGGCGCAGCACCGTCTTGCTGCGCTTGTTCCAGGCGATCAGTCCGGTCTCCTCCATGCGCGCAAGGATGCTGCGCACCGTCGTTCGGCTGACACCCAGCATCGTTCCGAGCTCAGGTTCGGAAGGCAGACTGTTCGTGTCGTCGAGCAACCCGAGACATCTGTTGTAGGCGTCCTTGTAAACGTTGTTGCTTTTCGACATCCCGGACCCCTACGATGCCGCCTTGCGGCCCTTCGTTTTCGTCGATCAAAAAACGATTGACGTCAAAATGTTTTTTTACGATAAAAGACAGTATCCAGAAAGCGCATCCTGTCAATGCGCTCAGGAAACGCCGCAGGACTTCCGTGAACCCCGCGAACAGTATTCTTCTCTCGCCGGCCGACAATGTCGCCGTTGCCAATGGCCGGCTGGAGGCCGGAGCAGAACTTCCCGGCGGGGCCAAGACGCGGGAAGCGATCGAGACCGGCCATAAGGTTGCCATCAGCCATATTCCCGCCGGCGCTTCCGTGGTGAAGTATGCCCAGGCCATCGGCCGCGCCACCCGCGACATAGAGCCGGGCGAACACGTGCATTCCCACAATCTCGTCTTCGAATCCGGCCGCCTGCCCGTGGTTCCGCCGAGCGAGGCGGTGCACGCCAGCGATGCCGACCGCGCCCGCACCTTCATGGGCTACCGCCGCGCCGATGGCCGCGCCGGCACCCGCAACTATATCGGCATCGTCGCCAGCGTGAACTGTTCGACGACGGTCTGCCGTTCCATCGCCGAGAGGGCCAACCGCGAGCTGTTGCCGAAATATCCCGGCATCGACGGCTTCGTGCCCATCGTCCACAGCCAGGGTTGCGGCATGAGCGGCACCGGCGACGGCATGGTGGCCCTGCACCGCACGCTGGCCGGCTATGCCCGCCACCCGAATTTCGGCGGCGTGCTGATGGTCGGCCTCGGCTGCGAGGTCAATCAGCTCACCCTCTACGGCCAGAAGGGCGTCGCCGCCGGCAAGCGCCACTTCAACATTCAGGACGCCGGCGGCTCGCGCAAATCGGTCGAGAAGGCCATGGGCGTGCTGGCCGAGATCGCCGAGGAGGTCGGAGAGCTGAGGCGTGAGCCGATCCCTGTCAGCGAAATCGTTGTCGGCCTCCAATGCGGCGGCTCCGACGGCATGTCGGGGATCACGGCCAATCCGGCACTTGGCGCGGCGGTCGACATCCTCGCGGACGCCGGCGGCATCGGCATCCTGTCGGAAACCACCGAGATCTATGGGGCCGAACACCTGCTCGCCTACCGCGCCGCGACGCCGGAGATCGCCCGCAAGCTCGATGATTTCGTCAAATGGTGGGAGAACCATACAGCCATGCACGGCGCTTCCATCGACAACAACCCCTCGCCCGGCAACAAGCGCGGCGGCCTGACCACCATTCTGGAGAAATCGCTGGGTGCAGTCGCCAAGGGCGGCCAGACGCCGCTGAACGGTGTCTTCGGCTATGCCGAAAAGGTCACCGGCCACGGTCTCGTCTTCATGGACACGCCGGGTTACGACCCCGTCTCCGCTACCGGCCAGGTCGCCGGCGGCGCCAACGTCATCGTCTTCACGACGGGTCGCGGCTCCTGCTTCGGCTGCCGGCCGACACCTTCGATCAAGGTCGCCAGCAATTCCGCGCTCTACCGTTCCATGGAAGAAGACATGGATGTCGATGCCGGCGTCATCGCATCGGGCGAAAAGACCATCCCGCAACTGGGGCGCGAGATATTCGACCTGATTGTCGAGACGGCGTCCGGCCGCAAAACCAAAAGCGAAGACTTCGGCTACGGCGACAACGAGTTTGTGCCGTGGCATCTTGGTGCGACGCTTTAGGGCGGCATGGCGGCGACAATGGGAGAGACATGTTGAAAAAGCGCCGCATCGGCAAGACGGCTCTGGAAGTAACAGAATACAGCTTCGGCGGCGCATCGCTGGGCAATCTCTATCAGGCCGTGTCCGAACCCGACGCCGAGGCGGTGCTCGATGCCGCCTGGAACGCGGGAATGCGCTATTTCGACACCGCGCCGCACTACGGCTTCGGTCTTTCGGAGCGACGCTTCGGGGACTATCTCCGGACCAAGCCGCGCGACGAATACGTCCTGTCCACCAAGGTCGGTCGCCTGCTGAAGCCGGCGCCGGAAAGCGAGGTGCCTAAGCTGGGCTTCGTCGATCCGCTGCCGTTCAAGCTCGAATACGACTACAGCTACGACGGCATCATGCGCTCGGTCGACTTCAGCTATGCCCGGCTCGGGCTGAACCGCATCGACATCCTCTATGTCCATGACATCGGCGTCTACACACACGGCATCGAACTGACCAAGCTACATCTCGGCCAGCTTCTCGACGGCGGCCTGAAGGCGCTCGAGGAACTGAAATCCGGCGGCGTGATTTCCGCCTACGGGCTTGGCGTCAACGAGGTCGAAGTGTGCCTGCAGGTCATGCGGCGGGCGCCGATCGATTGCATCCTTCTGGCCGGGCGCTACTCGCTGCTCGACCGCTCCGCCGAGGCGGAATTGATCCCGCTATGCGAGAAGACCGAGACCTCGCTGGTCGTCGGCGGCGTCTTTAATTCCGGCATTCTCGCCACCGGTCCCAAGCCGGGCTCGCACTTCGACTACGGTCCCGCATCGGCCGATATCCTGTCCAAGGTCGGCGCGATGGAGGCGCTCGCCGCCGGCAAGGGCTATCCGCTGGCAGCCGCGGCGCTGCAATTTCCGCTGCACGAGCCGCGCGTCGCGACAGTGCTGATCGGCACCGCCAGGGCGTCCAGCCTGACGCGCAACATGGGTCTGCTCGCCACCGAGGTGCCGAGTCGGGATTTCGAAAGCTTCCGGCCGCACACCACAGTGCAGCCGCCCTTGACCGGAGCCGTACGCGAATGACCTGCCGCCTCAGCATCCGTCCTGCCGGACGCACGAAAGCCACCGCATTCAATTTCTCACGGGAATATATCTGATGCTGCGCGGCGTTCATCCTCTTCTCGGGCCAGACCTGCTCCACGCCTTGCGTACCATGGGGCATGGCGACGAGATCGTTATTGCCGACGCCAATTTCCCGGCCGGCACCATGGGGCCGAAGGTGGTACGAGCGGACGGAATAGGCGGCGAAGCCCTGCTCGAAGCGATCCTTACCCATATGCCGCTGGACACTTATGTCCAGGTCGCTGCCTTCCGCATGGAAGTCGTGGAAGATCCTGCCCGCGTGCCGGATATCTGCCAGTCCTACCAGAAAATCGTCGACCGCCTCGCCGGCCCATTCGTCGTCGCGCCGCTCGAACGCTTCGCTTTCTATGAGCGGTCGCAAAAGGCGGCCTACATCGTGGCATCGGGCGAACGCGCCATCTATGCCAACATCATTCTGAAGAAGGGCGTGCTGCCGCCGGAAGCCTGAGCCAGCAAAGTTGAGTCAAGCAGGCGAAAATATTTCGCCGGCTATAGAATGAACGTTCTATCTTGACTAGAGGATGGAATTATTATTTCATCCTCTAAAAAGGAAACCTGTCCGGGGCCAGTGACGGAGCGCTTGAAAATTCGAGGCCGTTCGCATAACAAGATACTGTCTGTTTTTTATCTATAAAGTTCTTTGCGATCGCGCCTACGCACGGAGCTTCGTAAAAGTTCACCAGGCGACTTAGGGAGGAAGCCTATGAAATTCGTGACAAGCATTCTCAACCGCCGCGCCGTCATTGCGCTTGCCGCGGCATCCATGCTGGCAGGTGTGATGCCGATGGGCCCTGCGGCCGCGCAGGACGTCACCATTCCGATCATCGTCAAGGACACTACGTCCTTCTACTGGCAGATCGTTCTTGCCGGTGCCCGCAAGGCCGGCAAGGATCTTGGCGTCACCGTTCCCGAACTGGGCGCGCAGGCAGAAACCGACGTCAACGGCCAGATTTCGATTCTCGAAAACGCCGTCGCCGGCAACCCGGCCGCCATCGTCATCTCGCCGACCGAGGCCAAGGCGCTCGGCAAGCCGATCGACGAGGCGGCAACGAAGGTGAAGATCATCGGCATCGACTCCAGCGCCGACTCCAAGGCCTTCACCTCGTTCCTCACCACCGACAATACCCAGGGCGGACGCGTCGCTGCCGATGGTCTGGCCGAGGCGATCAAGGCCGCCAATGGCGGCAAGGTCGAGGGCAAGGTGGCGATCATCACCGCGCTTCCGGGCGCCGGCTCGCTCGAGCAGCGCCGCGAGGGCTTCCTCGAACAGGTGAAGTCGAAATATCCGGATCTGACCGTCATTGCCGACAAATACGCCGACGGCCAGGCCACCACCGGCCTCAACATCGCAACCGACCTGATCACCGCCAATCCGGACCTGAAAGGCATCTTCGCCTCCAACCTGATCATGGCGCAGGGCGTCGGCCAGGCGATCGCCGAGAACAACCTCGCCGGCAAGGTCGCGCTGATCGGCTTCGACAGCGACGAGAAGCTGATCAAGTTCCTCAATGACGGCGTCATTTCCGGCCTCGTCGTTCAGGACCCGTATCGGATGGGTTATGACGGCATCAAGACCGCGCTCGCCGCCTCCAAGGGCGAGAAGGTCGAAACCTTCGTCGACACCGGCGCCAATCTGGTGACGAAGGCCAACATGAAAGAGCCGAAGATCGACGCGCTTCTCAACCCGAAGCTCGACTGAGCCTTCCGGCCGATTGTTTCCGGGGCGTAACCGCCCCGGAAACGCCGCCGTGCCTACAACGGTTTGGAAAAGACCGTTTCCGGGTTACGCTCCAAATCCCGCGGTAGCCGAACACGGCGTCGCGACATGCCAGTCGGGGAGGATTGTCATGACATCGCCAGCAGCCGAACTGCATCCGGCTCCCGATCTCGCGCCGGGCAGCGTCATCCTCGAACTGCGCGGCCTGGAGAAGAAATATCCCGGCACCCACGCGCTGAAGCCCGTCGACCTCGCCTTCAAGGCCGGCGAGATACACGCCATCGTCGGCGAGAACGGTGCCGGCAAGTCGACGCTGATCAAGCTCCTGACCGGTGTGATGCCGCGTACCTCCGGCGAAGTCATCTGGGAAGGCGCGCCTGTCGCGCTCGCGACGCCGCACGAGGCGATGGCGCTCGGCATCAACGCCGTGCACCAGGAAGTGGTGCTGTGCCGGCATCTGACCGTCGCCGCCAACATGTTCCTCGGCGAGGAGAACGTCCGCTATGGGCTCCTGCAGCAACGCGCCATGGTGCGCGACGCGCAGAAGATCATCAACGACCTCGGCTTCGACCTGCCGGCGCACGTCATGCTCGGCGACCTCACCATCGGCCAGCAGCAGCTGATCGCCGCCGCCCGCGCCACCGTGCGCGGCACCAAATTCCTCATCTTCGACGAGCCAACCGCTTACCTCACCCGCAAGGAGGCCGACCAACTCTTCGCACTCATCCGGCGACTGAAGGCGGAAGGCGTCACCATCATCTACATTTCCCACCGCATGGAGGAGGTGTTCGAGCTCGCCGACCGCGTCTCGGTGCTGCGCGACGGCACCTATGTCGGCACCCGCAACATCGACGAGACAGATGACGCCGAGCTCGTGCGGCTGATGATCAACCGTTCGATCGAGCAGATTTATCACAAGGAACATTTCGACCTCGGCCCGGTCATTCTTGAAACGAAGAACCTTTCTGGTAAGGGCTTCGAGAACGTTTCGCTAACTGTCAGGGCCGGCGAGATCGTCGGCCTTTACGGCCTGATCGGCGCCGGCCGCAGCGAATTCGTCACCACGGTCTACGGCCGCCACGCAAAGAGCGCCGGCTCCGTCCTGTGGGACGGCCAGGAAGTCTCCATCGGCTCGGAGCACGACGCGATGCGGCTCGGCATGGCGCTCGCGCCGGAAAGCCGCCGCGATCAGGGGCTGTGCCTCAACCTCCCGGTGAGCCTCAACCTCAATCTGCCTATCTACAAGCGCATCTCCAGGAGCGCGCTGATTTCCGGCGCGCAGGAAAAGCAGCATGCGGAACGCCAGATCGCCGGGCTGCGCATCAAGACGCCGAACCGGCACGCACTGGCTTCCAGTCTTTCAGGCGGCAACCAGCAGAAGATCGTCATCGGCAAATGGCTTAACCACGGCGCGCGTCTTTTCATCTTCGACGAGCCTACAGTGGGCGTCGATGTCGGCACCAAGGCGGAAATCTACCGCCTTTTCAGCACGCTTCTGTCGGGGGGCGCCGGCATCGTCCTGATCTCGTCCTACCTGCCGGAAGTCTATGAACTGGCGGACACGCTGCACGTGTTCCGCAGAGGCAAGCTGGTTGCCAGCCATGGCTTCCACGAGGCCAGCCATGAGGAAATCCTTGGCGAGGCGCTGGAAGCGGCGAAACCGAAAAACGGGGAGCAGAAATGAGCACCGAAACCTTGATCGCCGAAAAGCCGAAACGGAACTATAATGTCCTGTTCGGTCTTACCCTTCTGGCACTTCTCGTGCTCCTTTGGGTCGCGCTATCGCTGGCAACACCGAGCTTCGCCTCCTCCACCAACATCGCCAATCTGCTGCGCCAGGGCTCGATGATAGCGATCCTGGCCGTCGGCCAGACCTTCGTCATCATCACCGGCGGCATAGACCTGTCGGTCGGCGCTATTGTCGGCTTCTGCACGGTCATACCGGCCATCATGATCAATGCCGGCTGGCCGGTCTGGCTGGCGGTGCTGGCAACGCTCGCCGTCGGGCTGGCCATCGGCGTCTTTCACGGCTTCGGCATCGTCAAGATGGGCCTGCCGCCCTTCATCATCACGCTGGCGACGTTGACTTCGCTGCGCGGCATCGGCCTTCTGATGACCAATGGCAGCTCGATCTCCATCAACAACGACGCTTTCCAGGAATTCTCGCGCAATTCCTTCCTCGGCGTGCCCAACCTTTTCTGGATGGTGATCCTGGTCGGCGTTCCGGCCTATATCTTCCTGCATCATAGCCGCTGGGGCCGCTACCTGTTCTCGGTCGGTTCCAATGCCGAGGCCTCGCGCCTTTCCGGCGTCAACGTGTCCCGCACCATCTACATGGCCTATACGCTGTCCGGCCTGTGCGCCGCCTTCGTCGGCGTGCTTCTCGCTTCGCGCATCGGCATCGGCAACCCGACGCAGGCCGAGGGCTGGGAACTGCAGGCGATCGCGTCCTCCGTCATCGGCGGCACCTCGCTGTTCGGCGCCATCGGCTCCGTGCATGGACCGCTGCTCGGCGCCTTCATTCTCGCCACCATCAACAACGGCGCCAACCTGCTGAACGTCAACTCGTTCTGGCAGCGTGTCATTACCGGCGCGCTGATCATCGTCATCGTTTATTTCGACGGACTGCGCCGCCGCGGGAAATAGATTCAAATTGTCGTGCGTCCTTCGAGGCTCGCTCCGCTCGCACCTCAGGATGAGGAAGGTTTGTTCCTTATCTTCTTCAGCGCAGTGTCAGCGAGTGCAGAACGCCAATGCATGGAACGAAACGTCCGATTGAATAAGGCTGGCACACTACCTCCCTCATCCTGAGGTGCGAGCGGAGCGAGCCTCGAAGGACGCATTGATTGAAAGACAAAAAGCAATGAAAGCCGTCATCTGCCGGTCGCCCGGCGAACTCGTCTTCGAAGACAGGCCCGAACCCGACGCGCCGCCGCCCGGCTGGGCGCTGGTCGCGGTTAGCCATGTCGGCATCTGCGGCACCGACTACCACATCTTCGAAGGCAAGCACCCGTTCCTCGCATACCCGCGGGTCATGGGTCATGAAGTGTCCGGGACGGTGCTGGCTGCCGGCGACGGCGTGACCTTGGCCATCGGCACGCCAGTCATCGTCAACCCCTACATTTCATGCGGCCGTTGCGTCGCCTGCCGCCAGGGTAAGCCGAACTGCTGCGTGCGTATCGAGGTCCTGGGCGTCCACCGCGACGGGGCCATGTGCGGGCAAATCCTGGTGCCGGCGGATAATCTCTATCCTGCCGACGGTCTTTCGCTCGCCGAAGCGGCGGCGGTGGAGTTCCTCGCCATTGGCGCACATGCGGTGCGCCGGTCCGGCGCGGTTCCAGGCACCCGAGCGCTGGTTGTCGGCGCCGGCCCGATCGGCCTCGGCGTGGCAATCTTCGCCCGCATCGCCGGATTGGACGTAACGCTACTCGACATGAGCGCCGAACGGCTGGATTTCGCCGCCGGCCTCGGCTTCGGCGTGTTGAATGGCAGCCTGGCTCCGGCCTCCGATCTGGTCAAGAGCGCCACGGACGGCGACGGCTTCGAGACCGTCTTCGACGCCACCGGCAACACGCAATCGGTCCAATCGGCCTTTGCCCACGTCGCGCATGGCGGCGCGCTGGTGCTGGTCAGCGTCGTGAAGGACGACATCACCTTTTCCGACCCGGAGTTCCACAAACGCGAGATGTCTGTCATCGGGAGCCGCAATGCGCTGCGTGCCGATTTCGAGCATGTCGCGGCATCGATCCGCTCAGGCGCCGTACCGCTGGACAGGCTCGTCACCCACCGCACGACGCTTGAAAACACGCCGCGCGATCTCGCGCGCTGGGCTCACGAGAAATCAGGGCTCATCAAGGCCGTGATCGAAATCGCAGCTTGATCTTGGGCAGCGAGCAGCGCGCCGCTCGCTGCTAGAACTTACAGCTTCGTCCAGGCCCCATTCTTCTTCGAAGACTTCACGCAAGCCTCGATGAAGGCGACGCCCTCCACGCCATCGGTCACGGTCGGGAAGACAACATCCTTGTCCGGCTTGCCGCCCTTTTTTCGCGCCGCGCGGATGGCGCGGGCAGCCTCGGCATAGATATTGGCGAAGCCTTCGAGATAGCCCTCCGGATGACCGGAAGGCACACGGCTCACCCTCGCCGCCGACGGCATGGCGCCGGCGCCGGCGCGGGTCAGCAGCTGCTTCGGCTGCCCGAAAGGCGTGAACCAGAGATAGTTCGGATCCGCCTGCACCCATTCCAGCCCGCCCTTGGAGCCATAGACGCGCAGTTTAAGCCCGTTCTCATGGCCGGGCGCCACCTGGCTCGCCCACAACATGCCCTTGGCCGGATGCGCCTTGCCCTTGGCTTTGAAGCGCAACAGCACATGGGCGTTATCGTCGAGTTGGCGGCCGGGCACGAAGGCGTCAATGTCGGCGGAAAGCGAGTCCAGTTCCAGCCCCGAGACGAAGCGGGCGAGGTTGTAGGCATGCGTCCCGATATCGCCCAGCGCGCCGCCCGCACCGGACTGCTTCGGGTCCGAGCGCCATGACGCCTGCTTCTGGCCTGTCGCGGCGAGGTCTTCGGTCAACCAGTCCTGCGGATATTCGGCCTGTACGACGCGGATATCGCCCAGCATCCCCTTGGCCACCATCTCGCGCGCCTGACGCACCATCGGGTAGGCGGTGTAATTATGGGTCAGCACGAAAACCTTGCCGGTCTTCGCCACCAGCGCCGCAAGCTTCTTCGCTTCCGCCAGCGTCGCCGTCAGCGGCTTGTCGCAGATGACGTTGATGCCGGCTTCCAGGAAGGCTTTCGCTGCCGGGAAATGCACATTGTTGGGCGTCACGATGGCGACGGCCTCGATGCCATCGGGCCGTTTCGCCTCGGCTTTGGCCATTTCCGCGTAAGAGGCATAACTGCGCGCCGGATCGAGCCCGAGTTCGGCCGCCGAGGCCTTGGCGCGCTCCGGGCTGGAGGACAGCGCACCCGCCACCAGCACGAATTCGTTGTCCATGCGCGCCGCGATGCGGTGCACCGCGCCAATGAAAGCGCCTTGCCCGCCGCCGACCATGCCGAGCCGGATCGGCCCGCTGCCCGATTCAACCTTTGTGCTGCTGACCATCTAAGTACTCCGTTGTTAGGCAATAGGCAGTCGGCAGTCGGAAACACCCTGATCAGCGAGCCTACCGCGCAGCTTGTCCAAACCCTAATTCCGATTGCCTATTGCCGCTCTTCAAATTCCCATCATCGCCCGGAGCAGCTTCTTGTCCGTCGTGCCGCCGGCGAAATCGTCGAACGCCTTTTCCGTGACGCGGATGATGTGATGCTGGATGAAGGGCGCGCCCTCGGCCGCACCGTCTTCCGGATGCTTGAGGCAGCATTCCCACTCCAGTACAGCCCAGCTGTCATAGCCGTACTGCGCCAGTTTCGAGAAGATGCCGCCGAAATCGACCTGCCCGTCGCCCAGCGAACGGAAACGTCCGGCGCGGTTCAGCCAGCCCTGGTAGCCGGAATAGACGCCCTGCCGGCCTGTCGGATTGAACTCGGCATCCTTCACATGGAAGGCCTTGATACGCTCATGGTAGATATCGATGAAGGCGAGATAATCGAGCTGCTGCAAAAGGAAGTGCGACGGGTCGTAGTTGATGTTGCAGCGTCGATGGTTGCCGACCGCATCGAGGAACATCTCGAATGTGGCGCCGTCGAACACATCCTCTCCGGGATGAATCTCATAGCAAAGATCGACGCCGTTATCGTCATAGGCATCCAGGATCGGCTTCCAGCGCTTGCCTTGTTCGGCGAACGCTTCCTCGATCAGCCCGGCGGGCCGCTGCGGCCATGGGTAGATGTAGGGGAACGCCAGCGAGCCGGTGAACGAGACGGACGCCTTGAGACCGAAATTCTTCGACGCCTTTGCGGCGAACTTCATCTGCTCGACCGCCCACTTCTGCCGCGCCTTCGGATTGTTGTGAACGCTCGCCGGAGCGAAGCCGTCGAACTGCGCGTCATAAGCAGGATGCACGGCGACGAGTTGGCCTTGCAGGTGGGTAGAAAGCTCGGTGATCTCGACGCCGGCATCGGCGCAGATGCCCTTCACCTCGTCGCAATAGGTCTGTGAGGAGGCCGCCTTCTTAAGATCGAAAAGCCTGCCGTCCCAAGTCGGGATCTGCACGCCCTTGTAGCCGAGGTCGCCGGCCCATTTCGCAATCGCTTCCAGCGAATTGAACGGCGCGGCATCACCCGCGAACTGCGCCAGGAAAATGGCTGGACCCTTCATCGTCGTCGGCATCGATATCCTCCCTGCTTTACGGCCGCCGCGGCGCGGCGGCGGGATTAAGCCACGTCGCGCGGCGAATTGCGACAGCCCGGATGGTAGAATTTTCATTCATGTATTTTATCGGTAAGGTGCGGGTTTGAATCCATTTTTGACTGGCACTTTCTTCTCCCTGCGCACACACCGTTGGCGTGGACAACGCACCGCTGAAGTTTCTGGCGAGACCAGGACGGAAAATATTCCGCGAAAGGCGCATTGCGAAACCGATTGCTCAAAAAATAATGGCGCAGCCGCCAATTTCTTCTCTGGCCAAAGCTTCGGCTTCCGCCATAATCGCCGCGCCGACCGCTTCTATTGCCGGATCGGATGATTGATCTTAGCGCCGCAGATTGCGCCCGAGCGTTGGAGTTGGTTGATGCCGCAGTTCTTCGTTTCCCGTCGCGCTCTGATGGCAGGCTCTGCCGCGCTCCTGGCCTCGACAGCGCTGCCTGGCATTGCCCGCGCACAGACCAGGGGCGGGCGGCTCGTGGTGGCCGCCGATTCCGAGCCGCCGAACATCAACCCGGCCATGGTCGCCTCGAACGGGGTATTCTTCATCTCCAGCAAGGTGGTCGAACCGCTGGCCGAGGCCTCCTACGACGGTAAGGACGGGCTGGCCCCTCGCCTCGCGGTGGGCTGGGAAGGCGCTGCGGACGGACTTTCCGCCACCTTCAAGCTGCGCGAAGGCGTGAAATGGCATGACGGCAAGCCGTTCACCTCGGCCGACGTCGCCTTCTCGGCGCTGCAGGTGTGGAAGCCACTGCAGAACCTCGGCCGCACCGTCTTCAAGGATCTGGTCGCCGTCGATACGCCGGACGAGCTGACAGCCGTCTTCAGGTTCGGCAAGCCGACGCCTTTCCAACTCATCCGCAATGCGCTGCCGGTGGTGACCAGCGTCGTGCCGAAACACGTCTACGAAACCGGCAGGATCGAGGAGAATCCGGCCAACACGGCGCCCATCGGCACCGGTCCCTTCAAGTTCGCCGAACACAAGGACGGCCAGTATTACCGGCTGACGAAGAACGAAGACTACTGGGGCGAGAACGAGCCGCATCTGGACGAGATCGTCTACCAGGTGCTGCCCGACCGCGCCGCGGCGGCCAGCGCGCTGGAGGCGGAGGAAATCCAGCTCGCCGCCTTCTCGGCCGTGCCGCTGGCCGACCTCGGCCGCATCTCGAAAGTTCCCGGCTTGCAAGTCGTCACCAAGGGCTATGAGGGCCTGACGTACCAGCTGGTGGTGGAAATAAACCATCGCCGCAAGGAACTCGCAGACCTCAAGGTGAGGCAGGCGATTGCCCACGCGATCGACAAGGATTTCGTCGTCAAGACGGTCTTCCTCGGTTACGCCGCCGCGGCGACCGGACCGGTGCCGAAGAACGATCCGCAATTCTACACGCCCGACGTCGAAACCTATCCGTTCGACGTCGCCAAGGCGAATGCGCTGCTCGATGAGGCGGGCTACGCAAAAGGCGCGGATGGCAAGCGTTTCGCGCTGAAACTCCTGCCGGCGCCCTACTTCAACGAGACGAAGCAGTTCGGCGACTATCTGCGGCAGGCGCTCGCCGCCATCGGCATCGATGCGCAGCTGGTCAACAACGATTCCGCCGCGCACCAGAAGGCGGTCTACACGCAGCACGCCTTCGACCTTGCCGTCGGCCCGCCGGTGTTCCGCGGCGATCCGGCAATATCCACCACCATCCTCGTACAGAGCGGCATTCCGGACGGCGTGCCCTTCTCCAACCAGGGCGGCTACAAGAACGAAGAGCTGGACGCCATCATCGAAAAGGCATCCGAGACGCTCGACGCGAACGCGCGCACCGAGCTCTACAAGGAGTTCCAGAAGAAGGTCGCGGCCGACCTGCCGCTGATCAACGTGGCGGAATGGAGCTTCATCTCGGTCGCGCGCGACAGCGTCAGGAACATCGCCAACAATCCGCGCTGGGCGGTATCGAACTGGGCCGACACGGCGCTGGAGGGGTAACACGGCGCCTCCCTCCCTTGAGGGGAGGGTGCCGAGCGAAGCGAGGCGGGTGGGGTCGGAGCAACATCTCGCAACGCAAAGAAGGGACGCGCGCTCGATGTTTGGGCAACCCCACCCGGCCCTCCGGGCCACCCTCCCCTCAAGGGGGAGGGAAACGCCATGAACCGTGCGCTCCGCCTCCTGCGCCGCCGCCTCGTTGGTTCGATATTCGTCCTGCTGATCGTGGTCATTGGCACGTTCTTCCTGCTAGAGGCCGCGCCTGGCGACGCCGTGGACGCCTATATCGGCTCCATCGGTGGCGATGCGGGCCTTGCGGAATTGCTGCGTCAGCGCTGGGGGCTCGACCGGTCGACCTGGACACGCCTTGCCGCCTATCTCTGGGCGCTTCTCCATCTCGACCTCGGCCAGTCCGTCGCCTTTTCGCGCCCGATACGGGACATCCTGCTCGAGCGGCTGCCCAACACCCTGCTGCTGATGGGCAGCGCCACCGCGCTGTCCTTCTGCCTCGGCTCGGCGCTAGGCATCGTCGCAGGCGCGCGGCCCGGCTCCTTGCGCGACCGCTTTTTGTCCATTGGCTCGCTGGCGCTCTATGCGGTGCCCGGCTTCTGGCTGGCGCTGGTTCTGGTCATCGTCTTCGCCGTCGACCTGCGCTGGTTTCCCATCGCCGGCATCGAGACCATCGCCTCCGGCAGGACCGGTTTCGCGCGTGCGGCGGACATCGTCCATCATCTCGTCCTGCCGGTAACCGCCCTCGGCTTCATCTATCTGGCGCTTTATCTGCGCATGATGCGCGCCGGCATGGCCGAAGTCTGGCGCCAGGATTTTGTCCTCGCGCTGCGCGCGCGCGGCATCCCGCGCCGGCGCATCGTGTTCGCCCATATCGCCCGCAACGCGCTTCTGCCGCTCGTCACCATGCTCGGTCTTCAATCGGCGCAGATGCTGGGCGGCAGCGTCGTCATCGAGAGCGTCTTTTCCGTACCTGGCCTCGGCCGGCTGGCGCAGGAAGCGGTGACGGCGCGCGACACGCCGCTGCTGCTCGGCATCATCCTGATCAGCGCCGTGCTCGTTATCGTCATCAATCTGCTGGTCGATCTCGCCTACGCCTTTCTCGATCCGCGCGTCGGCGCCAGCGAGGCAAGCGCATGAGCCTGCGCCGCTTCGCCCGCACCCCCGAGGCGCTGGCCGGCGCAATGGTACTGGCGCTGCTGGCCGCCATAGCGCTGACTGCACCATTGCTTTTCCCCGGTGACCCGCAAGCCATTGCAGGCCCGGCGCTCGTGTCGCCCTTTCAGGATTGGGCATTTCCGCTCGGAACCGATCGGCTCGGCCGCGATTTGCTGGCGGAAATCTTCCATGGCGCCCGCACCTCGCTGGCGGTCGGCCTTGCCGCCGCAGCCGCGTCGCTGGCGGTCGGAACGATCGTCGGCACGCTGGCCGGATTTCTGGGGGGATTGGTCGATGAAATCCTCATGCGCGTCACCGACGCCTTCCAGACCGTGCCGGGTTTCCTGCTGGCTTTGGCATTTGTCAGCGTCGTCGGTCCTTCGCTTGGCGTCGTCGTGGCGGCCATCGCGCTGTCGGCCTGGACGGGACCGGCGAGGGTTGCCCGCGCCGAGGTGCTGTCCATCCGCGAACGCGACTATGTCGCCAGCGCCCGCGTCGCCGGCATGCATCCCCTCGAGATCGCCTTTCGCGAGGTGTTGCCGAATGCTCTGCCGCCAGTGCTGGCGCTTTCCTCCGTTGTCGTCGCCGGCGCCATCCTGACCGAGGCGGCGCTGTCCTTTCTCGGTCTCGGCGATCCCAACCGCGTCACCTGGGGAGGCATGATCGCCGAGGGCCGCGCCGTATTGCGCACCGCGCCTTTCCTGTCCATCGCGCCGGGCGTCATGCTGGTGTTCACGGTGCTCGGCGTCTATCTCGCCGGTGAGGGGGTTGTGGAAACGTCCGCCGTCAAACGGGGTTTGGCATGAGCGCGACGGGTCGTCCTTCCGAGCGCCGGTCGCCGCTCCTATCGGTTCGCGATCTGACGGTCGCCTACCGCCATAGCGTGGAAGAAGCAGCGCTTCACAACGTCAGCTTCGACCTCATGCTTGGCGAGCGTCTGGCGGTGATCGGCGAAAGCGGTTCCGGCAAAAGCACGCTGGCGCTCGCCATCGCCGGCCTGCTTCCGGCTTCGGCACGAATATCCGGTCGCGTCGAATGGCCCGGTCCCGGCCGGCCAATGCTCGGCGGCCGCGATATCGGCTTCGTCTTCCAGGACCCCGCCGCCAGCCTCGATCCGGTGATGAGCGTCGGCAGGCAGATCGCCGAAGTGGTGCAAACCCATCTCCGGGTCGGTTGGAGCAGCGCCTATCGCCAGGCCGCCGAACTGCTCGCCCGGGTCAAGTTGCCGGAAGGCACCTTGGATGCCTATCCGCACCAGCTCTCCGGCGGACAGAAGCAGCGGGCGGCCATCGCGGCCGCCATTGCCGCCAGACCGCGCCTCCTGATCGCCGACGAAGCAACAAGCGCGCTGGATACGATCGTCCAGGCCGAAATCGTCGCGCTGATCTCGCGGCTGGCTGCCGAAGATGTCATGGCGCTGCTCTTCATCAGCCACGATATTGCGCTGGCCGCTCAGATCGCCGACCGCATCGCTGTCTTCCGGAATGGGCAAATGCTTGAGCTGGGCGCAACCGGCGAGGTGATCGACGGGCCGCGACAAGAGTACACCCGGACGCTGCTCGCATCGCATATCGGGCTCGATGCCATTCCGGTTCCGGCGACGACCCGATGACCGAAAAGCTGCTGACGGTATCGGGTCTCGCCAAGCGCTTCCGGCGCCGCGGCGCCGATATTGCAGCTGTGGAACAGGTGGGTTTCGATCTCGATCCGGCGGAAACGCTGGCGCTGGTCGGGCCTTCCGGCAGTGGCAAATCCACCATCGCGCGCCTGTTGCTGCGACTGATCGAACCCGACGCCGGAAGCATCATCTTCGAGAGGGAGGATTGGCTGGCATTGCGAGGCAATGCTCTGCGCGCGCGGCGCGCCCGGCTCCAGATGGTGTTCCAGGACCCGCTCTCCGCCTTCAATCCGCGCACCACCGTGGCGCGCGCCCTGGACGACCCGCTGCGCATCCATTCCATCGTTCCACGCGCCGAGCGACCGCGGGCGGTGGCGGCGCTGCTGGACCGGGTCGGATTGCCAGCCTCGCTGGCGTCGCGCGCCATCCACGAGATTTCCGGCGGACAACGCCAGCGCGTCGCCATTGCCCGCGCCATCGCCACCAAACCGTCGCTGATCGTGCTCGATGAAGCCGTATCGGCCCTCGACGTTTCGGTGCGCGGCAAGATCCTCGAGCTGCTGGACGACCTGCAAAGAGAGGAACGCATCGCCTATCTTTTCATTTCGCACGATATCGCGCTGGTGCGCGCTTTCGCCCATCGCGCCGCCATTCTGGATAGCGGCCGCATCGTGGAACAAGGGGAAGCGCACGCGATCATCGATGCGCCGAAGTCCGCCATAGGCAAGGCCTTGTTGGCGGCGGCGCCCAGACTTCACAGGAACAGGACGGAAGAAACACCGTGACACATGCTGATCAGGCCGACCAAGCCACGCTCGCCGCGAGGGTGGAAAAACTGACCGCCGAACTCGAAACCGCGTTCCGCAACCGCGCCGACCTATACCGGCTGCTGCTAGAAGAACTGACCGACGAAATCGGGGCTGACGCAGCCGAAGCGTTGATGACGCGCGCGGTGACACGCTATGGGCAGGAGGTAGCCGCCGCGGCCTTTGCCGATTTCGGACCGAGCGATGCAAAGGCGCTGGGCGAGGCCTTCCTGGCGGCCAGTCCCAACGGCGGAGGCATGTACCCGACGGAGGTCGAGCGTGGCGCCGATGAAATCACCTTCAAAGTGCGGCGCTGTCCGCTGAAGGACGCCTGGACCGCGACTGGGGTTGGCGACGAGAAACTGACGACGCTGTGCCGCATCGCCGGCGCCTTCGACCGCGGCTTGTTCGAAGCGACGGGCGTGCGGTTCAGCAACGTCACATGGTCGCCCGGCCATGGATCCGGCTGCTGCAGCATTTCACTGGCAAATGCAAAATAACAGTAAGTAATTACTTACTGTTATTTTGCCGCAATTCCACCCGCCGGATCTTTCCGGAAATCGTCTTCGGCAAGGCATCGACGAATTCGATCTCGCGCGGATATTTGTAGGGCGCGGTGAGCTTGCGGCAGAAATCCTGGATGTTTCGCGCCAGTTCGTCGGAGGGCGAAAAACCCTTGGCGAGGAGGACATAGGCCTTGACGATCTGGCCCCGCGTTTCGTCGGCCTTGCCGATGACGGCGCTTTCGGCCACTGCCTCATGCTCGATCAGCGCGCTCTCCACCTCGAACGGACTGATGCGATAACCGGCCGACGAGATCAGGTCGTCGGAACGGCCGACGAACCACAGATAGCCGTCCTTATCGCGCCGTGCCGTGTCGCCCGTATAGTACCACCCGTTGCGAAATGAGCCGGTGTCCAGTGCCGCACCGGTGTAATAGCCATGGAACAGCCCGCCGGGATAGGGATCGGTGATCCTGACCGCGATATGCCCAACGTCTTCATCGGCGACGCGATTGCCGCCGCCGTCCACCACATCGACATCGTACCCGGGAACCGGTCGCCCCATTGAACCGAACCGTACCTCCTCGTCCGGATAGTTGGCGACAATGTTGATCGTTTCGGTCTGGCCGTAGCCGTCGCCGATCACCGTGCCCGTGGCCTTCTTCCAGATGCGCATAACTTCCGGATTGAGGGGTTCGCCGGCGCCAAGCGAGCGGCGCAGGCTGGACAGGTCGTATTTCGTCAGGTCGAGCTGCGCGAACAGCCGGTAGACGGTGGGCGGCGCGCAGAATGTCGTAACCCCAAGCTTACCGATAAGCTTGAGATGCATGTCCGCGTCGAACGCGCCTTCGCCATTGTAAAGCACAATCGGCGCGCCGAGCAGCATCTGCGGGAATAGCATCCCCCAAGCCGCCTTCGCCCAGCCCGTATCGGTCAGCGACCAGTGCACGTCGGTGGGCCGCAGATCCATCCAGAACAGCCCTGTCGCCGCATGCGCCAGCGCATAGCCATGGTCGCGCGGCACCATTTTCGGCATCGATGTCGTGCCGGAGGTGAAATAGGCCATCATCATGTCCGTGGCGCGCGTATTCGACGGGCGCTCGAAGCGCGGCGCGGCGTCGCTCAGCAGATCGTCGAGGGACATCCAGCCCTTGCGCTCGCCGTCGACCACGATGAGCGTCCTGAGCGTCGGGCACTTGCCGGCGATCTGTTCGACCTTCTCGCAATGCTCGGATGTCACGATCGCCATCGTAGCGCCGGAGTGGTTCACCCGGTACTCGATATCGTGCGCGGTGAGCAGATTGGTGCCGGGCATCGAAATAACGCCGGCCTTCATGCAGCCGAACAGCACTGTGTACCAGGCCGGCACCCGGCCGATAACGACGCAGGCGAAATCGCCCCGCCTGGCGCCGAGCGACATGAGTGCGTTGGCGAAGCGGCTGGAACTGTCCGAAAGTTCCGAATAGGAAACGCGCCGCACCGTCTCGCCATCGCGCGACACCGCGATCACGGCGGTGCCGTCGTTCCTGGCTGCCCGCTCGTCGATGACATCGAAGGCGAAATTGAAATTCTGCGGCGTTTCGAGGCGGAAACCAGCGCGCGCTCGCGTGTAGTTTCGGTCGACCGACGAGAAATCCATCCGTTTCCTCCCTGAAAAGCACAACGGCTTTGTCGCCGGCACCGGGATAACGCGGTCAGACCTACATTGCCATCGAACGAAAGACTATAGGACCGAAAATCCCGTCTTTGACCGACGGGTGATCGGTTGCCTGCCATGCAGCGCCGGAAAACGCTTGTCCGCCGCTATTACGCCCTGCCATAACCGCCGGGCGTCGGGGTGCGGATGGTGATGGCATCCCCCGCTTCGAGGACGGCACTGTCACAGCCTTGCAGAAGCTCCAAGTCTCCGGATTTCCTGCGCACAGCGTTCTGCCCGACCTGCCCCGGCTCGCCGCCTTCCAGCCCGAACGGTGGGACACAGCGGTGCCCGCTCAGGATCGATATTTCCAGCCGGGTAAGCGCCCGGATCGTCCGCTGTACGCCATCGCCGCCACACCATTTGCCACGCCCACCGGACTGGCGGCGGATGTGAAAATCCTCGAGCACGACGGGGAAGCGGGTTTCCAGTATCTCCGGGTCCGTCAGCCTTGAATTCGTCATATGCGTGTGGACGGCGTCCGTGCCGTTGAAGCCGGGGCCTGCCGGCGAACCCGAACAGATGGTCTCGTAATACTGCACCTCGTCATTGCCGAAGGTGAGGTTGTTCATGGTGCCTTGCGCCGCGGCCATCGCTTTCGTCGCGCCGAACAGGCAGTTCGTCACCGCCTGGCTGACCTCGACATTGCCCGCCACCACGGCGGCGGGATAGCGCGGCGACAGCATCGAACCGGCCGGCACGACCATTCTGATTGGCCGCAGGCAACCCGCATTCATCGGGATATCGCCCTTCACCAGCACGCGGAAAACATAAAGCACCGCCGCGCGGGTGACCGGCTCGGGCGCATTGAAATTGTCTGCGCGCTGGGCAGAGGTGCCGGTAAAATCTACAGTGGCTTCGCGTTTTTCGCGATCGATGGAAATCCGGACCTTGATGACGCAGCCCTGATCCATCTCGAGCGTAAATGCCCCGTCCGGCAACCGGTCGAGAACGCGGCGGACGTTTTCCGCGGCATTGTCCTGGACGTGCCCCATATAGGCCCGCACGACATCGTTCCCGAACTGGTCGATCATCTTGTTGAGCTCAGCGACGCCCTTTTCGTTGGCGGCGACCTGGGCTTTGATGTCGTTGATGTTCTGCGTCAGATTGCGCACCGGATAGGCGCCGCCGGTCAAAAGCGCCGACAACTCCCGCTCGCGGAACCGTCCGGCGTCCACCAGCTTGAAATTGTCGATATAGACGCCCTCTTCCTCGATATTCACCGCCAGCGGCGACATAGAGCCCGGCGCGATACCGCCAATGTCGGCATGATGCCCCCGGCTGGCGACCCAGAAGCGGATGCGCGTGCTTTCCGGATCGAAGACGGGCGTGCAGACGGTCAGGTCCGGCAGATGCGTGCCGCCATTGTAGGGCGCATTGATCAGGAAAACGTCGCCAGGGCGAATGGTCTCGTTGCCGCGGATAACGGCCGCCACGGAGGCATCCATGGAGCCGAGGTGCACCGGCATGTGCGGCGCGTTGGCGACCAGATTGCCTTCCGCGTCGAAGACCGCGCAGGAAAAATCGAGCCGCTCCTTGATGTTCACCGAATAAGCGGTGTTCTGCAGCGTGACACCCATCTGCTCGGCGATGGACATGAAGAGATTGTTGAAAATTTCCAGCAGGATCGGATCGGCGCCGGTCCCGATGGCGGTCGACTTCGGCAGCGGCGCGACCCGCGTCAGAAGCATATGATCCTTGCGCGTCAGCCGCGCCTGCCAGCCGCTTTCCACCACGATGGTCTGGTTGGGTTCGACAATGATTGCCGGACCGGTGATCGTGTCGCCCGCATCGATCTCGTCCCGCAGGAAGATTGTCGCGTCATGGAATGCGCCCTGCGAAAAGAACCGGTGTTTGCGCGTCGCTGCGACCTCGCGCCCCGCGCTTGCCTCCCCATCCCGTTCTGCGGCAGCTCCACCCCCGCCGACCGTCTCGACCTCGACCGCATCTACGACCAGACTTCTTGTGTCGTCGACGAAACCGAAGCGACGCTTGTGCAGGCGAGCAAACTCATTGTGCAGGCGTTCGCTTTCGTCCGGCGACGGATAGGCCGTCTCGACGGCGATTGCCGTGTCCGTTCCTTCGTAGCGGATATGCGCGCGCACATGGACATGCGCCGCATCACTGGAAATGCCTTGCGCCGAGAGGTCGGCCAAGCAGGCTTCCACAAGCTCGCCGGCAAGATCGGCAATGACACCCGGGGCCTTGTCGTCCAGCGGCACGCCGGCCGATTTCTGTCGCGAGGCCCGTATGTCGGCCAGCCCCATGCCATAGGCCGACAACAGCCCCGACATCGGATGAATGAGGATGTTCTCCATGCCCAGCGCGTCGGCCACAAGGCAGGCGTGCTGTCCGCCCGCGCCGCCGAAGCAATTGAGCGCATAGCGCACGACGTTGTAGCCGCGCTGGACGGAAACCTTCTTGATCGCCTCCGCCATATTGGCGACCGCGATGCGGATAAAACCGTCGGCCAGTTCCTCCGCCGACCGGCCGTCGCCGAGATCGGCGGCGATTTCCTCGAACCGTTTGCGAACGACCGCCGCGTCCAGCGGTTCGTCCTGCTGTGGGCCGAAGAGCGCCGGAAAATAATTCGGCACGAGCTTGCCCAGCATGACATTCGCGTCCGTCACCGTCAGCGGCCCGCCATTGCGGTAACAGGCCGGACCCGGATTGGCGCCGGCGGAATCGGGGCCGACGCGGAAACGGCCGCCATCGGCATGCAGGATCGAGCCGCCGCCCGCGGCGACCGTATGAATCAGCATCATCGGCGCCCGCACGCGCACACCGGCTACCTGCGTTTCGAAAGCGCGCTCATACTCGCCATCGAAATGGGCGACATCGGTCGACGTGCCGCCCATGTCGAAGCCGATGACCTTGTCGAAGCCGGCGGCGGCGCCCGTCTGCGCCAGCCCGACGACGCCGCCTGCCGGACCGGAAAGGATCGCGTCCTTGCCCTGGAAAAGCTCGGCTGCCGTCAGTCCGCCCGACGACATCATGAACATGATGCGCGCACCGGTGCGCTGGATGTCCAGTTCCCGCGACACTTGCGACACGTAGCGCGACAGCACCGGCGACAGATAGGCGTCGACCACCGTCGTATCGCCGCGCCCGACATATTTCAGCAGCGGCGACACTTCGTGGCTGACCGAAACCTGGAAAAAACCCCTGTCGCGGGCCAGGCGCGCCACGACCTGCTCGTGCCGTGGAAACTTGTAGCCATGCATGAAGACGATGGCGATGGCGTCGAACCCCTCGCCTTTCAGCCGGTCCAGTTCCCGCCCGGCCGCCGCTTCGTCCAGTTGACGTTCGACCGCGCCGTCGGCGAGAACGCGCTCGTCCACTTCGACCACCTCGGCGTAAAGCGCCTTCGGCTTGACGATCTCGGTGGCGAAGATGTTGCTGCGCTCCTGGTAGCCGATCCTGAGCGCATCCCGGAACCCCTCGGTGGTGATCAGCGCCAGCCGCTCGCCCTTGCGTTCCAGAAGGGCATTGGTGGCCACGGTCGTGCCCATGCGCACTTCCCCGATCAGGCCAGCCGGAATTTGAACGCCTCGATCGAGGCCGAGCAGCAGCCGGATACCATGGACCGCCGCATCGCTGTAAGCCTGCGGATTTTCCGACAACACCTTGCGTGCATGGAGGACGCCGGCCGGATCGCGGCCGATCACATCGGTGAACGTGCCGCCGCGGTCGATCCAGAAATCCCAACGATCCTTCGCCATCCGAACTCCGAGTACATCGAACCGCCGGCGCCGCCAAACAAAAAGCGCGCCCCGGAGGACGCGCCTTATTTGGTGCTGTCTAAGCTTGTTAACAGCCAGACCGCTTTCTCTGAACTGCTAAGCAGTATCCGCATAATATGAAAAAATTTGAATTCCGCAAGTGGTCACGACTGCGTTGGGATGTTGCTGTTTGGACCGCTTTCTCTGAAGTACTAGGCCGTGTCAATAAATGGCTTCACAGGCATAATTTCCAAAAAATTTTCGCTTTCTCAATAATTGTTTTGTTGAGCGGACGGTTCTTCTTGCTAGAGTGATGGCAGGGGGGACAAAATGGACAATCTGAAAACACTCTTTTCCTTCGACATCGGCACCAATTCCATCGGCTGGTGCGTATTCGGCCTCGATCTTAAAGGCGAACCGCGCCGCATTCTTGACGCCGGCGTCCGCATTTATTCCGATGGCCGCGAACCGAAGTCCGGCACCTCGCTGGCCGAGGGCCGCCGGGTTGCGCGCGGCATGTCCCGGCGGCGCGACCGCTACAAGCGGCGGCGCAAGGCGGTGTTGCGAACGCTTGTCGAATTCGGCCTGATGCCGGCCGACAGGGCCGCTCAGAAAGCACTTATCTTAGAAACCAACGACAGGCGCGCTGACGAGGTGGCGGCGGACGTCTACGCGTTGCGCGCCCGCGCGCTCGACGAAAAGCTGCCTCTAGCCCATATCGGCCGCGCGCTGTTCCATCTCAACCAGCGTCGTGGCTTCAAATCCAACCGCAAGACCGACAAAAGGGACAACGACCAGGGCAAGATCGCGTCAGGCATCTCGCGCCTTGGCGTTGCGATCGAAGACGCAGACGCACGCACGTTGGGCGAATTCCTGCACAAGCAGCGCCGTGCGGGCAAATGGGTGCGGGTGCGGCCGCAGCGGATGCCGGGCAAGGAAGAAGGCAAAGAGGAAGAGGGCTACGGCTTCTATCCGGAGCGCAGCTTTCTGCGGAAGGAATTCGATGCGATCTGGGACGCCCAGGCCAGATACCATCCCGATGTGCTGACCGAAGAGCGGCGCGAACACCTTGCCACGGTCATCTTCTACCAACGCCCGCTGAAGCAGCCGAAAATCGGCAAGTGCAGTTTCAACAATGACGAGGAACGGCTGCCTAAGGCCCACCCGCTGTTCCAGGAATTCCGGCTCTACAAGGAAGTCAACGAACTGGCGCTGATCTATCCCGACCAGCACAGCGAGAAGCTGACGCTCGAGCAGCGCGACCTTCTGGTGCAGATGCTGCGAGCCACGCGTAAGGCGCGCTTCTCGGCGCTGCGCGGAAAGATTCTGAAAAAGGGCATCGACGTCCGCTTCAACAAGGAAAGCGACAGCCGCATCGACATGAAAGGCGACGAGGTGTGGGCCGAACTGGCCGACGCCAGGCGCTTCGGCGCGCGCTGGAGCGCGTTTCCGCGCGACGAGCAATGGGCGATCGTGGAAAAGCTGCGCAATACGGAAGACCCGCTGGCGCTCACCGAATGGCTGGGCGCCACATATGGATTGGAACCGGAAAAGATCGACGCGATTGCCTCGGCGCGTCTGCCGGAAGGCTATGGCCGGCTCGGGCCCACGGCGCTGGGCGATATCCTTGCGGAATTGAAGACCGATGTCATCCCGGAAGCGGAGGCGACCAGGCGCGCCGGCTACGACCATGCCTTGCTTGGCAGGGGTGACGGCATGGACGAGTTGCCCAACTATCAGGAGGTTCTGGCGCGCCGCATCCCGCCCGGCACAGACGAACCGTCCGATCCTTACGACATCCGCAAGGGGCGCATCACCAATCCGACCGTGCACATCGGATTGAACCAGTTCCGGCGCGTCATGAACGCCTTGATGAAGCGCTTCGGCAAGCCGGAGCAGATCGCCGTTGAGCTTGCGCGCGATCTCAAGCTGACGGAGGAGCAGAAGCAGGACGTTAACCGCGAAATCGCCAAAAACACCCGAGCGGCGGAATGGCGTTCCGAAAAGCTTCGTGAACTCGGCCAAGTCGACAATGGCTACAACCGGCTGCTGCTCAAGCTATGGGAGGAACTGGACCCCGCCGAGCCGCTCAATCGAAAGTGCATATACACCGGCAAGCCGATCGGCATCGGCATGCTTTTTTCAGCCGAAGTCGACGTCGACCATATCCTGCCATGGTCGAAGACGCTCGACGACAGTCAGGCGAACCGTATCCTGTGTCTGCGCGACGCCAATCGCGTCAAAGGCAACCACGCGCCGGCAGACGTGCCGCAATGGCAGGGTCATTACGACGAAATCCTTGCTCGCGCCAGCCGTCTGCCGCAGAACAAGCGCTGGCGCTTCGGCCGCGACGCGATGAAGAAGTTCAAGGACGACGAGGGCTTCCTCGCCCGTCAATTGACCGACACGCAATATTTGTCTCGCATGGCGCATGAATATCTCGGCGCGCTCTACCCCGACGAGGAGCCGGACGAATGGGGCGTGTTCAGCAGGAAGAATCATGTCCGCGTCATCTCTGGTCGGATGACCGAGATGCTGCGCCGGCACTGGGGCCTGAACTCGATCATTTCCGACCACAACGCCAAGAACCGCAACGATCATCGCCACCATGCCATCGACGCGGCGGTGGTGGGCGTGACGACCCGCAGCCTGCTCCAGCGCATAGCTACCGTCGCCGCCGGGCGCGAGGCGCTCGCGCTGGAGGAAACCATAGCCGGCATCGAGCCGCCGTGGCCGGATTTCCGCGACGACCTCAAGGCGGCGATCGGCCGCATCGTCGTAAGCCACAAGCCGGACCACGGCACTCTGCCCACCAAAGGAAAACCCGGCCAGACGGCGGGGCAACTGCACAACGACACTGCCTACGGCCTGACGGGAGAGACTGACGCGCGTGGCGTTCCCATCGTCGTGCGCCGCAAGGATTTCATGTCCATGACCGAAAAGGACATTCCCGCGATTCGCGACAAGAGGCTGGCCGACACGCTCTACGACGCCATTGCCGGCCTGTCTGGAAAGGAGCTGACCGCAGCTCTTGAGCGCTTCAAAAAACGCGATGACTACAAGGGTATCCGGCATGTGCGTGTTCTGGAGACGCTGAGCGTTATCCCGATTCGCAACACCGAAGGCCGCGCATACAAAGCCTACAAGGGCGATGCCAACTATCGCTATGACGTTTGGGAACTGCCGAGTGGCAAATGGGTCGAAGAAATCGTCTCGATGTTCGAGGCGCACCAGGCCGGCTGGACATCCAGGGTGCATGCCGACAATCCCGCAGCGCGCAGGGTGCTGAGCCTGCACCAGAACGATATGGTGGCCTACGAACATCCGTTTGACGGTTACACGATCGGTCGCGTGGTCAAGTTCAGTTCCGGCATGGTTGCCTTCGCCGGCAACCGGGAAGGCGGAGCGCTGAAGGCGCGAGACGCCGACAAGGAAGACACCTTCAAATATTTCTACAAGGCGGCGGGCGCGATGAAAGGTGTCAAGATGCGCCAGGTGCGCGTGGACGAGACCGGTCTATTGTTCGACCCAGGACCCCAGGACAGAGAAAGCAAGGCGCTGCGAAAGCTTGGGCATTAACTAAATATTAACCGACTGCTTTGGTTGTGGATGTCAGTTTGTTACTGTCCGTCCAATGGAACGCATTGTCGACATAGAAACGGATGGTCTTTATCTTGCAGTAAGTCGCGGTTTCCTGACCGTTGCTTCTGCGAACGAAGAGAAGGGCCGCATTGCTCTTGACGACATCGGTGCGCTGATCGTCCACGCGCACGGGACGAGCTGGTCGAACAATGTCTTTGTCAGGCTGAGCGAGCGAAAAGTGCCAGTGGTGATTTGCGGGACCAATCATGCACCGGTTGCCTGCGTCTGGCCACTGGAGGGACATCACCTGCAAGGCGCACGGATGCGGGCCCAGGCAACTGCTTCGAAACCGTTGACCAAGCAGCTTTGGCGCCAGATCGTCGCCGCTAAGGTCGCCATGCAGGGTGAGATTCTCAAACGCAACGGCGTCGAGTCCGGCGCCTTTGTGCTAATGGCTCGAAAAGTTCGCTCAGGCGACCCGGACAATATCGAAGCGCAGGCGGCGCGCCGCTATTGGAAGGCACTGTTCGGCACCGATTTTTCGCGCGACCAGCAGGCCGGTGGACCCAATGCACTCCTTAACTATGGCTACACCGTCCTGCGCGCGCTCGTCTCCAGGGCCATCTGCGCGTCAGGCCTTCATCCCACGCTGGGAATTTTCCACTCGAACCGCGCCAATGCTTTCGCCCTGGCTGACGATCTCATGGAACCGTACCGGCCGCTTGTCGATCAGGCTGTGCTGAACCTGATCCGCGCGGGACAGACCGATGTCGACTCGGATGCAAAACTGGCGTTGACAAAGATTGGAACGCTCGATCTGCCAACGCCGGTCGGCATCTCTCCGGTCTCCGTGCAGATACAGCGTTTCGTTCATTCGGTCGCAAGCAGCTTTGAATCCGGCCGTATCCAGTTGGAACTTCCGGGGTTGCCTGCCACACCGGTTACCCGGCGACTTGAGGCTTTCGATGACACGACGGGAGCATAAGGCCAATGCGGAGCCATCGCATCTCAGCGGATATCAACTGATGTGGATGCTGGTGACATTCGACCTGCCGGTCGAGACCAAAAAACAGCGTGCCGATGCGACGAAGTTCAGGCTGGCTCTGCTTGATCTAGGCTTCGAGATGAGCCAGTTTTCAAACTACCTGCGCTTTTGCAGCGGCAAGGAGCAGTTCGAATCGCATGTGCGCAAGATCGAGGCTAGGCTGCCCGAGCGAGGACATGTCTACATTTTTCAGTTCACCGACCGACAATACGAGAACATCGTCCGATTCTCGGACCAGAGTCGCCGCAGGAGTCAGAAAAATCCTGAACAAATGGCGCTGTTTTGACGCTGCGAGCGGATTGTTGGAACTCGATACCGCCGAATCTCGCTGCGATTTCAGCAAGTTCGGCGGTTATCGAGCCTAGCACTTCAGAGAAAGCGGTCCAGCGGCAACTCCCGGGGGGAGTGGTTCTTTTTCGTTGCAGCCTAGCACTTCAGAGAAAGCGGTCCAGCGGCAACGTCGGTGTCGATGACTCGGTGGGTGCTTCTAGCCTAGCACTTCAGAGAAAGCGGTCCAGCGGCAACGGCGAGACGATGAATAACTTACTTCTACAGAGCCTAGCACTTCAGAGAAAGCGGTCCAGCGGCAACATGCGCGAGCTTATCAATCAAGTCACGAGGAGCCTAGCACTTCAGAGAAAGCGGTCCAGCGGCAACCACTTTGCTATCCTGCCTGCCATCGGAGCGAGCCTAGCACTTCAGAGAAAGCGGTCCAGCGGCAACTTTTACTAGTCGGGGTTGGGGCTGGCTTTAGCCTAGCACTTCAGAGAAAGCGGTCCAGCGGCAACCGACTTCGCCAAGCGTGTGCGCGTGCTCGAAGCCTAGCACTTCAGAGAAAGCGGTCCAGCGGCAACCGGCGACGCTAGACATGCGCCGCTCCGCAGAGCCTAGCACTTCAGAGAAAGCGGTCCAGCGGCAACTCCGTAAACGCCTCAAGTGAGAGGCTATGCAGCCTAGCACTTCAGAGAAAGCGGTCCAGCGGCAACGGAACGGGTCCCGTGCCTTCCGCGAAGTTCAGCCTAGCACTTCAGAGAAAGCGGTCCAGCGGCAACTCTCGACGAAGGCGACACATCCGGCAAGGCAGCCTAGCACTTCAGAGAAAGCGGTCCAGCGGCAACTTAACGTATCACGAATTGCAACGCGCGTATAGCCTAGCACTTCAGAGAAAGCGGTCCAGCGGCAACCGCGCCGCTGCCCGGCACCCAGCCGCAGAAAGCCTAGCACTTCAGAGAAAGCGGTCCAGCGGCAACTTGCTGCAGTGCTTTGTCGATTTCAGAAGCAGCCTAGCACTTCAGAGAAAGCGGCCCAGCGGCAACGGCGCGGGAAACCTTTTGCGCATCGAGGAGAGCCTAGCACTTCAGAGAAAGCGGTCCAGCGGCAACTGCGGCTCTGCTGATGTGTATTGCGGTCTCAGCCTAGCACTTCAGAGAAAGCGGTCCAGCGGCAACCGAGCGGTGTGACGGTATAATTGCCCCCCGAGCCTAGCACTTCAGAGAAAGCGGTCCAGCGGCAACTCGGACGGCCTTTTTTCAACGGAGAATACAGCCTAGCACTTCAGAGAAAGCGGTCCAGCGGCAACCCGGCCGCCTCGCACCTACGCCATTCTGCGAGCCTAGCACTTCAGAGAAAGCGGTCCAGCGGCAACTGGCTCCCGGCTCTCTTGAACGAAGATACTAGCCTAGCACTTCAGAGAAAGCGGTCCAGCGGCAACCATTTCCACATGCTCATACATGAGCTGTCCAGCCTAGCACTTCAGAGAAAGCGGTCCAGCGGCAACTGACCGCTCTAGCGGACCACTGTTTCTGTCAGCCTAGCACTTCAGAGAAAGCGGTCCAGCGGCAACCTCCGGGGGGACTGGTTCTTTTTCGTTGTGAGCCTAGCACTTCAGAGAAAGCGGTCCAGCGGCAACCGCTTGAACGGCACGGTCGGCTTCTCGATGAGCCTAGCACTTCAGAGAAAGCGGTCCAGCGGCAACTCCTGATGGGGTGCGAGGCGGGGTATTGGCAGCCTAGCACTTCAGAGAAAGCGGTCCAGCGGCAACACACGCTTACGATGGGAGGTTAATGGATTGAGCCTAGCACTTCAGAGAAAGCGGTCCAGCGGCAACCTTGACGGCACGCCATCGGTGACGAAGTCGAGCCTAGCACTTCAGAGAAAGCGGTCCAGCGGCAACGGTGGCGGATCACGGCAAGAACCTGGCGTAAGCCTAGCACTTCAGAGAAAGCGGTCCAGCGGCAACCCGCCGCGCCCTCCGCCGATGCAAGAGCGGAGCCTAGCACTTCAGAGAAAGCGGTCCAGCGGCAACTCTCGCGCTCGCGCGCCTCTCTCTCAATGGAGCCTAGCACTTCAGAGAAAGCGGTCCAGCGGCAACTCGGAAAGTTCTCAAGTTGCCACCGCGAATGCCGGCCGCGCTCGACAAATCGCGCTACAAGTTAGAGTGCGCTGCACAATTCGTCCATTAATGACAAGTATCGGTCAAAATAGTATCATTCCACGCGCCGTATTGTGGTAGCGCCGAGGTGTCTCCAAGCGTACGCTTTTCCAAGCAAGCCGTCGAAGATGCGGCGATCGGGAACGGATGGGCAGCCTAAGCGTCCATGGAGGAAGCACAGTGGAACCCGATCTGGAAGTCGTCCAGATTAGACCCGGCGAATCGTTCGCGGCGTGGTCGCACGGATATCCATTCCGCACGGTGCGCTGGCACTTTCATCCGGAATACGAGCTTCATCTCGTGGTCGAGACCCGTGGCCGCTATTTCGTCGGCGACTTCATCGGCGATTTCGAACCGGGCAATCTGGTCCTGACGGGACCGAACCTGCCGCACAACTGGATCAGCGACATTCCGAAAGACACGACCGTGCCGCTGCGCTGCCGCATCGTCCAGTTCACGGAACAGTTCATTGGTGGCATGCAGGCTGCCCTGCCCGAGCTCGCGGCTCTGCAGCCGCTGCTGGAAAAATCGCGCCGCGGCGTGATGTTTTCGCGCGGGACGAGCCGTCAGGTCGCGCCTTTGATGCAGGAATTGATGGAAGCCCGCGGCGTACGCCGTATCGAACTTTTCCTGCTGATCGTCGGCCTGCTCACCCGCGCGCACGACGCCAAGGCGCTGGCCAGCGCAAGTTATTTGCCCGACCCTTCCGGCTATATGTCGGCGGGCATCAACAAGGCATTGGCCTTCCTGCGCGCCAATCTCACGCAACCCTTCACCGAAGCCAAGCTTGCCGAGATCGCGGGGCTGTCGACCGGCGCGTTCTCGCGCACCTTCCGCAAGCACACCGGCATGTCGCTTGTGCAATATGTGAAGCGGCTGCGGATCAACCTCGCCTGCCAGATCCTCATGAGCGACGAGCGGGCTCCGATCACCGACATCTGCTTTGAAGTCGGGTTTAACAACCTTTCGAATTTCAACAGGCAGTTCCGGGCCGAGAAGGGCATGACCCCGTCGCGATTCCGGTCGCTGCGAATTGACAACAGCATGGCCGCGGAAGCCGCCTAGGCGACCTTCCCGAGAAGAAGCGACAGGACGTTGGGCCGCGCGGCCCGCGAAGGAATCGCTTTGCCTGAAGCCGGCACGGTCGTGGGCAGAGTGGGCAAACAGGCCGGTCGCAGCGACTGGACTGAGAACGTAACAGTCAAACGGAGGAACAAGCGCATGAAAATTTCACGCACGTCACTCACGGCGATCGGAGCGCTCTCGCTTGCTCTGATGAGCAGCGCCGCCTGGGCCCAGGAGGATGCCACCGTGGCTTTCCTGATGCCGGATCAAGCCTCGACCCGCTACGAACAGCATGACTATCCCGGCTTCAAGGCCGAGATGGAGAAACTTTGCCCGAAATGCACGGTCGTCTACCAGAACGCCAATGCCGACGTTGCGCTGCAGCAGCAGCAGTTCAATTCCGTCATCGCGCAGGGCGCCAAGGTGATCGTGCTCGACCCGGTCGATTCCTCCGCGGCGGCCGGTCTCGTCCAAACGGCTCAGTCTCAGGGTATAAAGGTTATCGCCTACGACCGTCCGATCCCCGACAAGCCGGCCGACTACTACGTCTCCTTCGACAATGAAGGCATCGGCAAGGCGATTGCGGAATCGCTGGTCCAGCATATGAAGAGCGTCGGCGTGGCGGAGGGTTCCGGTATCCTCCAGATCAACGGCTCGCCGACGGATGCCGCCGCCGGCCTGATCCGCGACGGCATCCACAAGGGCCTGGAGAATTCCGGCTACAAGACACTGGCCGAATTCGACACGCCGGACTGGGCGCCGCCGAAAGCGCAGGAATGGACGGCCGGCCAGATCACGCGTTTCGGCGCCGACATCAAGGGCGTCGTGGCCGCCAACGACGGAACGGGCGGCGGCGCCATCGCCGCGTTCAAAGCCGCCGGCGTCAATCCCGTGCCGCCCGTTACCGGCAACGACGCGACGATCGCCGCGCTGCAGTTGATCATCTCGGGCGACCAGTACAACACCATCTCCAAGCCCTCCGAGATCGTGGCGGCCGCAGCTGCCAATGTCGCGTCGAAGTTCCTGAAGGGTGAAACGCCCGAAGCCAAGACGACGCTCTACGATACGCCGTCAGAACTGTTCGTACCGGCAGTGGTGACGTCGGAAAACATCAAGGCGGAAATCTTCGACAAGGGCATCCAGAAGCCCGAGGAAATCTGCACGGGCGAATATGAGGAAGGTTGCAAGAAACTCGGCATCACGCAGTAACATCCATTGGAGCCAGCCCGGCCGGAACGTTTTCGGCCGGGCACCCGGTCCACGCGAGAACAGGACGCAGCCGATGACCGAAGCAAGCCAACTCTCCACGGAAAAGCCAATTCTCAGCTTGCGCAACATCACCAAGAAGTTCGGCGCGGTTTCGGCTTTGACTGACATCGAGCTCGACGTGCATGCCGGCGAGGTCGTCGCGCTGGTCGGCGACAACGGCGCAGGCAAGTCCACACTCGTCAAGATCCTGGCCGGCGTGCATCAGCCGACGTCGGGCACGATCGAATTCGATGGGCGCGAAGTCTCGTTCAGCAATCCCGGCATGGCGCTGGACATGGGCATAGCAACGGTGTTCCAGGACCTCGCACTCTGCGAAAACCTCGACGTCGTCGCCAATTTGTTCCTCGGCCACGAACTCTCCCCCTACCGGCTGGACGAGGTGCAGATGGAAGTCCGCGCCTGGACGCTGCTGAACGAGCTGGCCGCGCGCATCCCGTCCGTCCGTGAGCCGATCGCCTCCCTCTCGGGCGGACAGCGGCAGACCGTGGCCATCGCCCGCTCGCTGTTGCTCAGCCCCAAGATCATCATGCTGGACGAGCCGACCGCGGCGCTCGGCGTGGCGCAGACGGCGGAAGTGCTCAACCTGATCGAAAGGGTCCGCGACCGCGGCCTGGGCGTCATCGTCATCAGCCATAATATGGAGGATGTGCGCGCCGTCGCGGATCGCATCGTCGTCCTCCGGCTTGGCCGCAACAACGGCATATTCACCCCGGAAACCTCGAACCACGAGCTTGTCGCAGCCATCACCGGCGCTACCGAAAACTCTGTCTCGCGACGGCAGGTCCGCAAATCCGCGGAAGTGCAGCAAGCGGAGCAACGCCCATGAACAGCAACGATCGTTCCGTTACGCCGGCCCTCGACCGCGGCGACACACGCGTGCATCATGAGGAAGGCCTGCTGGATGCTTTCCGCGGCTTCGTCGACAAGGTTCGGTCGGGCGACCTCGGCATGCTGCCGGTCATCGTCGGCCTTGTGCTGATCTCCATCGTATTTTCCAGCCTGAACCCGGTCTTCCTGGCGCCCAACAATCTCGTCAACCTTTTGTTCGATTGCGCGACCGTGGGCGTCATCTCTCTGGGAATTGTCTGCGTGCTGATGCTCGGCGAGATCGATCTTTCCGTCGGCTCCATGAGCGGCCTCGCCTCCGCGCTTGTCGGCGTGCTGTGGGTCAACAGCGGCTGGCCGGTGGCAGGCGCGATCCTCACCGCCATCGTCGTCGGCATGGCGGTCGGCGCGCTCTATGCCTTCCTTTACAACCGGCTGGGCATGCCGAGCTTCATCGCTTCGCTTTCGGGCCTGCTCGCCCTCCTCGGCATGCAGCTTTATATTCTCGGACCGACAGGGTCGATCAACCTGCCATATGCCTCGCCGCTCGTTTCATTCGGCCAGATCCTGATCATGCCGGCCTGGCTTTCGCACGCCCTGGCGCTGCTGCCCGGCCTGATCCTGGTCGTTTCCGGCCTATCCGCCATGCGCCGCCGCCGCGCCGCAGGCCTGACCGCTGCCCCGATCACATTCCTGGCGATCAAGGCGCTCGGCCTGACTATCCTTCTGGAAGCCGGCGTTTACTACCTCAATCTTGGACGCGGCGTGCCGTGGATGTTCGGGTTCTTCGTCCTTCTTGCCGTAACCCTCAACTATGCCCTGACACGGACCAAATGGGGCCGCTCGATGTTCGCCGTGGGTGGCAATCGCGAGGCGGCGCGCCGCTCGGGCATCAATGTCCGGCGCATATACACTTCGGCTTTCGTGCTGTGCTCGACACTGGCGGCAATCGGCGGCGTCCTCTCGGCCGCGCGGCTGGCGACATCCAGCCAGCAGGCGGGCACAGGCGACGTCAACCTGAACGCGATCGCAGCCGCAGTCATCGGCGGAACCAGTCTGTTCGGCGGCCGCGGCAGCGCCTATTCCGCCTTGCTCGGCATCATCGTCATCCAGGCGATCTCCAACGGCCTGACACTGCTGAACCTGTCGTCGTCGCTTCGCTACATGATCACAGGCGGCGTTCTGGCCATCGCCGTCATCGTCGATTCGCTGGCCAGGCGCTCACGCGTCAGCCATGGCCGCGCCTGAGGAGTTAAATCATGTCTGAAGCCCTGAAGAATAAGGTCGCCGCCATCACCGGGGCGGCATCCGGCATCGGGCTCGAATGTGCGCGGCATATGCTCGCCGCGGGTGCGACTGTCGTGCTGGTCGACCGCGCACAGGATCGCCTTGGGACCCTCTGCAGGGAGCTCGGACCGAAAGCCCTCCCTCTGGTTGTCGATCTGACGGACGGTGCGCAGGTATCCGGCATGTTGCCGCGCATACTGGAAATCGCGGGCGGCCTGGATATTTTCCATGCCAACGCCGGCGCCTATATCGGCGGCCCGGTCGCGGAAGGCGATCCCGACGTCTGGGACAGGGTCCTGAACCTCAACGTGAACGCCGCCTTCCGCAGCGTTCATGCCGTGCTGCCGCACATGATCGCTCGGAAATCCGGAGACATCGTCTTCACCAGTTCCATTGCAGGCGTCGTGCCCGTGGTGTGGGAACCCATCTACACGGCATCGAAATTCGCGGTGCAGGCTTTTGTGCATTCCACCCGGCGCCAGGTGTCGGAACACGGCGTGCGTGTCGGCGCTGTGCTTCCCGGGCCGGTTGTCACGGCGCTTCTCGACGACTGGCCAAAAGCCAAGATGGACGAGGCGCTCGCCAATGGCAGCCTGATGCAGCCGAAGGAAGTCGCCGAATGCGTGGTATTTATGCTGACCAGGCCGCGCAATGTCGTCATCCGCGACCTCGTCATCCTGCCTAACAGCGTCGACCTGTGAGCCGGTCCTGGTTGGCCCTCAAAGAGGTCGACCAATTTGGGCCTTTCCCGATTTAGGAAATGCGTGAGAGCGCGCCAAACCGTACCGCAAATGCGGCGCGCTCCTTGCCGACGCCAGGCTGCTCGCCAGATCCCACGCGATCCGGATCACAACTGGGTATCAAGAGTTGTTGGAATCTCCCGCCGTCGGAAACCGTCGGGCGAATTCCTTCTCGTTGCCGGCGGCCAGGAGTTTGGCCTGTTCCACCCAACGCTCCCGTTCGATGCGGCCATCGAATTCGAGATACTCTTCCACGCGTTTGATGTCAGCGGCTTTCCAGGCGGCGATCTGGGCAAAAGTCGTAATGCCGTGACCGTTCAACTTCCGTTCGTTCACGGGTCCGATGCCAATCAGGCGGCGCAGATTGTCCTTGCCGGAAGAATTTGCGGCCGTCGCTTTCGTTGATGCGGCTTTCGCCGAAGACGCCTTTGCGGAACTTGCTTTCGCCGGCGACATCTTCGTCGCACTCGCTTTTGCGGGACTCGCCTTCGCTGACGCTGCCTTCGCCGGTTTTGCCGTCGTCGCTGTGGCTTTGGCGGACTTGGCCGCCGCCGGCGCAGCAGATTTCTTCGGAGTGGACGAAGAAGGAGAAGCGCTGGCCGCAGGTGCGGACATCAATGAGGCGCTCGCCGGTGCTGCCTTTGCCGCGCTCTTCTTTGCAGCGCCCGCCTTTGCTTCGCTGACCTGCCGTTCAAGGTCGGCGCGTGCGCGACCGCAAACATCGAGTTCGCCCTTCAGGCGGGTCGTGTCGGCTGCCAGCCTGTCCCGCTCGCCACGAACGCTATCGAGATTTTTGCGCAATCCGTCGAGTTCGCCGCGCTGACGCCCCCACAGGAACCAGCCGAGCAGCAGCCCAACGACAAAAGCCAAAAGCATATAGAAAAAGGTCATCGTCCCTCTCCAGTCCAAATACTGCGGTTCATTCCAAAAATTGTGATTCATTCTGCCGTAAAATAACAGCCGTTGGGAAGCCGCCAGTTTCAATTCTTCCAAAGCCCCGTTTTCTTATAGCCGCCACTCGCTCCGCTATCAGCAGATCAGTCTGGCCGGCGCATTGAGCCGCATCGGTGAATGAACCTCTGTGAGCATCCGACCTGGCAGCAGGTCGCCAATCGACCGGAGAGCCGGACCTTCGCCGCCGCAATTCCCGGCCCGCGAACACTTTCCTTATAACGACTCCACTTAGATAGCGCTATCATATAGATTTCCAGCCCTATCATCCCGATGCGCGAAGACATCGCTGTCACATATCCTTGGCCCATTCTTGCGGATCGTGTAACCCTGTCCGTACAACGTTCGGACCGATAAATTCTCTTTCCCGGAGGGAGTGGTGAGCACCAGTCAAGACAAGCCGGAGCCCGGCCGCACCCGACGCGCCCGACGGGGATCGGGCCGCACGACCATAGCGGACGTGGCGGCGCTTGCCGGCGTCGCCCCAATCACTGTCTCACGGGCGCTGCGCGGCCTGGGGACTGTCACCGCCGAGTTGCGAGAGCGGATCGACACCGCCGTCCAGCAATTGGGCTACGAACCCGATCCGGCCGCCCGCGCATTGGCCTCGGCCCGATCCGATATTCTTGGCGTCATGGTTCCGTCGTTGTCCAACATCGTTTTCGCCGATGTCATGCGAGGTATCTACGATCAGCTTGGCGACAGCCAGCTGCAGGTCCAGATCGCCAATAGCCACTATTCCCCGATCGAGGAGGAGCGTCTCCTCAAGGCATTCCTGAGACAAAGGCCCGCAGCAATCATCATTTCGGGTATCGATCAAAACGAGGGCGCGCGCGCCCTGCTCGAAAGCGCGGAGTGCCCGATTGTGCAAATAATGGAATATTCGGATAATCCCGTCGATATGCTGGTCGGATTTTCGCAATTCGATGCCGGCGCCGCTGCTGCGGAACATCTCGTCCAGTCCGGTTATCGCCGCCCCGGCTTTATGGGAGCCCGGATGGACCCCCGCTCGCAGCGCCGGCTGGCCGGCTATCGGCGGACAATGGAAAATGCCGGCCTCTTCGATCCCGATCTCATAACGACAACGATGATGCCGTCCAGCATTCCGCTGGGCAGGCAATTGCTGATCGAAGCTTTCCGCAAGGCGCCTGATCTCGATGCGGTCTTCTGTAACAATGACGACCTTGCCATGGGGGCGTTATTCGAGTGCCAGCACGCTGGGATCAGCGTTCCGTCGCGTTTCGGAATATGCGGGTTCAATGACCTGGACATGATGGGCGCAGCCTATCCCGCCCTGAGCAGCGTTGAGACGCCGCGCTATGACATCGGTCGCAGGGCCGTGCAGCTGATCCAGGGGCGGCTGGCCGGGGAGCCGGCAAAGCACGTGGCGGAAGATCTCGGATATACCCTGCGAGCGCGAGCCAGCACGCAAAGATAGCGGTATCATTTTAGTTGACAAATGGTAGCGGTATCTCGTAGGGCATAAGCTCCTTTCGAATGGAGGAGCGAGGGGATGGGAATTGCCGGTTCGGGATCCTTCCCGAAATTCATTGTCGTCATGGGTGTTTCAGGATCGGGCAAGTCGACGGTCGCGGCTGCCCTGGCTGAGGCGGTCGGCGGCAATTTCCTGGAGGGCGATAAACTTCACCCGCCGGCGAATATCGAGGCGATGAGCGCTGGCCGGCCCTTGACAGACGATATGCGCTATCCGTGGCTGGAAGCGATCGCGTCAGCCGCCCGAGGCAGGCTGAATACCTTTGGCTCTCCGGTCGTCATAGCCTGTTCCGCGCTGAAGCGACGTTATCGCAACTTCCTCGCCAATCGCCTCGACAGCGTGGTTTTCGTGCATCTCGCGGGTGACAATTCGATCATCCAAACCAGACTTGAAACACGCAGGTCGCACTTTATGCCGCCGTCGCTGCTTGGGTCCCAGTTGGCCGATCTGGAGAGGCCGGACAGCACGGAAAGAGCCGTCGAGATCGATATCGATTCGAGCGTGGAGACGATCGTGCGCCTCGCCGTAGAGAAGCTCGCTCTGCTTCATCCGGCAATGGGAGGGAAACGATGAAGCGGACTGGCGACTACATCCAGACACTTGCCGAATGGGCCATTGGCTTGGCGCTGGCAGTCATGTGCATCCTTGTTTTCGGCAATGCCGCGGGTCGTTACCTGCTGAATGCCGGTCTGGCCTCTTCTGACGAAATTGCCCGCCTGGCATTCGTCTGGCTCGTGTTCATAGGAGCCGTTATCGGCGTCAGGGAGCGTGCACATATTGGCATGGACCTGCTGGTGCAATCCTTGCCGAAATCAGGACAGCGCCTCTGCCTTGTCGTTTGCAACCTGCTGATTCTTTATGCCTTGTGGCTGTTCATCGAAGGCAGCTGGAAACAGACGATCATCGGCCTGGGCAGCCGCGCTCCGGTCACCGGCGTGCCGCTGGCGGCGTTCGCGGCCGCCGGCCTGGTGGCGGGGATCGCCATGGCGATCCTGTTTGCCTTCGACCTCCTTAAAGCACTGACGGGCCGCATGAAGGAATCGGATCTGGTTCAGGTTCGTGAGAGCGCCGACGAGCCTCAGCATGAAGCGGACGTGACTGAGGGAGCGCGCAAGCCATGACCATCCTGATTTTCCTTGGCGTCCTGCTCGGCTTGATGGCGCTTGGCATGCCCATCGCCTTCGCGCTGATCCTGACGGGCGTCGCGCTGATGATCCATCTGGACTTTTTCGACGGACAGCTGCTGGCGCAGAACCTGCTCGCGGGCGCCGATAATTTCCCGTTGATGGCGGTGCCGTTTTTCCTGCTCGCCGGCGAACTGATGAATGCCGGCGGCATTTCACGGCGCATCGTAGAACTCGCGATAACCATGGTCGGCCACCTTCGCGGCGGGCTGGGCTATGTCGGAATCGGAGCGGCTGTGCTTGTTGCGAGCGTGTCCGGATCGGCGATCGCCGATACAGCCGCCGTCGCTGCGATCCTTATCCCGATGATGCGGCACAACGGCTACAATATAGGAAAGTCTTCCGGGCTGATTGCATCCGCGGGCATCACCGCACCGATCATTCCGCCAAGCATGTCTTTCATCATCTATGGCGTTGCGACGAACGTCTCGATCACGCAGCTCTTCCTTGCCGGAATAGCCCCCGGTCTCATGATGGCGATAACGCTCGTGCTGACCTGGGCCTGGGTAGCGAGGGGCGAAACTCAAGTAACCGGTCAGAGGCAGCCCTGGGCGGTGCGCGGCAAAGCGCTCGTCAATTCATTCTGGGCGCTGCTCATGCCGGTCATCATTATCGGTGGCATGAAGTTCGGATTGTTCACGCCGACTGAAGCCGCGGTCGTAGCCGCGGTCTACGCATTGTTCGTTGGCCTCTTCGTCTACCGGGGCATCAAACTTGCAGATCTGCCGGCCATCTTCATTTCGTCCGCCAAGACCACCTCGGTCGTGATGTTTCTGGTCGCCGGCGCTCTGTTCACCTCATATATGATCACGCTTGCCGACCTGCCCAACAGCGTCATCGAACTGCTCGAGCCGATGCTGGATCATCCGAAGCTGTTGATGGCGGCGATCGTCGTTCTGCTGACGCTCGTCGGCACGGCACTGGACCTCACGCCAACCATCCTGATTCTCGGACCGGTTCTTTCTCCGCTCGTCGCCAAAGCCGGCATCGACGAAATCTATTTCGGCGTCATGTTCGTTCTCGTCGGAGCGGTTGGCCTGCTGACACCTCCCGTAGGGACCGTACTGAACGTAGTGGCCGGGGTGGCGCGCATTCGCATGGAAGAAGTCATCAAGGGCGTATGGCCCTATATCATCGCCTACACGGTCCTGCTTGGATTGTTCGTCATCTTCCCAGAGCTGATCACCATCCCTGCATCCTGGCATTGAGCACGCCGGAAGCATGCCGCCCATTCAACCGCCTTTCGCGACCGTCACGGTCAGGGCAAAACTGGAGGAGAATAGCAAATGAAGAAATCTATCCTTGCAGCCATGGCGCTCATGCTGTGTTCGACAAGCGCCTTTGCGGAAATTCAGAACCGCATCGTACGGTTCGGCTATGGTCTCAACGAGGACAGCAACCAGGGCCGCGCGGTCAGGTTCTTTGCCGAACAGGTCGACAAGTTGAGCGGCGGCAAGATCAAGATCAAGGGATTCGGCGCAGCGGCCCTTGGCTCGGATGTTCAAATGCAGGGCGCGTTGGCCGGCGGGGCTCAGGAAATGATGGTGGGATCGACCGCCACGCTGGTGGGAACCGCCAAGGAGTTCGCCGTCTGGGACATCCCGTTCCTGTTCGCCAACGAGAAGGAGGCCGATGCCGTTCTCGACGGTCCTGTCGGCCAAAAAGTGATCGACACGCTTCCGGCGCATGGTCTCGTTGGCCTGGTTTACTGGGAAAACGGCTTCCGTAACCTGACCAACAACAGACACAAGATCGAAACCGCAGCCGACCTCAACGGCATAAAACTGCGCGTGATGCAGAACCAGGTCTATCTCGACACTTTCAAAGCAGCAGGTGCAAACGCGGTCCCGATGCCGTTCTCGGAACTGTTTACCGCGCTGGAGACCGGCGCCGTGGACGGCCAGGAAAACCCGTACTCGACCATCCTGTCGTCGAAATTCTATGAGGTTCAAAAATATCTAACTGTCTCAAACCACGTCTACAGCCCCTGGATCGTGATGGCGAGCAAGACCTGGTGGGACGGCCTCTCGGCAGAAGAACAGAAAATATTGCAGGACGCCGCCGTCGCATCGCGCGCGTTCGAGCGGGAAGACACGCGCGCTGGCGCCGAAAAGGCGCTTGAGGAGCTGAAAACCAAGGGCATGGAAGTCACCACTATGCCGGATACCGAAGTCGCCAAGCTGCGGGAAGTCGCGGCTCCGATCTCCCAGACCGTCGTCGACTCCATCGGCAAGCCGCTCTGGGACGAAGTCCAGGCCGAGTTGGCCAAGGCCCGCGCCAAGTAGGGTCATGCCATGCACCGGTCCCGCAGACGGGACCGGTGCATTTCGCTATCGTGGAGGTTGGGAGCCTATGCCCGATCCATCCATCCTGATCGAGGCGAAGAATCCCCAATGAGCCGAACGCTTCACCCGTTTATCTGTATTTGCCGGCCTGGACCGAAGAGCCCAGAACGACATCCGGCTGCAGGGAATGGTTCAGAACCAGATCGACGTTCGGCATGTCGTTGCCACGAACCTTGACCTCGGCATCGTGCCTTGAATAGTCGAGGTCGGTCCACCGCTTCAAAAGCCTGGATTCCAGCCGTTCCCGCGGGGTTTCGAGGAATATCGTGAGATCGAACAGCGGTGCGAGACCGGCCCATGGCTGGCGGTCGAGAAGCAGGTAGTTGCCTTCCACGATGACATATCTCGTTGCGGAGCCGATAAGCCTCGCCCCGGCGCGCGACAGATCCAGCAGCCGATCGAACACCGGCACTGCGACGGCGGATTCGCTGTCGCGCACACGCCGCAGCGTCAGCTCGAAATTCTCGAAATCGAATGTCTGCGGCGCCCCCTTGCGATGGCGAAGCTGCAACTGGTCGAGCACCAGATTGTCGTAGTGAAAGCCGTCCATCGGCAGGATTTCCGCCTGTTCGGGCGACAGGGCGGCGCGCAATCTTTCCGATATATGCGACTTACCGGAGCCAGGTGGCCCGGCGACTGCGATCAGGAGACGATTGCCGGCGGGCTCGGTTGCCAGAATGCGTGCGACGAGATCGTTCCAGCTCGTCATGTTCAGCCGATCTTCTGACCTGTTTTTTCCCAGTCTGCGAGGAACTGTTCGAGGCCCTT
>CBFGLW010000008.1:0-99693 GCA_965649745.1 uncultured Mesorhizobium sp. | reverse complement strand
TCCTGCCTTTGATCGGCCGGATCGGGGCCAATCTGCTGTTCGCCTACAGCACGACCCTTTCCGTTCTTAACCTGTCGCGCCTGCAGGCAGGCGCCAAGGCCGTCAGCACGAGCGACGTCCACGCCGCCGCCCCCGACGCCAGCCCGGATGCCAGGCGCGGCAAGGCGATGGCCATGCTGACGGCGGCATGGGCGCTGGGATTTGTGCTGGGTCCCGCCGTCGGCGCGCTGCTGCCGCACGATACGGCCCGCATGGCCTTCTGGCCGGGCATTCTGGCGGCGTTGGCAAGCGGCGCGGCGCTTCTTTGCGTCACCGCCCTCTACCGTGAGAGAAAAGCGCCTGCGGCAATGCAGCCCGGAGACCCCGAAACAGACCGCCAGGACAGCCGCTCGCCATGGTCAAGGTACGAGCTGCTGGCGCTGTTCGGAGCGACGGCCATGGTTCAGACCGGACTGGTCGCCATGACCGGCTTCTGGGTCTCGCACACCTTCGGCTGGAATGCGGTGCAGGTGAGCCTGTTGTTCCTGTGGGCGGCGCTTTGCACGGTAGCCGTCCAGGTGATCATGCTGCCCGCCCTGATCGACAGGTTCGATGAAGCCAGCCTGCTGCTGGCCGGTGTGCTGACGACCTTTGTGGCGGCGGCGCTGTTCCTGATGTTTCCGCAATCGGCTGTTATGCTGATCGTCACTTCGCCCATTCTCCTGGGCGGGATCACCACCATCCAGACGCTCTGCACTACGCTGTTGTCGCAGCTGTCCGCAGAGCGCTCGCGCGGTGCCCTGCTCGGCTACGCCAACAGCGCCGCAGCCATCGGCCGGGTCATCGGGCCAGCGCTATGCGGTGTGCTCTTCGCCAAAATCCATCCGACCGCGCCATACTGGCTGGTCGCGGTCTTGACAGGCGTCGGCTTCGCATGGCTGGCAATGCGGCGGAGTCGCGCGTAAGGGCTGGATTGAAGTCGCATCTAAAACAGTATGGCGCGCCCGAAGAGATTCGAACTCCTGACCCCCAGATTCGTAGTCTGGTGCTCTATCCAGCTGAGCTACGGGCGCGCAGTGGGCCATGACTGAACTGTGTCTTGAGACGCTTGTCCGGCACAACCCCGCCAGCCGGTTTTGCCAACCGGCCGCGACGTGAGCAGCTACCTAGCGACTGAATGCGCGAAAAGCAAGCGATCCGTCAAAAGTTTTGCTGCCGGCATTTCGAATGCAAACCATCGGATTGATCCCGTCGGGAGCGATGGACAAAATCGGCTGACAGTCACCAGGTGGGCGATCACAAAGGACCGCGAAAAGACCCATTCCAGCCGCAGGCCTGCTTGCCGCGAAGCTTGGAGCAGCCCCTAGCCTGCCCGCTCACGGCGACCGCGCAGGCCGGACCGCGCCTGGTCGATCTGCACCGGTTGGTCGGGAACGGTGATGGCGAAGACGGTGCGGCCGCCCCGGCTTTCGACCAACTCGATGTCGCCGCCATGGGCGCGCACGAGTTCCTGCGCGATGGCCAATCCGAGCCCGGTGCCACCGCTGCTGGCCGAGCCCCTGAAGGCTGCGAACAGGTTTTCCCGCGCCTTCGGCGGCAAGCCGGGACCGGTGTCGGCGACGAGAATGCGGCTGACGCTGCCCTCACGTTCGGCCGATACGGTCAGGCGGCGCACCACTTCCTGGCCGGAATCCGCGGCCATGGCCTGCACGGCGTTGCGACTCAGATTGGTCAGCACGCGGAAAAGCTGATCGGAATCGGCGTCAACCTCCAGGGCGGGATCGACGGCATTGACGAACTCGATGCCATCTCCGATGTCGAGCAGACCATGGACATCCTCTACCAATTGATGCAGCCGCAGGCGGCGGCGGGCGGGCGGGGGCTCCGTCGTGCGCCCATAGGCCAGCACCCCTTCCGAATAGGCGACGGCGCGGTCGAGGGCGCGGAGAAGCTTCGGCGCGAAGGACTGGACGGTCGGGTCCTTCACCTGCCGCAGCCGGTCCGACATCAGCTGGGCCGAGGCCAGGATATTGCGCATGTCATGGTTGATCTTCGATACCGCGAGGCCGAGATCGGCAAGGTGCTTGCGCTCGGCCAGCATCTTCTGCAGCCGCGTCTGCATCCCGGACAATTCGCGTTCGGCGACGCCGATCTCGTCCGTGCGGGCGGTCGGTTGTATAACGCGGCCGGGATCGTCAGGCGCTTCCGAAAAGGACAGGATGGACCTCGTCATCGAGCGGATCGGCCGGATCATGATGCGGTCGATGGTGGCATAGACCAGTACCGCCGTTATCAGCGAGATCAGCAGGGACACGAGGGCGATGTTGCGCGAATAGACCAGCAAGGCGCTGCGCAGCCGATAGTCCGGCATGATCAACTCGAATTCCTTGTCGCTATCGCCGACCGGTCCGTAGAGGCGCAGCATGCGATCGCCGCCGAACAGAAGCGTCTCCAGCGCGCCCTTCATTTCCTCGATCGTGCCGGTTTCGTTGACCGCGATGTGCTCGTCGACCTGCGGCGGCATGCTGGCGACCACCAGGAGACGCGAGACGCCACCGTCGCGCACGGCGATGGCCTTGGCGCCTATGGCCATCAGCACGTCGTTCTGCGCGGCCGGGGACAGCGAGGCAGGATCGCCCTGCACCAGCACCACGGAAACGGCGGCGGCGGTGCCGAGGCGTTCCCTCAGCCAGCTCATACGATAGCTGGCTATGGATGGCAGGAAGATCAGGATTTCCGCCAGCAGCACGAAAACGATGGTGAGCAGCAGAAGTTTGGTCGAGAGGCCACGCGACAACGGCACCCCCCGCGAACCCGCATGCGCGGCTTTCGGGGCAGCGGCGTCCTGGTCCGGGGAAAACTCGTCGTTCATGGGCTCCGGCGCAATGTGCCTGTCAAGACAACAGTAGGTGATTGCGGCCCGATTGCCAATTTGGCCTTTGGATCGCCCGGGTTTCAGCAAGGGGTTCGCGGCGAAACAGGCCCGTGCCAAGCCGATTGACTTCCAAAACCCTTCTAAATATAAGCCCGCACACGCTCGGGCCATGCAATCCGGCGCGGTTTCGGTCGCGCCTACGCTGCCCGGCAAAGCTCCTGTTACACCGTGACAGAAACAAGAAGGGCCGCACGCCGCGGTATTAAAACAAATGAAGCGCACCTACCAACCCTCCAAGCTCGTCCGCAAGCGCCGGCACGGTTTCCGCGCCCGCATGGCCACCAAGGGCGGACGTGGTGTCGTCGCTGCGCGCCGCAATCGTGGCCGCAAGCGCCTCAGCGCCTGAGCGAAAGACGAGATCGTTGCCCGCGAGCGGGCCTACCGGACAGGCACCCGGACGGCTTCTGAACCGCGCGGAATTCCTGGCTGTCCGGCGCGGTGAAAAGCGCCGCGGACGGCTTTTCCTCGTTGAAATCCTCAACCGTGGCGACGGCAAGGCGCCGCGCGTCGGCTATACGGTCACCAAGAAGGTGGGCAATGCGGTTGTCCGCAATCGTGTACGCCGGCGCCTGAAGGAAGCCGTGCGCGTACACGCCGCACATGATATGGCCACGGGCAATGATTATGTGATCGTCGGGCGTGACGACGTGCTGTCCATTCCCTTCGACCAATTGAAGGCCGAACTGTCCCGCCGCATACGCGGCGCCAGATAGGTCCAGGAACCGAGACCCTCGATGCAAAACAACCGCAACTTCTTCATCACCATCGCGCTGTCGGTGCTGATCCTGACATTGTGGCAGGTGTTCTACATGAACCCGCGCATCGAAGCGCAGCGCGAAGCCACGCGCATCGAAGCCGAGCGCCAGGCCGCGAACAAGCCTGCTGCAGGCACTTCGCCGGACGTGCAGACACCCGCGCAGGGCGCGGTACCGAACACCATCCCCGGCACCGACGGCACCACGGCCGCGGGCCGCGACCAGGCGCTGGCCAAGACCCAGCGCGTGCGCATCGATACGCCCAGCGTCGAGGGTTCGATCAACCTGACCGGCGCGCGCCTCGACGATCTGAAGCTCAAGCACTACCGGCTGACGGTCGACGACACCTCGCCGGAGATCGAACTGCTCAACCCGGCGGAACTGCCGAACGGCTATTATGCCGAGATCGGCTATGTCGGCAGCGACGCGACCGGCACCGTTCCAGGCCCGCAGACGGTCTGGTCGGTCGAGGGCAACCAGACACTGACGCCGGCGACGCCCGTAACGCTCACCTACACCAACGACAAGGGACTGACCTTCAAGCGCGTCATCGCGGTGGACAACGACTACATGTTCACCATCACGGACACGGTGCAGAATACCAGCTCGACGCCGGTGACCCTGTCGAACTACGGCCGCGTCACCCGCTTCGACAAGCCGGCTGTCGCCTCGACCTACGTTCTGCACGAAGGTCTGATCGGCGTCACCGGCACCGAAGGGCTGCAGGAGCACAAATACGCCTCGGTTGAGGAAGACAAGCAATATGTGCCTTCCAAATCGACCGATGGCTGGCTGGGCATCACAGACAAATACTGGGCGGTGACCCTGATCCCGACGGAAAAGCAGCCGTTCCAGCCGCGCTTCGCCTTCTTCGAGGACGGCCGCCACCGCTACCAGTCCGACTTCCTGAGTGACCAGATCACCGTTGCGCCCGGCCAATCGACCACCCAGGAGACCGAGGTGTTCGCCGGCGCCAAGGAAGTCGCCAAGATCAACGCTTATGAGCAGGACCGGAAAATCCGCCGGTTCGATCTCCTGATCGACTGGGGCTGGTTCCACTTCATCACCAAGCCGATGTTCTGGCTCATCGACAATCTCTACAAGCTGCTCGGCAATTTCGGCCTGGCCATCATCGCCACCACCGTCATCGTCAAGGCCATCTTCTTCCCGCTCGCCAACAAGTCCTACAAGTCGATGGCGAACATGAAGAAGGTGCAGCCGAAGATGCTGGAAATCCGCGAGAAATACGCGGACGACAAGATGGCCCAGCAGAAGGCGATGATGGAGCTGTACAAGACCGAGAAGATCAACCCGATCGCCGGCTGCTGGCCGGTTCTGGTGCAGATTCCGGTGTTCTTCGCGCTCTACAAGGTGCTGTACATCACCATCGAGATGCGGCACGCGCCTTTCTTCGGCTGGATCCACGACCTTGCCGCGCCCGATCCGACGTCGCTGTTCAACCTGTTCGGCCTGCTGCCTTACGCGGTGCCGGCCTTCCTGCACATCGGCATCTGGCCGCTCATCATGGGCGTGACGATGTTCCTGCAGATGCGCATGAACCCAACCCCGCCAGATCCGACGCAGGCGGCGGTGTTCACCTGGATGCCGGTCATCTTCACCTTCATGATGGCAGGCTTCCCGGCAGGCCTCGTCATCTACTGGGCCTGGAACAACCTGCTTTCGATCATCCAGCAGGGCGTCATCATGAAGCGCCAGGGCGTCAAGATCGAGCTATGGGACAATCTGAGCGGGATGTTCCGAAAAAAACCTTCGCCGGCGGAGTAGCGCCGCGGACCCGAAAAGCCTCGGACCTACCGGGGCTTTTTCTTTCTCGTCCAGTCCCCTGCCGGCCATTGGTGCGGGCGGCCGCTTGCGCTATCCTTTCGTTCCCGCCAATCCACCGGACGGAGCCTGCCATGACCGGACCCAACCCGCATCTCAAGCATCCGATACCGATGCATCCGCGCGTCGGATTCCTCAAGGCGCTGGTCGACGCCGCCAATATCGAGATCGGCGATTTCACCTATTTCGACGATCCCGACGGGCCGGACAAATTCGTCGAGAAGTGTGTGCTGCATCACTATCCGTTCATCGGCGACAGGCTCATCATCGGCAGGTTCTGCGCCATCGCCGAGGGCGCGCGGTTCATCATGAACGGCGCCAACCATGCGATGTCGGGCTTTTCCACCTACCCGTTCAATATTTTCGGCCATGGTTGGGAAGAAGGCTTCGACATCGGGACCTGGGAGAAGGAGAACCGCGGCGATACTGTGATCGGCAACGATGTGTGGATCGGCATGGAGGCCATCGTCATGCCCGGCGTCATTATCGGCGACGGGGCGATCGTGGCGGCCAAATCCGTTGTGACGCATGACGTGCCGCCCTACGCCATCGTGGCCGGCAACGCGGCAAAGGTGGTCAAGATGCGTTTCGACGACCTCACCATCCGTAAGCTGCTGAAGGCGGCATGGTGGAACTGGCCGGCCGACAAGATCAGCCGCAACCTCAACGCCATACGCGGCGCCAACATTTCGGCGCTGGAGGCGGCATCTTGAACGCCCCGGCGAAGGCGGTGCTGGACACCGAACTGTTCATACGGCCGTGGGCGTTCATCCGCGGCGTACCGGCGATGAAATTCCTGCCACCTGAAGGACCGCCGGAAATCGCCTTCGCCGGGCGCTCCAATGTCGGCAAGTCCTCGCTCATCAACGCGCTGGTGAACCAGAAGGGGCTAGCGCGGACGTCCAACACGCCGGGGCGTACGCAGGAGCTGAACTATTTTGTACCGGACGGTTTTTCCGGCGAAGCCGGCGACCTGCCGCCGATGGCGCTGGTCGACATGCCGGGCTACGGCTATGCTCAGGCGCCAAAGGAACAGGTCGACCAGTGGACGAGGCTGGTCTTCGACTATCTGCGCGGACGTTCGACGCTCAAGCGCGTCTATGTGTTGATCGACGCCCGGCACGGTATCAAGAAGAACGACGAGGAGGTGCTGTCGCTGCTCGACAAGGCCGCCGTCTCCTACCAGATCGTGCTGACCAAGACCGACAAGATCAAGACGGCGGGCGTGCCGAAGCTGATCGAGGATACGCTCGCCAGGATCAGGAAGCGCCCGGCGGCCTTCCCGTCGGTGCTTACGACCTCGTCGGAAAAGGGTGACGGACTGGAGGAGTTGCGCACCGCGATCGCGCTCGCAGCATCCGGCGGGTAGAACCGTTCAGGCTTTTTCGTCCGGTTTCCGGATTTCCCGCTCCAGAGTGGCTAGCTTTTCGGTGCCGTAGGCCTTCAGGAACACGTCGACGCCGGAGCGCACCACATAGCCGATCTCTTCGGGCGTCGGCACTTCGGTGCGGTAGGCGAAGAGGCACTGGCGGAAGAATTTCGACAGGCACAGGTCGGTGAACTGATAGGCTCCCAGTTCGACGTCCGGAATGTTCAGCAGTCCCTTGCCCATGGCGGCATCGAGAAACTCCACAAGCTTGGCATGCCCGCGCCGCGGCCCCCGCTCGTAGAAGCGGGCGCCGAGTTCGGGAATGCGGTCCGAGACGCCGATTACGGTGCGCTGCGCCAGGATGACCTTGGCCGAGGTGATCTTTGCCGACAGCGCCGTGCCGAAGCGCACCAGCGTGGTTCGCAGATCATCGCTGCTTTCCAGCGCCTCGTACATGTTCTTGAAGATGGCGCCGCGCTCTTCCTCGATCAGCGCCTCGAAAAGCTCTTCCTTGTTCTGGAAATAGACATAGATCGTGCCCTTGGAGACACCCGCCTCACGGGTGATGTCGTTCATCGAGGCCGCGTCGAAGCCCATATTGATAAAGACGCGGCGGGCTCCGTCTATAATCTGCTTGCGCTTGACCGGGTCCTGGCCGGCAGCGGGCCGCCCACGGCGCAGGGTCTCCAGCAGGTCCTGGCCTTCTTTCCCTGTCAGATTGTCGTCGTTCATTTCGGACTTCCAAAATAATTCGAACCGAACGGTTCGATTCACCCTTGATATGGCCGCAGCAACCGGCTATGTCAATGTCGAACCGAACGGTTCGGTATGATTATATCAGAGAGAGCTTATGTCTTCCACTGTCTCGACCAGCGCCGAAGTCCATCCGTTCCCGGCCGCCAAGGCCCCAACCGTCGAGGCTCCTGCTGAGATCACGCCGGCGGCGGCTGAGGCAGAAGCGCCGGCCAAAAAGAAGCGCTCGGTCCGCTCGCTGCTGTTGCCGACCATACTGGCCGCGCTGCTCGGCGCCGGCGCCTGGTACGGCTATGGCTACTGGACAGACGGCCGGTTCATGATCTCGACGGACGACGCCTATGTGCAGGCCGACATGGCTTTCGTATCGCCAAAGATTTCCGGTTATGTCGACAAGGTTCTCGTCACCGAGAACCAGACGGTCAAGGCCGGCGACCCGCTCGTCGCCATCGATCCCGGCGACTATCGCATCGCTGTTGCACAGACCGATGCGCAGATCGCTACCCAGCACAAGACCCTCGACCGCTATGACGCGCAGATCGAAGCCGCGCAGGCCTCGCTCCAGCAGGCCGAGGCGCAGAAGACGTCCGCCAAGGCCGGCGCCGACAATGCCTTGCGCGTGCAGCAGCGGGCTGCCCAGCTTCTGAAGACGCGCGTGGCCACGCAGGCGCAACTGGACGACGCCAGCACCGCGGTCGAACAGGCGAACGCCGCGCTCGTCGGCGCCGACGCGCAGATCGCAGCCGCGAAGGCCAATATCGGCGTATTGCAGGCGCAGCGCGCCGAGGCGGCGAGCACGCTCGCAACGTTGACGCTCGGCAAGGAAAAGGCCGAGCGCGACTTCTCCTTCACCACCTTGCGCGCGCCCTATGACGGCGTCGTCGGCAATCTTTCGGTGGAACAGGGCGATCTCGTCACCCCCGGCCAGAAGCTCGCCGTCATCGTGCCGATGGACAAGCTCTACATCGTCGCCAATTTCAAGGAGACACAGCTGGCCAAGCTGGTGCCCGGCGAAAAGGTACGCCTGTCGGTCGACGCCATGTCCGGCGACGAAATCGAAGGCATTGTCTCGTCGCTGGCGCCGGCTTCCGGCTCTGTCTTCTCGATGCTGCCGCCGGAGAACGCCACCGGCAACTTCACCAAGGTGGTGCAGCGCGTTCCGGTGCGCATCGACGTGCCGCAGGACGTATTGAAGGCCGGGCGGTTGCGCGCCGGGCTCAGCGTCGTGGTCGATGTCGACAGCCGCACGGCGCCGCAGACGGCGGCCAACTAGGCGCCACGGTTCGAGGACGCCGCTATGGCTACCGCAACCACCATGACGCCAATTTCCGCCCCGCCGGCAGCGCGTGGCGACGAACTGGACATGCGCAAGGTCATCGGCTTCATGGCCATGGTCTTTGGCATGTTCATGGCCATCCTCGACATCCAGATCGTGTCGGCCTCGCTGGCGGAAATCCAGGCCGGTCTCAGCGCCAGTTCGGACGAAATCCCGTGGGTGCAGACCGCCTATCTGATCGCGGAGGTCGTCATGATCCCGCTGTCGGGCTTCCTGTCGCGGATGCTGTCGACGCGCGTGCTTTTCACCATCTCGGCAGCCGGCTTCACCGCCGCCAGCGCTTTGGCCGCCACCGCCACCAACATCGACCAGATGATCGTCTATCGCGCCATTCAGGGTTTCATCGGCGGCGGCATGATCCCCAGCGTCTTCGCCGCCGCCTACACGATCTTCCCGCCATCGCGGCGCGCCATCATCTCGCCGATGATCGGCCTTGTCGCGACGCTGGCGCCCACCATCGGCCCGACCGTCGGCGGCTACATATCGCACGCCATGTCCTGGCACTGGCTGTTCCTGATCAATGTCGTGCCCGGCATCCTCGTCGCAACGGCGGTGTGGACGCTCGTCGACTTCGACAAGCCGGACCGCTCGCTCCTGAGGAAATTCGACTGGTGGGGCCTCGCCGGCATGGCGGCTTTCCTGGGGTCGCTCGAGTATGTGCTGGAGGAGGGGCCCGCCCATGACTGGCTACAGGACGACGCCGTGTTCCTCTTTGCGATCGTCATGTCGGTCGGCGCCGTGCTGTTCTTCTGGCGCGCCTTCAGGGCCGAGGAGCCCATCGTCGACCTCAAGGCGTTCGCCAACGTCAATTTCGCCTTCGGATCGCTGTTTTCCTTCGTGATGGGCATCGGCCTCTACGGCCTGACCTATCTCTATCCGATCTTCCTCGGACGCATCCGCGGCTACGATTCGATGATGATCGGCGAGGCGCTGTTCGTCTCGGGTCTCGCCATGTTCGCGACCGCGCCGATTTCCGGCATCCTGTCGCGCAAGCTCGATCCGCGCGTGATGATGGCAATCGGCTTCCTCGGCTTCGCCGCCGGCACGTGGCGCATGACGCACCTGACAGCCGACTGGGATTTCTGGGAACTGCTGGTGCCGCAAATCCTGCGCGGCGTATCGATGATGTTGTGCATGGTGCCGATCAACAACATCGCGCTCGGCACCCTGCCGCCGGAAAGGCTGAAGAACGCATCCGGCCTGTTCAACCTGACCCGCAACCTGGGCGGCGCGGTGGGCCTGGCGGTGATCAACACGGTGCTGACAGATCGCAACGCCTTCCACTATGCGCGCTTGGCCGAAAGCGTGCAGTGGGGCAGCGCCGAGGCGCAGACGCAACTGCAGAACATGACCCGCAATTTCGAGACCCATGGCGGCATCGACGCCGCCACCGCGGCGATGTCGAAGCTTTCGGGCATGGTGCACCAGCAGGCGGCGCTACTGTCGTTCATGGATGTGTTCTACCTCATCACTCTGCTGTTCGCGCTGCTGGCGGTCTTCACGTTGTTCATCCGCAAGCCGCCGGAATCGGCCGGCGGCGGTGGCGGCGATCACTAGGGCGCCTCGATGAACGACATGCATTCATATTTTCAGATGCCGATGGGTTTTTCCGCACCCCACGCCCATCGGCGTATCGCGCTTCCCAAAAGCGATCCAGGAGGGGTGGAGGCCATTGCGGCCTCCACCCCTTTAATCTCAGTCCGTTCTGAATTGACTGCCGAGGGGCGACCTCGCGCTAGGCTGCCGCGGGCGTGAATTTCAGCGCCACACCGTTGATGCAGTGGCGCTTGCCCGTGGGTGGCGGGCCATCGTCGAAGACGTGGCCGAGATGCCCGCCGCAACGGCTGCAGTGGCACTCGGTGCGGAGCATCATCATCGAGGTGTCCTCGCGCAGGCCGACGGCATTGGGCAGCGCTTCATAGAAGCTCGGCCAGCCGGTGCCGGATTCATATTTCGTCTCCGAGGCATAAAGCGGCAGGTCGCAGCCGGCGCAGGAGAACGTGCCCTTGCGGTGTTCCTCCAGCAACGGACTCGTCCCGGGATACTCCGTGTCCTCCTGACGCAGAACCGCATATTGCTCCTTCGTCAGAAGCGCCTTCCACTCGGCGTCGGTCTTGACCACCGTGAAGGTTTCGGCCCGCGCCGGCGACGCCATGCCAAAGCGCCAGAGTACGCCGGCACCCGCCGCCGCTGTGACGGCGCAAACGCTGCTCAACAGAAAATCGCGACGATTCATGGTGCTGGAATCCTCCTGACTTCCATTTGCCAAATCCCATGGCCTTTAGGAACTCAAATACTGGTGAATATCCGCGCCATCGCGGGCGCGGGATATCCTTTATACCGTTCGCCTGAGGACGGTCCGGCGTTACATCTTCGGCAGAAGAACCTTGTCGATCACGTGAATGACGCCGTTCGACTGCTCGACATCGGCGATGGTCACATTGGCGACATTGCCGTTCTCGTCGGTCACGGTGACCTTGCCGCCATCGGCCTTGAGCGTTAGTTCGCAGCCGCCCGCGGTCTTGACCTTGTGCGCGCCGCCGTCGTCCTTGACCATCTTCATCACGTCGGCGGACATCGCCTTGGCTCCCACCACGTGGCAGGTCAGTATCTTGGTCAGCTTGTCCTTATTCTCAGGCTTGAGCAGCGCGTCGACAGTGCCCGCTGGCAGCGCATCGAAGGCCGCATTGATCGGAGCGAAGACGGTGAAAGGGCCTTTGCCCTGCAGCGTCTCGACAAGACCGGCAGCCTTCACCGCCGCGACCAGCGTGGTGTGATCCTTCGAATTGACGGCGTTCTCCACGATGTTCTTGTCGGCATACATGGCGGCGCCGCCAACCATCGGATTTTCGGCATAGGCGATTGTCGCGAAGCCGGACAAGGCGATGGTGCCGGCGAGCAAGAGGGTGGCGAGCTTGCGCATTTTTCAATCTCCATGATTTTTTCTTCCCATTTCCCTGGGCAGATGGAGATACGAGCCGGAATCGTATGAGTTTCGTTTTCAGGAAATTTATTTTTATCAGGGCAACTTAAGCAAGATGGCGAACAACGTCGCGCAAATTATTATAAGTCGTCCTATTTTTACTTTTATTTCTAGAAATGACGTGCTCTGATCCTAGATGTTTTTCAGATTGCCCGCTGCGACCACGGGACCCGTCGGCTGACCGGTCGGCGAACCGCCCGAAGGCTCGAGGCTGATGGCGAGGACCGCACCGCTCGACAGTTTCCGCTGAAGTTCCGGGGCGAGCTCGATATGGACGGTGGAACCAACTGGAATTACGCCCATGGAGACCGGCGGCTGCTGTCCTTCGATCATCCACAGCTCGAAATCGCGGCCGGACGCCCGCTCGCCAGCGACATGCGATAGCCCGACTTCATGATGCGTGGCATCGTAGACGGCGAGATATTTGACGTCGCTGTTATCTGCGGCGAGCGAAGCGACCAGCCGCACCTGCGGTCGATCCACGGGTGTATTGACGTAAGGCACGGCGACATAGATCGCCAGGGCAGCAATCGCAGCAGCGGTGAGCGCACGCCAGAACGCCAGGCTCGACCAGAGACCAGGGCGCACCGCATCGGCGCTGCCGAGAGCAAAAAGCCGCCTGTCGATGGCCGATTTGACTGCGGCAGGCGGCTCGGTTTCGGCATAGGCCGAAGCCAGCGGCGCGAGCCGCACCTCCCAGGCATCGACGAGACGCGCGAATCCGGGTTCGGCCTCGATGCGGCGGGCGGCGGCCTGCCGCTCGTCCGCCGGCAGCGCGCCAAGGACGTATTCGGCGGCGAGCAGGTCGTCGCTTCCGCTGTCCGGTCCGTTATCCTGCGCCAGCGTCATCGCTCGAGGCATTCCCTCAGTTTCATCAGGCTGCGCCGCAGCCAGGTTCGCATCGTGTTCAACGGCACCTTATGGCGCTCCGCCAACTTGGCATAGCTTTCGCCGCTCAAATATGCGCCCCGGACGGCCGCCGCCCGGTCTTCTTCCAATTCGTCTAGACAGCGATGGACACGCTCGGCCTCGCCGCCGGCAACCGCCGCCGCCTCCGGTCCCGGCGTGGGGTCGGCCACATCGAGCGCGGCATCGATATCCGCCGCCGGCCTGCGACGCGCCCTGATGCGGTCGATCGCATGATTGCGCGCAATCGCCACCAACCAGGAAAGCGGACTGAGATCGGAGACAGCGAAACGATCCGCCTTCGTCCATATCTTGACGAAGACTTCCTGCAGGGCCTCTTCCGCCTCTCCCCGATCGTTCAATACACGTAGGCATATGCCAAAAAGTTTCGCGCTCGTCTGCCGGTAGAGCAGGTCGAACGCGGCCCGGTCCTTCATCGAGGTCCGTACGATCAGCTTGGTGATGTCCTGCGGCGTCATCGCAGCCAAATTAGGCGAACATCCGGCTTTTGCAACGATCCCAACCGCCGATTAACGAAATCGCCCGACAGCGGCCGCATCGCAGAAGGAAGGTCTTTCAAGGCGCGTTGCCCCTGACCGGAAATCACGATAAGACGCCGCGACAATCCTATCCTTCGACAGGAAAAGCCGATGACGGATATAGCCGCCACCGCCGAAATGCAGGCCGCTCTGCTCTCCAGGGCGCTTCCTTACATGCAGCGCTACGAGAACAAGACCGTCGTGGTGAAATATGGCGGCCACGCCATGGGCAACACCGATCTCGGCAAGGCCTTCGCCCGCGACATCGCGCTGCTGAAGCAGTCCGGCGTCAACCCAATCGTCGTCCATGGCGGCGGACCTCAGATCGGCGCCATGCTGAACAAAATGGGCATCGAATCCAAGTTCGAGGGCGGCCTGCGCGTCACCGACGCCAAGACGGTCGAGATCGTCGAGATGGTACTGGCTGGCTCGATCAACAAGGAGATCGTCGCGCTCATCAACGCCGAGGGCGAATGGGCGATCGGCCTGTGCGGCAAGGACGGCAACATGGTCTTCGCCGAAAAGGCGAAGAAGACCATGATCGACCCTGACTCCAACATCGAGCGCGTGCTCGATCTCGGTTTTGTCGGCGAGCCGGTCGAAGTCGACCGCACACTTCTCGATCTGCTCGCGCGCTCCGAGATGATACCGGTGCTGGCGCCGGTGGCGCCGGGCCGCGATGGCCACACCTATAACATCAACGCCGACACCTTCGCCGGCGCCATCGCGGGCGCCCTGGGCGCGACCCGCCTTCTGTTCCTGACCGACGTTCCGGGCGTCCTGGACAAGGACAAGAGGCTGATCGACGAGCTTTCCGTGGCGGAGGCCAAGGCCCTGATCCAGGATGGCACGATCTCCGGCGGCATGATCCCCAAGGTGGAGACCTGCATTGAGGCGATCGAGCGCGGCGTCGAGGGCGTCGTCATCCTGAACGGCAAGACGCCGCATGCGGTGCTGCTCGAGCTTTTCACCGAGCACGGCGCCGGCACGCTGATCGTCCCCTAAAGCGCAGACCGGGCGGCCAATACCCCCGGGTCTTGTCAGGCAGCCTGCGAAATTGCCGGCGGTTCGATGACGACCAGGTTGCGGCCGCCGTGCTTGGCCTCATACAGGCGCAGATCGGCGCCACGCATGATTTCCGCGACCGTGGCGCTTTCCCCGCAGACCGTTCCGCCAATGGAAACGGTGAGTGGAACCTGCGTCCCTTCCGGACAGAACAAGATCGCTTCCACCTCGCGGCGCACGCGTTCGGCAACCTGGAGCGCCTCTTGCACGGTCGCCCCGACGAGAAACGCGCCGAATTCCTCGCCGCCGATGCGGGCCAACACATCGTTGGACCGGAGCCCATGCTGGATCGCATTCGCAATCAGCCGCAGGGCGTCGTCGCCGGCAAGATGCCCGAAGCGGTCATTGACGGTCTTGAAATGGTCGGCATCGACGATCAGCAGCGCGCCGCGGTCGGCCTTGCGGCGCGAGCACTCGAGCACAGCGAAAAAACTCTCGCGGTTGAGCAGTCCGGTCATGTCGTCGCGGCTGGCCTTCTCCTCGAGCCGGCGATGGGCGGCGGCGAGCTGTGCATGGGTGCGGGCGAGATCGCGATGCGCCTTCTTCAATTTTTCTCCCTGCCAGAAGGCGTAGGCGCTGGTCGGCCAGGCTATGGCCAGAGGACACATGGTGCACAGAAACCAGGTGCCGGCGTCCAGCGTGCCGCCGAGAGCGGGAACGAGCGAGCGGGTGGCGAGGATGGAGGCAAGAACAGAGACAAGCGCGACGATTGCCGATCGTGTCAGAATGCGATTCATTGCCGTCTCCCAAATCAAGCTCCTGCTTCGCAAACGCCCCTGAACAGGGTCTTTCCGGAAAAGCTAAAATTTGAACCGCTGCGCTACTTTGGTCTCATTCGGCCAGCATAGGTTGTGGATAAAGAAATCTGCCGCGAAGCCTCCGCTTCGTGTCATAAGAGCCCGATGACCAACACTCCCGATCCTGCCAGCTTCGCCGACGTCACCGACTGGGTGTTCGATCTCGACAATACGCTCTACCCCCATCATTCGAACCTGTTTTCGCAGATCGACGCCAGGATGACGGGTTACATTTCGGATATGCTTGCCTTGCCGCGCGACGAAGCGCGCGCCCTGCAGAAGGAGCTGTACAAGGAGTATGGAACGACACTCAACGGCCTGATGCAGCTCTACAAGGTCGACGCTGACGACTTCCTCGAGAAAGTGCACGACATCGACTATTCCTGGCTGGTGCCGGACCTCGTTCTGGGCGCGGCGATCCGGCAGCTTCCAGGACGGAAATTTATCTTCACCAATGGCGACCGCAAGCATGCCGAGCGCGCCGCCCGCCAGCTCGGCATATTGGAGCATTTCGACGACATATTCGACATCGTGGCCGCCGGCCTCAGTCCCAAGCCGATGCGGCAGGGCTATGAGAAATTCGCGGCCCTGCATGCGGTGACCGGCCACAAAACGGTGATGTTCGAGGATCTGGCGCGCAACCTTGTCGTGCCGAAAGCTTTGGGCATGACCACCGTCCTGGTGGTGCCGCGCAATTTCGAGCCGACCTTCTCGGAAATCTGGGAGCGCGATCCTGAGAAAGAAGATCACGTCGATTTCGTCACCGACGATCTCGGCGGCTTCCTGACGGCAATTGTCGACGCCGCCGCGTGAAACGCTTCACGTCGCTTGAAGCCGCTATCGACGCCGCCGCTCACCGGTTGCTCGACCGCCTGCCAGCGCGCGGACTTTCGGGCGCCGCGGTCGAGTTCCTGGTGTTCGGACTGAAGCAGGGCTGGGCCTGCCTGTTCGGCGGCGCCATGCTTTTCCTCATCCTGGCGACAAAATTCTTCTGGCCCGAGCAGGCGCCGCTCGCCCGCTACGATTTCCTCTTCCTGGCGGCGCTGTCGATCCAGATCGCCATGCTGGCGCTGAAGCTGGAGACGCTTGACGAGGCGAAGGTCATCCTCGTGTTCCACATCGTCGGCACGGCGATGGAGCTGTTCAAGACCTCGGCTGGATCGTGGATCTATCCGGAGGACAGTTTTTTCCGGATCGGCGCCGTGCCGCTGTTCTCCGGCTTCATGTATGCGGCGGTCGGCTCCTACCTTGCGCGTATCACCCGCATCTTCGACATGCGCTACACCCGCTATCCGCCGCTATGGGCGACGGCGGTTCTGTGCGCGGCGATCTATATAAACTTCTTCGCGCATCATTTTACCGTCGACATCCGCTACGGCCTGTTCGCAGCGACGGCGGCGCTCTACTGGCGAACCTGGGTGCACTACCGCGTGTTCCGTCTCCGGCACAGGATGCCGCTGCTCGTCGGCTTCCTGCTGGTGGCGCTGTTCATCTGGTTCGCCGAGAACATCGGCACCTGGTCGCGCGCCTGGATATATCCGAACCAGAGCGGCGGCTGGACGCCGGTCTCCATCGAGAAGCTCGGCTCCTGGTATCTCCTGATGATCATATCCTTCGTGCTGGTGACGCTGACGCATCGCCCGCGGGCGCTGGATGAGTAGACGTCCCCCTACAGTTTATAAAACCGCCGGATGATGTCCCAGGCCTCGTCCGCCGTGTCGACGAAATCGATGATGCCCTGGTCGCCCGGGCTGATCGTGCCCTGCTCGGCAAGGAAATCCAGGTCCATGGCCCTCTCCCAGAAAGCCTTGCCGAACAGGACGATCGGCACGCGCTCCATGCGGCCGGTCTGGATCAGCGTCAGCGTTTCGAACAACTCGTCCATGGTGCCGAAGCCGCCGGGGAACACCGCGACCGCCTTCGCCCGCATGACGAAATGCATCTTGCGGATGGCGAAGTAGTGAAAATTGAAACACAGGTCCGGCGTTACGTAGGCGTTGGGTGCCTGTTCGTGCGGCAGCACGATGTTGAGGCCGATGGAAGGCGCGCCGACATCGTCGGCGCCGCGATTGCCGGCCTCCATGACGCCCGGTCCGCCGCCGGTGACGACGACGAATTCACGATAATAGGACGCCGCCGATTGCTGCGAGCAGAGGCGGGCGAACTTGCGAGCCTCATCGTAGTATTTGCTGTTCGCCTCGAGGTTTCTCTTCTGCGTCTCGTTCTTGGCCGCCCAGGCGGCGCCGCCGGGTTCCGGAATGCGGGCGCCGCCGAACAGGATAACCGTCGACTGGATGCCGCGCTCGGCCAGGATCATTTCCGGCTTCAACAATTCGAGCTGCAGGCGTACCGGCCGCAGTTCGCGCCGGGTCATGAAATCCTCGTCGTTCCAGGCAAGGCGGTAGGTGGCGGCGCGCGTCTGCGGCGTGTCCGGTGCGCTTTTGGCACGTTCCAGATCCTCGTCCGAGTGCGGCAATGGCGCCCACCCCGTCTTTTCCATCGGATCCATGGCGAAATCCCCAGATACAGTCTTTACGCGCCGTCGCGCGACGCGGTCGCGATTGACCCCCAACAGGCGTTCAAATAGGGTCCGCGCGACTTGAAAACAGGTTAAGCGCCGGCCCTTAACAGCGCGTGTAATGGAGCATTTAGATGTCTAAACCCGATCTGGCGAGCCTTGAAAAGACAATCGACAAGGCATTCGAAGAACGCGAAGGCATCTCCCCCTCGACGCGCGGCGAAGTGCGCGAGGCGATCACCGCCTCGCTCGACCTGCTCGACCGCGGCGCGGCCCGTGTCGCCCAGCGCGGCGACGACGGCAAATGGCAGATCAACCAGTGGCTGAAGAAGGCGGTGCTGCTGTCCTTCCGCCTCAACCCGATGGAGATCATCGGCGGCGGCCCCGGCCAGTCGGTATGGTGGGACAAGGTAGCGTCGAAGTTCGACGGCTGGGGCACCATGGACTTCGAGAAGGCGGGCTTCCGCGCCGTTCCGTCCGTCGTCGTGCGGCGCTCGGCCTATATTGCTCCCGGCGCCGTGCTGATGCCATCCTTCGTCAATGTCGGCGCCTATGTCGGCGCCGGCACCATGGTCGACACATGGGCGACGGTGGGTTCGTGCGCGCAGATCGGCGCCAACGTGCATCTTTCCGGCGGCGTCGGCATTGGCGGCGTGCTGGAGCCACTGCAGGCCGGTCCGACCATCATCGAGGACAATTGCTTCATCGGCGCGCGCTCGGAAGTGGTCGAGGGCTGCATCGTGCGCGAAGGTTCGGTGCTGGGCATGGGCGTGTTCATCGGCCAGTCGACCAAGATCGTCGACCGCGCCACGGGCGAGGTCTTCTACGGCGAGGTTCCATCCAATTCGGTCGTCGTGGCGGGCACCATGCCCGGCAAGCCGCTGCCCAACGGGGAGCCGGGACCGAACCTCTACTGCGCCGTGATCGTCAAGCGGGTGGATGCCAGGACGCGCTCCAAAACCTCCATCAACGAACTGCTCAGAGATTGATTTTCGCCTCGCCTGCTCCCACTTCTGGCAATGGCGGAAATTGCAGTCCTGAAACTATGCTGGATCGACCGGATTTGAACGTCTCCTCGAAGCTGCCCTGGTTTTTCTTCAAGCTGACGGGGCGCATAAGCCGCGTGCCCTACATACTGGCGTTCCTGCTTTTCTCGGTGGTGATGTCGTTCCCGCTCTACCAGTACCTGCGGGTGCCGGAAGAAAGTTCGGAAGCGCAGCTATGGTCGAAATTCTTCATGGTTTCCGCCGCGGTCTTCTTCTGGGTCCACATCGCCACAAGCGTAAAACGCCTGCACGATCTGGGCCGGCCGGGCTTCTTCGTCATCGGCCTGTTCATCCCGGTCATTTCGCTGATCGCCTTCCTGGCGCTTTGCCTCATGCCGGGACAGGCAGGCGCGAACCAGTACGGCCAGCAGCCGGACGTTCCGGCCTGACAGGCAAACTAAGCGATTATTAATCGACCTGTCCGAGGATGTCCGCATCGACCACTTGAGGTGATCCGGATCGGCCGAAAGGCGATCCGACATGGCCAATGTTCGAGCGCAAGAAGGCAAACAGCCTGCCACGCATCCTGTTCGACTGGTTTTCTTCGCCATGGAAAACCCAGCCCGCGGCGGTTCGCGCGCGCCTGCTCGAAACGACATATGACAGGAAGTTCGCGGTGCTTTTCGGCACTGTGAGCGTTCTGGTCCTTGCTCTAACCTCTGCGATCCTTATTCGGACATGGTGGCCGTTGCTGTGGATCGCCGGCGATCTGGTCCTTCTTGCGACACGCTTCCACCTCATGCGCCAATGCGAGAAGGCCAGGTTGCAAGGCCTGCTCGGACCGGTCGAAGGCCTGATGATCTCTGGAGCGGTCTGGGCGTTGATGTTCGGCTTGGGCTGCTTCGGTTGCGTGGCCAGCGGCAATACGACGCTCGCCGTTCTGGCGGCTCTCAATGTGGCCGGCGTGGTCGGCGTCGCCTCCTCACGCAACGCCGCGACGCCTCGCTATGCCATCTTCGTGATGCTGGTGGTCGGTGTTCCCTATCTGGTCGGCGCCCTGCTGTCGGGCATGGCGGTGGTCGGCGTGCAGATACCTTTCCTGCTCGCAGGCGTTATCGTCGTTCTAATGAAGAACCATTCAATCACCACGCGTATGATCCGCGCCGAACTCGACAACCGCGATCTTGCCCTCAGAGACGCGCTGACCGGCCTGCCGAACCGCATCTTCCTGCAGGAACGGCTGCGCCAGATGTGCGGCGAGCTTGCAACGACCAACCCAGGCCGGCCCTTCGCGGTGCTGAGCATGGATCTCGACGGCTTTAAATACGTCAATGACAGTTTCGGCCATGCGACCGGAGACATCCTGCTTTGCCGGGTGGCCGAGCGGCTGCGGCGGGCCTTCCGGCCAGACGATGCGGTCGTGCGCATCGGCGGCGACGAATTCATCGCGCTCCTGTCCGCAACCTCGGAGATCGAAGCGACCTACATGGCGAAACGGGCCATCGAAAAGGTGTCTGCGCCCTACGATCTTGGGCTGGCCATCCCCATCCATATCGGGTTGAGTGTCGGCGCAGCGTTCGCGCCCGTGGACGGCGATACACCGGAAACCCTCCTGACTTGCTCGGACGTGGCGCTCTACGAAGCCAAGCGGACGGGGAAAGGTCGCTACCTCGCGCATATGCGCCGCGCCTGACGGTGTCTTTCACGCTTGACTAAACCGGGATTTGTAAGCGCTCAGGCGAAAGCGCCGGGGACCCTTCCTCCGCTTGCTCGGCTTGCCGCACCAATGCCGCGACTCGCGCCGTATGAGGCGTTTCGATACCTACTTGCGCTGCAAGACGAAGCACCGCACCCTGAAGCGCATCGATCTCGGTTGGCCGGCGTCTCTCCAGATCGTCCCACATGGACGAACGCGCCTGCGGATCGATCTCCAACATGCGCCGCGCGAGCCGCCTGTATATCCAGTCAGGCAGGCGAAGGATCGCCGGCAGCAGCGAAGGCGGCGCACCGGCGACGCCAGCCGGGCGGATGCCCACGGCCTTCAGCACGGCAAGGCCTTCGGCGATCTGCGCGGCCAGAACGCGCCGCCAGCGCCGGTCGGACAATTCCGTCGCCAGCGGCAGGTCGGAAAGCGCCACCAGCGCATTGTTAAGATTGAGCAGCAGCTTGCCCCAGGCCACAGCCTGCATGTCGGGATGGGTTTTCACCGGACATCCTTCCGCCGACAGCAGACCGGCGAGGCCGCTTACGCCTTCGCCCATCCGAACCGTGCCTTCGCTGGCGCGATGGACACGCAAAGGCGGTCCGTCGAACTGGACGACATTGAAGGGCACCATGCCCGACAGCGCATTGCGATTGCCAGAACCGGCCCGCAGGACCTCGACATTGCCGACGCCGTTCTGGAAGCTGACGACTGTGGCGTCTTCCCGGGCGTGCTTGCCTATGAGGGATGCCATCCCGGCCGTCGCGCCGCTCTTCACGGTAACGAGAATCACATCCGCCGTTGCAAAGGCGCCGGCAGGGTCTCCCGTTGCCGTGATCTGGCCTGCGGGCAGGGTGCGGTCGCGTCCTTCGAAATCCGTCACCCGCAGGCCGTTTTCCCGTATGACGGCAGCGACAGCGGGTCGCGCCAGCAATGTGACCTTTCTGCCGGCCAGCGCCAGGCAGCCGCCGACATAGCAACCGATGCTGCCGGCGCCGGCTACGGCAATAGAAGCGTTTTCCTTCAGCATGCGCCTACCGCTAATGCACGATCGGCATCCACCATATTGCCGGTGGGCGGTATCGCGAAACCATAAATAAGTCTCAGTCATCGTGGCTCGTGACAGGCAATCCGCTTTCGACTATCGCTTTGCGCATGACGCTGCCGACCGATCCCACCGCCAATCTCGCCGCCCTGATCCGCTGCCCCTCCGTCACGCCCGAAGAAGGCGGAGCGTTGACCGCACTGGCCGCGATGCTGACGCCGCTCGGTTTCGCAATCGACCGCCCGGTTTTCTCGGAAGACGGCACGCCCGACATCGAGAACCTCTACGCGCGGCGCTCCGGCAACGGTCCGCATCTGATGTTCGCCGGCCACACCGATGTCGTGCCGGTCGGCGATGAGTCGGCGTGGACGTATCCGCCCTTTTCGGCGGCAATCGCCAATGGCGAGATGTACGGACGTGGCGCCGTCGACATGAAGGGTGGCATCGCCTGCTTCGTGGCGGCGGTTGCGCGCCACGTCGAAAAGCATGGGGGGCCGAAGGGCTCCGTCTCGCTGCTGATCACCGGCGACGAAGAAGGTCCGGCCATCAACGGCACGGTCAAGCTGCTGGAATGGGCGGCCGCGAAGGGCGAGAAATGGAACGCCGCGCTGGTCGGCGAGCCGACCAATCCGAACGCGCTCGGCGACATGATCAAGATCGGCCGGCGCGGGTCGATCTCCGGCCTGGTCACGGTCAACGGCCGGCAGGGACACGCGGCCTATCCGCAGTTAGCCGACAACCCAGTCCGCGGACTGATAACGCTGGTTGATGCATTGCTCGATCCGGTCTTCGACGAGGGCACGGCGGATTTCCAGCCGAGCAACCTGGAAGTCACGTCGGTCGATGTCGGCAACCCGGCGACCAATGTCATCCCGGCCAGGGCGACCGCCGCCTTCAACATCCGCTTCAACGACACCTGGGCGCCCGAGATATTGCAGGCGGAAGTCCACAACCGCCTGGACAAGGCCAGCCGGCGCAGGAAATACCGGCAGGGCCGCAAGGAGCCGATCGACTACGAGCTGACCTGGAAGGAGAGGCCAAGCCAGGTCTTTCTCACCCGCGACGACCGGCTGGTCGCCGCGCTCGGCCGGTCCATCAAGGCGGTGGTGGGGCGAGAGCCGGCGCTTTCCACTTCGGGCGGCACATCCGATGCGCGCTTCATCAAGGATTACTGCCCGGTGGTCGAGTTCGGCCTTGTCGGCAAGACCATGCACATGGTGGACGAGCGCGTGCCCGTCGCCGAACTGGAGACGTTGACGCAGATCTACCTGCGCTTCATCGAGGATTGGTTTGGATAGGCCCATGCTTTCCGCCGATGAAACGCAGGCTTCGCTGAACGGCGCATGGCGTCTGATGATGGGCAAGGCCGACGGGCTGCGGCTGCTCGACCTGTCCGTCGACGGTTTCTGGAATTCCTTCGTCGCCATTCTCGTCGCGGTGCCCGCGCTGGTCGTCGGCTGGGTGGGCATCGCCAACGAGATCGGCGATCCGGAGGCGTTTTCAAGCCGCTTCGGCCTCGTCATGCGCCTTGCCGTCATCGACCTCGGCGCCTGGGTCCTGCCGCTTGTCGCGCTGGCCGCTGTGGGTCCCAAGGCCGGCGTCGGAGACCGCTTCGTCCACTACGTGGTCGCTTCAAACTGGGCTGCCGCCATCATCGCCTGGATGATGCTGCCGGCGGCGCTGGTGCGGCTCTTCCTGCCCTCGACGAACCAGTTCGCCGTGCTGCTGTCGCTGGTCCTGTTCCTGGTCTCAATGGTTTTGACGTGGCGCATGACCACCGCTGCCATCGGCAAGGGACCGGCAGTCGGAACGGCGGTCTTCGCCGGCATGTTCGTGACATCGCTTGTGGTATTGTTCCTGTTGCAGGCGATGCTCGGCATCGGCGCTCCGCCAAACTAGGCCGGTTCAGCGCCCTTCCGGATAGTCGACCTTGACGAGGAACAGCCCGTCGGGCGGAGCGACCTGCCCGCAGGCGGCGCGGTCGCAGGCTTCCAAAGCCACCTTCAGATCGCCCGCGGACCATGCGCCCTCGCCGACGCGCTTGAGCGAGCCGACCATCGAACGTACCTGATTGTGCAGGAAAGAGCGCGCCGACGTATGGATGTCGATGGCGTCGCCATCCCGAACCACATCCAGCCGATCCAGCGTTCGCACCGGGCTGTTCGCCTGGCATTGGGTGGAGCGGAAGGTGGTGAAGTCGTGCCTTCCCAGCAGCACCTTCGCCGCCACCTCCATGGCGACGGCATCGAGCCGCTTGGGAACCCACCAGACCTTGCCTTTGTCCAGCGCCGGCGGGGCCCGGCGGTTGGAAATGCGATAGAGGTAGTGCCTGCCCGTCGCCGAGAACCGGGCATCGAAATCGTCCGGAACGACAGCTGCTCTAACGATGCTCACGCGCTCTCCGGCCTGCTGGAGATGCGCGTTGACGGCATCGCGGACGGTATCCGCCGGCCAATCCTTCGTCAGGTCGAGATGCGCCACCTGACCGGTGGCGTGGACGCCGGCGTCGGTACGGCCGGCCCCACGCAGCGTGATCGCCTCGCCGCTGAACTTCTCTACCGCCTGCTCGATCGCCGCCTGGATCGTATGGTCGCCGGCCTGCCGCTGCCAGCCGGCATAGGGCCCGCCGTCATATTCGATGTCGAGGCGAAAGCGCGGCATCGGGCGCGGTCAGGCGGCCAGCGCCGAACCGAACGCAGACGGGTAGACCAGCAGGCCGGTTTCGGGCGCATCGCCCCAGGCCAGCGCCTGCAGCGCTTCGCCCTGATAGGCGCTTTCGAACATGGCGGCCCGCTCATGCGTATAGCCGAAGCGGCCGTAGTATGCCGGATCGCCCAGAACGACTGCCAGCGTCTCGCCCGCCTGCCTGAGGCGGATATGACCTTCGCTGATCAGCGCGCCGCCGATGCCGGTGCCATGGAAGGATGGCTCCACCGCCAGGGGCGCCAGCGCGACGGCAGGAACTTTCCCGCCGGCCGTCTGCACGAAAAGCCGCGAAAACAGGATATGGCCGACGACCTGCCCGTCCTCGACGGCGACCAGTTCGACCACCGCATCGCCTTCGCTCACGAGCGCATCGACCAGACCGGCTTCGGCAGGCTGGCCGAACGCATGTTCCTCGACCTGGCGTATGGCATCGCGGTCGCCCGGCGTCGCCGCGCGTATCGACATCATGCTCATGACAATTTCATTCCTTCTTCAATCTTCGCGCCATGCAGGAACTGCGACGCGCTGACGGGCTTTCCGCCCGCCCGTTGGAGTTCGACCAGCCTGACCGCGCCCGATCCGCAGGCAATGGTCAGCCGGTCGTCGAGAATTCCTCCCGGCTCGCCCGACCTTCCTCCGGCCCCTTCCGGCAGGGTCGACCGCAACAGCTTCAACCGCTCTGTCCGGCCGCCGATTTCCGCCTCGGACCAGGCTCCCGGAAAGGGAGAAAGGCCACGAATGCGGTTATGGACCTCCGGCGCGGGCAGGGTCCAGTCAATGCGCGCCTCCGCCTTGTCGATCTTCGCGGCGTAGGTCACCCCTTCCGCGGATTGCGGCGTGAAGGCCAGCTCGTCCGTTTCGAGCCCCGCCAGCGCCCGCACCATCAGCGTCGCGCTTATCGCCATCAGCCGGTCGTGCAGATCGCCGGCGGTCATATCGGGTCCGATTGCGGTTTTTTCAAGCAAGGCGACAGGGCCGGTATCCAGCCCGATATCCATTTTCATTACCATCATGCCCGTCTCGGCATCGCCGGCCATTATGGCCCGCTGGATGGGAGCGGCGCCGCGCCAGCGCGGCAGCAGCGAGGCATGGCCGTTGAGGCAGCCGAGAGGCGGCGCATCGAGCACGGGCTTTGGCAGGAGCAGTCCGTAAGCGACGACGACGGCGACATCCGCCCCGAGGGCGCGAAAAGCCTCCTGCTCGGCCTCGCCTTTCAACGAAGCAGGGGCTCGTACTTCGATGCCGAGGCTTTGCGCCGCGCGCTGCACCGGCGACGGCACCTTTTCCAGGCCACGCCGGCCTCCGGCGCGCGGCGGCTGCGTGTAGACCGCGGCGATCTCGTGCCCGGCCCGCGCCAGCGCGCGCAGCGTCGGTACCGAGAAATCCGGCGTTCCCATGAAGACGACGCGAAGCATGCGGCCGTTCGTTCCACTCCAAAGAGGCACGTTCAACGGTTTTATGGGGGCAACGTCAAGGCTTCAGCCTGCTGGCGAGAACTGGCAGGAGTGGAGGGGGCAACTTATCCACTCCAATCGTAGCGCGCTTAGCCTCGGGCATCAGACAAATTTCGAGAGAGTGCGATGACACACCGCGTATCTGGAACTTCCCTTGCTTCCGCCCTCGCAGAGGTAGAAGCATGTGACACACAATATCGAGATGGCAGGGTGCAGAAGACGCGCCGCAAGACGCTGGCGCTCAGGATCCGCCCGCTCGGCCTATGGACCATCGTCGCCCTGTCGCTGGCGCCGGGCATCTGGTCGCTGGCCGGCGGCCTGGTAAGGGCGGCGCTGGCGTGGCTGACGGGAGGCTTGCTTTAAGCAAGCGGCTAGCCCACCAGCCGCCCGGGCGCCTTTTCCTTCGCCAGCTTCCTGAACTTCTTCACGACCATGTCGCGCTTCAGCTTGGAGATGTGGTCGATAAAGAGCACGCCGTTGAGATGGTCGATCTCGTGCTGCAGGCAGGTCGCCATCAGGCCCTCGGCGAGCATCTCCTGCTCCTTGCCGTCGCGGTCGAGATATTTCACCCGCACAGATGCCGGCCGCTCGACTTCGGCATAATAATCCGGGATCGACAGGCAGCCTTCCTCATAGACGGAGCGCTGGTCGCCGCTTTCGAGAACTTCTGGATTGATGAACACATGCGGCGCCGGTTCCTCGTCTTCCTTGGCAAGGTCGATCACCAGCATGCGCAGCGGCTCGCCGATCTGGATCGCGGCAAGGCCGATGCCGGGAGCGTCGTACATCGTCTCCAGCATGTCATCGGCCAGCTTGCGCAGCGGAGCATCGACGCGCTCGATGGGCTTCGACACCAGGCGCAGGACGGGATCGGGAAGAATGATGAGTGGCTTGATCGGCATGCGCCTCACCTAGGACGTTGCGGGAAAACCGTCAACTGGAACAGCTCGTTCACGTTTTGATCTGTTCCAGCTTCGCGAATCGGCTATGCTGCGGCGATGAGCGAACTGGACAGCATCCTTTCGGAACCGATCCTGCGGCTTGGCGCCAGCGTGATGACGCTCGGCCAGCTGCTGGGCTTGCTTTGCATTCTGTTCGTTGCGCTCATGGTGGCACTGGCGATCGCGCTGTGGCGTTCGGCCAAGGCCCGCGCCGTGGCCGCGGCGGAAGCCGCCGACAATGCCCGCGACGCGGAAGCGCGCATGGCAGGCATATTGCAGGCACAAGCCGAGATGCAGGGGCGCATGGGCGCCATCGCCGAGGTTTTCGGCGCGCGGCAGGCCGAGCTGACGCAATCCATTGGCCAGCGGCTCGACGCCATGACCGGCCGACTCGGCCAGACGATGACCGAGCAGACAAAATCCACGCATGAAAGCCTGGCGAAGCTGCAGGAGCGGCTCGCCGTCATCGACACGGCGCAGGGCAACATCCAGTCGCTGGCCGGACAGGTCGTGCAGTTGCAGGCGATCCTGTCGAACAAGCAGACGCGCGGCGCCTTCGGCCAGTCGCGCATGGAAGCCATCGTCGCCGACGGGCTGCCGATGGGCGCCTATGAATTCCAGGCAACGCTTTCGAATGGCAGCCGACCGGACTGCGTCGTGAAGATGCCGAACGGCGCGCCTTCGCTCGCCATCGACGCGAAGTTCCCGCTGGAGGCGTGGAACGCCATACAGGCAGCCGAAAGTCCGGAATTGCAGAAGGTCGCGGCGCAAGCATTCCGGCGCGATATCGAGGTGCATATCCGCGACATCGCGGATAAGTACCTGATCCAGGGCGAGACGCAGGACACCGCCTTCATGTTCGTGCCGTCGGAATCCGTGTTCGCCGAAATCCACGAGAATTTCGAGGCGCTGGTGCAGCGCGCGCACCGCGCCCGCGTCGTCATCGTCTCACCGTCGCTCTTGATGTTGTCCATCCAGGTGGTGCAGGCGATCCTCAAGGACGCACGGATGCGCGAGCAGGCGCATCTGATCCAGCACGAAGTCATCCGCCTGATGGACGACGTGAACCGGCTGGACGAGCGCGTGCGCAAGCTGCAGACGCATTTCGTTCAGGCCAACAAGGATATCGACGACATTCTCGTATCGTCCTCCAAGGTCACCAAGCGTGGCCAGAAGATCGAGGCGATGGAATTCGCCGCCCAGACAGGCGAGGCCGAAACGCTGGATGAGAAGACGGCAAGCATGGAGCCAGGCAGGAGAGTGGCCGATTCGAAAACCGGCCAGCTGCGGCTGCGGGTCGTCGAAGACGGCGATTAAGGCTTGCCGGACCGGCGCTTATTGCTTTTCGGTCGCCGGCATGTTCTCGAAGTCCGGCAGCCAGTGGAGCGCCGAGCGATGCCATTTCTGCGTTGTCGGCACGAGTTGATCGCGCTGCCGGGCGGTGCCGGCGCGGATGCCGTAAATCTTCGGTCCGTCGCCGACGGAGGTCGCGTAGAGATGCGAGCCGCATTCGGCACAAAAGCCCTGCGCTCGCTTGGCGCCACTGTCGCCGACTTTGATGTAGACTTTCGGCGTGCCCCTGGTGATTTCGTATTTGTCCTCCGGCGCCGGCACCGTCACGCGGAAGGCGGTGCCGGTCAGTTGCTGGCAATCGGTGCAGTGGCAGATCGAGGTTTTCTCGGGGTCCACTTCAGCCGTGTAGGCGATCGCGCCGCAATGGCAGCCGCCGTCGATCCGCATTGTCTCTCCTCCCGGCCGGCGACGATCGTTGGCCGGCCTGTTGCTGCATGTTAAGGACGATTTAGCCGCTCGCCGGCGATGCGTCCATAATCGCCTTGCGCCGGCGCTCCCACGTCCCGGTCGTCTGCGGCTTTACGAACAGGCTGGTGATCTCCGGCAGTTCCCGCTGTAATTCCGTCTCCAGCCGCTCGATGCAGGATTCGATCTCCGGCGCCGTCAGGTGATCCTCGAACTCGATGCTGAGCCCGGCGACAATCTCGGTCGGGCCGATGTGGACTGTCAAAACCCCATTGGCGCGCTGCACGGCGGGATCGTTCTGGACGATTTCCATGATCTTCGCCTGCACCTGCGGCGACGCCGGCTCGCCCATCAGCAGGCCCTTGCTCTCGCGGGCAAGGAAGATGGCGGTCGCGGCAAGAATGGCAGCGATGCCGAGCGAAGCTATACCGTCGAGTTCCGGCATCTCGAAAATATCGGCGGCGAGGATTCCGGCGAAGGCGATCAAAAGGCCGAGCAAGGCCGCGCTGTCCTCGAACAGGACGGTGTAAACGCTGGGATCCTTGCTGAGCCTCACCGCTTCCAGCCAGCCGAGCTTGCCCTTGGTGCTGCGGAATTCCTTCAACGCCACCCACCATGAGCTGCCTTCGAACAGCATCGACAGGGCAAGGACGATATAATTGACCTTGGGATTCTCGACCGGCTCAGGCGCCATGATATGGATGACGCCTTCATAGAAAGATACGCCGGCGCCGAGCGCGAAGACCAGCAGCGCGACGATGAAGCTCCAGAAATAGAGCTCGCGCCCGTGGCCGAGCGGATGGGTCTTGTCCGGCGGACGTGCGGCCCGGTGCAGCCCATAGAGGAGCAAGCCGCCATTGCCGGTGTCCACCAGCGAATGGACGCCTTCCGACAGCATGGCCGAACTGCCGGTGAAGAAGGCGGCGACGAACTTGGTCAGCGCGATCAGCAGATTGCCGGCCAGCGCCGCGTAGATGACTTTCTTCGATCCGCCGTGCGCCGCCATGCCCGCGTCCCCTGATCCGTCGACCCAAGATAGCGTGCCCGCCGTTAAAACCCAGAGCGTTTTGCATCGCATGCCTCTTGCGAGCATCCTTGCGGTCCGGCCGAACTCTTGCTTCACTCCGCTTGCCACAATCTGGAGGAGCGAATCATGGCCAAGGGTGCGATGAAGGCGAAAAAGGAAACGCGCAAACCCAAGAAGGACGCCAAGAAGCCAGCTTCGGCGCCCGCACCGGCGGCGACGCCGGTCAAGGCAATGCGCATCAAGGACAAATAGCAACTGGATTGCCACGGGCCGCCGCGGCGTCGCTGCCGGCGGTCCGGTTGAACAACCGTCGGTTCATTCATATATTTCGTGGGCGAGGACGACCTCGCCATTGGAAAAACCCGGCTGGACGGCCCGCCACCGAAACGGAGCACGTCATGTCGTGGATTTTTCTGTTCTTTGCCGGGCTGTTCGAAATCGGCTGGGCCATCGGGCTCAAATACACCGAAGGCTTCTCGAAGCCGCTGCCCACGCTTCTCACCGTCGCCTCTATGATCGTCAGCCTTGGCCTGCTCGGCCTGGCGCTGAAAACGCTTCCCGTCGGCACCGCCTACGCGGTATGGACCGGCATTGGCACGGTTGGCACCGCCATGCTCGGTATCTGGCTGCTGGGGGAACCCACGACGGCCATCCGGCTCGCCTGCATAGGGTTGATCGTCGCCGGCATCGTCGGGCTCAAGCTCGCAGCCTGAAAACCGCGACACAATAGCGAGCGCAGGCCGCCTTGCGGGCAGCCTGCGCCTGTGTCCGTCTTAAACTTGAAGCTAGCGCGCCGAGAACCCGGGAGGAGCGCGACCGACGCGCGCCTTGCGCGCCGCATAGCGCGCATCGCGTTTCGCCTTGCGCTCCGCCTCGTCCGCAAGAAGACGAGCGATCCGCTCGTTTTCCTCTGCTTCGCGGATCTTGGCTTCCGCGGCGGCCTTGGTCTCGGCTTCAAGCCGCGCGGCTTCCTCAGCCGCGGCGCGCGCTGCCTTCTCGGCCGCTTCGCGCGCCAGCTTTTCCTGCTTCAGCTTCTGCTTTTCAGCTTCGCGTGCGGCACGGGCCTCAAGGATCGCCTTGCGTTCCGCCTGCCTGGCCAACACTGCCGGATCGTCTGCCGCCGGCTTTGCCTTGAAGCGCTCCAGAAGCGCTTTTTTTGCTTCGTTTGCGGCATTGCGCCGCTCGGAGAAATCTTTTTCCCTATAGATAGCCAAATCTGTTTCCCTGAAGTCAATTCGCGTCGCTTACATACGCGTGAAAGCCGAGAGTTCAAGCGTCAAAACGGAATGGCAGCCATGAAATTCACGGTTGTTGCGCTGACGAAACAGCCCGCGACGGCTTTCGGCCACAGGAAGCCGATATTGCGCTCGAACTGGCCGGTATAACCTGGAACCTTGACAGGCGGTCCGCGTTTCTGCCGGACCGCCGCTTGCGGCAACGGTCCGGTGACAGGGACTGTTCCAACCGGCAGGCGCGCAAGAAGGCGAGAGGGAGCCTTCCTCAAGACAAATGCCGTGATCGATCGGCGAATATGGCTTCCCTCTGCGCCAAAAGCGTGCGCGCATGGAGCGGACCGGGCGATGCCGCGAGGAGGGCGAGACCAAGTGGCGACCAATTCCGAAACTCCACAGACGGCAGGGCCCTTGACCGAAGGCAGCCCTGCCCGTCTGACCCGATTGTCGCTGCCGCCGGTCGTCACGATCATCGGCGTGACCGCGATCCTCTACCTCGCCAAGGACGTGCTCCTTCCCTTCGCCATCGCGCTTCTCCTGACATTCGCGCTCGCACCCATCGTGTCGAGACTGCGCAAATGGTCGGTGCCGAAGGTGGTAGCCGTCATCCTGACGGTGATGATTACTTTCATCGTCATCTCCGCCTTTGCCTTCCTGGTGGCGACGCAGGTTTCCAACCTCGCCCAGAACATTCCGACCTATCAGGCGAACATCGTCGAAAAGGTTCGCTCCCTGAAGGAAATGGGCGCCGGCGGCGGGCTGGTCGAAAGACTGAGCTTTGTCGTCGAAAGGATCGGCAAGGAACTGCAGGCGGGCACGCAGACAGCCGTCGAGGGACCGCAGCCGCTGCCTGTCGAGGTCATTTCGCGCGAAAGCCCCATCGACATCCTGCGCAACATCGTGGTTCCGCTGATCAGCCCGTTCGCGACCGCCGGCCTTATCGTGGTGGTGGTCATCTTCATGCTGCTGGAACGGGAAGCGCTGCGCGACCGCTTCATCCGACTGGCGGGCTATGGCGACCTGCACAAGACGACGGAAGCTCTGCAGGATGCCGGCAAGAGGGTGGGGCGCTATCTTTTGATGCAGCTCCTGATCAACACCATCTACGCGGTGCCGATCGCGCTCGGCCTGTGGCTTCTGAACATCCCCAACGCGATGCTGTGGGGGCTACTGACGCTCGTCCTGCGCTTCGTGCCCTATATCGGCCCGGCCATCGGCATGATCCTGCCGATGCTGCTTACCGTGGCGGTGTCGCCGGGATGGGCGCCGCTTCTGTGGACGGCGGGGCTTTTCCTCGCCATGGAACTGATCTCCAACAACGTGCTCGAGCCGTGGCTCTATGGTTCTCAAACCGGCCTTTCGCCGCTTGCCATCATCATTGCCGCGATCTTTTGGGCATGGCTGTGGGGACCGCTCGGGCTGGTCCTGTCGACGCCCTTGACCGTGTGCCTCGTCGTCCTCGGACGGCATGTGTCGCAGTTCGAGTTCCTCGATGTGCTTCTTGGCGACGAACCGGTGCTGGAGCCGCACGCGCGCGTCTATCAAAGGCTGCTCGCCGGCGACCCTTATGAGGCCGCCGACTATGCCGAGGACTTCCTGGAAGACGAGTATCTGGTGACGTTCTACGACAAGGTTGGATTGCCGGCGCTGGCGCTGGCGGAGCTGGATCGCCAGCGCGGCGTCATGAGCGACGAGCAGCGTATCCGCTTCGCCTCGGCAGCCCGGACGATGGTGCAGGAACTGAGCGAAACGGCCGACGAGGAAGAGGAAGAAAACGGAGACGATTCGCGCGCGACAAAGGATGAGGACGGGGTGCAGGAGGAAAGCCTTCCCGACGGCGAGGGACGCAGCCTTTTGTGCATCGGCGGACGCGGCGAAATTGACGACGCAGCGGCGACGATGATCGTGCAGGTGCTGGAGGTGCAGGGCGCGACGGCATTCGCGGCCTCGCACGAAATGATGGAGCCCGACAGGTTCAAGGAACTTGCCTTGAATGATTTGGACACAGTCATCCTCACCTATCTCAACGCCGCGTCCTTGGCGCAGGCGCGACATGCGGTGCGGCGGCTGAAGCGGCGGGACGCCAAGCTGCGGGTCGGGCTGCTTGCGCCGATGGCGGCGGACCATGACGACGGCCGCGCCACCGCCATGACTGCGGAAAAAACCAACGCCGACTTCGTCGCCGCGAGCATTGCCGAAGCCGTACGCATTGCTTTTGCCGACGACGACGCCAAGCCGCTGAAACGGTCACCCAAGCGGCGCCCGCAACGCCGGCCGGCGCCGTCGAAAGCGGCATCGCCGAAGACGGCGCCATCCAAGGCCAGCCGCGCCAAGGCGACGACCGCCGCCTGAACGCCTTCCCTTCGCTTGCAGAACCGGGCGGCGGCTTCCATATCCAGCGAACCTGCCGGAGACCATGCCATGGCTGAACTGTCCGTTCTCGATCTCGCCCCTGTGCCGGAAGGCGGCAACCCTGCGCAATCGCTGGCCAACTCCCTCGATCTCGCGCGTCATGCCGAACGGCTCGGATACAGGCGCTACTGGCTGGCCGAACATCACAATATGGTGGGCATCGCCAGCGCGGCCACGGCCGTCGTCATCGGCCATGTCGCCGGCGGCACCAGCACCATCCGCGTCGGCGCCGGCGGCATCATGCTGCCGAACCACTCGCCACTGATCATCGCCGAACAGTTCGGCACGCTGGCGGCGCTTTATCCGGGCCGTATCGACCTCGGCCTCGGGCGCGCGCCGGGAACGGACATGCTGACGGCCAGGGCGCTGCGGCGCAACATGGGCGACGGCGTCGACACTTTCCCACAGGATGTGATCGAGCTGATGAATTATTTCCGCCCGGCCGAGGAGGGACAGCGCGTGCGCGCCGTACCCGGCGCCGGCGAGAATGTGCCCGTGTGGATACTCGGCTCCAGTCTTTATGGCGCGCAGCTCGCTGCTATGCTCGGCCTGCCCTACGCCTTCGCCTCCCATTTCGCACCGGCGGAACTGGACAATGCGCTGGAGGTCTACCGTTCGCGCTTCCAACCTTCAGAACAGCTCGACCATCCGCGTGTGATGCTTGGCATCAACGTCATCGCCGCGCCCACGGATGCGGAAGCGAAACTGCTTTTCACCTCTCTGCAGCAGGCTTTCGTCAATCTGCGCAGCGGGAGGCCCGGCAGGCTGCCGCCACCGGTGGAGGGCTACGAGACGCAACTCGACCCGCAGGCGCGCGCCATGCTCGGCCATGCGTTGTCGCAGGCCGTGGTCGGCTCGCCGGCGACCGTGCGGCGCGGGATCGAGGCTTTCATCGGACGCACCGGGGCAGACGAGCTGATGGTGACAGCGCAGATATTCGACCATTCCGCACGGGTGCGGTCGTTCGAGCTTCTGGCCGAGGTGCACCGGGAGTTGTCACAGGCAGCGTGAAACCTTCTCCCACAAGGGGAGAAGGAATCACCGCACCGCCTTCACCAGCTCCGCATCCGGAAAGCATGTCGCGGCACGGCCGTTCTTCGCCTGCCAGTCGCCGATCGAGCGGCGGGTCTTGAAGCCCGGCAGGCCGTCGGCGCCGCCGACATCGTAGCCCTTGCCCTGCAAGGCCCGCTGGAGCGCGGCGACATCGGAGCGGTAAAGGCCGCCGACGGCGCCCCACGCCGCCGAGAATTTCCGGTCACCATGCGCGATGCGGTCGGCGCCATGGCCGATGAACAGCGCGTAGAGGTCGCTCATATTGTATTCCTTGAGCACGTAAAAATTCTGCGTGACCAGAAAGGCCGGACCGTTGCGGCCCGCCGGCATCATCAGGAAACCCTCGGCTTTCGCCTCGCGAGCCGGGAAGGGCTTGCCGCCCACCCGCGCCACGCCCATCGACGCCCACTCGGCGATCGGCTTGCCGCGGTCCGGTCCTTCGAGCGCGCAGGAAACGCTTTCGGGCACGGTTACCTCGAAACCCCAGTCGCGTCCGGCGGCCCAGCCGTAGTGGACGAGGTAATTGGCGATGGAACCGAGCGTATCGGGAACCGAATTCCAGATGTCGACCGTGCCGTCGCCGTCGAAATCGACGGCGTGCTTGAGGAACGAGGTCGGCATGAATTGCGGCTGACCGAGCGCGCCGGCCCAGGACGACCGCATGGCGCCAGCCGGCGCCAGCCCACGCTGGACGATCTCAAGCGCCGCCAGCAATTCGGTCCGGAACATGTCCTTGCGGGTCGACAGGAACGCCTTGGTGCCCAGCACCTCGAAAGCGTCATAAGGCATCTTCGCCGCGCCGAAGCCGGATTCGCGGCCCCAGATCGCCAGGACCACCTCGCCCGGCACGCCGTAGCGCTTTTCGACAGCCGCCAGCGTCCTGGCATATTTGCCGGCGCGGGCGCGGCCGCCGCTCGTCACCGCCCCTATGACCTTCTCGGTGAAGTAATTGCCCGGCGAGCCGAATTCGGCCTGCCGCTGCTCTTTCGGCGTCTTCGACTTTTCGCCCGGCAGGACGAGATCGGGCAGCTTGAGATTGGGCCTCACACCATCGAAGGCCGCGTCGAAGGTCTTTTGCGAAATGCCTTTCGCCTTGGCGTCCGGCCAGAGGTCGGTTTCCAGCCATGTCTGGAACTGATCGTCGATCCTGGCTGCGGCGGCGGGAAGGCCCAAACAAAGACTGAAAACCGCCAGAACGAGGACGGCGAACAACCGCCGTGGACCCCCCTCTGGCCTGCTTTCCCGGCCGTCGATCATGTCAGAACGCCGTCCGCGACCGCAGCGCCGCCGCCAGCGTGCCTTCGTCCAGATAGTCGAGCTCGCCGCCGACCGGCACGCCATGAGCGAGCCGCGTCACCTTGACGTCGAAGCCGGCAAGCTGGTCGGTCAGATAATGCGCCGTGGTCTGGCCTTCGACGGTGGCGTTGACGGCGATGATTACTTCGCGCACCGCGCCGCCGGCCACGCGGTCGACCAACGTCCTGATATTGAGCTGGTCGGGGCCGATGCCGTCGAGCGGCGAAAGCGTACCGCCGAGCACATGGTAGCGCACATTCATCGCCGAGGCGCGCTCCAGCGCCCACAGGTCGGCGACGTCCTCCACGACGATGAGCGTGGCGTCGTCGCGGCGGGGGTCGGTGCAGACCATGCAGGGATCGGCGGTATCGACATTGCCGCAGACCGAACAGATGCGCACCTTCTCGACCGCCTCGCCCATGGCGTCAGCCAGCGGCTGCAGCAACTGTTCCTTCTTCTTGATGAGATGAAGCGCGGCGCGGCGCGCCGAACGCGGCCCCAGCCCCGGCACCTTGGCCAGAAGCTGGATCAGGCGCTCGATCTCGGGGCCGGCGATTCGCTTGGACATGCCATTCGTATAGAGCGAATGGGAGAGGCCGAACAGATGGCGCGGATCGCAGCGACCCGCCACGTGTCCGCTATTCGTTGAAGGGCCGGCCTTCTTTGACGATCAGCGCGCCGATGGCGCTGGTGTCGTCGGGCGTCGCTTCGAAACCCATGGCCGGCTGCGCTTCGTTTGCCGAAGCAGATGCGGTCATGAAGGGCGTACTCGGCGGCGCGGCGGTCCTGCCGCCGAAACGGCTGGGATCGGGCTGGCGGTCGTAGGCGACCCTCGCCTGCCTGACCGGCGCTTCTGTTGCGGAAGCTTCCTCGGCCGGCCGCTCCTCGGGTAGAGGCACGGCCGAAGCCGTCGCCACGAGGACGGGTTTGGCCGAAACGGTTGAGGTCGCGGGCGCATCCATCGCCGGCGCGGCCACCGGTTCCGCCGAAGCGACGGCCACAGTGGGCGCCCGAACGCCCGGCACCGCATCGGTCGCAGGCGTCGTCGGGCCGGCAAAAGCGAAGGCCGTTCCGGTATCCGGCGGCAGCGGCTGCCATTTGCGGCCGCGCTTCTCGTAGAAGGCATTGCCGCCCGCCACGGTGATGTAGTGCATGTTCTTGTAGGGGAATTTCAGGCCCGCCGTGTGGAAGTGCATGGCGTTGTTGAGCTTCGGCGCCCGCTCGCCCTTGAGAACGGCCTCGGCCGCTTCCTGCACGTCCGGCATGGCCTTGGAATTCATCTTGCGGGTCATGACGCCCGGCGCGAACTGCCTCTTCTGCCCGACCACGCCGCAGATCGTATCGCTATATTGCCCCGAGCGCAGGCGATTCATCACCACCGTGCCCACGGCGATCATGCCGGCGCGGCTGGACCGGTTGGACTCGAAGAACATTGCGCGTTCCATACACTCTTTGTCACGCGACGTGTATCGGTAAGCGCTGGCGCGCGGAGATGGCTTGAGAGAGTCGGTCAGACTGGCGACGGACATGCCATGGGAGGAAGTCTGGCTGCAACCGGCCAGAAGGAGCGGAGAAAATGCGATGCCGAGCACGAGCGGCATCTTCCATCGCGCGGCAGTCAATGGCCTTGCCTCATTGTTCTTGATGCCGCCCTTGTCCCCAGGTTCCGGCCAGAATGAGAATCTTTCCGGCAAAAAGATGGCCAAATGCTTACGAAGGCAAGTGAAGCGCCCGCGGCAACGCCTTGCAGGCGATCAACAATCCGCTCTGTCCGGCAACATAGCGTGATAAAGGCGAAACCGGGGCAACCGCGATCCGCCTCCCTCGCGGCCTAAAAAGGCAGTTTCATTCCGGGCGGCATGGGCAGGCCGGCGGTCAGCGCCTTGGTCTTTTCCTGCATTACCTGCTCGACCTTGACCTTGGCGTCGTTGTGGGCCGCAAGGATCAGGTCTTCGAGAATCTCGACCTCGTCTTCCTTGAAGAGCGAGGGATCGATCTTCAAGGACTTCATCTCGAACTTGCCGGTCAGCGTGACATTGACGAGACCGCCCCCAGCCTGGCCGCTCGCCTCCAGGCCCGCGATTTCTTCCTGCATGGCCTGGAACTTGGCCTGCATTTCCTTCGCCTTGCCCATCAGGCCGAGAAGATCCTTCATCGTGCGGTCCTTTGCGGTTGATCGGTCAATTCTGATCGTCGTCTTCGATAGGGATGTCCGAAGGCAAATCCTCGTCGACATCGATGTCCGGCACGTCGGGGATGCGCACGTCGATGATCCTGGCGCCCGGGAAACGGGCCAGGATGGCGGCGACGGCGGGGTCGCTGCGTGCATCGACCAGGGCGGTCTCGCGCTTTGCCGATTCCATCTCGGCCAGCGTCTGCCCGCCCTCCTCCTTCGACAGCGAAACCAGCCAGTTGCGGCCGGTCCAAGCCTTGAGCCTGGTCGATATCTCGCTGGCCAGCGTCTTGGGCGCGTCGGGCGTCAGCGAAATCTCCAGCCGGCCGGGCTCGATGCGGACCGGCCTGACATGGGTCTTCACATTGACCTTGAACAGCTTGTCGCGATGCTGGTCGGCAAGCGCCCCGATATCGGCCAGGGACCTTATCTGTACCGCGGGCGTCGCTTCGGCGACGGGTTCCGGGGGTGGCGCGAACGCCGCCGGCTCTTCTTCGGGCGCATTCTGCACCAGCCGCATGGTCTGCGCGCCGCCGACCGATGCAGGCATCCGCGAATGCGAAACGGCGCTCGCCGCCGATCCACCGCCGCCGGACGTCCCGCCATTCGAGCCGTTGCCGCCCGTCGTGGTCGGGGCGCCGTTGGGCCGCGAAGGTGTGGGAACAGCGTCGCCCGCTTCGAGCGACTTCAGCGCCTCGTCGATCGTCGGCAGGTCGGCGGCATGGGCAAGCCGGATCAGCACCATCTCCGCCGCGCTCATGGGCCGGTTGGAGCTCTGCACTTCCGGGATGCCCTTCAGGAGCATCTGCCAGTTGCGCGACAAGACGCGGACGGAAAGGCTGTTCGCGAACTCGGCGCCGCGGCTGCGCTCGTCCTGGGACAGCGATGCGTCGTCGGCCGCGCTCGGCACGAAACGAAGGCGGGTGACGAGATGGTTGAACTCGGCCAGATCGGTCAGCACGGCTGCCGGATCGGCTCCGGTGTCATACTGGGCGCGCAATTCGGCAAGGGCTGCCGCCACGTCGCCCTTCATCACATGCTCGAATAGGTCGACGATGCGGGCCCGGTCGGCAAGGCCGAGCATCGCCTGCACGGCGCCGGCGTCGACTTTGCCGCCGCCATGGGCGATGGCCTGGTCAAGTATGGAGAGCGAATCGCGGGCCGAGCCCTCGGCGGCGCGGGCGATCATAGCGAGCGCGGCCGGCTCGGCGTCGATGCCCTCCTGCCCGGCGATCGCCGACAGATGTGCGACCAGCGCACCGGCGTCGATGCGGCGAAGGTCGAAACGCTGGCAGCGCGACAGGACCGTGATCGGCACCTTGCGGATTTCGGTGGTGGCGAAGATGAATTTGACGTGCGGCGGCGGCTCTTCCAGCGTCTTCAGCAGGCCGTTGAAGGCCTGCGTGGAAAGCATGTGCACCTCGTCGATGATGTAGACCTTGTAGCGCGCCGAAACGGGCGCATAGCGGACTCGTTCGATGATGTCGCGGATATCGTCGATGCCGGTATGGGAGGCGGCGTCCATCTCGATGACGTCGACATGCCGGCCTTCCATGATCGCCTGGCAATGCTCGCCGGGCACGGCAAGATCGACCGACGGTTCATCCCTTTCCGCGGTCTTGTAGTTGAGCGCCCGCGCCAGGATGCGCGCCGTCGTCGTCTTGCCGACGCCGCGCACGCCCGTCAGCATCCATGCCTGGGCGATGCGGCCGGTGGCGAAGGCGTTGGTCAGGGTGCGGACCATCGGCTCCTGGCCAATCAGCTCGGAAAAATTCGACGGCCGGTACTTGCGCGCCAGAACGCGATAGGCTCCGCCCTTGTCCTTGCCTGACTGTCCGGCTTCGCTCATCGGCCTCGATAATTTCCTCGTCGGACCGCAGCGCGGCGGTCAGCCTCCTCAACATTGACGCGCCGGAACCGTCATCGTCAACCTTGCAAGGACCGCTTGATGCCCATTTTTGGGCAGCGGCTTCCAGCCGGAAACAGAACGAACCGGCCACATCGGACATGGCTGCCCGCCTTCGCAAATCCCCGCCTTCGCAAGTCATTGTGATGTTGCGGTTCGTGAGGTGGGAGGCTGGAACAATGACCCGTTCCGAGCTCGTTAGGGCTGCTTCCTTCCGGACCTGACCCGGTTGGCGAGTGGATCGTCCACCACCAACCTCCCACTGTCCATATCGGCAATTCATCGGCGAAATGCAAGCGCAACATGGCGATTGCGGCTATTCGCAAGGCCGGCCCATGATTCGCTTGCAGCAGGAGGCGCTGGGCAATAGCCTTCGTTGCGAAGCGATCCTTGGTCGCCAAAAGATTTTGTGGGGAAACGCCAATGCTGCCTGGCCTCAAGGCCGGATTTGCGCTCGATTTGCGGCTGGAAGCCAGCAGCGAGCAGGTGATGTGGCTCGGCCTGTGCGAGTTGCGGCTGATGAACGACCGCCGCTGGCCCTGGCTGCTGTTGATCCCGCAGCGGCCCGGCGTCGAGGAAATCCACGACCTCACGCCGCTGGATCAGGCCATGCTGACTTTCGAAGTGAACATGGTCGCGCAAGCGCTGAAGCAGGTGACCGGCTGCACCAAGATCAATTCCGGCGCGCTCGGCAACATCGTGCGGCAGTTGCATGTGCATGTGATTGCGCGCCACGAGGGCGACGCCGGCTGGCCCGGGCCGGTCTGGGGCCATGGGGTGCGCGAGCCTTACGCCGGAAACGATTTGCACCGGTTTGCCCAAACGATCCGCGCGGCGTTATAGATCGGCTGCATCCGAACTATTCTTTTGAGTCCCGTCCATGCCATTCAGCCTTTTCGACGCGCCGTTGCGCGAGCCGAGCCAGTTGGTCGGCTTTGCCGGCAACAGGATAGACAGGCAGTCGGAAAACCGCAGCGACGATTGCGTAGAAAAAGCCCTCGCCGATCCGCGCGCCAGACTGCTTCTGCTTCACGACGGCAGGCTGCACCTGAAACTGGCCGGCGAAACATTTACGCCATGGTTCGGGCTTGCCGAAAGCCGGACGCTGATGCCGGCTATGGAAGAAGCGATCCTGCTCGGCATGTCGGAAGACGGCCCGGTGCTCGCGGCGCCGGCGGCCATCGAGCCGGAGCAGTTGCCGCAGGGCATCAAGGCGATCGACTACCGCTCGATCCTCATGCAGGGCCTGATCGACGAGGGGGCGCTCGGCGCACTGGCGCAAGCCGCGGCGCTGCTGGCCTGGAACGCCAGCCATCGCTTCTGCAGCCGCTGCGGCGCGGCTTCGCAGATGCGCGCCGGCGGCTATCGACGGCATTGCCCGGCCTGCGGCGCCGACCATTTCCCGCGCACTGATCCGGTCGTCATCATGCTGACCGCGACGCAGGAGAAATGCCTGCTCGGCCGCGGCCGCCATTTCGCACCGGGCATGTATTCGACGCTGGCCGGCTTCGTGGAACCCGGCGAGACGATCGAGAACGCGGTGCGGCGCGAAACCTTCGAGGAAGCCGGCATACGGCTCGGCCGCGTCGTCTATCATGCGAGCCAGCCATGGCCGTTTCCCTATTCGCTGATGATCGGCTGCTTCGGCGAACCACTCGACGACGAGATCAGGGCCGACGTGACCGAGCTTGAGGACTGCCGCTGGTTCGGGCGCGACGAGGTGGAGATGATGATGGCGCGGCGTCATCCGGACAATCTGTTCACGCCGCTCAAGGGCGCCATCGCCCATCACCTGATCCGCGCCTGGTTGGACAGCGAGTAGCCGCCGGCCTGCCCGGCCAAAGACGGATCAATCCGGAGACCGCCACTCGTCGCGCGACGCGCTGGCCGGATAGACACCGAGAATGCGCACTTCCTTCGAGAAGAAGCGCAGCTCGTCGAGCGCCAGCTTGACGTTGGCGTCGTCGGGGTGACCCTCAATGTCGGCGTAGAAGAGCGTCGCGGTGAAGGCGCCGAGCTGATAGCTCTCCAGCTTCGTCATGTTGATGCCGTTGGTGGCGAAGCCGCCCATGGCCTTGTAGAGCGCGGCCGGCACGTTGCGGACTCGGAAGATGAAGGTGGTCATCATCTTGGCGTCCGCGGACGGGCGGTCCACCCAGCGCTTGTCCTTCGTCAGGACGACGAAACGGGTGACGTTGCTGTCGGTGTCCTCGACATTCTCCTCGATGATGTCGAGGCCATAGAGCTTCGCAGCCAGCGCAGGCGCCAGCGCCGCCATGGTCGGATCCTTCACTTCCGAGACCAGCTTGGCCGAACCCGCCGTGTCACCGGCGACGACCGGCTTCCAGCCATTCCTGCGGATGTATTTGCGGCACTGGCCGAGCGCATGGATATGGCTGTGGACAGTCTTGATCTCGCCGCGCTTGACGCCCGGCAGGACCATGAGCTGGAAATGGATCGGCAGGAAATATTCGCCGATGATGTGCAGCTTCGATTCCGGCAGCAGATGATGGATGTCGGCGACGCGGCCGGCGATGGTGTTCTCGATCGGGATCATCGCCAGATCGGCCTTGCCGGTCTCGACCGCGTTGAAGGCGTCCTCGAAGGTCGGGCACGGCAGCGGTTCCATCGACGGGAACATGTTGCGGCTGGCGGTGTCGGAATTGGCGCCGGGCTCGCCCTGGAAGGAGATTCGGTTGGTCTTTTCGGGCATGTCTGCGGCTCGTTTCAGGGGCAAGAATCTGGTCAGCGTGAAAGGATGTGGCGCGCACGTTCGAGGTCCTCGGGCGTGTCGACGCCGAGCGGAACCGAACGGACGATTTCGGCATCGATGCGCATGCCGGCTTCCAGCGCGCGCAACTGTTCCAGCCGCTCGCGGCGTTCGAGAGGCGAGGGCTTGAGGCCGACAAAGCGTTCGAGCGCGGCGCGGCGATAGGCGTAGAGGCCGATATGATGGTAGAGCGGCCCCTCGCCCGAGGGCGCGGTAGCGCGCGTGAAGTAAAGCGCCCTCAGGCGCGATGCGGAAAGGGGTGAACCGACGATCTTGACGACATTGGGATTGGTCTTCTCCTCGTCGCGGACAATCTCAACGCCGAGGGTGGCGATATCGACCGAAGCATCCTCCAGTGGCTGAAGCGCCGCGCCGATGATGCCGGGCTCAATCGTCGGCAGATCGCCCTGCACATTGACCACTGTGTCAACCTCGCCGCCGCCCTGCAGCGTCAACAAGGCCTCATAGATGCGGTCGGAGCCCGATTCGTGGTCGGCGCGAGTCATTACCGCCTCGAACCCATGCGCTCGAACGGCCTCGGCGACGCTTTCCGTATCGGTCGCCACCACCACGCGCCCGACGCCGCTTTCGGCGGCGCGGCTGGCCACATGCACGATCATCGGCTTGCCGGCAATATCCGCCAGCGGCTTGCCGGGCAGGCGGCTGGAGGCCATGCGGGCCGGGATCAGGACAAGGGTGGACATCGGGCTCTGCGGCAGCTGGAAAGGATTGCGAAAAAAGTGGCAAAAGGTCTCACTGGAAGCGCCCTTATAGGTGTTGCAACGCCAGAGCAAAAGACCTAGTTTCCGCCCGATTTGACCGCCTTCCCAAGGTGTGTCGCCATACCGACGGACGGATGGACGGAACGGTCCGCCGGAAAAGGGAGTTGGGGTGCATGGACTCGTTCGAACTTAACAAGGTGATCGGCGGACTTCTCGGAACCGTTTTCGTGGTGTTCTCGGTCGCCCTGGTGTCCGATGCGCTGTTTGCTTCGCCTGCGCCCGAAAAGCCCGGCTTTGCCATCGAGGCGGCCGAGCCTGAAGCCGGCGCGGCCGGTCCGGCGGAGGCCGCCAAGCCGATCGCCGAACTACTGGCTACCGCCAATGCGGAAGCCGGCGCCACTGTCTTCAAGAAGTGCCAGGCCTGCCATTCGGGGGAAAAGGGCGGGCCGAACAAGGTCGGTCCGGACCTCTGGGACATCGTCGACCGCCCGGTCGCCCATCATGAGGGTTTCGCCTATTCGTCCGGCATGAAGGAATTCGCCAAGGGCGGCGAGGAGAAGTGGACCTACGACAACCTCAATCATTTCCTCATGTCGCCGAAGAACTTCGTCAAGGGAACGGCCATGGGCTTCGCCGGCCTCAAGAAGGACGACGAGCGCGCCAACGTCATCGCCTATCTGCGCACGCTTTCCGACAGCCCGAAGCCGCTGCCTGAAGCAGCGGCCCCCGCCGCCGATGCCGGCAAGCCAGCTGAAGGTGCCGCTCCCGCGGAAGGAAAGCCTGCAGATGCCAAGCCCGCCGAAGGCACGGCGCCGACGGAAAAGCCAGCCGAAAGCGCACCGGGAACGGCGCCGGACGACAAGGCCGAGCCGGCCAAATGACGAAATTGTAATCGACCTATCCATGAAAAAGCCGGGTTCGCCCCGGCTTTTTTGTTATGAAGCGGGCGGCGTCGGCCAGAAAGCGTAACGGAAGCGGTTTTCAACAGCGCTTGTTGGTCTAAATTGCGTGGGGCGAACAATCAGAGGAAGCCGATGATATCCAGCCGGACGAGAAAATTGCTGTTGACCGGATTGGCCGCCGTCTTTCTCTCTCAAGCGCAAGCCAACGCCGCCGATGACGAATGGCACACGACATCGTCGCTCATCGGCGAATCCAAATATGGCCAGGACTTCAAGCACTACGACTACGTCAATCCGGATGCGCCCAAGGGCGGCACGCTGAATACGACAACGGTCGGGACCTTCGACAGCTTCAACCCCTACATCGTCCAGGGAACGCCGGCGGCCGGCTTTGCCGCGTTCGGCGGCGGCCTGCTGTATGATACGTTGATGGAGGATGCGACCGACGAGGGCAGCGTCGGCCATCCGCTGGTCGCCGACGCCTACAAATACCCCGACGACTATTCCTCGGCCACCTACAGGCTCGATCCGCGGGCGAAATGGCACGACGGCCAGCCGATCACCACCGAAGACGTGATCTGGTCGTTCAACGTGCTGAAGGCGAACAGCCCGATGTACAACCGCTACTTCGAGAATGTCACGGAAGCGGTGGCCGTTTCCGACCGCGAGGTGCAGTTCAAGTTCGACCAGAAAGGCAACCGCGAGCTGCCGAAAATCATCGGCCAGCTGGCCGTGCTGCCGAAGCACTGGTGGGAAGGCACCGACGCCAGCGGAAAAAAGCGCGACATCACCAAGCCGACCCTGGAGATTCCGCTCGGCTCCGCCGCCTACAAGATCAAGAGCTTCAAGCCGGGCGCCGAGATCGTCTGGGAGCGCGTGCCGGACTATTGGGGCGCCAAGCTGCCGGTCAAAATCGGCCGCGAGAATTTCGACATCCGCCGCTACACCTATTTCCTCGACGAGAACGCCGAGTGGCTGGCCTTCACCAAGGGCGGACTGCAGGACGTCAATTCCGAAAACAGCGCCCGCGACTGGATGACGAAGTACACGTTTCCAGCCCTGAAGGCCGGGGACGTGACGAAGAAGGACTTCAAGGCGAACGCCCTTGCCCGCATGCAGGGTTTTGCCATCAACACCCGCCGTCCGCTGTTCCAGGACCGGCGCGTGCGCCAGGCGCTGTCCCTGCTCTACCCGTTCGATACGATCAACCGCACCATGTCGTTCGGGCTGAACGAGCGCATCACCAGCTATTTTATCGGCAGCGACCTTGCGTCCAGCGGCCTGCCGCAGGGCAAAGAGCTGGAGATACTCAACCAGTACAAGGACAAGCTTCCGCCGGAGCTGTTCACGCAGGAATGGAAGCTGCCCGCTTTCGACGATGCGCAGTCCGAGCGCAAGGTGCTCAAGCAGGCCGTCGACCTGCTGGCTTCCGCGGGCTGGGTTATCAAAGGCAGCAAGATGGTCAATTCCCAGACCGGCGCACCGTTCCGCTTCGAAATCCTGGATTCGCGACAGGGCGCCGAATCGTCGCTGACGCCCTACATCCAGATGCTGCGCAAGATCGGCATCGAGGCGACGCTGCGGTTCGTCGACCCGTCGCAATATGTGAACCGGCTCAACGACTTCGATTTCGACATGACCACGGTGGTGCTGCCGCAATCCGATTCGCCCGGCAACGAGCAGCGCGATTTCTGGTCCTCCAAGGCTGCCGATACGCCCGGATCGCGCAACTATGAGGGCATAAAGGATCCGGTTGTCGACGCGCTCGTCGAGCGGGTGATCTTCGCCAGCGACCGCGAGGATTTGCTGGCGGCGACGCATGCGCTGGATCGCGTCCTGCTATGGAATTTCTATGTGGTGCCGCAGCTCACGCGCCCGGACGTCTGGCTTGCCTACTGGAACAAGTTCGGCATTCCGGAGAAGCAGCCCAACTATTACGGACCCGACATCGAATCCTGGTGGATCGATCCCGACAAGGAGAAGGCGCTGGCTGCCAAGTACAAGAGCGGCAACTGATGGGCACGCAACTCTCCAGACGGCACCTTTTGACGCTCGGCGGAATTGCGGCGGCAAATGCGCTGCTGCCGGGCAGGCTCTTCGCCGCCAGCCCTACCGGCGTCAGGCTGCACGGGCTTTCGGCCTTCGGCGAGTTGAAATACCCGGCCAACTTTTCGCATTTCGACTATGTGAACGTCGATGCGCCGAAAGGCGGGACATTCAATTTCGGCCCATCCCAATGGATGTTCAACCAGAATCCCAACACCTTCAACACGCTGAACAGCTTCGTGCCGAAGGGCGATGCCCCGCCGCGCATGGAGATGTGTTTCGACAGCTTGATGACCAGCGCCCTGGACGAGCCGGACTCCATCTACGGGCTAGTGGCCGAGGCGGTGACGATCTCACAAGACCGCAACAGTTTCGAATTCACGTTACGGCCACAGGCGCGCTGGCATGACGGTTCGCCGCTGACGGCGGAAGACATCGCCTTTACGTTCGACCTTCTCAAGGAGGAGGGGCATCCCGACTTCTCGCTGTCGCTTACCGAATTGACCGAAGCCGCCGCTATCGACAAGGCAACGCTGCGGCTGACCTTTTCCGGAAAGCAGTCGGAACGCACGATACTGGACGTCGCAACCTTTCCGATCCTGTCCAAGGCCTATTTCGCCAAGGTGCCCTTCAACGGCGCGCGCATGGAGGCGCCGCTCGGCTCCGGTCCCTACAAGGTCGGACTGGTGCGTCCGGGGCAGACGATCGAGCTGGAACGCGTGGCCGACTACTGGGGCGCCGACCTGCCGGTCAATCGCGGCCTCTACCATTTCGACAGGTTGCGGATCGAGTTTTACGGGGACCGGCAAGCCGCCTTCGAGGCTTTCAAGAAAGGCCAGGTGCATTTCCGCGAGGAAGCGACATCCCGAGTCTGGGCCACCGGCTACGATTTTCCCGCGCTCACCGCCGGCAAGGTGGTGAAACGCGAGTTCCCTTCGGAAAAACGCCCCCTCCTCTACGGCACCGCGATGAACCAGCGGCGGGAACGATTCAAGGACGTGCGGGTGCGCCGGGCCATCGCCCTGTGCTTCGATTTCGAATGGACCAACAAGTCGCTTTTCTACGGCCTCTATGACCGTTCCCAATCAAACTTCGAAAAGTCCGACTTCAAGGCGACGGGCACTCCCTCAGCTGACGAACTGGTCCTGCTGGAGCCGCTGCGCGACAGGCTTCCGCCCGAGGTCTTCGGCGAAGTCTATACAGCGCCCGCTTCGGACGGCAGCGGCCGCGACCGAAAACTCTTGCGTGAATCGCAGCGGCTGATGACCGAAGCCGGCTGGAAGCGGTCCGGTCCGTTCTTCCGGAATGAGGCCGGCGAAATCTTCAAGGCGGAGGTTCTCGCCGACGATGAGGGTCTGGTGCGCGTTTACGCGCCCTGGGTCGAGAATCTGAAGGCCGTCGGCTTCGATGCCTCCATCCGCCTGGTCGAGTCGGCGCAGTATCAGGAAAGACAGGCCAGTTTCGATTTCGACATGATCGCGATGGCTGTACTGTTCTCGCCGACGCCGACTCGCGAGAGCATGGACGGCATCTTCCATTCGCGCTCGGCCAAGCTCGAGGGCTCGCGCAACCTGCCCGGCACGGTAGATACTGCTGTCGATGCCCTCGTCGAGACGATAGACCGGGTCAAGGACCGCGCGGAACTCATCACGGTGCTGCGCGCGCTCGATAGGGTCTTGCGCGCGCGGCTGGACTGGATTCCAAGTTGGTATTCGGCGAATCACCGCGTGGCCTTCTGGGACATGTTCGGCTTCAAAGAACCGAAACCCGACTACGGGTTCGCGATGGAAGCGCTGTGGTGGTTCGACAAGGACAAGGCGGCGAAGATTGGCAAGGCCTGATATTCCGGTTCGAACAGGGGCTGCTTCCTGATGGGCGCCTATATCCTTCGCCGCATCCTCCTGATGATCCCGACGCTTTTCGGTATCATGGCTATTTCCTTCGCGGTCATCCAGTTCGCGCCGGGCGGGCCGGTCGAGCAGGTCATCGCCAAGCTGACCAACCAGGGTGGCGACAGCGGCGACCGGCTTGGGGGCGGAGCCGGCGGTGATCTGGCCGGCGGCGGATTCGATGCAGCCGGCGGCGACGTCAACAGCAAGTACCGCGGCGCGCAGGGACTCGATCCGCAATTCATCGCCAAGCTGGAAAAGCAGTTCGGCTTCGACAAGCCGCCGCTCGAGCGGTTCGGCCTGATGCTGTGGAACTATCTGCGCTTCGATTTCGGCGACAGCTATTTCCGCGACGTCTCGGTGGTCGACCTGATCCTGGAAAAGATGCCGGTCTCGATCTCGCTCGGCCTTTGGATCACGCTGATTTCCTATCTCGTCTCCATTCCGCTCGGCATCCGCAAGGCGGTGCGCGACGGGTCTGGCTTCGACGTGTGGACCAGCGGCATCGTCATCGTCGCCTATGCCATTCCCGGTTTCCTGTTCGCCATCCTCCTGATGATCCTCTTCGCCGGCGGGTCGTTCTATGACTGGTTCCCGCTGCGGGGCTTGACCTCGGATAATTGGGACCAGCTTTCATGGCCTGCTCGGATTGCCGACTATTTCTGGCACCTGACGCTGCCGCTGACAGCCATGGTGCTTTCGGCCTTCGCCACCACGACGCTTCTGACCAAGAATTCCTTCCTGGAGGAAATCCGCAAGCAGTATGTCGTCACGGCGCGCGCCAAAGGCCTATCGGAAGGGCGGGTGCTCTACGGGCACGTGTTCCGCAACGCCATGCTGATCGTCATCGCCGGTTTTCCCGGCGCCTTCATCTCGGCTTTCTTCACCGGCTCGCTGCTGATCGAGAACATCTTCTCGCTCGATGGCCTCGGCCTGCTCGGCTACAAGTCGATCGTCGACCGCGATTATCCCGTTGTGTTCGCCAATCTCTACATCTTCTCGTTGATCGGCCTGTTCATCAGTCTGATTTCCGACCTCACCTATACCTGGATCGATCCGCGCATCGATTTCGAGCGCCGGGAGGTCTGATGTCGGACATCCAGATGAAAGCGGCGGTCGAGACCGTGCGGGAGGAGGCAGGCAGGCAACCGAAAAGGGGATGGCTGTCGCCGCTGAACCAGCGCCGCTGGGCCAATTTCAAGGCCAACCGGCGGGGCTACTGGTCGCTTTGGATTTTCCTCGTCCTGTTCGTGCTGACGCTGTTTTCGGAATTCATCGCCAACGACAAGCCGATCGTCGCCTCCTACAAGGGCGAGATCCTGTTTCCGGTTCTGGTCGCCTATCCGGAGGAGAAGTTCGGCGGCTTCTATGCGGTCACGGATTATCGCGATCCGGTCATCCGCGACGAGATCGAGGCCAATGGCTGGATGATCTGGCCGCCGATCCGTTATTCCTACCGCACCGTCAACAACGCCGTGCCGGAAGCCGCGCCGGCAAAGCCTTCATGGCTCTACGACAAGGACAAGCGCTGCTCGCAATATCCACAAAAGGCGGCGGACCCCGAATGCGTGATCGGCAACTGGAACTGGCTCGGCACCGACGACCAGGCGCGCGACGTGCTGGCGCGCGTCATCTATGGTTTCCGCATCTCGGTTCTGTTCGGCCTGATCCTGACGGCTGGATCGGCCCTGATCGGCGTTTCGGCCGGCGCGATCCAGGGCTATTTCGGCGGCTGGACCGATTTGATCTTCCAGCGTTTCATCGAAATCTGGTCGGCGATCCCGGTGCTTTATCTGCTGCTCATCATCGCCGCGATCCTGCCGCCCGGCTTCTGGATCCTGCTCGGACTGATGCTGCTGTTCTCATGGGTCGCCTTTGTCGGCGTGGTGCGGGCCGAATTCCTGCGCGCCCGCAACTTCGAATATGTCAACGCGGCGCGCGCGCTCGGCGTGCCCAACCGCACCATCATCTTCCGGCATCTCCTGCCCAACGCCATGGTGGCGACGCTGACCTTCCTGCCCTTCATCCTCAACGGCTCGATCTCGACGCTGACCTCGCTGGATTTCCTCGGCTACGGCCTGCCCCCCGGTTCGGCCTCTCTCGGCGAACTGCTGAAACAGGGTCAGCGCAACCTCAACGCGCCGTGGCTCGGCTTCTCAGGCTTCATCGTCATCTCGATCATGCTGTCGCTGCTGATCTTCATCGGTGAGGCGACGCGCGACGCCTTCGATCCGAGGAAGACGTTCAAATGAACGACAGGCTATGGTATAATTCCGGCAATTTTCTACCATGGAGATTGTCATGGGCATGAATATCAAGAGCGAGCGGGCGCAGAAGCTAGCCCGCCAGCTCGCCAACGAAACCGGGCAGAGTATGACATCCGCCGTCGAGCAGGCGCTCGAAGCGGAACTGGAACGCCTACATCGCGAACGCGACGTGGCCGAACGGAAACGGCGTTTGCGGGAACTGCTCGATTCCCTGCCACCGCCCCCTCCCGGAGTCACCAGCGATCACTCCGATCTTTATGATGAATGGGGATTGCCCAAGTGATCGTCGACGCATCCGCCATCCTTGCGATCCTCCTCAAGGAGCCGGAAGAATTTCGTTTCGCCGATATGCTCACCGAAGCGAAGAACCCGGCCGAACTTTCTCCGGTCAATTACCTTGAGGTTGCTCTGCGTGTGGACCGTGGAGATATGCCTGAGACATCCGGCAAACTGGACACGATATTGACGCACATGAACATCACAATTGTAGATGTCACCGCAGAACAGGCCCAGCTTGCCCGTGAAGCCTACCAAAAATACGGCAAGCGCAATCATCCGGCCAAGCTCAACCTCGGCGACTGTTTCGCCTATGCGCTGGCCAAGGCGCGCGGCGAGCCGCTGCTATTCAAGGGCGAAGACTTCCGCCAGACCGATGTCGAGGCGGCCATTTGAACGCCCCCCTCCTTTCCGTCCAAGACCTGTCCGTCGCCTTCGAGCAGGGCGGCAAGGCCTCGCTTGCCGTCGACCATGTCTCCTTCGACATCGCCAGGGGCGAAACGCTGGCGCTGGTGGGGGAATCCGGCTCGGGAAAATCCGTGTCGGCGCTTTCGGTGCTCAAGCTTTTGCCCTACCCGACGGCCAGCCATCCCTCCGGCAAGATTGTCTTCGATGGCAAGGACCTTCTCTCGCTGAACGAGAAGGAATTGCGCAATGTCCGCGGCAACAAGATCACCATGATCTTCCAGGAGCCGATGACCTCCTTGAACCCGCTGCATACGATCGAGCAGCAGATCGTCGAGGTGCTGAAGCTGCATCGCGGCATGGGCGACCGGCAGGCGAAGACGCGCACGCTGGAATTGCTCAACGAGGTGGGTATCCGCGAACCGGAAAAGCGGCTTTCGGCTTACCCGCACCAGCTTTCCGGCGGGCAGCGCCAGCGCGTCATGATCGCCATGGCGCTCGCCAACGAGCCCGAACTTCTGATCGCCGACGAGCCGACGACGGCGCTCGACGTCACCGTGCAGGCGCAAATCCTGGAATTGCTCGCCCGTCTCAAGCAGAAGAACGGCATGTCGATGCTGTTCATCACCCACGACCTCGGCATCGTGCGCAAGATCGCCGACCGCGTCTGCGTGATGACCAAGGGCAAGATCGTCGAGACGGGTCCGACGAAGGACATTTTCGCCAATCCGCAGCACGACTACACGAAACATCTGCTCGCCGCCGAGCCGAAGGGAAAGCCGCCAGTGGCCAACGAGACGGCCAAGGCGGTGATGACGGGCGAGGCCGTCAAGGTCTGGTTCCCGATCAAGCAGGGGTTCTTCCGCCGGACGGTCGACCATGTAAAGGCCGTGGACGGCATCGACGTGACCGTGCGCGCCGGCCAGACAGTGGGGGTCGTCGGCGAATCCGGTTCCGGCAAGACGACGCTCGGCCTGGCGCTGTCGCGCATGATCTCCTCGACAGGCGAAATCCGCTTCAACGGCCGCGACATCAACGAACTGTCCTTCAACGCCATGCGGCCGCTGCGGCGCGAGTTGCAGATCGTTTTCCAGGACCCTTTCGGCTCGCTCAGCCCGCGCATGTCGGTGGCCGAGATCATTGAGGAAGGGTTGCGCATCCACGAGCCGAAGCTTTCCGCGCAGGAGCGCGACCGGCATGTCGTCGACGTGCTCAAGGAGGTCGGCCTCGATCCGGAAACGCGGTTCCGCTATCCGCACGAATTCTCCGGCGGCCAGCGCCAGCGCATCGCCATCGCGCGCGCCATGGTGCTCAATCCGCGCTTCGTCATGCTGGACGAACCGACCTCGGCGCTCGACATGAGCGTGCAGGCGCAGGTGGTGGACCTGCTGCGCAATCTGCAGGCAAAACATAACCTCGCCTACCTGTTTATCAGCCACGACCTGAAGGTGGTGCGCGCACTCGCCAATCATGTGATCGTCATGCGCAACGGCAAGATCGTCGAGGCGGGCCCGTCGGAAGAGATTTTTGGCAATCCGCAAACCGACTATACTCGGGCGCTGATCTCGGCCGCATTCCATATCGAAACGGCGCCGGCGGATGTGGTGAGCCAGTAACGCGCCGATGCCGGAGGGGACAGAGCATGCCAGCCACAGACAATCCGGCTGCCGATAGCAAACCGGCTCTGGCGAAGGGCCGTGTGCTTTTGTCCGTCACCGGGTTCCATCCGCAGCGCTGGCATGAACTGCTGTCCACCGAGCGCGAGGTGGTGACGGAACCGGACGGACCGGCCGATCCGTCCATCATCTACGCGGTGGTGTGGAAGCAGCGCCCCAACGTGCTTTCGTCGCTTCCCAATCTGCGTGCGATTTTTTCCATCGGCGCAGGCGTCGATCACATCTTCGCCGATCCGACGGTGCCGGACGTGCCCATCGTCAAGATCGTTGCCGACAATTTGACCCAGCACATGACTGAATATGTGGTCTGGCGCGTGCTCGATCATCACCGGCAGGGCATGCTCTACCGCGCGCAGCAACAGAAAAAGACCTGGCGCGAGCCGGCGCAGCGGCCGGCCGGCGACATATCTGTCGGCATTATGGGCTTGGGCACGCTCGGCCGCGCCGCTGCCTCGGCGCTGCTTTCGCTCGGCTTCACCGTCAATGGCTGGTCGCGGACCGACCGTCCGCTGCCGGGCGTTTCCACTTTCTCCGGCGAGAACGGCCTGATCCCGTTTTTGAATGCCACCGACATTCTGGTGGTGCTGCTGCCGCTCACACCGATGACGAGGGGAATCGTCAACTACGGCCTGCTCAAGCAGTTGCGCCGACGCAACGGCCTCGGCGGCGCGGTGCTCATCAATGCCGGGCGCGGACGGCTGCAGAAGGATGCCGATATCGTGCGGGCACTGGACGACGGCACGCTCAAGGAAGCAAGCCTCGATGTCTTCGAGGTCGAGCCATTGCCGAAGACCAGCCCACTGTGGAGCCACCCGAAGGTGTTCGTGACGCCACATGCCGCGGCGACTTCCGATCCGTCGCATCTGGTGCCGATCATGCTCAACCAGATGTCGGCCTTCGAGCGTGGCGAACCGCTGCAGAATCTCGTCAACCGCGAAGCCGGCTACTGACCGCCCCTCAAGTTGCCATGAACCATCCAGCGCGCCGCTGCGACTGATCGTCGGGCGCCGTCCGGCGTCTTGGCAGGAGGAACGGGACATGCGTACGGAACGAGGACCATTTGCAGGACGGCTTTCAGCCGCACGGCCCGGTTCTGGCGATACTCACGACGCGCTCGGCTTTCCGCTGGCTCCGTTGACCGGTTCACGGGCCCGGCGTATCCTGCGGTCGAGGGACATTTGCGGTTTGAACACGGGAAAGAGTGCCGGAACAGCGCGCCCGGTTTCCTGCGGCGCATCCCTCGCGGCAGTTGCTCCCACAGACGACGAGAGATGTCCCGTGCCTCGTGACGGCAGACGCCCGACCCTGCGCTTCCCGGCGCGCCTTCATCAGGGACTCCGTCTCGCTGCCAACCTTGCCGCAGTGGCAGCCGGTCTCTGGTTTTCGCAGGCGCAGGCGCAGGACGCTCAGGCGCAGATCGTTTATCCCGGCTCGATGGCGATGACCGGCTTTCCCGGCACGACCATTCCCGGCATCGAAAACGGCCTGCCGCCCGGCGTCGACCCGGTCGATGAGACGTTTATCGATACAAGCCTCGCGACGCTGCGCATCTTCGACCCCTCCCGTCTCGGCGGACCGGCGGCGGGCCAACTGGTGCAGACACCGCCGCCCTTCGAAGTTACCGCCGGACAGATCGGGCAGGTGTTCGGCCTGACCTATGACGACGGCATGCGCGACGGCCTGCCGTCCGATATCCCCAACCTCTATGCCGGCGCGACATCCCTGCACGGCCTGCGCATCGTCACGCCGGACGCCGATGGAGATGGCAGGCCCGAACGCCAGCGGCGGGGCGCGGCCGAAGCCGTCTTCATGGATGGGCAGTTCGGCGCGGAGAATGGCGGCGGCCCCGGCACGATCTGGAAGATCGACGGCATCACCGGCACGGTGAGCAAGTTTGCCGACATCGAGACCAACAGCGGGCCGGGCATCGGCGACGTGACATTCGATGCAAAGCATCGCCAATTCTTCGCCTCCGATCTCGACACCGGCCTGATCCACAGGATCGGCGCGGACGGCAAGCTCCTCGACACGTTCGACCACGGCGTCACCGGTCGGCAGAAGGAAGAGTTGGAGGCCGTCGCAGACGATGGCTCCGCGATGGACATAACCGATCCCGCGTTCGACAGCGAAGACCCGGAAAGCTGGGGCTTAACGCAGGATGAGCGGCGCGTCTGGGCCGTCGCCTATCGTTCCGGACGGCTCTACTACTCGGTCGGCGAAGAGGCCGAAATATGGTCCGTCGCCATTGCCGAAAACGGCGGCTTCGGTGACGACCCGCGCCGGGAACTGAGCGTCAAGGCCGAGCGTGACCTGGCCATCACCGACATTGCGTTCGACAGCGCCGACGCGATGTATCTGGCGCAGCGCGGGCCGGTCGAGAACCGCTACGACTACAGCCAGCTCGCCGATTCCGGCAAAGGCGAGGTGCTGCGTTACGTGCGCGAGGTTCCGGACGATCCGGCGACCGACGGCGTCTGGGTCGAAACCCCGAAAACCTATGCCATCGGCTTTCCGGAGGGCCACCGGCAAGCCGCCGGCGGCCTCGACCTTCAATATGGCTATGACGGCGACGGCAATCTCGACACCAATGCCTGCGCCGCCACGCTGGTGGCAACCGGCGACAAGCTGCGCGACAACCCGGCGCTGGCCGAGCGTCTCGCGGCTGGCGGGCCGCTGACGGTGCATGGCGTCCAGATGACGTCGAAGGACAATGTCCGCCCCGCCAACGAGCCGCCCTTCGCCTCGTGGTTCATCGATTTCGACGACTATTTCGAAGACCCGCAAGTGGAAGGCCATGTCGGCGACGTCGAGGTCTGGCGGCCATGCCAGGGTAGCGGCGACGTCTATGACGAAACGCTGGAGAGTTTCCTGCCCTTCTATCCGCCCTATGTCCCGCCCGGCATCGGCCTGCCCTTCTGCGAACCCGGCCAGAAGCGGCCCGATCCGCAGCGGCCCGATCCACAACGTCCGCAAACCCATGCCGTGCCGACGCAGGACGAGCCGCGTCGAGACCGGCCCGTGGATTGCCGCGAGCGGGAGCCCGACCTCAAGATCGAGAAGCGCGCCGACGTCAGGCGCTGCACGATGGCTGGCGGCTGTGCCTTCACCATCACCGTCACCAATGTCGGCGAGGCGCCGTATCATGGGCCGGTTGTGCTTGACGAGGTAACGCTGCCGGCGGGATCGACGCTCGATTCCGGTCCCAACGCGCCCTGGGCCTGCGCGCCCGCAGCCAGCCCGATGAGCTGCACGCATCCGGAAACGACGCTCGATCCCGGCGAATCCGTCGATCTCAGCCTGAGCTTCAAACCGTCCCCGGGCTGGCAGGGCCGCTTCTTCGCCAATTGCGCGCGCTTCGATTACCAGGGCAGCGGCAAGGCCTATTTCGGCCGCACGGAAAACGACCGCGCCTGCGCCCGTATTCCGCTTTGCCAGCGCGGCGACCGCGACAAGAACTGCCGTCCGCCGCCTGAAAAGAAGGTCGACCTGATCCTGAAGAAGCGCGCCCGCAGCACCGTCTGCACGGCGGAGGGCGTGTGCACCTTCATCATCGATGTCATTAACAACGGTTCTGCGACCTATAACGGACCACTGACGGTGGCCGATTCCTACCCGACCGGCGCGCCGTCTTCGTCCACCTTCGGGCCGACGCCGCCCTGGACCTGCGGACCCGACGGTCCGAGCCAGTTCCGCTGCGACCACCCCGGCATCGTGCTGCCGCCCGGCGCTTCGACCTCGATCGGCGTCAAGGCCATCATGCCGGAAGGCTACCAGCGCGACATCGTACAGAACTGCGCCGAGGTGAAGGCAATCAGCGGCGAGACCGACCTCACCAACAACAAGGCCTGCGCCACCGCGCGCTTCGGCCGTCCGAACGGCGAAAAGCCGGCGCTGCGCATCACCAAGCAGTGCAACGCGGCCACTGGCGGAGCGGCGGTCTCGTGCCGCATCACCGTCGTCAATGCCGGCACGATCACGCCCTCCGGTTCCATTCGTGTGGACGATGCCGCGACCCTGATCGGTTCGGGTACGCCGGTGCAAATCCAGAGCGTCACGCCGGACGGCGCCGAATGGTCCTGCGGCAGCGTGCCTGCCTCCAACCTGTCGTGCAAAATTCCCGGCGAGGTGCTGACGCCCGGCGCGAGCCGTCATTTCGACGTCACCGTGGCGGGCCGCCAACCTTTCGAGAACTGCGCGCGGGCCGCTTACGGTCCGGCCCCCGGCGACGATATTGTGTACCCGGTCGGAAAAGCCTGCGCCAAGGGCGGGGGTGCGGCACCCATCCGCGTCGAAAAGACCGGCGATACGGAATGCCGCGTCGGCCAGCCGTGCAATTTCCGCATCACCATCGCCAATGACGGCGACACCGCCTTCTCCGCCGCGATGCGCATCGGCGACGCCATCGGCATCGCAGGGGCGGGCCGGCTGGAAGGCGTGGCGGTGACGTCGATCACGCCGCCCTTCGGCTGTGAGGCCGAGCCAACCTTGCTGCCGCTCTCCTGCGTGGCCAACCTGACGTTCGATGCCGGCCAGAGCCGCTCGCATTCCGTCACCGTCGTCATCCCCGACGCCGGACCGCTGGCGGCGATGCAGGGCCGGATACCGGCGCAGAACTGCGTCGGCGTCGTCTCGCCGGACACGCCCGTGCGCGGCGGCATGACGATCGGCGGTGCGGCAGCCGGCAGCGGCGACAAGGCCTATGCCTGCCACGATTTCACCATCGTCAAGGAGACGAAGAAGCCCCAGCCGCCCCGCACGCCTCCCGGCGACGATGCCTGTCCGGCGACGTTCGTGATGGGACCTGCCGGCACCTGCACATGCCCGACCGGCGCGACCTTCCGCAACGGACAATGCTCTGGCGGCACCGGCAAGCAACCCGAAAGGCCGCAACCGGAACAGCCCAGGCCGGAACGTCCCAAGCCAGAGGACCCGCAACCGGAGCAGTGCGTGCTGCAGAAGGGGCAAATCCGCAACAAGGCAGGTGAGTGCGTCTGCCCGCGCGGTACGGAACTGGTCAGGGGCGCGTGCCGCGCGCCGGAAAAGAACCCTCCGGAGAAGCCGCCGGTGCGCCAGTGCAAGCTGCTGCCGGGGCAGATCAGGACACAGGCTGGCGAGTGCGTCTGTCCGCGCGGCACCGAGTTTAACGGCAAGCGCTGTGTGACGACGAAAAAACCATTGCTGGAATGCGACGTCCCCGGCCAGATCCGCACCAGGCGAGGCGCCTGCGTGTGCCCGCGCGGCACCGAGATCATCCGCGGCGCCTGCCGTCCCGTACGGCAGCTTGAATGCCCGGAAGGCACGGTCCGGCGGGGCGGCCGCTGCATCCTGATCCGGCGCGATTGCCCGCGCGGGATGATCGGAGAATATCCCGACTGCTTCGAGCCACGGCGGCCGATCTTCGAGTTCGACCCGGGCATGATCGAACCCTTCATCCCGCGCGGCGGCGAAATACGACGCCGCCCGAGCCGCAGCGACAATTTCCAGCGATAGAAAGCTCTTTTCTTTGCCTTCCCGACCGGAGAGGCGAAGAAATTCCGGTCGACAACCGGCTTTCCTCAAGCTAGGCCGGAGGCCGGCAAAAAAAGGCATCGGCATGACCGGCAAGACACTGATTGCGCCATCCGTCCTGGCATCGGATTTCTCGAAGCTCGGCGACGAGGTCGAGGCCGTGGCGGCTGCCGGCGCCGACTGGATACACCTCGACGTCATGGACGGGCATTTCGTGCCGAACATCACCTTCGGCCCTCCGGTCATCAAGGCGATCCGGGGCCGGACGGACAAGTTCTTCGACTGCCACCTGATGATCGCGCCGGCCGATCCTTATCTGGCGGCCTTCGCCGAGGCCGGCTGCGACGGCATGACCGTCCATGCCGAGGCCGGGCCTCATCTCGACCGCTCGCTGCAGACCATCCGGACCCTCGGCAAGAAAGCCGGCGTATCGCTCAACCCGGGAACGCCGGAAAGCGCGATCGAATATGTGCTGGACCGGCTCGACCTGATCCTGATCATGACCGTCAATCCAGGCTTCGGCGGCCAGGCCTTCATCCCGGCTATCGTCGACAAGGTGAAGCGGGTGAAGGCGATGATCGGCTCGCGGCCGATCCGCATCGAGATCGACGGCGGCGTAACGGCCGAGACCGCGCCGTTGGTGACCGCCGCGGGAGCCGACGTGCTGGTGGCGGGCGCCGCCGTGTTCAAGGGCGGCAGCGTCGAAGCCTACCGAAAAAACATCGACGCGATCCGGTCCGCTGCGGACAAGGCGGCGGTCTAGCAGCACTCCTTGTTTGGAGGGCGATACGTTTCAGCCGAAAACTCGCTCGCCGCCGATCCAGACGCCTTTGACCTCCAGATCGTCCGACAGCGCGACGATGTCGGCTGCCGTGCCGTTCGCGAAGCGGCCGATGCGATGGGACTGGCCGACTGCTTGCGCCGGATAGAGCGAAGCCATGCGCAGGGCATCCGCCAAATCCATACCGCGCAGCCGTGTGATGAAGCGCACGGCGGAGATCATGTCGAGATCGGCCCCGGCCAACGTCCCGTCGGCAAGCGTCAGGCGCCCATCCTTGCGATGGATGGTGCGGCCGTTCAGCGTGAACGAGGTCATCTCGGTGCCGATGGTCGCCATGGCGTCAGTGACGAGGAAGATTTTGCCCGGCCCGAATTTCGCGCGCATGGCGATCTCGATCGTGGAGATATGAACGTGGATGCCATCGGCGATCAGACCAGCCGATAAACGGCTGTCGTCAATCGCTGCGCCGGCAAGGCCCGGCTCGCGGCTGCTCAACTGGCTCATCGCGTTGAACAGATGCGTCACCATCGACGCACCGGCCGAGGCGTAGGTTCCCGCAGTCTCGTAGCTGACGTCCGAATGGCCGAGGCTGACGACGATGCCCGCCTTCGCCAGCGCCTTCACCTGTTCGACGGCAACGGATTCCGGCGCAACCGTGGTGAGCAAGACCGGCAGATGCTCCCGCGCCGCGATCAATGCGGCCTGGTCAGTGTCCGTCATTGGCCGGATCAACTTGGGATCGTGCGCACCCTTGCGGCTGACAGAAAGGTGCGGCCCCTCCAGATGCAGGCCGAGAAAGCCCGGCACTTTCCGACGCGCCGCTTCCGCGCCGGCAGCCACGGCGCTGGCCGTGATCTCTGGCGTGTCGGTGATCAGAGTTGGCAACAGGGATGTGGTGCCGAATGGCGCATGTGCCCGGCAGATCGTCGCGATGCCCTCGATAGAAGGATGATCGTTCAGCATCACGCCGCCGCCGCCATTGACCTGGAGGTCGACGAAACCCGGCGCGAGAATACCGCCTATCTCGACGCGCTCGACATCTGGCTGCACGGCCCCTTCCGGCAGGATGGATTCAATCAAGCCGTCCCGCACGACCAGCGCCGCGCCTTCATGCCAATTGTCGCCGTCGAAAACGCGGGCGCCACTCAGGGCGAAACGGCTACTCATATTGTCTCCGTCACCTTGCGCAAATTAGGCGGCGCATCGGGATCGAGGCCGCGATGGCGGGCAAAGGCCTCAATGAAGGCGTAGAACGAGACGACCAAGGGCAGCGGGTCGGTCAACGGATGGCCGGTGGCGACGAAGGGCAGAGAAAGGGCCTTTTTCGCCCCGTCGCTGGTAATAAAGGAAGCCGCGCCCTTGCCGGCCAGATCGTCGGCCGCATCCGCGACGGACCGGTGCGATGCGTCCCGCGCCGCCAGCGTCAGTACGGGAAAGCCCGGACCGACCAGCGCCAGCGGCCCGTGCATCACTTCCGCGGCGCTGTAAGCCTCGGCATGCATAGCGCAGGTTTCCTTGAATTTCAGCGCCGCCTCGCTGGCGATGGCATAGGACGGCCCCCGGCCAAGCACGAACAGCGAGCCGTGGTTTTCCAACGCTCCGGCCAGCGCCATCCAGTCGCAGGCTATGGCCTTTTCGAAATGTTCAGGCAGTTGCCTCAGCGCCGTGAGCAATGCGTCGTCCTCGGTGCAATGCGCCATCAAAGCGAGGCCGGCCAGTGCCGAGTTCACGAATGTCTTCGTGGCGGCGACGCTGCGTTCCGGGCCGGCGAGGATATCGATGGCATGGTCGCAAGCCGCCGCCAGTGGCGAACCTGCGGTATTGGTCAGCGCGACGGTGAGTGCGCCGCGTGAACGTGCGGTTTCGGCCATGGCGACGATGTCGGGGCTCTTGCCCGATTGCGAGATCGCCAGGCAGGCCGAACCTTTCAGCCGCAGCTTCGCACCATAGATCGAGGCGATGGACGGGCCGACCGAGGCAACGGCCAGCCCCGCCGTCAGCTCGACGGCATATTTGATGAAGGTCGCTGCATGGTCGGAGGAGCCCCGCGCGACGCTGACGATGAAGTTCGGATCGCGAGCGCGGATGTGACGGCCCGCTGCCGTCAATGCAGTGCCTGAGCCGTCGAGCAGCCGCGCCGCCGCCTGCGGGATTTCCTCGATCTCGCGCCGCATATGGGTCTTCATGGGCGTTCTCCATTACCGTCGCCTGAAACGCCCAGACGCAGTTCGGCGACGAAGTCGTAGGCGTCGCCGCGATAGATGGAGCGGGTGAACTCGATCACCTTGCCGCTGCCGAGATAGGAAATGCGCTCGATGCGCAGGGTGGCAGAGCCAGCGGGTACTTCGAGCAGTTGCGCGTCGCTACCGGTCAGATTGGCAGCGGATATGCGCTGCACCGCACGGACCGGCCGGTTGCCGGTCGTTTCCAGCGCCGCATAGAGCGAGGTCGCGATGGCGCCCGGATCGGGCAGCACGCTGGCCGAAATCGATGCCCGCTCAATGGCCAGCGGCGTGTCGTTGGCGATGCGCAGGCGGGCGACGCGCGCGACCAGTTCATTGGAGGCGAGGCCGAGCACCATCATTTCTTCCGGCGACGGCGCATAGAGACCACGGTCCAACCATTCAGAGCGCACAGCCATGCCGCGGCGCGCCATATCCTCGGTGAAGGAGGTCAGCCGCGACAGCGACTGCTCGACGCGCTCCACGCGCGGCGCGACGAAGGTGCCCGACCCATGCCGTTGCACAAGAACGCCGCCCTTGACGAGGTCCTGCACGGCCTTGCGCACCGTCACACGGGATATGTCCGCCTTGGTGGCGATGTCACGCTCGGACGGCAGGGCATCCCCGGGTCCGATCACACCGCGGTTGACGGCGTCCTCGATGCTCCGCCGCAATTGCAGATAGAGCGGCGCGCCGCTTTGCGCCGACTGCTTCAGTGTCGAAAAAATAGCGTCGGCTGCCTCGCTCATCGGGCCGGCTCCGTGATGCCGGTAAACAGCCGAACCGCCATGCGGACCGCGCCGCCCAGCGCATCGTCCAGCGGCGGTCTCAGCAAGGCCTGATAGCGGGGGGAAAGGCGGGAGGCGTAGAGCGGAGCCAGTCCGCCGAGCAGGCACAATGGATCGCCGTCGCGAAGATCGAGCACGCCGAGCGCCGCCTCGACATCCTCGACAGCCCTGCCGACGATCCATTCCGCCACGGCGTCGCCCGCCGCCGCACGCTCGAAGACCTTGGGCGCGAAGCCGCCGAAATCGCCAGGCTTGGCGTTTGTGGTGAACTCGACCAGGTCTTCCGGGTTGCCGCGGAACACCGCCAGAATTTCATCCGTCAGCGGCGAGGTGGGGCGGATGCCGTCATGGGCAAGCAGCGTCTGTTCGAGGAGATCGCGCCCGATGCGGGCGCCGCTGCCTTGGTCGCCGACCTGGAAACCCCAGCCGCCAATGGCGCGCGAAAGACCGTCCCTGCGCGCCATATAGGCCGTGCCGGTGCCGAGAATGGCCATGGCGCCATCGCCGGCGCCGACTGCGCCTTCGAGAGCAATTTCGGCGTCCGTCTCGACCCGGCTTTCCTGGAACGGCAGTATCGCCTCGAGCTGCTGACGGTAGGTGCCGACATTGGCGCCAGCCAGGCCGAGTACCGCTGGTGTCGCGCCAATCAGTTCCGGAGAATGGCCCGCGGCAAGAAATGCCTGCCGCGCCGCCTCGACGATGTTGTCGCGCGCGCCGGCCAGATCGGTGCGTATATTGGCTGCTCCACTCTTGGCGCGCGCCAGGACCCGGCCGTCAGGGCTGGCCAGAGCCGCCCTGCAACTGGTGCCGCCGCCATCGATGCCGAGCACGAAATCCAAATCGAAGTCTCCTCAATCAATTAATACCAATAAAATACCAATTGGCCAAGGATTAATTTCTACTGTTAAAGCGTTAACAGGCAAGCGCTTGAAAAAGCAGCGTTACAGCGGTTTTTGAGCAAGGCGATGGCGGAATTCATTAATGCGAGTAGACAAGTGGTATTTTTTTGGTATTGTCTTTCGGTCGGAGGAAAAGATGGCCGAAACGCGCACAGAAGCGCTGCACAGGAATGCGCCGGGGCTGGACACGCAGACCCCTGACGCGATCTTGCGCTTGCTCGCCGACGCGCAGATCGAAGCCGCCGCCGCCGTACGGGACGCTATCCCCGCCATCGCAAAAGCCGCCGCGCTGGTCGCCAAATGCCTCGGCGAGCGGGGCAGGCTCGCCTACGCGGCGGCGGGCAGTTCGGGCTTGATGGCGCTGGCCGATGCGCTGGAACTGCCCGGCACATTCGGCATCGAGCGCGAGCGCATCGCGATCCTTCTGGCCGGCGGCGACGAGGCGCTGCGCACGCTCGCCGGGGCGGCCGAGGATGACAAGGACGAAGCAACGCAGGCCGTCGCAGCGGCAAAGATAGCTGCCGGCGATTGCCTGATCGCGATTTCCGCCAGCGGCTCCACGCCCTATGCCCTTCGCGCGCTTGAGGAAGCCAGGCGGCGCGGTGCGGCCACCATCGCGATCGCCAACAACGGCGATGCGGCGCTGTTCGAGCAGGCCGACGTCGCCATTCTTTTGAAGACGCCGCCGGAGGTCATCGCCGGTTCGACCCGCATGGGCGCCGGAACGGCACAGAAGATCGCACTCAACATGCTGTCGACGCTGGCCGCCATCCATCTCGGCCATGTGCATGACGGCTACATGGTCAATCTGTCCGCCGACAATATCAAGCTGCGCGACCGCGCCGCGCGTATCGTCGCGGCCGTCAGCGGTCGCAGCCATGAAGATGCCAGCCGGCTGCTCGAGACAAGCGGCGGCTCTGTCAAGACGGCCATCCTGCTGGCGGCGGGCGCTGCCGATGCGGAGGCAGCACGCAAGATACTGGACCGCAGCGGCCAGAAACTCAGGCCTGCCCTTTCCGCAATAGAGGGGAGGATGCAGACCGCCTCCGATCATTTCAAAGCCGAACCTGAAAAAGGTCAATTGGGAGACTGAAAATGAAGACGAAGCTCTTTACCGCCCTTCTGCTGGGCTCGAGCGTGCTTGGCGTCGCCGGCATCGCCCATGCCCAGGACGTAACGCTCAATATCGAAAGCTGGCGCAACGACGACCTCGCCATCTGGCAGGACAAGCTGATCCCGGCCTTCGAGGCGAAGAACCCCGGCATCAAGGTGACCTTCTCTCCCTCGGCGCCGACCGAGTACGACGCGGCGCTCGGCGCCAAGCTGCAGGCAGGCTCCGCCGGCGATCTCATCACCTGCCGCCCGTTCGACAAGTCGCTTGACCTCTATAACAAGAAGAACCTCGCCGACCTGACCACGCTGCCCGGCATGGAGAACTTCTCCAGCGTCGCCAAGGCGGCCTGGACCACGGACGACGGCAAGGCGACCTTCTGCGTGCCGATGGCCTCGGTGATCCACGGCTTCATCTACAACAAGGACGCCTTCGACCAGCTCGGCATCAACGTGCCGCAGACGCGGGAGGAGTTCTTCGCCGCGCTCGACAAGATCAAGGCCGACGGCACCTATGTGCCGATGGCCATGGGCACCAAGGACCTGTGGGAAGCCGCGACCATGGGCTACCAGAACATCGGCCCCAACTACTGGAAGGGCGAGGAAGGAAGGCTGGCGCTGATCAAGGGCGAGCAGAAGCTGACCGACGCCGACTGGGTGGCGCCGTTCCAGGAACTCGCCAAGTGGAAGCCTTATCTCGGCGACGGCTTCGAGGCGCAAACCTACCCGGACAGCCAGAACCTGTTCACGCTCGGCCGCGCCGCCATATATCCGGCTGGCTCCTGGGAAATCTCGGTCTTCAACACCCAGGCGCAGTTCAAGATGGGAGCGTTCCCGCCGCCTGTCGAGAAGGCTGGCGACACCTGCTACATCTCCGACCACAACGACATCGGCATGGGCCTGAACGCAGCTTCGAAGAACCCGGACGCGGCGAAGAAATTCCTCACCTGGGTCGCCTCGCCGGAATTCGCCACCATCTACGCCAATGCGCTACCGGGCTTCTTCAGCCTGAACTCTTCGCCGGTGAAGATGGAAGACCCGCTGGCGCAGGAATTCGTTTCCTGGCGCGACAAGTGCAAGCCGACGATCCGCTCGACATACCAGATCCTGTCGCGCGGCACGCCGAACCTCGAGAACGAGACCTGGGTGGAATCGGCCAATGTGATCAACGGCACCGACACGCCGGAAGCAGCGGCCAAGAAGCTGCAGGACGGTCTCGACAGCTGGTATAAGCCGGCGAAGTAAGCGCAACGGGCATTTGCCGGAAACCCGGCGCTGCCCCTCATCCGCCTGCCGGCACCTTCTCCCCGTGAACGGGGAGAAGGAAACTGGCTGCAACGCTGACGCCTCCCTCGCCCCGTTTACGGGGAGAGGGTAAGGGTGAGGGGCAGCGCCAACTTAGCCGTGTCAGGCTCGGTTCATGGATTCGGGCCAACATGACTGCAATCCCATCGCCGAAAAAACCGTTCTGCTGGCACATAATCGTGTTTCTGGCGCCAGCAGTGCTTGTCTATACCGCGATCATGATCCTGCCGCTGGCGGGCACGCTGCAACTGTCGCTGTTCCGCAACATCGAGCAGAGCCAGGTTTTTGTCGGCCTGCAGAATTTCCGTACTCTGTTCGGCGATCCCAACTGGGCAGCCGGCTTCTGGAACGCGCTGCGCAACAATGTCTGGTTCTTCATCGTCCACATGCTGGTGCAGAACCCGATCGGCATCCTTCTGGCGGCGCTCCTGTCCAGCCCGAGGCTGCGCTTTTCCGCCTTCTACCGCACGGCGATCTTCGTCCCGACGGTACTCTCCTTCGTCGTCGTCGGCTTCGCCTGGAAGCTGATCCTGTCGCCGCTCTGGGGCGTGGCGCCGAACCTGCTCGATCTGATCGGCCTGAAGAGCCTGTTCACGCCATGGCTCGGCAAGGAAGCGTATGCGCTGACGACGCTCAGCCTCATCTCGGTGTGGCAGTTCGTCGGCATCCCGATGATGCTGATCTATGCGGCCCTTCTGTCGATCCCCGACGAGGTCATCGAGGCGGCCGAATGCGACGGCGTGACCGGCTGGTCGCAATTCTGGAAGATCAAGCTGCCGCTCATCCTGCCGGCGATCGGCATCATCTCGGTGCTGACCTTCGTCGGCAACTTCAACGCCTTCGACCTGATCTATTCCGCGCAAGGGGCGCTGGCCGGTCCGAACTACTCGACCGACATCCTCGGCACCTTCCTCTACCGCGCCTTCTTCGGCTTCCAACTGCAGGTGGGCGACCCGAACATGGGCGCGGCAATCGCCACGATGATGTTCCTGATCATCCTGGCCGGCGTGTGCGTCTATCTGTTTCTCATTCAGACGCGCCTGCGTCGGTATCAGTTCTGAGGGTAGAGATGATTGTCGTTTACCCCCTCTCCGCCTCGCGCTGCCGCAGCAGTGACCGCGCCCTACCCTCCCCCTTGAGGGGAGGGTCGGCGAGCAAACGTAACGCAGTGAAGTTTACGTGCCGGGGTGGGGGTGCCTATGAAGTGCTCAACGCCTTAATACCCCCACCCCGCGTCGTAAACCGCGCGTCCCGCGCGGCTTTCTCCGCGACCCTCCCCTCAAGGGGAAGGTAAGATGAGCCGCGCCACCGCCTCTTTGCCCCGTTCGATCGCCGCCCATGCCGTGCTGATCGTCTACACGATCATCGCGCTGTTTCCGGTCGTGCTGATCATCGTCAATTCGTTCAAGTCGCGCAGCGCCATCTTCCGCACGCCGCTCATGCCGCCGACGGGCACGACGTTCGATCTCGTCGGCTATGCCACAGTGATGAACCAGGGCGACTTCCTGCTGTATTTCCAGAACAGCATCGTCGTCACCGTCGCGTCGCTGTTTTTCGTGCTCCTGTTCGGCGCCATGGCGGCGTTTGCGCTATCGGAATACCGGTTCCGCGGCAACACGCTGATGGGCCTCTATCTGGCGCTCGGCATCATGATCCCGATCCGGCTGGGCACCGTGGCGATCCTGCAGATGATGGTCGCCGGCGGGCTGGTCAACACGCTGACGGCGCTGATCCTCGTCTATACGGCGCAGGGCCTGCCGCTCGCGGTGTTCATCCTGTCGGAATTCATGCGTGGCGTCTCCGACGATCTGAAGAATGCCGGCCGCATCGACGGCCTGTCCGAATACACGATCTTCTTCCGGCTGGTGCTCCCGCTGGTGCGTCCGGCCATGGCGACGGTCGCCGTCTTCACCATGATCCCGATCTGGAACGATCTGTGGTTCCCGCTGATCCTGGCGCCTTCGGAAGGCACCAAAACGGTAACGCTGGGCGCGCAGCTTTTCCTTGGCCAGTTCGTCACCAACTGGAACGCCGTGCTGGCGGCGCTGTCGCTCGCCATCCTGCCGGTGCTTGTCCTCTACGTCATCTTCTCGCGGCAACTCATCCGCGGCATCACATCGGGAGCGGTGAAGTGACCGGCATCTTGAAACCGCTTCGCGTCGTCGTCGCCGGACTCGGCAATATGGGCCGCAGCCATGCGCTGGCCTATCACGAGAATCCCGGCTTCGAGATCGCGGCGCTCGTCAACCGATCGGACGTGCCGCTGCCCGGCGGGCTGGCCGGTCATGAAATCCGCCGTTCGTTCGACGAAGCGCTTGCCACCGAAAAACCGGATGTCGTGGCGATCGCCACCTATTCGGACAGCCATGCGGACTATGCGGTGCGCGCGCTGGAGGCCGGCTGCCACGTCTTCGTCGAGAAGCCGCTGGCGACGACGGTCGCCGATGCGCAACGCGTGGTCGATGCGGCCAAAGCCAATGGCCGCAAGCTGGTCGTCGGCTACATATTGCGCCACCATCCGTCCTGGATGCGGCTGATATCCGAAGCCCGCAAACTCGGTGGACCTTATGTGTTCCGCATGAACCTCAACCAGCAATCCAGCGGGCCGACCTGGGCCACGCACAAACAGCTGATGCAGACGACCTCACCCATCGTCGATTGCGGCGTGCACTATCTCGACGTCATGCTGCAGATCACCGACGCCCGGCCAATAGAGGTGCGTGGCATGGGCGCGCGGCTGTCCGACGAGATCGCGCCGGATATGTATAATTACGGCCACCTGCAGGTGCTGTTCGAGGACGGCTCGGTCGGCTGGTACGAAGCCGGCTGGGGACCGATGATTTCGGAAACCGCTTTCTTCGTGAAGGACGTCATCTCGCCGAAGGGCTGCGTCTCCATCGTCATGGCCGAAGGCGTGAAGTCGGACGACATCGACACGCATACGAAGACCTCGACCATCAAGCTGCACAGCGCGGCGGTCGGGCCGGACGGGAAATTCGAAAGGCCCGACGAACTCCTGTCCATGCGGGGTGAGCCGGGCCATCAGGAATTGTGCGATGCCGAACAGGCGTTCCTGCTCAAGGCCATCCGCGAGGACTTCGACCTGACCCGACACATGGACGACGCGGTGAAGTCGCTGGCGGTCTGTCTGGCGGCGGACGAGAGCGTGCGGACGGGAAAGGCGGTGAGGTTATGATCTATGTCCGCACCCCCTCACCGGTTTGCTTCGCAAACCACCTCTCCCCCTGCCCGGGGGAGAGGAACCCAAGCTGGATAAGCGTTGGCGCAGAAGCTGCGTTTCCTCTCCCCCAGGCAGGGGGAGAGGTGGCCCGAAGGGCCGGTGAGGGGGTGCTTCGGCCCGCTCCTTCGGCAACAAAATTTGGAGACACGCCTTGGGCTCGCTGAAAATCGAGAATGTGAAAAAATCCTTCGGTAAGGTGGATGTCCTGAAAGGCATCGACCTGGACGTGAAGGATGGCGAATTCGTCGTCTTCGTCGGGCCGTCCGGTTGCGGCAAGTCCACGCTGCTCAGGGTCATCGCCGGGCTGGAGGATTCCACCTCAGGGCGCGTGCTGATCGACGGCGCCGAAGTCAGCGCCACGCCGCCGGCGAAGCGCGGCATCGCCATGGTGTTCCAGACTTATGCGCTCTATCCGCACCTGACCGTGCGCGACAATATGGGACTTGGCCTCAAGCAGGCGGGCGAAGCGGCCAGCGAAATCGACCGGCGCATCGGCATCGCCTCATCAATGCTGTCGCTGGAGCCTTATCTCAAGCGCCGCCCGGCGGAACTTTCCGGCGGCCAGCGCCAGCGGGTCGCCATCGGCCGCGCCGTCGTGCGCGAACCGAAACTGTTCCTGTTCGACGAGCCGCTGTCGAACCTCGACGCGGCATTGCGGGTCAATACGCGTCTGGAAATCGCGCAACTGCACCGGCGGCTGAAGGCAACGATGATCTACGTCACTCATGACCAGGTCGAGGCGATGACGCTCGCTGACAAGATCGTGGTGCTGAACGGCGGCCGCATCGAGCAGGTCGGAAAGCCGATGGACCTCTACAATGCGCCGGCAAACGAATTCGTCGCCGGTTTCATCGGCTCGCCGAAGATGAACTTCATCGAGGGGGCAAGACTGGGCGAAACGGCGAAGACCATCGGCGTTCGCCCCGAGCACATCACGATCGATGCGAAGAAGGGAAGCTGGAAGGGTACGGTCGTCCATGCCGAACACCTCGGCGCCGACACCAATCTCTATCTCGATTGCGAGAAGGCGGGGCTGATCACTGTGCGCATCTTCGGCGTCTACGACGCCGAGCCGGGGGCGACGCTTTATGCGACGCCGCAGCCCGGCAAGATTTACCGCTTCGACGCGGATGGGAAGACACTGGCGTGAAGCTTGGCTCCCTCCCCTCGAGGGGAGGGATTACCCGTCCGCCCGGACGTTCTGCTTCTGCGTTCCCAGTCCCTCGATACCGAGTTCGACGACGTCGCCGGCCTTGAGGAAACGCTGCGGCTTCATCCCGAGCCCGACGCCGGGCGGCGTGCCGGTCGAGATGATGTCGCCGGGCTGCAGGCTCATGAACTGGCTGAGATAGGAGACGAGATGGGCGACGCCGTAGACCATGGTCTTGGTCGAACCGTCCTGCATGGTCTCGCCATTGACCTTCAGCCACATTTTCAGGTTCTGCGGATCGGCCACCTCGTCCTTCGTCACCAGCCATGGCCCGGTCGGACCGAAGGTGTCGCAGCTCTTGCCCTTGGTCCACTGGCCCTGACGCTCGGCCTGGAAGGCGCGCTCCGACACATCATGGGCCACGCAATAGCCGGCGACGTAATCCAGGGCCTCGGCTTCTGAGACGTATTTCGCGGTCTTGCCTATAACTACACCGAGTTCGACTTCCCAGTCGGTCTTGACCGAGCCGCGCGGGATCAGCACGTCGTCGTCGGGACCGACAATGGCCGAGGTCGCCTTCATGAAAATGATCGGCTCGGACGGCACCGTCGCGCCCGTCTCGGCCGCATGGTCGGAATAATTGAGCCCTATGCAGATGAACTTGCCCGTGCCCGCCACGCAGGGACCGAGCCGCGGATTGCCTGCGACCGTCGGCAGCGAGGCGGGATCGAGCTTCGCCAGCTGCGCCAGCCCCTCAGGCGAGATCGCCGCGCCGCCAATGTCGGCAACCTGCCCGGACAGGTCGCGGATAGTTCCCTCACCGTCCAGAAGACCGGGCTTTTCCGAACCCGCAGGCCCATAGCGCAGAAGTTTCATTTTTGTCTCCCTGACTACGGCCGAAAAGCCGTTTGAAAACTCGCTCCGCCGAGACGGGTGGCATGCTTTTTCGAGAACCGGAGCGGAACGTACGGCTTCTCAAATCGACCAGCCGCCATCGATGTTATACGCCTGCCCACTCGTGTAGGTGGCGCCGGCCAGATAGACGGCGAGATCGGCGATTTCCTCCGGCGTACCGAGGCGGCCCATGGGCTGGCGGGCGACGAAGGCGGCGCGCGCAGCCTCGTAGTCGCCCTGCGCGCGCATCCGGCCCTCCAGCGAGGGGCTTTCGACCGTGCCAGGGCAGATGGCGTTGCAACGGATGCCCTTGCCGACATAGTCCGCCGCCACCGCCTTGGTCAGGCCGATCACCGCCGCCTTGGTGACGCCATAGACGAAGCGGTTCGGCACGCCCTTCGGCGCGCCGGCGACCGACGCCATGTTGATGATCGCGCCGTCGCCGCGCTCCAGCATGCCGGGCAGCACGGCGCGGATGGTTCGGATCATGGCGCGAACGTTGAGGTCAAAGGCGAAATCGAGATCGCCTTCCTGCATCTCAAGGATGGAGCCTGCGTGGACGAAGCCGGCGCAATTGAACAGGACGTCAACCGGGCCGATTTCGGCGAAGGCGGCTTCGACCGCCGTGTCATCCAGCACGTCGAGCCGGCGGGTGGAAATGCCGGCCTCACCGGCGAGCCCAGACAGCGCCTTTTCGTTGATGTCGGTGGCATGCACCTTCGCCCCCGCAGCCGCGAAGGCAAGCGCGCTGGCGCGGCCGATGCCCTGCGCGGCAGCCGTCACCACCACGGTCTTTCCAGCGAGCTTCGTTGCCATGATCGTCCTCCCCGCGGCGGTCATTTCATCATGTCAAATTCGACAGGACGGGACCGCACCCACAAATGTTTTTTCTCGGTAAAGAACAAAACTTGTGACGTCAAGGACCTGTCACGTGGAATCAGACCTGGCAGACGATACGATGAAAAAGCCTGTCGCGAGGATTGTATTGCGGATGGTTACCGAAGAATTTTTCGTCGGTCGCAGCTAGGTCGCTCAACCCCCGCACCGTGAAGCTGCGAAAGCCCCGGCCGCTGCCGCCCGAGACCTGCACGGCGGAGAGTATGGAGGCGCCGTCCGCATCATAACCCAGAATGTAAGGATCGGCTTTCCGGGCGCTCCCCTTGTAGAGGAAAGACAGCCGACGGCGCGTTCTGATCGCCTCACAGATGATTTCGCCGGCATTCACCTGCATCGCTCCGCCTCATTCTATCCTGAGATAGAGCGAGATGGCAGGCAGCCAACCGAAAAAGACGGGAATCGGCGATCAGCCGACGAAGGCGCGCTCGACGACAAAGCTGTCGGGCTGGCTGAGGGAGCCCTCGACGAAGCCGAGGCCTTCGACCATCTCCTTGACATCCTTCAGCATGTGCATGGAGCCGCAGATCATCACGCGGTCGGTTTCCGGATTCAGCGGCTCGATGCCGAGATCGGAATAGAACTTGCCGGAGCCGATCAGCGCTGTGATGCGGCCCATGCAGGCCGAAGCCTCGCGGGTTGTGGAATTGTAGAGCGTCACCCGGCCGCTGGTGAACTCACCGATCAGCGGATCGCTTTCGAGGGCGGCGAACAGCTCCTGGCCGTAGGTCAGCTCGGCAATGTCACGGCAGGTGTGGGTCAGGTAAACCTGCTCGAACTTCTCGTAGGTATCGGGGTCACGCAGCAGGCTGGCGAAGGGGGCGATACCCGTGCCGGTCGAGATCATGAACAGCCGCTTGCCCGGCGTCAGCGCATCGAGCACCAGCGTGCCGGTCGGCTTCTGCCGCATGATGACGGTGTCGCCAACCTGGATCTTCTGAAGGTGCGAGGTCAGCGGGCCGTCCGGCACCTTGATGGAGAAGAATTCCAGCTCGTCGTCCCAAGCCGGGCTCGCAACCGAATAGGCGCGGAACACCGGCTTCTCGGCATTGGGCAGACCGATCATGACGAACTCGCCCGAGCGGAAGCGGAACGACTGCGGACGGGTGATGCGGAACGAGAAAAGACGATCCGTATAGTGCTTCACCGAAACCACGGTTTCGGCAAAGACGTTGGCCGGAATGGGAAACTGCGCCTTGGCGCCTGCGTCGTTCAACGCGGGAATGGTGTTCATTGCAAACCGACCTCTGCCTCGTTCGTTGCCTTGGCGCTTGTAAGGCAAAAAAGGGCGACGACACAACGTGCCCAAGCCGCAAAAGCGCTGCCGGGCCGAAATGACGTAAGCCCTTGTTTCATAAAACTATTAGTATACAAACGATCTCCGAGTCAAGATAATCGCGGGAAACGCCTTTCCAAACTGATACATATCCGTAGTTCGAGCATTTCGGGTTTCGGGAATGAGTGAGAAAGTTTCGACCACGGCAGGCAGCGTCGTCGCAGGCATTGATGTCGGCGGCACATTCACTGACTTGCTCTTGATCGACGCGCGCGAAGGCGGGACCGTCCATATCGCCAAGACGCCCACCACGGTGGAGAACCAGGCTTTCGGCGTGGTTTCGGCGCTGGGCGCGACGCGGTTTTCGGTGGCTGAGATCGATCTCATCGTCCACGGCACAACGACCACCACCAACGCGGTGCTCGAGCGCCGGCTGGCGAAGACCGGGATGATTACGACGCGCGGCTTTCGCGACGTGATCGAACTCGGCCGGCGCACCCGTCCGCAGGCCTACGGGATGACCGGGGCGTTCGTGCCCGTCATCCCGCGCAATTTGCGGCTGGAGGTGACAGAGCGCGTCGAAGCGGGCGGCGCTATCCGCATCCCGCTCGACGAGCGGGATGTGCGCGACGCCGTTCAGCGTCTTCTCGATGCGGGTTGCGAATCCCTCGTCATCCATTTTCTCCATTCCTACGCCAATCCAACGCATGAACGGCGGGCTGCCGAAATCGCCGCCGAGCTTTGGCCGAACAGTCACATCACAGCCGGCCATGCGCTTCTTTCGGAAGCGCGCGAGTTCGAGCGCGGCGTCACCGCCGCGGTCAACGCCTCGGTCCAGCCGATCCTAGAACGGTACGTCGCCAAATTGCGCAAGGAGTTGGCCGAGCAGGGATATGCGCGCGATTTCCTTATTATGAACGGCAATGGCGGGATGATCTCGTCCCGCTTCGTCACGCGGGAATCGGCGAAGACGGTGATGTCGGGTCCGGCTTCGGGCGTCATCGCAGCCGCTTACACAGGCAAGCGCGCCGGCTTCCCCAATCTGGTCACCTACGACATGGGTGGCACATCGACCGACGTGGCGCTGATCCGCAATGCCGAACCTGCCGTCTCGAACGAGATCGAGATCGAATATGCAATGCCGATCCACGTGCCGATGGTGGCGGTGCATACGGTGGGCGCCGGCGGCGGCTCTATCGCGCGAGTCGATACGGCGGGCCTGATCCAGCTCGGACCCGAAAGCGCCGGCGCCAACCCCGGTCCGATCTGCTACGGGCGCGGCGGAACGGAGCCGACCGTAACCGACGCCAATCTGGTTCTCGGACGGCTGGCGCCGAAAAAGCTACTCGCGGTCGATCATCCGGTTTCGGTCGAGGACGTCACGCGAGTATTCGAAGACAGGATCGGACGCTTCACCGGACTGTCGGGGGTCGAGGCAGCCGGCGCGGTGCTTCGCCTCGGCAACATGAAGATGGCAGGCGCAATCCGCATGGTGTCGGTCGCAAGGGGACACGATCCGCGTGACTTCTGCCTGTTCGCCTTCGGTGGCGCTGGACCGCTGCACGCCTCGGCGTTGGCGCGGGAACTGGGCCTGCCGCGGGTGCTGGTGCCGGCGCGGCCGGGCATCACCAACGCGCTTGGCTGCGTGGTGGCCGACATGCGCCACGATTTCGTCAACACGATCAACCAGCCGGTCGGCGGGCTGGACGAAGCGCAGGTCGAGGCTGTTCTGGAACGGCACCGTATGGAAGGCGCGGCACTGATCGCCAAGGAAGCCGTCACTCCCCAGACAATCCGGGTCGTGCACTCCGCCGACATGCAGTTCGTCGGCCAGACGCACATCGTCAACGTGCCGCTGCCTTCGGCGAAAATCGACCGTGCGACGCTGCAGGGCCTATTCGAGAAGGCCTATTTCGCCCGCTTTCGGGTGGAGTTGCCGGAGATCCGTGCCAATCTTGTGAATCTCAACACGTCCGTCACCGGCGTACGACCCTCCCTCGATCTTAGCCAGCTCATTAACCCTGCCGGGCGATCCGCCAGCCGCGATGATGCGCTGCGCGAAATCCGGTCGGTCTGGTATGACGGCGCATGGCAGGACACGCCGGTATACGACCGGGAGAAATTGCCCCTGGACGCGGCGATTGAAGGTCCCGCCATCCTGGAGCAGATGGATTGTACGACGGTGATGGAGCCAGGCGACCGGGCGCGATCGGATGGGGATGGAAATATAATCATCGAGGTGGGCAAATGACTCTCGACGCCATCACGCTCTCCGTCATCCAGGCGGCGCTGCAACAGGCCTGCGACGAGATGGATATCACCTTCTCGCGTGCCGCCTTCTCACCTGTCATCGCCGAGGCGAACGATCGGTCGGACGGCATCTATTCGGCGGTCGACGGGTCGCTGATCGCGCAGGGAAACCAGGGCCTGCCGGTGTTCGTCGGCGTCATGCAGCATTCCACCAAGACCGTGATCGAGATGATCGCGCAGGGCCGCTGCCTGCCGCCCGAGGAAGGCGACATCTATATCGTCAACGACCCCTATCTCGGCGGCACGCATCTGATGGACGTGCGCTTCGTTATGCCGCTCTACCGGGCGGGGAAAATCTTCTGCTGGCTGTCCAATACCGGCCACTGGCCCGATATCGGTGGCTCGGTTCCGGGTGGCTTCTCCGCATCGGCCACCGCCGTCGAGCAGGAGGGCCTGCGGCTGCCGCCGGTGAAACTGTTCAAGAGAGGCGTCCTCGATCCGGAAATCCACGCCATCATCTGTTCAAACATCCGGGTGGCCGACCAGCGCATCGGCGATATCAAGGCGCAGGCCGCCGCCCTGCTGGTCGGCCAGGAACGGGTCAACGAAATCCTTGATCGTTACGGTGACGAAACGGTATTCGGGGCCATTTCCGAACTGCGACGCCGCGCGGCAGAACAGATGCGTGCGCACATCTCCGCCATACCGGACGGCATCTACCGGTCGAAGGCGTTCGTCGATTCCGACGGCGTCGTCGACGAGCCGCTCACCATAGCGCTGGCGGTGGAGAAGGTCGCCGACACGCTGACCTTCGACTTTTCCGGGTCCTCCAAGCCTTGCGCCGGGCCTATGAATAGCGTGCTGGCGACGACGCTGTCCTCGGTCTATCTCGCCATGCGCCACATATTCCCCGATGTGCCGATCAGCGCGGGAGCTTTCGAGCCGCTGGTGATCCGGACACCGGAAGGCACCTTCCTCGACGCGCACTATCCGAGGCCCGTATCGGGCTGCGCGGCCGAGGTGTCGCAGCGCATCGCCGAGGCGGTGTTCGCGGCACTGGTCCAGGCGCTGCCGGACAGAGTGACTGCTGCGCCGGCCGGATCGAGCGGCAATTTCGCGCTCGGCGGCAGCGATCCGGCGCGCGGGCGCGACTATGTCATGTACCAGATTTCCGGCGGCGGCTATGGCGGCAATGCCGGGCATGACGGCCTTTCCAACGGCTGCTCGACCATCGGCATTTCGAAATCGCCGCCGGTCGAGATCATGGAGCAGGCGTTCCCGATCCTTTACCGCCACTATGCGCTGCGCGAGGGCTCCGGCGGCGCGGGCAAGCATCGCGGCGGCTTCGGCCTAGCTTACGAGGTCGAGCTTCTGCGCGGCGAAGCGCGCGCATCCTTCGTCATGGACCATGGCCGCTTCGGACCGCAGGGCGTTCTGGGCGGCGGGGACGGCGCGGTGAATGAGGTCACGGTTTTCCGCGATGGTGTTGCGCATGTGCCGCTGCATCTATCCAAGGAACAGGACATCCCGCTCAAGGCGGGCGATCGGGTGCGGGTCGCAACGCCCGGCGGTGGCGGTTACGGCGACCCGGCGCAGCGCGATCCCGATCTGATCGATCGCGACGTCGAGATGGGCTACTACACCACCGAACAGGTCCGTGAGATGTTTGGAGGCAAGTCAAACAGCCGGTAGCTGCGACAGAGTGGCTCGCGTTCAGGAAACCTTAGAAAGCAGCTTCAGAAAAGTGGCGGCTTCCTTTTCGGTCAGCGGCGCCAGCGTTTCCAAAGTGGCCTGTTGCGCCAGCGGGATCAGGCGCTCGATGGTCGACCGCCCTTCCGCGGTCAGGCTGACCATCAGACGGCGTTTGTCGGCATCGTGCTTTGAAAGTTCGACCAGACCCCGCGCCTTCAGCCGGTCGATCACGCCCTTGACCGTCGCGGCGTCCATGGCGACGAGCGCGCCCAGCTGGTTCTGCGAAGTCTCGCCGACATCGTGAAGCTTGGCCAGAGCCGCGAACTGCGGCGGCGTCAGGTCGGCGATATGGGAAGCGAAGATCGAAACATGGCGCTGGTGCGCCTTGCGCAGGATGAAACCGACTTGCTCCTGCAGATGATAGGCATCCTGCGCCGCAGCGTCCGGTTCGACGATTTTCAGGAGATTGCTTTCACCGGTCATCGCTGTCCGTCCCACGCTTTGATATCCTTGGCTTCCAACCCACCCATACGGTTATGGATGCGCGGCCCGCACGCCATGGCAAGGCAGAACAATATCTCGTCAGGGCGCGGTCCGTCTCCGGCACGCACCTCGAAGGCATCGAAATGGCTGCGCACATAGGCAGCGTTGATATGGCCGAGTGGCACGTCCAGCGTCGCGCCGATCCCGCCGACCTTCATGGCCGAAGGCACGATGGCCTTGGCCTGACCGAGCCTTTCCCGCATCGCATAGCCACCGGGGACGTGCCACAGCGCCCCATGTTCGATCTCGCCGGCGCTGCCGACGATGGCGCCCTTGCCGTAGCCATCGATTTGCACGGCATCGCCGCCCAATGCTGCGATCAGCCGATCTGTCAGGTCGAGGCCAAGCGGTTTCAGATCGTCCATGGCCGGCTGCAAATCGGCAACGAATTCGCCGGCAAACGGATTGGCCACGATCGCCCAGGCGGCGGCACGACGCCGGGACTTTGCCGGGGCCGGTCCTCCCTCGTGGAGGATCTCCTCGGTGACGACGGCGATCTTGCGGACGGGAAAGTCAGGCATGAATTGGATTCCTGAAAAGCGGTTGAGAGACGCCCGCCGGAGACAAAGAGGCACATTGCGGGAACGACTCTGTTATCGACGATCTGCCGGCGAGGAACAAAGCCGCAGCCTCGATCAAACCGCGTCGGCAAAAATCCTCCGCCACGGCGAGACCGCGCGCGAGCGCCTCGTGGACTTCATCCAGCAAGAGCACGCCAACGCCGGTCGTCACCAGTCGGTCACCGAGGTCGTTGTCGGGCGCCAGCTCCCGCGCCGGCTGTCGCGTCACGGCCGGATGGCCCGGCAGGTCCACCGCATTGGCGATCAGCGTTGCCGCGGCATCGGCGGCCGCGCCGGAACGCGCGAGTACCGTTACGGCATCGGCGATGCCGAGCGAAAAGGAGCGTCCGCGCCAGCCGCTGGTCGCGACGCCACGAACGGGATCCTCGGCGCGGATGGTAACGCGATCCGACAGGCCATGACCGGTTCCGGCGATAGCCAGCGTCATTGTCCGGCCAGGGGACAAATACAAGGCACTGTCGCCGCCATTGTTGACATAGGCCTTGTCGAACGTCCGTCCCGTCAGCAAGGCGGCCAGCACTTCGTCGGCGACGGAGCCGGCGACGGCCGCCATCGGCGTGATGAAGGCCTGCGCCAGAGGCGACACCGCCTGTTCCATGCGGCGCGCGGTCGAGCCGATGAACGCGCGCGGGCGGAGGTCCGCAGGGCGGCGAAGCTCGCCCAGTTCCTCCACCAATTCGCCCAGGATCGTGTCGAAGCGTTTCACCGCTTGCTCACAAGCCAGCCGGCATTCCGAGGCGGCCCCGAACATCTCGACGATCAGGTCTATCGGCCCGTGATTGAGATGGAGCCGCCTGCCGTCCTCCAGCCAGTGCGCTTGCGGACCGCTCATCATCGGCCATCCCTGCCGTCACGGCGCAATTGCGTCAGCGGCGGCCATGGATTGCCGGCCGGCGCAATGCTGTTCCGGCGCGCGTTCAGGTATTCGCCACCATACGCTTCGATATCTTCCACGCTGCGGATTTCTTCCGCATAGCCGCCCAGCCGGATGTAATCGTCTTTTCTCAACGTGAATTCGATGGGCGCCACCAACGCCGGCGTCGGCACATAGCCGAAGGCGTTTTCGGGCACGCGGGCGACGTCCACCATCAAAGTGATGCCGCCGCCCGGCCAGACATAGACAGGCGCGCCGCCAACCGTGACGTAGGTCTTCAATCCCTGGACGGAACGGGTCAGATTGACCGGATTTTCGGTGACGCCTGCCCGCAGCGAGCCGCCCGCGCCGCCGACGAACAGAACGGTGCAGAGCGCCGGTTCGCAATTCTCCTCGATCAGACCGACGGATTTGCGGAGCCGTTCGGGGAACGGTTTTTCGACCGGCCTCAGCGCCTCGTCCAGTTCATAGTAGGCGAACTGCTCGCCAGTGGTCGACACCATGAGGAGAGAGAGGCCCGGACGCGCGCCCTTCCTTCCATTCCAATCGCCCAGAATCGACAGGGGATCGGAAATCGTCGTGCCGCCCCAACCGGTGCCCGGATCCGAAACCTTGAAATAGCGGCCGGGCGTCGAGCGGCGGCCAACAATTTTGATGCCGGTGTCCTCCCAGCCCAGCACCTTGCCAGCCTGATGCTCGGAGACGACGCCGGTAATGTGGTCGTCGACCACCACAACCTCGTCGACCAGCCCGCGCCATTGCGAGGCGAACATGCCGATGGTGGCGGAGCCGCACCCGACGCGCATACGGCTTTCCATTTTGCCGTCGATGACCGGCGGCTTGCCGGCTTCGACAATGACCGTCGAGCCGCCGTCTATGGCCAGTTCCACCGGCTTGCGGTTGCAAAGGTCGAGCAGCGTGTCGCAGGTGACGCGGCCCTCCTGCTTCGAGCCGCCGGTGAGATGATGGACGCCGCCGAGCGACAGCATCTGCGAGCCGTACTCACCCGTGGTGACGTGGCCGACCGCCTCGCCCTGCGCCCGCACCACCGCCGTTTCGGGTCCCAGGTGACGGTCGGTGTCGATCTTCACCTTGACGCCGCAATAGGAGAAGATGCCCTCGGTGACGACGGTGACGAGATCGACGCCCTCGACCTGTTGGCTGACAATGAAGGGGGCCGGTTTGTAGTCGGGATAGGTGGTGCCGGCACCGATGGCGGTGACGAAACGGCGTTCCGTATTAACAAGCCCGCCGTCCCACTCTTCCTCCCGGCCGGCAAACGGAACGACCGCGCCGCCGCCTCCAGTCGCGTGCTCGAGGATGGTCAGGGGGGCCATACGCACGATGCGGCCGTCGATATTGCCGTAGCGGTCGCAGGCGCCTGTTCGCCCGTCGGCGATATAGCACATGACGGGGCAGGCATCGCAGCGGACCTTTTCGGCCACCTGTTTCTGGCCGGGATCGTGGGTTTCGAAACGCTCGGAAAGCTCGCTCATGGGGCACCCTTGCCTGCCCTTATCGCCGCTAGAACGCGCGGCGGCGTTGCAGGAACCTTGGTGACGAGAACGCCGGTGGCATGGCGGATGGCGTTCAAAATCGCCGGGGCAGTCGGGATCAGCACGTGCTCGCCGAGACCCTTGGCGCCGAACGGCCCCTCTGGGTCCGCAACCTCTATGAGGATGGTTTCTATCGGCGGCACGTCACCGATGGTGGGGATGAGATAGTCGTGCAGGTTCTCGGTACGGCCGGGAATGTATTCCTCCATCAGCGCCATGCCGATGCCCTGGGCAATGCCGCCCTCTATCTGCCCTTCCGCCAGAACCGGATTGATCGCCTTGCCAACATCGTGCGCGGCGGTGACCTTGATCAGCCTGACGGTGCCGAGCTTCATGTCGACTTCGAGTTCGGCGATCTGCGCGCCATAGCCGTACACCGCGTAAGGCCTGCCCTGCCCCCTGGCGTCAAGCGGCGTGACGGGCGGGTCGTAGGTCTCCTCGGCAGAGAAGACAAAGTCGTCGCTGTCCACCGGCATCGAGGACAGATCGACGCGGCGGACCGCTTCGCCCTCGCGAATGACCACCGCAGATCCATCGAGGTCGAGCGAAGCCTGGGTCGAAACGTTCGCGAAGCGCAGGACGGCATCGCGCAGCGCCTGCCCTGCTTTCTGCGCGGCCTTGCCGGTCACGAAAGTCTGGCGTGAGGCAGACGTCTTTCCGGCATCCGGTGTTGTGGCGGTGTCGGCGCCCTTGAGGCGCAGCGACCGCAGCGGCAGGCCGAGCGCATCGGCGCAAATCTGTGCGATTACCGTGTTCGAGCCCTGGCCGATATCGACCGCACCCTGGTGCAGCACCACCTCGCCTCTTGGCGACAAACCGACCTTGATGGTGGACGGGTTCGGCAGCGAGGTGTTGCCGCAGCCATACCAGCAGGAGGAGATGCCGACGCCGCGCTTGATCGTGGCGTTCGCTGCGTTGAAGGCAGCTGCATCGCTCAAAGCGCGCTGCCAATCCAGCCTCAGCGCTTCCAGGCACTCGGCGATGCCGACCCCGCTTTCAAGCCGCTGGCCGGTCACCGTTTCGGAGCCGTTACGAAGACAGTTGCGCAGCCGGAATTCCAGCCGGTCGACGTTCAATTTCGCCGCAAGCTCGTCATACAGGGTCTCCTGCATGATCGTCGCCTGCGGAACGCCAAAGCCGCGAAAGGCTCCCGATACGGGTCCATTCGTGTGGATCGCCCGGCCTGTCGCGCGATAGTTCGGCGTGAAGTAGGGACCGCTGGCATGGACCGGCACGCGGTTGGCGACGGTCGGCCCCCAGCTCGCATAGGCGCCGGTGTTGAAATCGCCTTCGAAGGTCATGCCGACAATGCGACCTGCCGCATCGGCGCCGATGCGCGCCTTCATCTCGGCCGGATGGCGCTTGGTCGTCGACATCATGGATTCGCTGCGCGTGTAGGCAAGCGCGGCAGGCCGACCTGTTTTCAGGGCGACGAGGCCGATCAGCGGCTGCAGCGAAATATCGAGCTTGGAACCGAAGCCGCCGCCGGTGGCAGTCGGCACGATGCGGACCTTTTCAGGCGCGAGTCCAAGCACCTTGGCGGTGTCGTCTCGGTCCATGTAGGGCGCCTGGGTGCAGGCGACGATCACCAGCGTATGGCCATCCATATAGGCATGGCCTGCTTCGGGCTCGATATAGGCATGCTCGACGTAGGATGTGCTTATCGCACCGGAGACGATGCAAGCCGCGCTGGCAAACGCCTCATCCGGATCGCCGCGCTCGACAAAACCGCTGGTCAGCAGGTTTCCGTCGCGGTCGGCATGGATGCGATACGCGCCTTTCGACGCAGCCGCTGCCGGGTCGAGCACACCCGACTGCTCATGCCATTCGACGGGGAAGTCCGACAGGTCGAGATCGAGCATCACTTCGCGCTCGCCTGCAACGAGCGCCACTGCCTCGCCGCGAAACCGCGCGCATCCCTCGGCCAGCGCCGGCTGGTCGGCAAAGGGCCCGATCACGCCGAAGCAATTGCTTCCGGGAATGTCGGCGGCCGTGAAGACACCGGCGACGCCCGGCCTAGCAGCGGCCCAGCCTGTCAGGTCGCCAAAACTGAAATCGGCATGGAAATAGGGCGACCGGATCACCGTCACCGCCAGCGCGTCGTCCGGAAAGGAATCGGCGCCGAATTTTTCAGCGCCCGTCACTTTCGGTACGCCATCCAGCCGCACCGGCGACGCACCCACAGCCTGCCCCACCCTTGGCCATCGACGGTCCAGTCCCCGGGCGTAGGGGGCTGCGTCCATTACCGCCGCGACGATCTTGCGGTAGCCGGTGCAGCGGCACAAGACGCCACCCAAGGCGTCCTGCACCTCCGCTTCGGTCGGCGAGGGATTCCTTTCCAGCAAGGCTGTGGCCGCAACGAGCAAGCCGGGCGTGCAGATGCCGCACTGGGCCGCACCATGCTTCAGGAACGAGGCTTGGAGGGCGGACAGGTCGCAGGTGGCGAGACCTTCCACGGTCGTGACGGAGCGACCGGCTACCGACGCCGCCGGCACCAGACAGGCGCAGACCGGCGACCCTTCCAATAGCACTGTACAGGCGCCGCAATCCCCCGCATCGCAGCCAACCTTGGTGCCCGTCATCCGCAAGTCGTCACGCAACAGCGCCGAAAGACGACGAACCGGATCGGTGTTGACGGAAACCGCCGTTCCATTCACCGCGAACCGGATATCGAAGCCATCGACGCTCATGCCGCCGCCTCGACAGGCGCATGCGCTGCCGCGGCCAGCACGGCGCGGCCAACGATCTCCCGTGCCGCATCCCGCCTGTAGGAGGCGGTGCCGCGCACGTCATCGATAGGCGAGAGTTCGTCGATCGAAGTATCCTTCACCACGTCCGTCAGCTCTGCGACCGGTCGCCCCAGCAAAGCGCGCTCAAGGCCTGCCAGCCGCGCTGCGACAGCCGAGCAGGAGCCGACCGCAATCGCCGCGTCGGTGACAATTCCGTTTTCGACCGCAATCCTTGCGGCGGCCATGGCAATGGAAATTACCAGATAGCGACGTGCGCCGAGCTTGACGAAGGCCGATCCGCCCACAGTCGCGGTCTTCGGGATACGGATGGCTGTCACTATCTCGTCAGGAGCCAACGCGGTGCGGCGGTTGCCGAGAATGAAGGTCTGGAGCGGAAGATACCGCGTCTCAGCCGCGGACCTGACTTCGACCTCGGCGCCCAGCACCATCAGCGCGGGAACGCCGTCGGCCGCCGGAGAGGCATTGCAGAGATTGCCGGCGACGGAAGCGACGTTCTGGATCTGCTGCGAACCGACTTCGCGCGCCGCCTGCCTGAGCGCATCGAAGGCCGGCGGAAATGGATGCCTGATGATATCGGTCCAGCTTGTGCGCGCGCCGATCAGCCAATGGCCGTCCGTTTCGGCGATGCCCCGCAACGCAGGCAGGCCGTTGATATCGAGGATGTTTTCCCGCAACGGGCGATTGCCCAGAGCCGGATAGAAGTCGGTGCCGCCCGCAAGGATGCGCCACGGCCCCTGCCTAAGCAGCGCGAGCGCCTGTTCGAGTTCGGTGGGCTTTGCGTAACGAGTCACGCCTGCCTTCCATTGTCTCCGCGAGGAGCGGCCTTCCCCAAGACCAACCGGTTCTGCCGGCCAAAAATTATTCGTATGCAAATGATATCAAGCCGCGTCATATTGTCAAAGCCGAGTTTTGCGGGCTGAGACGGTGCGGTTCGCGGTTGACGGAGACCGCCATCTGGTCGAGGTTCTGCCTTCCGTTCGCGAGGAGGCTTTCTTGTCCCACGAGGCGCTCATTGTCATCGACCTGCAGAACGACTTCTGTCCTGGCGGGGCGCTTGCCGTCGATGGCGGCGACGAGATCGTTCCGCTCGTCAACGACCTCATCCGCCATGCCGATCATGTCGTCATGACGCAGGACTGGCACCCTGCCGGTCACTCCAGCTTCGCCTCCAGCCATGCAGGCAAGAAGCCGTTCGAGACGATCGAGATGGACTACGGACCGCAGACGCTGTGGCCGGACCATTGCATCCAGAGCAGCACCGGCTCGCGCTTTCATTCCGGGCTGGCATGGACGAAGGCGGAACTGGTCCTGCGCAAGGGGTTTCGCCCTAACATCGACAGCTATTCGGCGTTTTTCGAGAACGATCACAAGACGCCGACCGGACTGGCCGGCTATCTGCGCGAACGCGGCATCGACGCCGTCACGCTAGTCGGGCTCGCGACCGATTTCTGCGTCGCTTATTCGGCTCTCGACGCGGTCCAACAGGGTTTTGGCGCCACCGTGAAGCTCGACGCCTGCCGGGCCATCGACCTGGACGGTTCGCTCGACGCCATGCTGAAGCGAATGCGGGACGCAGGGGTTGCGCTGGCATGAATTTGCCTATCAAAAGCGACAAGGGCAAAAGCCCCAAGGGATAGATAATCGGGGATTGGGCGACGTGCGACTTCTGACGCTGGCGACCGGACTGGCCGCTCTGGCCTTTGCCACACTTTGTTCCGCCACGGCCTTCGCAGCGGAAAGCCATGCGCTTCCGGGCGAAGCCATGTCCTTGTGGTGGGGCGTCCCCTTTGCCGGGCTGCTCCTGTCTATCGCTACCGGGCCGCTGCTTTTCCCGCATGTGTGGGAGCATCATTACGGCAAGATCACCCTGGGCTGGACGCTGCTGGCGATCGCGCCGATGGCCTGGGCCTATGGGACGAGCGCGGCAACCGAGTCGGTGCTGCACGCCATGCTGCTCGAATACATGTCCTTCATCATCCTGCTGTTCGCCCTGTTCACCATTTCCGGCGGCATATTGGTGGCGGGCAATATCCACGGCACGCCACTGGTCAATGCCGGCCTGCTGCTCATTGGCGCCGTTCTGGCCTCCGTGGTCGGTACGACTGGCGCGTCGATGATCATGATCCGGCCTGTCATCCGTGCCAACGACAACCGGCCCTTCAACGCCCATGTGATCATCTTCTTCATCTTCCTGGTTTCGAATATCGGCGGCTCGCTGACGCCGCTCGGCGATCCGCCGCTGTTCGTCGGCTTCCTGCGCGGCGTCGATTTCTTCTGGACGACCGTCCACATCCTGCCCGATACGCTGTTCGTCGGCGGCGCGGTGCTCGCGGTCTTCCTGGCGCTGGACCTTTACTTCCACAAGCGCGAAGAGGGCGCAGCCAAGATCAAAGACCCCACGCCAGACTCCAAGGTGCGGCTGCGGGGCTTGCCGAATATCGTGCTTTTGGCAGGCGTGATCGCCGCAATCCTGATGTCGGCGGTGTGGAAGCCGGGCGTTGCGTTTTCGATCATGGGCGTCGAAATCGAAACGCAGAACCTCGTGCGCGATATCGTCATCGTCGCCCTGGCGTTGATTTCGCTGGCGATCTCGCGGAAGGAATATCGCCGGGCCAACGGCTTCACCTGGGGGCCGATCGCCGAAGTGGCGAAGCTGTTCGCCGGCATCTTCGTCTGCATCGTGCCAGTGATCGCCATCCTGCGCGCCGGGCCTTCGGGCGCACTGGCGCCTCTGGTGGCCATGGTCACCGGCGACGGCGGCCAGCCGAACGACCTCGCCTATTTCTGGCTGACGGGCGCGCTGTCCTCTTTCCTCGATAACGCGCCGACCTATCTGGTGTTCTTCGAACTGGCCGGCGGCGATGCGCAAAGGCTGATGACGGAGCTTGCCTCGACGCTGGCGGCGATCTCGGCCGGCGCCGTATTCATGGGCGCCAACACCTATGTCGGCAACGCCCCCAACTTCATGGTCTACGCCATCGCCCGGCATCAGGGCATCAGGATGCCGGGCTTCTTCGGCTACATGCTGTGGTCGGGCGCGGTGCTGATCCCGACCTTCGTGCTGGCAAGCCTGCTGTTCTTCCGCTGAATTTTCTCACCCGACGCCGACATAGCGCCGGACGGCCGAGGGATCGGCACGCAGCGCCTCCACCGCCATCGTCTCACGATTGCGGCCGTTCTCGATGAAGGCGACGCGATCGGCCACCGGAAGAACGGCGTCGACGCGCTGCTCAACCAGAACGGTCGAGACGCCGCGTGTACGAAGCTGCGCCACCGTTTCCCGTATTTTCTGGATCATCGACGGCATGAGGCCTTCCGTCGGCTCGTCCAGCAGCAGCACCTGCGGTTCGACACACAGAGCCCGCGCCATCGCCAGCATCTGCTGTTCCCCACCCGAAAGCGTGCCCGAACGCTGCTTCAGCCGTTCGCGCAGCACCGGGAAGAGGTCGAGCACGGATTCGCGAACCGCCCCGCCCTTGCCACGCGTCATCAGACCGATCTCGATATTCTCGGCCACCGTCATCTCGGCGAACAGACGGCGGCCCTGCGGCACATAGGCGATGCCCGCTTTCGGAACTTCATGAGCCGGCAAAGCGGTCAGCTCCCGGCCTTCCAATCTGATCGAGCCGGCGGAAGCCGGAACCAGACCCATGATCGCCTTGAGCGTCGTCGTCTTACCGGCGCCGTTGCGGCCGAGCAGACACAGAACTTCACCCCTGGCGAGCGTCAGGTCGAGGCCGTGCAGGACCTGCACTTCGCCGTAGAAGCAATCCAGCCCGGAGATGGCGAGGATATCAGACATGCGCGGCCCCGAGATAGGCTTCCTGCACGCGCGCATCAGCCCTCACCTCGTCCGGCGTCCCCTCGGCCAGCACCCGCCCTGCATTCATGACGGTGATCCGGCCCGCAAGCTCCATGACCACGGGCATGTTGTGCTCGATGAGGAGCACCGTGCCGTCGCTGGCAATGTCACGGACAAGGTCGATGAAATTCTCGATCTCGCTGTCTGCGAGCCCTTGCGTAGGCTCGTCCAGAATAAGCAGGCGCGGCTTCAAAGCCAGCCCCATCGCCACTTCGAGGAGGCGTTGATGCCCGTAGGAGAGCGATCCCGCCAAGGTGTGTGCCCGTCCGGCCAGACCGGTCCGCTCCAGCGCTTCCATCACACTGGTATGGACCGCCCGCTTCGAGCGGCCGTCGGCGAGCGTGCGCTGCACCGGCAGCGCGACGTTGTCATAGGCGGAGAGATTGGCGAAAACGCTGGTGATCTGGAACGTGTAGGCGATGCCCAGGCGCACCCTCCTGTAGGCCGGCAGGGACGTGATGTCGGCGCCGTCGAAAATTATTCGGCCGGAGGACACGGGAATGCGCCCGCAGATCAGGCTGACGAAGGTGGTCTTGCCGGCGCCGTTGGGGCCGATGACGGCGCGTATTTCGCCTGGCATCAGGCTGAAGTCCACCTCCTGCACGGCGCGCAGGCCGCCGAAATTGCGCGACAGCTTGCTGGTGGTCAGCAGCGGCGTCATGGCAGCCACTCCAGCCAGCGCTGCCGGATCGTTCCCAGTATGCCCTTGGGAAAGAACAGGACGATGACGATCAGCATGACGCCGACGATAAGCAGCCAGGCGGAGGTGTAGCTGCTCGCAATGTCGGTGACATAATACATGACCAGGGTGCCGACTAGCGGACCGAGTGTTGTGGCGGCACCCCCGAGCAGCACCCAGAGCAGCGGCAGGATCGAATACTGTACCGAGGCGAAGCTCGACCCGACATAACCGAACAGCAACGCGTAGGCCGCGCCGGCAGCAGCGCAGACTGTGCCGGAAACAACAACCGCCGCCAGCTTGTTGGCGAACGTGTCAAAGCCCAGCATCTTCGTGCGCTCCTCATTCTCGCGGATGGCGATGAGCACCCGGCCGAAACCCGAACGTACCAGTGCCACGACCGCCACCAGTACGACGGCAAAGAGCGCCAGCGCCGCCATATACCGGACGGTCGGGTTGGTGAGATCGAACGATGCGCCGCCGAGATTCAAGACGCGTGTTCCTTGCGGCACGACCAATCCCTGATCGCCGCCGGTCCAGCGCGCGAAATAGAGAACGGTCAGATAGAAGACCTGCGCGAACATCATGGTGACGATCATGAAAGCGACGCCGCTGGTGCGCAGCGCGAGAAGCCCGATGACCAACGCCAGGAGAGCGCCGCACCCGATCCCGCCGGCGAAGGCGAGCGGGACGCTCCAGCCGAGATGATAGACGGCCAGTCCGGCGCCATAGAGGCCGGCGGCGAAGAACATCGCATGGCCGAGGCTGAGCAGGCCGACATAGCCGAACAGCAGATTATAGCCCATGGCGAAGGTTGCCAGCACCATGATGCGGGCGACAAGACCGTGGTGATAAGGAGGAAGAACAAAGCTCAAGACAAACAGAAGCGCGACGACCGCGATGTGGAGCCCGTAGGCCTTGAGAGCGGACGCTTCGCCCTTCATCGCGCCGTTGTCCCGAACAGGCCCTGTGGCCGGAACACCAGCACCATGGCGACGAGAAACGTCGCGATGATCTTGGCCAGCGTCGGGGAAAAGAACACCGATATTATGCCGTCGGACAGGCCGATGATGATGGCGGCGACCACCGTGCCACGCAGCGAACCCAGCCCGCCGATGATGACGACGATGAAGGAAAGCAGCAGCGGGTCCTGACCCATCAGGTAATGCGCCTGGCTGATCGGGACGATCAGCACCGCCGCCACCGCCGCCAGCATGGCCCCAAGGGCGAAGACGCCGGCATAGACGCGCTCGACGGGAATACCGAACGCCTGCGCTGTTTCGCGGTCATATTGCGTGGCGCGCATGACCATGCCGATCTTCGTGCGCGTCAGCACCAGCCATGTCGCCACCAGCAGCAGGGCCGACGCCACCACCACCGACAGCTTGTATCCGGAGTATCCGAACCAGGGCAGCAAGACGCGGTAGTTGAAGGGTGGTTCCACCGGCCGCGCCTCCGGCCCATAGAAGGTCAGCGCGAGCTGCTGGATGATGTAGAGCATGCCGATGGTGGCGACGATGGTGGCTTCGGGATTATAGCTCAGCCGTCTCAGCACCAGCCGCTCAGAGACAAGCGCGACGGCTCCGACGACGAAGGGAGAGATCACCAGCGCAGCCAGGAAGCCGAGCGCGGGGTGTCCGGTTATCGCCGTGGTAATGGCCCAGGCCAGCACCGCGCCGAGCATGAAGAACTCGCCATGCGCAACGTTGACGATGCGCATGACGCCGAACACCAGCGACAGGCCGAGCGCCGTAAGCGCCAGCACCGCCGCCGTGACGAGGCCTTCAAGCGAGGCGAGGAGCAGGTGGGGACCGAAGGCCATCTATGACCGCAGGATCTATAGCGCCTGCGTCGTGTAGTCCCCTTCCGGCTCGTAGAGACCATCCTCAATGGTCGTCTTGTGGACGACCTTGAGCTTACCGCCTTCCACCTTGGAGATGTTCTGGATGCCGAAGCACTGATGGATCTTGCCGTTGAAGGTCTTGCGGCCCTGCGGGTGCTCCGGACCCTCGGCGAACTCGGTCAGCGCCTCGGTCGCCTCGACGAGCTTGGCGCGGTCTTCCGGCCCCTTGTAGCCGGCATCTTCCATCGCCTTCTTGACCACGTAGAGCGTCTCCCAGCAGCCGAACATATGGGCCGCGGTCGAGACGTCCTTGGGGTCGCCGACGGCGGCGCCATTGTCGTCGATGCCGACGGCAGCGCGATAGGCCTTCTGCGCCTCGGAATCGTCCGCCTGCGCGTAGCGAGGCGAGCCTTCCCAGAAGTGACTGCCGTCGAGAAATTCGAGGCCAGGACTGTTGATATCGACAGCCTCGAGCGAATCGATGAATCCGAACAGCTGCGGCCGATTCGAACCGTAGAACTCGCCCAGTTCCTTGACGAAAGTCAGCACCGCCGGCCCGACCATGACATGATAGATGACCTCGGTTTCCGCGGGAATCTGGGGGAAGTATTTGGTGAAGGAGGATTCCGTCGGCGGAATGGCGATCTGGGCGATGACCTCGCCGCCCTGCGCCTTGAGCGCCGGAGGCAGGTAGTCGCGGTGGTCGTAGCCGAAGGCGAAATCGGGGAAGATCTGGCAGACCTTCTTGCCGGCATTCGACGCGATCCATGGCGCCATCGCCTGGATCTGGCTTTTGACGTCGGTGATGCCGGGCTGGAAGACGTAGCGGTTCAGCTTGGTCGAGGCGACGTGGTGGCCTTCACTCACGACGAAATAGGGGATCTTGTTTTCCCCTGCCGCCGGTGCCGAACCGATGACCACATGCGAGAACAGCGTGCCGAAGACGATGTCTGTCTTGTGCTGGGTGGCGAATTTGGCCACCACCTCGGCGCCGCGGCCGGGGTCGGTGCCATCATCCTCGATGACGACCTCGACCGGCCTGCCATTGATGCCGCCGGCGGCATTGATCGCCTTGACCGCCGCAGCTGTGGTCTTTTCATACCAGCGGCCATAGGCGGCGCCGATGCCGGTGCGATGCGACTGGAAGCCGATCTTGATGGGGGCCGAGCTTTGCGCCTGCGCATAACGGACGAAACCGGGCGCCGCGGCCAGGCCAGCGCCAGCAGCAAGGCCCTTCAGCGCGGTGCGGCGGCTCAGCCGGTTCCTGGAAAGATCGAAATATCCCTTGCTGTCGGTCACGGCGGTCCCTCTTCTCGACTTTGACCAGCGCCGGGAACATTGCCCCGCGCGGAGAGCTCAATTCACCGGCCCTACAAATCATCAAAGCCGTTGGCTGACAAGGAACATTGCACCGTTACTGGTGAGTGAAATCCCTAGCCTGCGGTTGGTGCGGCCAGCAGCCACAGACCGAAGACCGTATAGGCGATCATCAAAAGGGTGAGCGGCAACTGACTGAGCACGGCGCGCGAGCCCACCGAATAAAGACGCTCCGCCAATGCGTGCGCGACCAGGACGGCAAGCACGTGGCCGGCAATTATGGCGCCGGCCTGCAGGTTCCACAGCCACCAGGCGGACTGGGCGCCGGCGACGATGCCTGCTTCGATCTGCATCTGCGCTGTGCCGAAGACATCCCATCCGAGCGCGAAGGGATCGGACAGGGCTGCCAGAGCATATTGGCCATCCACCAGCAGAACCGTCAGATAGTGCGCGGCATGATAGGCGAGCGCGATCGGCATGATCGACCAGACCAGAAGGCCGGCGGCCCCGACAAGCCCTGTCTTGCCGGACCCTGCAAGGGCCCGACCGAGGAAGACCGCGAGGAAGAACAGGCCGGCCAGCAATACGAAGATTGTTGCCAGACCGAACGTACCGACCCCGATCAGCGCGGTCCTGCCAGGATATTCCAGCGGGTTCACGCCGAACAGGCCGAGCCAAAAGAACGTCTTCGACAGGCCGTCGAAAGAAACCGACGATAGCGTCAGCAGGACGAATGCCGTTCCGCTCAGGGGAAGGAGTTCGACATCCAGCATTTTCGCGCCCGGCCAGTTTAGCGACAGGTTCGAGCCGTCGCGCCGCAACACGGCGAAGCGGGCGATCAACGAGAAGAAGACCGTCAGGAATTCCCCTCGCCGGCTCCATTCCCGCCAGCCGAAGAGCAGCATGGCGACGAAGGAAAAAAGCCAGTATCCCCCCGTGGCAAGCGCAAGACGCGCCGGATCGTCTGGGGCCGGATAGATCAGCTCGAACCAGGCAAAGGCCGCGAACAGGATAAAGGCTGGCCAATAGCCGAGCCATCCGGGCAGGCTCAGAAGCGGTCGCCCGCCACTAACCGGCGATACAATCCGCCATGGTCCGTACCAAGGATTCAGCCAGGACCAAAGGTCGCCGACGAGACCCTGGAGAAGGACAAGGCCTGCCCAAAGCAGCGTCCAGACGAAAAGCGGCAACGGGTTCGACAGCGGATCACGACTGCCGAAAAACCCGGCAGCGACCAACAGGGCAAAGCCGGCAAAAGAAAGCACGCTTACCCAGGGGCGAAGCGTGTCCGGAAACGACCCCAGCCGGAACGAGCCACGCCAGATCCTGTCGAGGCAACCTTGCGGCAGCAGCGCAAGCACCAGAAAGGAGATGGCAACGGCAAATGCGCCGCCGACCAGATAATAGCCGGTCGGCAGGAGCAGGACGTGACCGCGGTCGGATGCGTGAGCCAAGGCGGGGTCGGGAGAGATTACCACGAATGCAGCCAGGAAAAGCCAGAGGCTTCCGCCCCCTCTCCGTCTCGGCTTCGCCTCGCTCCCCCACTTAGCGAAGGGAGAGGACGTGCGTCCAGCTCGGCTCCCATCCTCGCCCCCGGGACGGGGGAGAGGTGTCGAGCGAAGCGAGGCGGAGAGGGGGCGGAAAAGACGAGAAAGGCTTGGTTCCATCGCCTTACCGTCCTCTAAGCCGCCTCCGCTCACACCTTGACCAGCTGCTTGACCCGATCCTTCTCACCGAAGACCCGCAGATAGCGCTCGATCTCTCGCTTGTCGCCGGTCGCCTTTTCGGGGTTGTCAGAAAGCTTCACTGCGGGACGGCCATTGGCCTCGGTGACCTTGCAGACCAGCGATATGGCATTCAGCCGGTCGGTCGGCGTCGGCGCGCAATCCTCGAAATCGTTGGTCAGGTTTGTGCCCCAGCCGAAGGCCATGCGCACCTTGCCACGGAAATGCCTGTAGGTCTCCTCGATAGTCTCGACCTCGAGGCCGTCCGAAAAGATCAGCAGCTTCTGTTTCGGATCGTGTCCCCGCTCGCGCCACCAGGCGATGATCTTCTCGCCGCCCTCGATCGGCGGAGCGCTATCCGGCCTGAAGCCGGTCCAGTCGGCGACCCAGTCCGGCGCATCGCGCAGGAAGGCGGCGGTGCCGAAGGCATCCGGCAACACGATCAGGAGATTGCCGCCATAATAGCGCTGCCAGTCCTGCAGGACACGATATGGCGACTGCTTCAGCTCCTTGTCGGAATCGGTCAGAGCCGCGAAGACCATCGGCAGCTCGTGCGCGTTGGTGCCCAGCGCTTCCAGATCGGTGTCCATGGCGAGCAGGACGTTCGACGTGCCGGTGAAGGCTTCGCCGATCCCTTCCTTCAACGCTTCCACACACCAGCGCTGCCACAGGAAGGAATGGCGGCGACGGGTTCCGAAGTCGGAAATCTTGATATCGGGCAGGCGCTTCAACCGCTCGGTCTTCGCCCACATCTTGGCCTTGGCGCGGGCATAAAGAACATCCAACGCAAAGGGCCCGAATGCCTTCATCGCCGAGCGGGAGCGCAGTTCGTTGATGATTGCGAGCGCGGGGATTTCCCAGAGCGTCGTGTACATCCATGGGCCGGAGAAGGTCAGTTCGAACTGGCCGTCCTTCCTGCGCAGCTCGTATTCCGGCAGGCGGAAACCTTCCAGCCAGGCCAGAAACTCCGGCTCGAATATCTGCTTGCGGCCATAGAAGGTGTTACCGCCCAGCCAGATCATTTCCTTTTTGGTGAAACGTAGCGTCCGGGCATGATCGAGCTGCTCGCGCAGTTCGCCCTCGTCGATCTCATCGGCCAGCCTGACGGAGGTCGTGCGGTTGATGAGAGAAAACGTCGCCTCGACCTTGGGGTACATGCCCCAGATCATCTGCAGCATCAGCAGTTTGTAGAAATCGGTGTCGAGAAGGCTGCGCACGATCGGATCGAGCTTCCAGGTGTGATTGTACACCCGGCGCGCAATATCAGTTTTTGGCATCCGACCCTCCGGCTGGCATTCGCCTTTGCGATTGCCTCATAGCACCTATTTCGAGAACGGCGCCAGCCGGTCCCGCCGTAGCCAACGCACCAGAAGCAGCACCGCAACCACCGCCAGTCCCACCGTAAGTCCGATCCAGATGCCGCTGCCGGCAAAGTCGAAATGGAAGGCCAGCATTATGCCGAGCGGCAGGCCCACGCCCCAATAGCCGAGCGCGGCGTAGATCATCGGCACATTGGTATCGTGCAATCCACGCAGCATTCCGGAAGCGACCGCCTGGGCGCCATCGAATATCTGGAACAACGCAGCGAACGACAGGAACGTCACGGCAAGCACGACAACGTCGCGGTTGGCTGGGTCGTCGACGCCGATAAAGACGCCGATCAGAAGCCGCGGCCACAGGATCATGACCAGAGCCATCATGGCCATGAAGGAAACGCCCATCATGTAGGCCGTCCAGCCGGCGCAGCTGACGCCGTCGGGGTTTCGGGCGCCATGAGCAAGGCCGACCCGCACCGTGGCGGCCTGGTTCAACCCCATCGGAACCATGAAGGTGATCGTGGCGATCTGTAGAGCAATCGCATGGGCGGCCAGCGAGTCCGCGCTGATCAAACCCATCAGGAACGCCGCCGCGTTGAAGATAGTGACCTCGAAGGCGAGAATGCCGCCGATAGGCAACCCCAGACGCAGCAATGCGCGGAAGCGAGGCCAGTCCGGGCGCCAGAAGCGGCCGAAAAGATGGTAGCGCCGGAACCGCCGGTCGAGCAACACCACCGCGACCAAACCGCCGAAAGAAAACACCGACGACAGCGTTGTGCCAAGGCCGGCGCCCGCCACCCCCATGCGCGGCGCACCCAGATTGCCGAACATGAACATCCAGTTGGCCGCCGCGTTCAGGGCGACGGCGGCAAAGATGATGGCAAGGGCCCAGCCCGGCCGTTCCAGCGCCGAGATGAAGGACCGCAGGACGATGTAGCCATAAAAGGTCAATACCGACCACTGCATCCATCGCAGGTAGGTGCCGGCCTCCCTGGCCAGATCCGGCTCCTGGCCCATGGCGAGCAGGACACGCTCGCCGTTCCACAGGAGTATCCAAATCGGCACGGTGACGAAGAAGCCCAGCCACAGTCCCTGCCGCACGGTCCGCCGAACATCGCGGACCGAATGGCGAAAGCGGCCGAGTTCCGTCGCCACCATCGGCGACGTGGCGAGCACGAGCCCCATTCCGAAGATCAGCACCATGAAATAGAGATTGGCGCCGAGCGCCCCGGCAGCCAGCGCATCCGGTCCGAGCCGCCCCATCATCATCACGTCGGTCGCCGTCATCGCCGTCTGGCCGAGATTGGTCAGAACCATCGGCCAGGCAAGAGACAGCATTGCCTTCGCTTCGGAGCGCCAGGGATTTTCCGGCGCTTTGGCGCCGGCCTCGATCGCAGACATTGTTCCGTTCTTTCAGGTCGCGGCGCGTCGGCGATTCACCGGAAGCCGCAGTCCACACGGCATGAAAATGCCGATAACACCCGCTTTTGAACGAGAGGGACACTGAAAACAAGATGCGGGTCGAGGAAGAGATTGAGCCAGCCATGCTGGCGACGTCATTTCAACTTAGCTGGACAATGGCGTCCAACGCCTGCCGGTGGCGGTGCATTTCCAGGAAGACGCGGTAGGCCCGGTCGAAACGGGCACGGGCTGCGGGGTTGGATGCGCGCCTCCGATTGCCCTGCTGCATGGCGACACAGGCTGCGATTAGATCGGGATAGACCCCGGCCGCCGTGGCGGCGATCATGCCGGTGCCGAGCAGGACGGCCTCATCGACCAGAGGCTCGACGACTGAACAGCCGGTGGCATCGGCATAGAGCTCCATCAGCAGCGGGTTCTTGGTATGGCCGCCGGTCACGTGCAGCGTGTCGATGACGTAGCCGTTCTCATTCAGCGCCTCGAGAATGTGCCGCACGCCGAGCGCAATGGCGACGGCGGTGCGCCAATATAATCTGCAAAGGCTGTCGAAGGAGGAATCCAACGTCAGACCGCTGATGACGCCGAGCGCATGGGGATCGGCAAGCGGCGAGCGGTTGCCGTGGAAGTCGGGCAGTACATGCAGCCGTGCGGCCAGATCGTCGCCTTCCAAGGCCCTGAGTTCGCCGATGCGCGCGGCGATCCGGGCATGCGTGGCCGTATTCGGCTCGCCGCCTGCGCCATGCCAGCGAATGACATGGTCGAGCAGCGCACCGGTTGCCGACTGACCGCCCTCGGACAGCCAGCATCCGGGCAACGCCACCTCGTAGTAGGGACCCCAGACGCCGGCAAAAGGCTGGGGGTCGGCAGACATGACCATTACGCAGGAGGAAGTCCCGGCAATCAGCGCCAGATGTCGGCCGATGTTGTCCATATCGCCGGCAAAGCCGCCAAGGACGCCAAGAGCGCCGGCATAGGCATCAATGACGCCTGTTCCGACCAGACAATCCGTCGTCAGGCCAAGAGCCGCTGCCGCTTCCGGCGTGAGACGGCCGATATTTGCGCCGACCGGCGTGGCTTTGCCAGGGAGACTGCCGTGTTCGAAGATGTCGCCGACGCCGACCGTTGCAAAGAAATCCCGCTGCCAGCCTTGCTCCTCATGGGCAAGGTACGTCCATTTCGCCGCCAGCGTGCATTGCGAGCGGGCCAATGACCCAGTGGCGCGCCAGGTCAGAAAATCGGCAAGATCGAAGAAATATCCGGCTTTGGACCATGTCTCCGGCAGGTGACGCTTCAGCCACATGAGCTTGGGCGTAACCATCTCGGGCGACATGACGCCACCGATATAGTCGAGAACGCGATGCCGGCTCGCCGTGCACTCGTCGGCCTCGCGAATGGCCCGGTGGTCCAGCCAGACGATGGTATCCCAGCGTTGTTCACTTGCGGTCGACACGCCGAGCTGGCCGCCCTGCCGGTCGCGCACCACCAGCGAGCACGTGGCATCGAACGATATGCCGAGGATATCTCCGGCGGCGACCGCGGCCTTTTCACGGGCGGCGCGAACCGCGCGGCAAACGGCTGACCAGATGTCTTCCGAATCATGTTCGGCATGATCCGCCTTCAGCCGATGCATGAGGATCGGCTGTTCGGCGCGTCCAAGCAGCCGGCCGCGCTCGTCCAGTATGCCTGCACGGGCGCTGCTGGTGCCGACATCGACCGCGCAGACAAAACGGTTCCTCAAGAGGTTTTTTCTCTCGCTCCCATGTGCGCAATCAACCCGGGCAATTGCACCATGTCGGCGAATATAAAGTCCGGATGCATCGACGCAAGCCGCGCCGTCAGCCCGGGACCCGCCGCATGCGATCCGCCGACGAATGCCGCGACGCGCATGCCGGCGGACTGCGCTGCCTGAACGCCGGCGGGACTGTCTTCCACCACGAGGCACGCAGCAGGCACTTTGCCCATCGCGGCGGCGGCATGCAGAAAAAGGTCGGGCGCCGGCTTGCCGCGGGTCACCATGGTCGCGCTGAAAAGATGCGGCTCCAGCAGGTCGAGCAGGCCCGTCACCTCAAGCGAATAACGGATGCGGTCGAGCGTGCCGGAGGATGCAACACAGCACGCAATCGGAAGGTCCGCCAGTATTTCGATGACGCCCGCCATCGGCTTCAGCTCTTCCCGAAACTTGCGCATCAGGTCGACGCGCATCGCCGAAAGATGGGTATCCGTGATGGTGAGCCGGAACTCATGCGTCAGCATCTCGCGCACCGATGCCATGCTGCGGCCGAGGAACCGCTCATAGGCGACCTCCTCGCCAATGGTTCCACCGGCTTTCGCCACCATGTCGAGCAACGAGGATATTGACAGCGCCTCGCTGTCGACCAGAACGCCGTCGCAATCGAAAATGACAAGTTCAGGCTTCACGCAGGTCGCTCAGGCCTTTTCGGTCAGATAGGCGGACAGCGTGTCCCGAACCCCGTTTTGCCACAGCGCCTTCAGGGCAGCGGCGAAATCGGCTGCGAATGCCTCGGACCGGCCGACGTCGCCATAAATGTCGTCCATCGCAAGCCAGGCAGCGGGATCGTCCTTAGCCGTCTTCGCTGTCGCCTGCATCCGGTCCCAATTCGGATCGTTAGGCTCAATGATTGAGCCTGAATCGGTGGTGCCATGGCAATAGCGGCACCACAGCGCCGACTCCAGCGCGAGCCCGGCCGCGCTCCGTCCTGCTTTCAGCCTGTCGGCTATGGTCGGAATGATGAATTTTGGCTGGCGGTTGGAACCGTCGAGGCATAGCCGCCTGACGGTGTCGCCGACCTTCGGATTGGCGAAACGCTTCTCGATCAGCCCATAGTAGTCGTCCAGGCTTGTGTCGGGCACCGGCGGCACGGTCGGGATGATCTCCTCGCGCTCGAGCTTGGCGAGAAAGCCGCGAACCAGCGGTTCCTGCATCGCCTCGTGGACGAAATGAATGTCCATCAACCCGGCCGGATAGGCGATGGTTGCATGTCCGCCGTTGAGGATACGGATCTTCATCAGCTCGTAGGGCGCGACGTCCTTGACGAACTGGACCCCGACTTTTTCCAGCGGCGGGCGGCCATCGGTAAACCGGTCTTCGAGTACCCATTGCCGGAACGGCTCGCAGAAAACCGGCCAGTTGTCGTCGACGCCGAAATCCTGCGCCAGCATAGCGCGTTCGCGATCAGAGGTGGCCGGCGTGATGCGGTCGACCATGCCGTTCGGAAAGGCGACGTTCTCGGTAACCCATCCGGCCAGGTCCTCGTCCACCAGGCGCGCCAGCCCGATCACGCAGTCGGAGGTGACATGGCCGTTGTGGGGAATGTTGTCGCAGGACATGACTGTAAAAGGAACGATGCCGTCCTCCCGCCTGCGGATGAGGCCGGCCAGGATCATGCCGAATACGGTCTTCGGCGCGGACATGTTGCTGGCGTCGGCGACGATTTCCGGATGCGTCGGATTGAAGACGCCTGACGCCGGATCGATGAAATAACCGCCCTCCGTGATCGTCAGCGAGACGATCCTGATCGCCGGATCGGCAAGCTGCTCGATAATGGCGGCGGCATCGCCGGGCATCAGGAAATCGAGCATCACGCCGGTGACGCGCGCGTTCTTGTGGGCCTGATCCTGTTCGACCACCGTGGTCAGCCAGTCCTGCTGCTCGAGCCGAGCCCGGCCAGCCTTCTCGCCTTCGAACACGCCAGCGCCGACCAGCGCCCAGTCCCAGCCGAGCTCCATATTGAAGAGGTCGTCCAGATAGACGGCCTGGTGGGCGCGATGGAAATTGCCGACGCCGAAGTGCAGGATGCCAGCCTTCAATTCCCGACGGCCATATTTGGGCTTGGCCACCTTTGCGGGCAGGCTCTTGAGCGTGGCGGACGAAAGCTTCACGGTCATTTCATTCTCCTGCCGGCGGACATGGTCAGCTCATCCACTGGCCGCCATCCACATTGTAGGTTTGGGCGACGATGTATTCCGCTTCGTCGCTTGCAAGGAATACGGCCATGCCGGTCAGGTCTTCGGCGGTGCCCATGCGCCCATAGGGGACGCTTTCACCGACGATCTTTTTCTTTTCGCCCAGCGGCCTGTTCTCAAATTTTGAGAACAGGGAATCGACATGGTCCCAATGTTCGCCGTCGACGACGCCGGGGGCGATCGCATTGACGTTGATGCGATGCCTGATGAGATCGAGACCAGCCGACTGGGTCAACGAAATGACGGCGGCCTTGGTGGCGCAGTAGACCGCCACCAAGGGCTCGCCCCTGCGGCCGGCCTGGCTCGCCATGTTGATGATCCTGCCCCCCTTGCCCCGGGCGATCATCGAGCGGGCCGCTGCCTGCAGCATGAACAGCGTCCCCGCGACATTGACGGCAAAGAGCCGGTCATAGCTTGCCCGGCTGATCTCGACGATCGGCGCGAGATCGAACAAGGCGGCGTTGTTGATCAAGATGTCGAGACCACCGGTCCTGCCTTCGACCGTTTTCACGGCGGTCTCTATCGAGTCGCTCTTGGTGACATCGAGGCGGACTGCGTAAGCCTTGCCGCCAAGTTCGGCAGCCGTCTCCCCGGCGGCCTCCATGTTGATGTCGGCTATCGCCACCGTCGCTCCTTCACGGACATAGGCTCTGGCGAAAGCCTTACCAATGCCTCGCGCCGAGCCGGTGATGAGAGCCGATTTGCCGGCGAGCCGCATCGTCATGCCTTTCAACGCGAGTGGACTCTTTTGCCTAAAGCGCCATCCCATCCTTGCCGAAGCGATGGAGGCGGGTTTCGTCGGGTGTGAGGTAGA